>RAYB01000018.1 GCA_003669055.1 bacterium 1XD21-70
GCGGCATGCCCCGGAAAAAAGAAAGGGAGGAGGAGCCCGGATGGTTACAAAAATGTCGAAAATTGTTTAAAAACCTGTAAAAATAGTGATTCTGCTTTGACAAAAAATGTGTTTATGCTATAATAAAAAAATATGGTAAATGGTGGGAGCAAGGGGGTGGCCGGATGATTCGGTTTTCACTGTTGAGCAACAGGGGATGCAGAGAGAATAATGAGGATAGTGTCGGCATGTACCAGGATGGGGAGACATATTGTTTTTTGCTGGCGGACGGTCTTGGCGGGCATGGCATGGGAGAGGTAGCATCCGAACTGGCTATAGAAACTGTGGTTGTAAAGTTTGCGCAGGGAAGCAGGGGGGACAGTTTTTTACAGGAGGCTTTTGAGGCAGCACAGGCATCGGTTGCGGGGCGGCAGCAGGAGGACTTAAACTGCCGCGATATGAAGACGACGCTGGTGGTGCTGGAGGTGGAGAAGGATCAGCTGCGGTGGGGGCATATCGGGGATTCCCGGCTATATTATTTTGTGAAGGGGAAGCTTAAGGAGCGTACCCTTGACCATAGTGTTCCTCAGATGTTGGTTTCGGCAGGGGAGATCCGGGAGAAGGAGATACGCCGCCATCCGGACAGGAACCGCCTGCTTAAGGTGCTGGGAACAGATGCAGACGAGGTCAATTACCAGGAATCCCAGCCGGTGAAGAGATCAGGGCAGCAGGCATTTTTGCTCTGCTCGGACGGCTTTTGGGAATTGATAGAGGAGAAGAAGATGGAAGCTTCCCTAAAGCGGGCATCCGACCCGGAGCAGTGGCTTGCTTTAATGCAGGAGATTGTCTGCAAAAATGGCCGCGGGACAAATATGGATAATTATTCGGCCGTTGCGGTGTGGATTGACTCATAAAAGAATGGGCGGACAGAGGAGGATGTTATGGCGATCATAAAATGCAGTAAAGGGCACTATTACGATAATACAAAGTTTTCACAGTGCCCACATTGTGGCGTGCTTCCGATTATGGAGCAGGAACAGCAGCAGGAGGCAGCGAAGCCGAGGCGTTTTTCTTTTTTCCACAGGTCGGAAGGGAAAAAACAGGAGGCAGCGGCTCCGGCTTTGAAAGAGGATGAGGATGTTACGGTGGCGATGCCGGTGGCGTCTGCGCCGTTTTTGCCGGAGGATGACGATGACGACCACACGGTGGCGATGCCGGCAGAACCGGTATTATCTTTGGAAGATGACGAAGACGATGACCACACGGTAGCGATGCCGAAGGCGCAGGAGATGGATCTGTGGGAGAGTGATGATGACGACGACCACACGGTAGCAATACCAAAGGAGCAGGAGATGAACCTGTGGGAGGATGACGAAGACGACGACCACACGGTAGCGGTGCCGAAGGAGCAGGAGATGAGCCGGTGGGAAGAGGAAGATGATGACCACACGATCGCGGTACCGAAGGCGCAGGAGATGAGCCGGTGGGCCGGGGAAGAGGACGATGACCGCACGATTGCTATACCGAAGGCACAAGAGGCCGTGCCGCAGATGGCAGAGGATGACGACGACCGTACCATAGCACTCCCCAAAACTCCGGTAATCCAGGGGGTGGGTGCGCCTGTAGCAGAGAAGAAGCAGGCAGGCTTCATAGCCGGGTGGCTGGTTTGTGTAAATGGGCCGGAGCGGGGCTGTGATTACCGTCTGTACAAGGGCTTTAACCGCTTAGGCAGCGGAGAACGGGCCGATATCCTGGTGGGCGACCCCGGCTTGGCAGAAGTGGCGCTGGCTGTCGTCTATGACGACAAGAGCAATGCGTTTTTTGCCGTGGAGCAGCCGGGCGGACGGGCTCTTTTAAATGGCGGGGAACTGCAGGGGGCAGTCAGGATTTCCTCCGGGGACCTGGTGAAGGCCGGGGAAAGCGAGTTTGAGTTTGTTGCATTCTGCCGGGAAGGAAGAGTGTGGGATTCCTATGAGTGAGAATAATATTCTGCGGTTCAGAAAAGGCGCTGCTTCCGGGCAGATTGTGGCGGAGGCATACAGCATCCTTGGGAACCGCAAGTCCCAGCAGGATTTTGCAGGGATCCTGGCCTATCCGGACAGAACGCTGGCAGTTTTATGTGACGGCATGGGCGGGCTTAAGGGCGGGGAACGTGCGAGCCGGGCAGCGGTGACCATGCTTTTGGAAGATTATGACAGAAAGCAGCCGACAGGGGGGATTGTGGATTTTCTTTGCGAGGAAGCCGCCCGCATGGATGCCCGGGTGCATGGGCTGGAGTCGGAGGACGGCAGGAGCCTGGATGCAGGAACCACCATGGTAGCGGCGGTGGTCAGGGAGGATGGGCTGGCCGACTGGGTTTCCGTAGGGGACAGCCGGATTTACCTGTTGCATAAGGGCGAACTGACCCAGCTTACAAGGGACCACAATTACCGGAATTACCTGGAAGATGCCTTAAAGAAGGGGGCAGTGACCCAGGCACATTATGACCAGGAGGTCAACAGCAAGATGGCGGAGGCGCTGACCAGCTATTTGGGCAGCGGGAAGCTTTCGCAGATTGACAGATGCCGGGCACAGCTGCGGCTCGGGCCGGGAGACCAGCTTCTGCTTTGCAGCGACGGCCTGTATAAAAGCCTGAATCCACAGCAGATCAAGGCGATGCTGACAGACAATCGGACCGATGCACGTGTCAGTGCAAAGCGCCTGGTAAACATGGCGCTTACACAGGCTGTGAAAAAACAGGATAATACCACGGTTGTATTGATACAGTACCGTGACGGGAAGACGGAGGGGCAATAGCATGGCACGTTGCTATCACTGTATGCAGGAATACCAGGAAGAAGCGAATTTTTGCCCGTTTTGCGGCTATAGCCGGAAAGCCAAGGCTCATGATTTGTATTATATGGAACCAGGGGCGCTGCTTTCAGACGGGCGGTATATGATTGGCGAATCCGTGAATGCAGGCGGGTTCGGTATTGTATACAAAGCCTGGGACAATACATTCGGCAAGATGGTTGCCATAAAAGAATATTATCCGGGAAGTATTGTGACCAGAACCCCCGGCACCATGGAGGTGCGTTCTTATTCCGAGAAAAATGCCCAGGAATTTGAAAAGGGGAAGGCGCGGTTTTTGAATGAAGCCCGGAAGATGGCCAAATTTAACGACCATCCCAACATTGTGGACGTATACGATTTTTTTGAGGAAAAGAATACGGCATACATGGTCATGGAATATATGGACGGTATGACGTATAAGGAGTACATAGCAGGGCAGGGGGGCAAGGTGAGCCAGGCAATGGCTGTCGGGGTGGCCTTGGCAGTGCTGGATGCGCTGAGGGAGGTCCATAAAGAAAAAATTGTCCACCGTGATATCAATCCGAACAATATTTTTATCTTTAACAACGGCGTGGTAAAGCTGTTTGACTTCGGTGCGGCCCGGTTTGAGGCCACGGAGATGTCAACGGTGCTTACCCCCCATTATGCCCCGCCGGAGCAGTACAGCACCAATGGGTTCCAGGGGCCGCAGACCGATATCTATGCGGTGGGGGCGACGACCTATTTCGCATTGACCGGCATCAAGCCGGAGGAATCGACCGACCGGGTCCAAAAAGACCATTTGGTGGCGCCGCATAAGCTCGACCCGGAGATTCCCAAAAGCCTGAGCAATGCCGTGATGCGTGCGATGGCGCTGAAGCTGGAACTGCGTTTCCAAAATACCGACCAGTTCAGGGATGCCCTGATGAGTAAGAAGCAGGTGCTGGATGTAGAGGGGGAACTTCGCCGCCGCCGCCGGCTGAGGCTGGTTCAGATCGCGGGAACCCTGGTACTTTTGGCAGGAGTGGGAGGATATTTTTTCCACCGTTACCAGAAGCAGGAGGAGGAGGCGACGCTTCAGCCAGCAACCGTGCGTATCTGGGTGAGGGCTGACGGGGAGGATACCCCGGAGGCTGCCAGGGGGCGGATAGAGGCTATGACAGAGGATTTCCTTGAGGCTTATCCGCAGGTGGCGGTTGAGATAGAGGCTTTTGAAGCGGATGATTATGAAACAAAACTCAGCGCGGCGGCAGAGGCCGGTGAATTGCCGGAACTGTTTGAGAGCAGCAGCCTTGGGGCAGAGCACATGGATCAGCTGGAGCCGTTGGAGACGGCCATGGCGTTAATCGGGGATCCGGGACAGTACTGGTTCTTGGACCAATATGAGGAACTGTTTCCTGAGAAGAAACAAATGCCGTTATGCTTCCAGGTTCCGGTCGTCTACGTCCGGACGAATACCGAAGGCCAAGAGGGGAAGCATTGTGTACGTGCAGAAGATTTTCTGATTTACCAGGAACTGATGGGGGAGGGGTGCATAGAGGAGTACCGGCAGCTGGCCAAGGAGGAAGGGAAAGATATCCGGACAGATGCCTACCAGCTGTTCATCGATGGTGCGGCAGAGAGTTATCTCTCGGATACGGGAGATTACCGGCGCCTGACAGAAGACCTGCCCGCCCAGTTCCGGGTGGAGATACCGGAGGGAAACCTGCGGGTGCGGTTTGACCATATGTGGAGCGTCAGCGCATCCTCCGATAAATACCAGAAAAAGGCCGCCCAGTGGCTGCTCAGCTATCTTCTTTCCGGAAATGCCCAGAGCATCTTAGGAGTGCGGGAGATGGAGGGGATCCCCATGAACCGCGACATGTGCGAGGTGTTTGCTGATGTCTACCAGGCTGACCTGGCAACGGCAGTCGGGAGGATACCGGAGGCAGCGGCAGGAGGCAGCGGATGGCTGGAAGAGAACAGGGCATATCAGGAAAACCTCGAATAAAACATTGGCCACGGGAGTGTTCATAGATGAAGCGTTGTTTGAACTGTATGGAAGAGTATCAGGAAAAGGAAGAGGCCTGCCCTTATTGTAAAGGACAGGGTTTTAGCGCGCCTGCAGATGCCATGGAGGAAGGAGGCATCGTGGACGGACGTTATATTGTCGGGACATTCCGCTGCCGTGGAGACAACGGCTTCTGGTATATCGGATGGGATGCATTGTTTCGCCGCCGGGTGCTGGTTATGGAGTATTTTCCGCAAGGGATGGTTTGCCGTGCGGCAGACGGGACGGTGAAGGTGCAAGACGCCAAAGAGAAGGATTATGCAGAATGCCTTGGCAGGTTTGTGGATGGCAGCCGGAAACTGATTTCCTTGGATGATACGCCGGGGCTTTTGAATGTGCTGGCGGTAACAGAGGACCGGGGAAGTGCCTATGCGATCCTGGAGTACCCGGAAGGGACTTCCTTGAACCAATTGCTGCAAAAACAGGATGTCTGCCCGCCGGAACAGGTACAGTGGCTGGTTCAGGAGCTTTCGGTTCCTTTGGCGGCGGCTCACCGGCTGGGGGTCTGCCATGGGCAGATCTGCGGGGAACGGATTTTTGTGGCTCCGGACGGCAGCTGCCGGATTGGCGGTTTCGGCGGGAGTCCGCCTGGGGAAGACAGGCAGGCGGGAGTTGAGAAGGATATCAGGGCGTTGGCAAACCTGGCAGGGAGTATGCTTACGGGGCGGCAGCGCTGGGAGGGAAAGACGTTTGAGGAAAATCTCCGTTTCCTGGGGCAGTCCGTGCCGGAGTGCATTACCGATGCACTCCGGGCAGCATTAGGCGGGGACAGGGACAGGAGGCCGGGAAGCATACGAAGGTTTGCTGACCTGTTTTTGGATGAGGCGACCATTGAGATGTACCCGGATCAAGAAACGCGAATAGGGAGGGAACAGCGATGAATCTGAAAAGATGCGGCAATGGCCATTACTATGATGCGGATGAATATCCCACCTGCCCGAAATGCGGGGGGCAGGAAAAGGCGCCAAAGAAGAAGGAACCGGTGACAGGCTGGCTGGTGTGCACGGAAGGCGGACACTATGGCCAGGTATACGAACTAAAAAAAGGGAAAAACCGTGTGGGCGGCTCTGCGGATATGGATATTGCACTGACGGCAGACAGCCAGGCGGCGGCGTGCTGCCAGGTGGTTGTGGCTTATGACGAAGAAAAGAAGGCATTTGTTGCCACGGTAGGGGAAGCCAGGGAATTATCTTACATCAACGGCCAGGCGCTGTTGTTTGGCCAGGAACTGCAAAACCGGGACGTGATCGTGGTCGGCGGGAGCAAGCTAATGTTCATCCCACTGTGCGGGCCAGATTTCTCATGGGAAGACTGAACAGAAAAAAACAGACGAGGATGGAGATATGGAGACGCTTTGTTTAGGTTGTATGCAGGAGTATGAGGGGGATTTTAACGTTTGCCCTTACTGTGGTTATGAGCAGGATGCTCCGGCCAAGGAGGCCTATCATATTACGCCGGGGACGATCGTGAAGGAGCGCTACATTGTGGGGCGGGTGCTGGGATTTGGCGGCTTTGGCATTACCTATATCGGATTTGACATGACACTCCAGCACAAGGTGGCGATAAAGGAGTACTTTCCCTCGGAGTTTGCTACCCGCATGCCGCAGGAAACCATGGTGCGGATTTATGCCGGGGAGAAGCGGGAGCAGTTTGAGGCCGGTATGAGGAAAACCCTGGATGAGGCAAAACGCCTGGCAGAATTTCGCCAGGTTCCCGGGATCACACAGATTTATGATTTTTTTGAGGAAAACAACACGGCTTACATTGTCATGGAACTGCTGGAAGGGGAGACATTAAAAGAAAGATTAAAAAGGGACAAGAGAATGCCGGTGGAAGAGGCGCTTCCGGTTGTCCTGTCCGTGATCGCTGCGCTGAAGGAAGTGCACACCAAGGATATCATCCACCGCGACATCTCGCCGGATAATGTCTACCTGCTTAAGGACGGCCAGGTGAAGCTGCTCGATTTCGGTGCTGCCCGCCAGGTTACGACGACACACAGCAAATCATTGACGGTGATTTTAAAGCTGGGCTATGCCCCGGTGGAGCAGTACCAAAGCGGCGGCAACCAGGGTTCCTGGACAGATGTGTATTCGCTGGCAGCAACTTTTTATAAGATGATTACCGGGGTGCGCCCGCCGGAATCGCCGGAGCGCCGGGTAAAAGATACGCTCAAGGAGCCGTCAAAACTTGGGGTGGCGATCGGCAAAAACATTGAGAATGCCCTGATGAATGCTTTGCAGGTACGGATTGAGGACAGGACGAAGACAGCTGCAGAATTTGAAAACCAGTTAAATTCCGATAATGTCAAGCGGACGGCTGCCACGGTCGAAAAGAACGATACAGGCAAATGGCCATTGTGGCTGAAGGCGGCCTGCGGCCTGGCTGGTGCGGCGGTATTGGCAGCCGGTACATTGGTCATGACAGGAGTAGTGGATTCGCCGTTTCCCGTGCTGCCGGTGTTCCAGCAGAGGGAAGGGACGGTGTGGATGCCGAGCCTGGTGAACATGTCCCAGGAATCGGCGGAGGAACGGCTGGAGAGCCTGGGGCTAGGCTGCAAGATCGGGGATACCCGTGCATCCGACACGATCATTGAGGGATATGTGCTGGGGCAGACCGACGGAGAGGGCAATGTGATCACCCCCGGGACGGAGATGGAAAAAGGCACGGAGGTTTTATTGGTGCTCAGTTCCGGCAGCGGCAAGGCTATCATCCCGGATGTGGTCTGGATGGACGAGGAAGCAGCGATGGCGATGCTTTCGGAAAACGGCCTGATAGCGGTCAATCAGGTCGAGGACGGCGAAAGCTGGGCACCAGCAGGCGTTGTGACCGGCATAACCCCTGAGAAGGATGCAGAGGTGGAAAAGAGCGAACTGATTACGCTCAGTATTTCATCCGGCGGCCAGGATGCAGGAAGCGGGGAAACGACGGTGCCGGATATCACGGGCATCATGGAATCGGAAGGACTGGAGAAACTGAGAGCTGCCGGGCTGTACCTGCAAAAGGAAGATTTGCAGTATAGCCGTGAGATCCCCAAGGGGCAGGTCATCAGCCAGGTTCCTTCTGCCGGCCAGAAGGGCAGCCGGGGAGATACGGTTAAGGTAGCAGTGAGCCTTGGAGCAAGGCAGGTACGTTTAGTCAGCATAGTGAACCAGGAACGGGAGGAAGCAATTGCCAACCTCGAGGCATTGGGGATGGCCGTAAACGTGGCCGAGGAATATAACGATACCACAGAGGAAGGCAGGGTCATCTCCCAGAGCGTGGAGCCAGGCCTTGTGGATGAAGGGACAGAGGTCACGATTGTTGTAAGCCTGGGGAAAGAGCCGGAGCAGGCACCGCAGAGGACGCAGGAGGCAAGGCCGGCAAACAGGCCGGGCCAGAATAACAACAATGCCCAGAGGCAGCCGCAGACACAGGCGCCTCCGCAGACACAACCGGCTCCGCCGCAGACGCAGCCGGCACCCCCGCCGCAGACGGAGGCACCGCCGCCGCAGACGCAGCCGGCAAACCCGGCGAGGGATCCGATGTTTGACCAGCTTTAATTCATTTTTATAATAAGGAGGAAAGAGCAATGAAAAAGTTATTGGCAGGTTTTGGGATGGCAGCACTGCTGTCGTGTGCGCTTGCGGGCACGGCATTGGCAGCATGGGAACAGGATGAGACAGGATATAGCTTCCGCAATGACAGCGGCAGCTATGCCAGGAGCCAGATCATGGAGATCGAGGGCGTGCGCTACGGCTTCAATGAGCAGGCCTATATGGTCACCGGCTGGGCAAAGTTTGACTCCAACTGGTATTATTTTGAGCCGAGCGGCGCGATGGCGCTGGGATGGAAGCAGCTGGACGGCAAATGGTATTACCTGAATGCAGAAAAGGGCGGCACGATGCAGGTATCGTGGATGAATTTAGGCCCTAAGCGCTATTATTTCAGGGAGGACGGGTCAATGGTTACCGGTTCCTTTGATGTGGACGGCCTGGTATACTTTGCAGAGCCGACCGGGGAACTGCGCAGGAATACTTATGCCGAGGAGAACGGCATCACCATCCGCTACGATGAAGACGGGCGGGAATGGTATAAAAACAAAGAAAATGAAGTGAACAATAAAGGCGGCGGTGAACTCTGGCTGCCGGTGCTGGCAGGGGAAGCCTTGAGCAGGCAGAGAGAATCTGTCCAGCAGGATAATATGGACTTGATTGAGGGCGTAAAGGAAGAACTTTATGAGGAATACAAGGAGAAGGTCTTAAGTGTCTCCTATAAATCCAAGGCGCGCGAGTCCAGAAGAACCAAATGGGAAGAAAAGGTGAAACGGGAACTGACAAAATATGCCGTGCCGGAGCAGGAGATCGCGGAATTTATTGCCCAGGTAAAATCCGATTATTTCGGCAGCGATGCCTATTATGAAGAGGACGAAGAAGACGAGGATGACTATGAGGACGACTACGAGTGATCCGGGAAGGACAAAGGGTTCGTCCCGGCAGTAGCAGGCAGGAAACGGGAAGGAGGAAGGGTAGGACATGTTTTGTACAAACTGTGGGAGAGAATTGAGTGACGGCTTAAAGTTCTGTATTTATTGCGGGGCACGCCTGGAAGAAACCGTAAATGACTGTGTCGTGCAGCCGGTGGCAGACAGCGGGGCTGGGCTTGTGCCGGATAAACAGGCCGTGGCAGGGGAACCTTCCAAAAAAGGGCTTCTGGTATTACAGGATGTGACGGACAGCAACAAGTTTTATGGGTGTGGCCTGACCCGTCCCGTGATCCTTGGCCGGGAGGCTTCCAGCTGCGATATGGTGATCGAGGGGGATAAATCGGTGTCCAGAAAACACTGCCGTTTTTTCTGCCAGGGGAACACCTGCTATGTGGAGGACATGAATTCCTTTAACCATACCTTTTTAAACGGGGTGATGGTGGATAGCCCTCAAAGGATCCAAGTGGGAGACCGCTTGAGATTCGGCATGGCAGAATTGGTGGTAGCTGAGTGTGAGATAGGCAGTTGATACCGGAGAGATGCTTTGGCGTTTATCGATGGGGATGGATGCCAAGGCATTTTTGCGGTACAGGGGAATGCCCTGTTAGGCGGGGCTGCCTGGTAGGGACAGCAAAAAAAGAGGAGGGAGAGAATGTTTTGCCCGAAATGTGGAAAAGAACTGAAACCCGGGACAAAATTTTGTAACGGATGCGGGGCGCCGCTGGAGAAGGGATCCGGAGGCTCCGAAAAGGATATGAAGCCGAAAAAAGGGAAAAAAGCCCCGGTTGTCCTTTTGCTGGTCCTGGCAGTGCTCCTGCTTCTTGGCGGAGGCGCCTTTGCGGCCTATAAACTGGATTTATTTGACAGCTTTTGGGATCCGGCACAAAAGGAAGCAGGCACAGGCAGGGACAAGGAGGACGACGAGGAGGAGGATAGGAAGCCCAGGGACGACGAGGACGACGAAGACGAAAAACGTGAGGATGAGGATGACGATGAAAAGCCTGGCGGCGATGAAGACCTCGAAGACGGAAAGCCCGGGGATGATGAAGAGCGCGAAGGCGATGAAGAGGAGGGCGATGAAGGCAAAGACCTTGGGAATGGCGGGGAAAGCGCCAAGGTAAGCGGCGGGCAGGAAGCAACGGGCAGGCATACCAGGATATCGGATATGCCGGAGGAGACCGAGCCTGCCACAACAGCTGCGGCTTCGGCCTACCAGGGGCAGGCAGGAGGCACTGCCTACCCGGCAGGGGCAGGAGGGGGAACGGCACAGGCATATTCTGATTTTACCGCCCCGGGAGCCGGCAATGGGGCAATCCTGGAAACAGGGGCAGCGGGAAGTGACGGAACTTATATGATCCCTGACAGTTCCTCCCGCAGGCTGTCGATGTCTGACCTGGCCGGGCTTTCCAAAGACCAGCTAAAGATCGCCCGCAATGAGATATATGCGCGGCATGGCAGGATGTTTGACAGTGAGTCGCTCCGGTTTTACTTTAATTCCAAGTCCTGGTACCGCGGAACCATCGCCCCGTCTGCATTCAGCGAGGATCTGCTGAGCCAGGTGGAAAAGGACAATATTAAGCTGATCAAGCAAAGAGAGGCATCCATGCCATAGAAATATGGTTAGTACATGAGGAGGAAAAGAGGATGAAATGTTATAAGTGTGGTGCGGATATGATTGACGGAGCCGTGTTCTGCGGCAATTGCGGCGCAAGGATGGAAGATGCCCCCAAGGCAGGGGAAGCGGCAGGCGAGCCGTCAAAAGGAGCCGGGGCGCCAGAGCCGGAGGCGCCGGTGGCAGCAGTGCCGGAAGCATCAGCAAAAGAGCCGGAGTCGGCCTTCTGCCCGAACTGCGGCAAAAAACTGACAGCGGCGGACGTATTCTGCGACGAATGCGGATACCAGATGTCCGGAGGGGGAGAGGGCGCAGCCCCCGGGAAGAAGGGAAACAAGGCATTGCTTCCGGTGGCTGTGGCAGTGGCCGTAGTGGCAGTGGCCGGGATAGGGGCGTTTGCCTTTTCCCAGATGGGGAAGGGCGGCAGTTCCGGCGGGGCAAAATCCAAGGTGATCTATGCCAAGGATGATTCCCTGATGATGATCGATGTCTCAAAGAAAAAATCAGAACCCATCGAACTGACGGACAGCTATGTGGACGGTGACGAGAATCAGTTTGCAGGTGTGGACAGCAACGAACAGTTTATCAGCGAGGACGGAAAATACATCTGTTATGTGGAGGATTTGGATGGTGAGTCCTATGATTTATACCGGGCAAAGATGTCCAAGCCGTCGGAAGGGACGAAGATAGAATCCAAGGTGAACGACCATCGGCTGTTAAAGGACAACACCATTTTGTACAAGAAAAAGAGTACCCTGTACCATTATACAGAAAAGGAGTCTGTAAAGTTTGACAAGGATGTGATTACATACTTCCTGGATGAGGACCAGAAGTATGTGTGCTGGTCAAGGTCGGACAAGGGCGAGGTGACGTATTACCTCCAGGATATCGCGCAGAAGACAAATAAGGTCAAGCTGGAGGATGATGTGGATGACTTCTATTACAAGGAGGATTTTTCACAGTTTTATGTAAGGAAGGATGACAACCTGTATGCAGTGAGCCCGGAGGGCGAGCGGGATAAGATTGCTAAGGATGTAGAGAGAGTCATTAGTTTTGATAAGAAAACCGGTATGTTCTATTATGTCAAGGACAATTCCGAAGATGTCCCGTATGCGGATTTTACTTATGATGATACCGGCAATATTTCAGAATATGACCGGGACCGTTTAAAAGAAAGGACGTATACCTTTGAACTGAAATCTTTGTACCTCTATGACGGGAACGAAGAAATCCTGATTTCTGACCGTGCTTCCAGATACTACAATGTTTCCTTGTCGGATAAGGGGCGGTATCTGCTGTACCGGGAGTGCCCGGCACTGGAAAATGTAGAGGTAGCCTGGTCGGCGCTTGACAGCGGTTCCTGGGAATCGGCCGCAAGGGAAGCAATTGAAGAGGCATCCGTGATAATGCTGGCGGCAGAAGGGGAGCCGCAGGAACTCTCAGAGGAAATCCAGATTTCGGATGCCAGGTTTAACGCGGAAAGCGGAAGGCTTTACATTTACTCCGTGGATGAAGACGGGGAGGACGGGGTGGTCTATGTGACATCTACAAAAGGCGAGGAAGTCGGCGTGCTTGAGGAGTATGACAGTGACGCGGAAGATGCAAGTCTGCTGATGGCAACGGAAGAGGGGCTATATTACCTCAAGGACTATGAAGACGGGGGCGGCGATCTGTATTTTAACGGGGAGGAGATCCTCTCGGATGTGGCATCTGTCAGGAAGCTGGGTGAGAGCAGCAAGATGGCGATCCGTTCGGACAGGGATTATGATGACAACAGCTATACCTTGAGTGCATGGGACGGGAAGAAAAGCACCCAGATTGCAGAGGACGTCAATATGGCGGAGTGCGCAGAGGACGGAACGGCAGTATTCATCATAGATTATAACTACAACCGCCAGGAAGGCGACCTGGTCTATTTTAACGGAAAAGAGGTAAGAACCCTTGACCAGGATGTGTCGGGCTTTCTTATGAGGTCTGGCAGCAGCGAAGTATAAGACGAATCACAGGCAAAGGAGAACAGAGCCATGGCATTGGACTTAAAACAGGGAATATCAAAGCAGATCACAAAACTCAACATGAAAACCTCCACATTTTTGGAGGAGAATAAGATTAGGACATACATTGCCACTTTGGAAGCAGATATCCAGGAACTGAAAATGAAAGCCGGGGAAAACGGATACACCATGTGGTCGGCCGGCCGCTTCGACGTGGGGCAGCTAGAACTGCTTTACCAGGAGATTGCCCTCAAGCAGCGGCAGATCCAGGAACAGGAACAGCAGATGAAGGAACTGATCGTGAAAAACCAGCAGGTTCTTGGGCAGGGCACCCCGGAGGTGCCGCATTCCCCGGCAGCGCCAGTGCCCCCGGCACCGGCCGGCAATGTGGTTTTCTGCCCGAAATGCGGGGAGGCCTGTGCTCCTACGGTGAATTTTTGCAAAAAATGCGGCAATAAGCTGCGCTGACGAGGAGAGGGAGGAATCGGACTATGTTTTGCCCGAAATGCGGAGCACAGCTAAAGGATGATGCGAAATTTTGTAATAAATGCGGGGCGCAGCTGCAGGCCATGCAGCAGCAAACCCCCAGGCAGCAGGCATATAACCAGCAGAGTGCTGCCATGCAGCCGCCGGCCAGGAAGAAAGGGGGATTTTTGGTTGTGCTGCTTCTGCTGATACTGCTTGCGCTGGCAGCAGGCGGTGCATTTGCTGCTTACCGGATGGGAGCATTCGATTCGTTCTTATCCTCCTCGGACGATGATAAAGGGGATAAGAAGGGAAGCAGTAAGAGAAGCAAGGACAAGGAGGATGACAGGGACAGCGACGAGGACGAAGAAGAGGAGGACGGCAAAGACAAGGGCGGCAAAGACAAGGGCGGCAAAGATGAGGACAGCAAGGATGAAGACAGCGAGGATGGAGACAGCAAGGATGAAGGCAGTGAAGATGGAGACAGCAAGGATGAAGGCAGCGAGGGCAGGAAAACGCGGGTGGGCGAGATGGACGAGACAACTGTGCCTACGACGACAGCTGCTGCCAATATCCCGGTGACGGCAACTGCCAAATATGCCAGCCAGGTCAGCTATGCCGGATTGTACAGGGCAGGATACGTGAGGGATACTGCCTATGGCTCCTCCAACGTGGTGCAGAAAGGCAGCAAGATTGACAATTCTGCCTGGAGTGCATTTGACGGGGATACCATTACCAGCTGGCAGGAAGGGCGGGACGGGGACGGGATCGGTGAGTTCATCGGCATCGGCTTTGACCGCACATACCAGGTGAAGGTGATAACCGTACTTCTTGGGAACCACCGCAGTGCGGAACTATATGTCAAAAACAATACCCCCAGGACATTGACATTCCAGGTTGGCGGGCAGGAGTTCCAGGCTACCTTCCCTAACGAGATGCAGAGATTTGCCCTGGAATTCTCACAGCCGGTTGAGGCGTCCGATATTCGTATCACAGTCAATGATGTGTATCGGGGGACTGTGTATGCGGATGCTTCCATAGCAGAAGTAGAGGTGTACGGATATTAAATGCAGAATTCAGAGAAGAACCGGAGCAGAAAAAAGAAGGATCCCAGCCTGACAGTTCTCTTGGCGGCGGCTTGCGTGGTGGTTTCGGTGGCAGCAGGCATTGCTGTCGGGATATTGTTCCAGCAAAAAAAGAGCATCATTAGGCTTTCGGAGGAGAACGCCGCACTGGTGCAGGAACTAGAGGAACTGCGGGGCAGCCAGGAGGAGGCTAAAAGCCAAGAATCCCCGGCAGAAGGGGAGGAGGCTACGGAGGAACCTCCAGAGGATACGGCGGCAACAAGCGAACCGGAGGAGACAGAAACAGAGAAGGAGACCGAAGAGCCAAAGGAGACCGAACCGCCGCTGCTTCCCAGCCTGTCCGGCTTGGAAGCAGGGACTATATTGTCAAAGGAGCAGATAGATTTTTCTGACCTGGACGCATACTTTATGGCCTGGGAGATTGAGAAAGGGGATAACCTCTATCAGCGCATGGAGGGCAAGTCTTACCGGGAAAATGATTATGTGCCCCTGGAGTCCCTGCGCTATATCAAAATGCCCCATTACAATTTTAACGGGCAGATCCAGGTGGGGGAAATGGTGGTAAGCAAGGAAATCTTAGAGGATGTATTTGCGGTTTTTAAGGAATTGTTCGAGGCAGAATACCAGATCCAGTCCATGTACCTTGTGGATAATTATTGGACGGGCGATCCCGATACGACGGACTCGGCGTCGATTGACGTAAACAACACTTCGGCGTTCTGTTTCCGTATGGCAACAGGATCCCAGAAGCTATCCAACCACGCTTATGGGAAGGCGATCGACATCAACCCTCAGCAAAACCCGTATGTATCCTATTCGAGCGGCAAGCCGAAATGGTCGCACAGCAATGCGGATGACTACATAGACCGCTCTACGGGTCTTCCCCATGTGATTACCCACGAGGACCTGGCATACAAGGTATTCACCAGCCATGGTTTCAGATGGGGCGGTGACTGGAATAACCCCAAGGATTACCAGCATTTTGATAAAAACTGACAAAAATGCAAGAAACGAAAAAGGAGGCGTGTTTTGGCACGTCTCCTTTTAACGCTGCATATTTATGATTCAAGGGATGGCCAGCCAGAAAAGTGGGAAATATCATAATGCGTGGTTTTTCTTGTATTCTCCATGCCTTTATACTATAATATGGCTTATCTGGATGGCGAGTAGGGATTCCATAAAGGAGCAGAGGATATATGACAGAATTACTGGTGCAAAAATTTGTAAAAAACCATGGGCAGGCCGAAAATCCGCAGGTGCGTGCCGCATACGGGATGCTGGCAGGCATAGTAGGGATTTGCTGCAACCTGGTTTTGTTTGGTGCAAAGATAGCGGCCGGGCTGATGACAGGCAGCATTTCCATCATGGCGGACGCTTTTAACAACCTGTCGGATGCCGCCTCCTCCATCGTCGGGTTCGTGGGGGTCTGGCTGGCACAGAAGCCGGCGGATGAAGAGCATCCCTTCGGGCATGGGCGCATTGAATATATCTCTGCATTTATCGTGTCGTTTTTGGTAATCGAGGTAGGCTTTTCTCTGTTTAAGACTTCGGTTGGGAAGCTTCTGCATCCGGAAGAATTGTCTTTTGGGCTGGTTCCGCTGGGGATCTTAGTATTGTCGGTGCTTGTGAAGCTATGGATGGCATTGTTTAACCGGAAGCTGGGGCGGCGGGTGAACTCGGCGGTTATGGCGGCTACGGCGGCAGATTCCCTGGGGGATGTGGCAGCCACCTCGGCAACAATTTTTTCGATCCTGGTGTATGGGATCTGGCGGGTGAATATTGACGGCCTGGTGGGCCTGGCGGTTTCTGTGCTGGTGATGATAGCCGGGATTAACATTGCAAAGGACACTTTGGAGCCGCTGATCGGGCAGCCGATCGACCCTGAAATTTACAGAAAGATCGTGGGATTTGTAAACAGCCATGAAGGGATTGTGGGGAGCCATGATTTAATTGTCCACAATTACGGCCCTGGGCGCAGTATGGCATCCATCCATGCAGAGGTGCCGCGTGACGTAGACATTGAGGCATCCCATGAGATTGTGGACCGGATTGAGCGGGAGGCGGTGAGGGAACTGGGGATTTTCCTGGTAATCCACATGGATCCGGTGGAATTGAAGGACTCGCGCGTACAACAGCTGCGCCAGATGACGGAAGAGGTCTTAAAGAGCCTTGATGAGCGGCTGAGCATGCACGATTTCAGGGTAGTCAATGGAGAAAAGAGGGTGAACCTGATTTTTGACTTGGTGGTTCCGCGGGATTATACCGCACAGATGAGGGATGCCTGTAAACAGGAGATCGGCCGCAGGCTCAGGGAACAGGACGGGAGATGTTCTTGTGTGATCACGGCAGAATGTACTTTTTGCCAGGGAACATGAGGGGCTTTGCGGGGAAGGCGTTTGGCCTTCCGGAATGCCCGGGGTTAAGACGGCGGATTTTTGCCGGCGGAAAAAACTGGAAATAAAAACTTTATCCGATGGTGCAATAAGAAATGGTTTTGTTGCATTAAACTATCAGAAAGGGAATTCGATTGGACGACGAGAAACTTTTAAAGCGGGTGGCTATGGGCGATGCGGAAGCATTCCGCGAACTATACCACAGCACGGACCGGACAGTTTACAGCTTCATATTGTCTATTTTAAAGAATCCCCAGGATGCAGAAGAAGTAATGCAGGAAACTTATCTGAAGATATGGACGTCCGCAGCCTCTTACCAGTCTCAGGGAAAGCCTTTGGCGTGGATTTTTACCATCGCCAGGAACCTGTGCTATATGAGGTTCCGCGACCAGAAGCGCCAGGCAGACATAGGCCTGGATGACCTTGGCGGGGAGGAGGCAGGGGAAGTCTGCCTTTTGTTGGAGAACATGGCTGATGCGATCGTGCTTAAGTCGGCTCTTGAGATTTTAAAGGAGGACGAGCGGCAGGTTGTGCTTTTGCATGCATCTGCGGGGCTGAAGCACCGGGAGATTGCGGCAAACTTACAGATGCCGCTGGCTACAGTCCTGTCCAAATATAATCGTGCCATCAAAAAATTGAAACAATATCTGAGAGAGGAGTGAGATGTGTGGGACAACTGAATAGCAGACAGATTGAAATGCATCTTCGGTCAGCCATGGACGCACTTACTCCTGATGTATTAGGCCGGGTTGATTTATCTGTCCCCCAAATACAGCCGGCAGATCCGGATTGGCAGAACCAGGCAGTGATTTTGCGCCTGCAGCGGCGGATGCGGAGGTTTGCCACGGCGGCTGCCGCCTGTGTGTGCCTGGTTTTGATCGGAGGAGGGGCTTTCCATTACCATTTGGAAAACCGGCAGGTGGAGTCGGTGATCGGCCTTGACGTGAATCCCAGCGTGGAACTTTCCATCAACCGCAAGGAGCGCGTTCTGGAAGCCCGTGCGCTGAACGGCGACGCAGAGGAAATCCTTGACGGGATGGACTTAAAGGGCGTGGAACTGAATGTGGCGGTCAATGCGGTGGTGGGTTCCATGGTCACCCATGGTTATCTGGATGACCTGGATAATGCGATTTTGGTGACGGTAAGCAATGACAGCGTCCGCAAGTCCAGGGAACTGCGTGCCAGCGTGGTGGGGGATATTGAGAAGACCCTGCAGGAGAACCAGGTGGAGGCAGTGGTTTATGACCAGCAGGTGATTGAGGATGAGGAGATGGAGGTGCTTGCCAGGGAATACGGTATTTCTTATGGCAAGGCATATTTCTTAAAAGAACTGATCGAACAGAATGATTCCCTGAGCATGGAGGAGATGGAGAGCCTGTCCTCGATGACTATGGAAGAGATTGCCCGCAAGATTGCGGAAGATTCCTATGAACTGGGTGAGTTGGCAGACCAGGCGACGGAGGCTTCCTTAGAGGAGACCAGACACCAGGCCGAACCGGAGAGTGAGAGCACCACGGAGACGGCAGCTACCGAGCCAAAGGTGCAGGAACTGCCGGAAACAGAGCCGGAAACCACCACCAAAGAGCCGGAGACCACCACGGCCCAGGCAGTGCCGTCCACGGAGGAAGAGGAGCCGGAGGAGAACCTGGTAGAGATCGACTATGTGGATTATGAGGACGGCATGGTATATGTGTATTTCCTGACCCGCATTGATTGGATCAAGCCGTCGGTGGTTGTGCGGGATGAGGAAGGCAACTCCTACGCGGCCATGGTTGCCGAGACTTCCCGTAAGGAATGTTCGGTTGAAGTAGGCGGCCTGGAAGGCGGGCAGGGCTATACGTTCGTCCTCGGGGGCCTGGCTCCGGCAGGGGAGGATACGACAGTCACGGTGAAGGGATACTTTGAAAAGCCGGAGATTGCCGAAGAGGCCGAGGATGAAACCGAGGACGAGGAGAGCGGCGAGCCGGAAACGGACAGGGAAACGACAACGGCAGAGACCGAAATAGAGGAACCGTCCGAGAGCGGGACAGAGACCCAGCCGGCAACAGAAACGGAGAGTGAGGCTGAGGGCAGCAGCGAAGGGCAGCAAGAGGAAGCCACATGATAGATTTTTCTGTAGATCCCGCCATGGTTCCCGTATCAATAAAAATAAAAATTTATCAAAAAAGGGCTTGACGAATTTTCAGCTTTCCGTTATAATAACTATCGTTGTAGTGATGGGCTATCGCCAAACGGTAAGGCAACGGACTCTGACTCCGTCATTTCAAGGTTCGAATCCTTGTAGCCCAGCGCAGAAAAAGAGCGTTAAATCCTGATTTTATCGGGTTTTGAGGCTCTTTTTCTTACCCACAAAATAAATGGTAAAAATAGAAAAGAGTGTGCTTCAATAAATAGATTGTTCGACATACTGTTCGAAAGAGCAGAGAGGAGAAGGACATGGCGATTAAATTGGAACACACGGAATACGGTTTTGTAAAGGACAAAGGACAGTGGAAATGCTATTGTACTACAAGTGTAACTCAATCGAATGGTAAGCCGTGGCGACCAAGTTCATACGGCAAGACGAAAAAGGCAGCTAGAGAGAAGTTAGAAGCAAAACTCAAAAAGAAAGCATTGGAGTTAGAACAGACAGAGCAATCAGAAGTAGCAAAGACTCCAAAAGACATAAATATTTCGAACACGCTTGTCGAACAGCTAAAAATTTATGCGGTAAAGAAACAACAGGACAAGCATTTGAAATTAGGTTCAATCAAGGATAAAAAAGATTTAATTCGTAATATGATAGAACCTTATGATATAGGGAAAAAGCAGGTCAACGAAATCCAGCGGTCGGATATTTCGGAGTGGATAGCAATAATACGCAAAAAGAGCGGAGAGAATCGTTGTAAGAAAGCATATAACGTAATAACAGATTTTTACACAAACTATTATTGTATGACAGAAAATATAAATTATCCTAATCCGGCTCATGGTTTCAAGTTCAGCGTGCAAAAAAGTAAAGCTGACCCAATGCGAATTTTTGACAATGATGAAACGGCATTGTATCTCAAGGCTTGTGAAGAAATGGGAGAACGAGGCGATATTTTGCAATTCATTCTCTATACATATTGTCGTGAAGGAGAAGCCGATACGCTAACGTGGTCGGATTGGAATCAAGGTGATTTAATTCATATTCACAAGACGTGGTCAAAAGACGAGAATGACAAGTATTTTGTAGATAACAGACCAAAGACAGAAGATTCAGATAGGTTTATACATTTACCAGTGCAAGTAATAGGGATTCTAAATAGCCGCTATATGGAAGTAGAGGGAACAGCTTTAGGAAAACCGGATTCATGGATTTTTCCAGCAGTGAAAAATAAAACAAAGCCATTGTCAGAATCAACGACATATAACAGACATAAAGAAGCATTGAGAAGAGCCGGTTTAAAATCTAATATGAGGGTGCATGACCTTCGCCATAGTGGAATTAGTTTCAACATAAGAAATTCACAAGTTGATTGCTTATCCGCTCTAAGTAAGCAAGCTGGACACAGTTCAAGAGCAATCACTGAAAATATATATGAGCATGTGTTGGATTCACAGCACAGGGAACTAGCAGAAATTTCAAGTCAAATTTACACTACCGTATGTCCGTGGCAGTAAATAGAAGAGAGGTGGAGAAGCTGAAAAGCCAATCCGCCTCTTTTTTCGTTGATTACATTGTACAGTCGAAAGAAGCGAATATCGTTGAATGCGGAGCCGGGAGGAGCATCGCCGTGGTGCCTCCGGCTCTCGTAGAAATACAGTAGTCCATGACCGTTTTGTGTTTCCCCACAGGGAAACATAAAGCGGTGATGGACGGGTGGGACGCATGGCTATAGCAGACCAATATTGCGGAAATTCGGAAAGCCTCGCAGAGCACCTAAAGAGCCGTAAGGCTCGGTACTTCCGCAGGAAGTATTAGGTGCAATACTCGCCTGATGGGAGAGGTGCTTGTATGGATAGGTATATACTTCGTTATGCTGATGTGGAGTCCGACATAATAAAAATAAACGAGGTATACTTTAATATGGCAAGTGTGAATTTTAAGAAGCTAAAAAGTGCTAATGATGTAAAAGCTATGTTAAGACATTGCGATAAAGAAGAGCGTCTCAAACATGAGCATAGTAATAAAGAGATAAATAAAGACCTAACTTATAAAAATATAACATTTGTCAAAGCAGATTATAGAGCAACTTGTAAACGCTTTGATAATAGAATCAAAACATTAGATGAAACGACTAATACAAACAAAAGAAAAGACCGTGTGCAAGCATTTGGCCTCACTATTCCGGCTTGTAAGGATATGAGTGATAATGAGAGCAAGCACTTTTTTCAAGATGTGATAAAACATATAATCCAAAAGTTTAGTAAAGATAATATCGTTTGGGCAGGAGTTCATTATGACGAAATCCATGATTATATTGATGGTAAGAACATAGAGACAAGCAGAGCGCATATGCACGTTTATGTGGTTCCTGAAATTAGTGGCAAATTGGACGGTAAGACATTCTCATCTAAAGCAAATATGATTGCACTAAATAACGAGATTGATAGTATTGCAAGAGATAAATATAAAACTATATTTTTGACTAATGAGAAGCCACGAAAAAAATCGGTCGAGGAATTAAAGGTAGATAGTGTTAGAGCATTAAAAGCAGAGGTCAAGAGGCTAAGCGAAAATATTCAGCGAGGTAATGAGACAGTGAAATCCCAAGCGGAACATATACAAAGACAGTCTAATGAAATTACCAGATTAAACAATATAATTGTAAAGCAGAACGGAACAATAGATGAACTTAACAAAGCAATTTCAGAAGTGCAAAAAGATAATGCTGTGATGGAAAAATTAGAACAATCATTAGGTATAAAGTCAAAGCAAAAAAGTCGGAGTGTACAACATAACTATGATTATGAACGATAAATGTTTTTGTTTAATATGATGTCAAAAAAAGAGAGACGGGCAGTCTCTCTTTTTGCGGAGTAAGCGAACGGGTGAGAGCTTACAGAGTTGAGGGAGACTCTTTTTTAGCCCACCGCCAGAGAAAAAGTTCAATATCTACAATAATGTTTCTTCTACATTTGCGAATAGAACAAATGTCAGAAAGGCCAATCAGATTTGAAAGAGCCGGAGCCTGACTGCAAGAAAGCAGTTCATTTGACACAATTCTTATTTCCACAGAACTTTTGCTATAGCGTACACCAATCGAGGCTTTGCTTTCAATAGCTTTTAATCTTTCATAAGAATCTCTAATAAATAGTCTACGTTTCCGGCCAATGTCTACACGCTTATGGGTTCTCTCGTGTTTCTCCAGTCTTTCTATAATACGTCTAAGTGTTTTATCCATTATTTTCCTCCCTGTGGACTTGTTTAAGTCCCATTATAACATAGATTCTGGATAAGATAAACACAAAAAGGACTAAAATAAGTCCATTTGTGAGGACGTATGGAAACGATTAGAAATGATGATAAAATCTGTATTGGTGCGAATATTCGCCGTATCAGGAAAGAAAGACACATGGGACAAACAGCACTTGTGGGAATGGTGCAATTACAGGGTGTGGATTTAACGAGAGAGGCACTTGTTAAGATTGAAAGAGGTATTCAACATGTCAAAGCGTCTCAACTAAAAGCGATTAAAGAGATTTTGCAAACATCATATGATGAACTGTTGAAAGAGTAAGAGACCGGAGACGGTCTTTTTTTGTGCCCTGGGCTGATGGAAAGATACAGAAGTCAAAAGGCTTAGTATTACCTTTTGACTTCTGTATCTGTATCTAAAAAATAAAAAAGCCTGATTTTATGCGGGTTTCAAGACCCAATTTTAGATACACCCTAAGTGTATCTAAGGCATGTCTGTATCTAAAATAGTTTCACTTCTGTATCTAAATCATTATGCTTATAGTTTTAATCTATGGAAATGAAAAAACCATAGTTAAAAAGTATATTTAAATATGATAAAATGCACTTTATTGTGTGTGCAATCTCTCATAATAGTTATGTAAACCAATATGGCAAAAAGGAGAAAAACTACTATGAGAACAAAACACGCAATAACCCTCGAAATACATATGGACGAGGAAAAATATAATAAGCTAAAAACAATGTATGAGAACAATAATAAGTTTGCCGAGGAACATGGACAGCGGCAGTTTGATTTTGATGAATATATTGCTTATGGGCTTATGGATAAAAGTGACACTATTATGTATTTATTATTCCATAGAGGCAATATGATTTATCCTGGTGAGGAAACTTATAATATATACGAATAAAATACATTTAAGGAGATAAATAGAAATGACAAAATCAAATATTACAATTAGAACAACAAAAGAGCATTTAGAGTTTATAAAAGCAAGAGCCGCCAAGCTGGGAATTAGTGCGAACGCTTATATCAATCTCTTATTTGCGAAGGAGATGGACTATGGCAAAAACTACAACGAAAGAAGAAACAGCTAAAAAAGATTTACAGTCTCGCTCATGGTTTATCGTATGTCCGAACGTGGATAAGAATGGAGTATGTGGTGTTTCTGCTGAAGATATGGCAGGCTTGACAGAGCAAGAAGTCTGTGACTATGTAGTAGACCAGTGGGCGACTAAGACGAAACAAGCCGCTTGTCTCTATTGTGTAAGTGCGGCAGGCATGAAACATCTCCATGTGGTTCTCTGTGGTAACAGTGCTATAAAATTCAGTACAGTAAAGAAATTCATAGGGAATAAGGCTCATATAGAAATGACAATGGGAACAAAGGCACAAGCCGAGGCATACATAAATAAGACTGGTAAATTTGAGGAAAAAGGTGAGGTCATCTTGGCAAAAGCCCAAGTTGGAGAAATTCATGGCCGTCAAGGTCAGCGTAGCGATATTGAACAAATTAGAGAAGCAATCAATGATGGACTGAACTGGCAAGAGATTGTCAGGTTAAATGACCATTTTTATGATACCCGTATGACGGCAATGATTAAAAATATGTATTTTGATAAACGTAAGCAAGAGACGCCGCTCAAACGTTCAGTTGGTGTTCATTGGGTGTTTGGCGGTTCTGGAAGTGGAAAGACCGGAACGGTTTTTCAACTGGCAGAACAGTATGGAGAAGATAACATTTTCATAGTTTCGGACTATCAAGCACCTTTTGACGGATACGCAGGCGAAAAAATTATAGTCATGGACGAGTTTAGAGGCCAAATGTCCTATAGTGTATTATTAGATGTAACAGAGGGCTATAAAAAGCAAGTACATTGTAGAAATGCAAATGTTTGGAGTTTGTGGTCAGAGGTCTATATAACAACAATAAAAACACCAGAGGAAGTATATGCCAAAATGATAGACAAGGAAGAGGCTAGCACTGACCCGATAGGACAGCTACTAGGAAGAATAAAAGATATTTCATATTGCTATAAGGTTAATCGACCAACAGGAACCAAGAAAGACCGTGATGGAGAGCCTGCGGAGTTTTTTAGATATACTATAAACGGGAGAGATTATAGAGAATTAAAGCCAGGTGTATATTCTAAGGTCGAACAAATGAAATGTGCCGCCGAGTTTGAATATAGAACATTACATTATCAACCTGGCGACACAGTAGACGCTTTTGGAATTGCGCCATGAGAGAACTATATATAGTATGACAGAGATTTGAAAGCTGGAAACGGCTTTTTTTGTTGCTATTATTTTAAAGATGTGGTAAAATAGGTTGTGGAACAAAGTGTTCGAATAGTAGTGTTCGAAAATCAATAGAAGCATAGAAAGAGTCCATAAAATCAGGGCTTATGGGTGTTCGACAGACGGACTCTGACTCCGTCATTTCAAGGTTCGAATCCTTGTAGCCCAGCTGGGAAAAAGGCAAAAAGCATTGGTTTCAGATGCTTTTTGCCTTTTTTGTCTTGTGCAGAAGATAGAAACCGGACAAAAATGTGTGGGTAAATGCGGTAAGTGTTCCAATTTTTGTTCCAAGGGAATTCCCAACTCTTTACAAATTCTGATTCTGTGGTATAATCATTAAGAAGAGTAAATGATTTTTTAATATTTTTGTAAAGATTTTGTGTGCGCGTTTTTTGGATATACAAGATATGGTTTGATGGGATACATATTTAGACTGCTACATAGGATGGAAGATCAAAAAGCGGCTGAGGTGTGAGATGAATCGGTATATTATGAAGGGTGGCAATCCCCTGGTAGGTGAAGTGCAGATTAGCGGCGCAAAGAATGCCGCATTGGGAATTTTGGCAGCATCAATAATGACGGATGAGAATGTTGTGATTGACAACCTGCCGGACGTGCGGGACATCAATGTGATGCTGGAGGCGATTCAGGAGATCGGGGCACGGGTTGACCGGCTGGATCGGCACACGGTGCGGATCAATGCTTCTACAGTGCATGCAGTATCGGTGGATGATGAGTATATCCGCCGGATCCGGGCTTCCTATTATTTTATAGGGGCATTGCTGGGCAAGTATAAGAGTGCGGAGGTTCCGCTTCCGGGCGGGTGCAATATCGGGAGCAGGCCGATTGACCAGCATCTTAAGGGCTTCCGTGCCCTGGGTGCGAGGATAGAGATTGAGCGGGGGGCAGTGATGGCCCATGCGATTGACCTGGTAGGCGGGCATATTTACCTGGACGTGGTCTCCGTAGGGGCGACGATCAATATTATGATGGCAGCGGCGCTGGCAGAGGGGCAGACGATCCTTGAGAATGCAGCCAAGGAGCCGCACGTGGTAGATGTGGCGAATTTCCTCAACAGCATGGGGGCGAATATCAAAGGCGCAGGGACGGACATCATCCGTATCCGGGGAGTCCGCAGGTTCCACGGGACAGAGTATTCCATCATTCCGGATCAGATTGAGGCGGGCACTTTCATGTGCGGAGCCGCAATCACGCGGGGGGATGTCACGGTGAAGAACGTGATCCCGAAACATTTAGAGGCTATCTCTGCAAAGCTGCTGGAGATCGGCTGCGAGGTGATCGAGGGAGATGACGAGGTGAGGGTAGTCGGCAGGCCGAGGCAGCATTCCACGAACATCAAGACCCTGCCTTATCCGGGTTTCCCGACGGACATGCAGCCGCAGATGGCAGTGACCCTGGCTTTGACGGAAGGCACCAGCATGATCACGGAGAGTATTTTTGAGAACCGTTTTAAATATGTAGATGAACTGACGCGGATGGGCGGATGCATCAAGGTGGAGGGCAATGTAGCGGTGATAGACGGTGTAAAAGGCTTCACCGGTGCGCAGTTAGAGAGCCCTGATTTGCGGGCCGGCGCAGCATTGGTGCTGGCAGGGCTGGCAGCGGACGGCTATACCATGGTCGATGAGATCGGCTATATCCAGAGAGGGTATGAATGTTTTGAGGAGAAGCTGCAGAAGCTGGGGGCGGCCATTGAGATTGTTGATTCAGAGAAGATGGCGAATAAATTCCGGCTGAAGACAGGCTGAACGGGGAATATTACTATTTTATAACGGTAGTAAGGGATTTGTAGGATTTCTGACTGGTAATCGTTACTTTTTTTTCACAATTTGTACACTTCCTCCGGATATTATGGTAGTATACACAATTCATGTCAAAAAGTATCGGGGAGAGAAAAGGAGGAAGAATTATGAAAGTGTGGAAGAGGAGTTCATTGTTGGCAATTTCCGGCCTGATGGCGGTAGTCCTGGCGGGCAATGCGTGGGCGGCAGAGGAGCGCACGAAGATCAGTTCCGTTACGCTGACGGTGGAGTCTACAATTGAAGCAGGAGGTGAGGACGGAGATGTGTCCGTCACGGTAGATTCGGACAATTACAGCGTGGATGACGTGGCGATTGTCAATGACGACGGTGAATGGAGCAGTGGTGACGAGCCGCGGGTGCAGGTAACCCTGGAGGCTGGTGAGGATTACTATTTTGACACCATGAGCAAATCCAAAGTCAAAATCAAAGGGGCGGATGCCACTTATGTGACATCGAGCCGTAAAGATAATAAATCAACGATGGTGATCACCATCCGCCTGGATGAACTGGAAGGCACCCTGGAGATCGAAGGCGTGTCTTGGCGAGGGGAGAACACCCCGGTGGCCGAGTGGGAAACAACGGACGGTGCAAAGAGTTACCAGGTACGTTTGTACCGCGACGGCAATTCCGTAGGTTCGTCGGTGACCACGAGCAATGATTACTATGATTTCAGCAGCAGCATCACGAGGGAAGGCGATTATAATTTCCGGGTGCGTGCGGTCAACAAGAGCAACAAGAAGGGTGAATGGTACGAGTCGGATTCTTTCTATGTAGATGAGAATATGCTCAAGGACATCAAGAACGGCGTATATGCGATCGGCAACGGGAGCAGCAGCACTTCCAGCACCCCAAGTTCCGGTTCCGGTGAAGGAAGCTGGAAACGCAACAATGTCGGCTGGTGGTACGAGTATCCGAACGGCTCCTATCCGAGCAACGGATGGCTGGCAATCAAGAATGTATGGTATTGCTTCGATGCATCCGGTTACATGAGGACAGGATGGATCCAGGCAGGGGATGGCAAGTGGTACTACTGCGATCCCAGGGAAGGCAGCGGCCAGGGTGCGATGATGACAAATACCACAACCCCGGACGGATACCGGGTAGATGCAAACGGCGTATGGATCCAGTAAGGAGCCTGCCTAGGCAGTATAGCAATAAAATGGCGGAGAGGGATATCCTTCCCCGCCATTTTATCGTTGTTTCATAGCGTACCTATGAAAAAAACTTATGAAAAAATTCCCTCCAAGGTTGACAACCGAGGTCTATTATAGTAGACTTGAATTAAGGTCTATTAAGATAGACTGCGAAACGGAAGAGTATGACAGTAACAAGGCCGCCAAGTGAAGGTTAAAGAGGGAGGAAGATGGAGAGGAAGAAGCTATTTGACAGTGAGTACCGTTTTATGGAGATCGTGTGGGAGAATGAGCCGGTGAAATCGATGGAACTGGCGCGGCTGTGCCTGGAGATTCTAGGATGGAAGAAGTCAACCTGTTTCACAGTCCTAAAGAAGCTGTCAGGCAGAGGGTTTGTGAGGAATGAAAAAGCAGTGGTGACAGCGGCAGTGACGAAAGAGCAAGTGAAAAAGCAGGAAAGCGAGGCAGTGGTGGATAAAAGCTTTGGCGGTTCGCTGCCGGCTTTTGTGACGGCATTCTTGTCTGACCGGAAGCTGACGAAGGAGGAGGCGGAGGAGATCCGGGCGATGATAGAGAGGGCGGTGGAATGATGGAAGGTTGGATGATCCGGCTTTTGAATATGAGTTTTGCGGCGGGGTGTACGGTGGTGATATTGATGGCTGTGCGGCTGCTTTTGAGGAAGCTTCCGAAAGGATATTGCTATGGGCTTTGGCTGGCGGCGCTGTTCCGGTTTCTGTGCCCGGTAGTGGTGACGTCGCCGTATTCCCTGTTTCCGGCAGACCCAGAGCCGGTAGCGAGGGAGATTGTGTATGAGATAACGCCAGGGGTTGAGACCGGGGTGCCCTGGATTGACCAGGCGGTGAACCGGGTGATCGAAACGCAGCTTGGCGCGGCGGATCCGTCACAGTCTGTCAATCCGGTTCAGGTTTGGCTGGCAGTGGCTTTTGTAGTATGGCTTGCGGGGGTTTTCTTGTTTGCGGGATACCATATCCGGCGGCTGGCGGCGCTTAAGAGGCGGGTGGCGGGGGCGGTACCGGCAAAGCGGGAGGCAGAGGCCGGGTTTGTGTGGGAGTCGGAACAGGTGGATGGGGCGTTTGTCCTGGGAGTGCTGCACCCGCTGATTTATCTCCCTGCCGGGCTAAAGGAAGAAAGCCGGGAGCATATCCTGTGCCATGAGCGGATGCATATCCGAAGGAAGGATTACCTGGTGAAGCTGCTTTGGCTGGCAGCGGTGGGCATCCATTGGTTTAACCCCTTAGTGTGGGCGGGGTTTGGGATGATGTGCATGGATATGGAGATGTCCTGTGACGAAGCGGTGTTAAGGGGGATGGACGAAGCAGGGCGAAAAAGTTATATGCGTACCCTTTTAGAGCAGGCAGAAAGGCAGAGCGGGCTGCCGGGGCTGGCTTTTGGGAAAAGCCCGGTTTATAAAAGAGTCCGCAATATCCTGGATTACCGGAAGCCGGGGAAGGTTTTGGGAGTGCTGGCGGCAGGGGTGCTGGCGGCAGCCGGTATCGGCCTGGTGACCAGCCCGCAGAGTGCAGCCAAGTCGGTTGCCGTTATCGGAGGGGCAGACGGGCCTACCAGCATTTTTGTGGCAGGAAAGATAAGCAGCGGCTCCGGGGGCGGCAGGGAGAAGCTGGAAGAACTTTATGAAAAGATGGATCGGAATATCTGCTATGCAGACGGATATTTCTACTATGAAGGGGAAAGCAGGGATGGAGGATTTCCGGTTCCGCTTATGAGGACGGCACCCGATTTTGAAGCGGAAGAGAAAATCGGGGAACTGCCGGGGAGCCTTGTCTGCGTCCGGGACGGCGGAGCCTGCCTGTGGATGGATTGGGAGGCGAAACGGATCATGGTTGAGTCAGTTGAGCGGATGGGAGAGCCAGGGGGCACGCCTTATGCGTACCTGGCAAATGGGGAGCAGGGGAGGAGGGAAAGCTGTGCTATGGAGAAAATAGGCTCTGGATGGCTGCGGATTGTGCTTACGGATCTGGAAGAGCCATCCAGGCAGGAGGAGTATTTACTTCAAATTCCGGAAGGGCTGCAGGAGGAGTTTTGAGGGGAGAATTCCCCTTCATCTGCCAACAGCCTTCCCACATCAAGCATTCCCCATCCTTGTTGGTTCTTGGGGAGGCCGATATCCACGGCTCGCTCACGCAAAAGCAGCTTGACGTCACGGTTGCTCATTTCCGGATGCTTTTCGAGCAGCAGCGCGATGGCGCCGGAGACGAGAGGCGTGGCCATGGAGGTTCCGCTTTTGCTGGTATACCCGCCGGGCTTGTTGGCGCAGCTGACGATGGAGGCTCCGGGGGCGACGATGTCCGGCTTGCAGATGCAGGCGCTGGTGGGGCCGCGGCCGGAATAATCGATCATACGGCTGCCCATGACATTGACTTCCTTGTGGTCATCAGAACAGCCGACAGTGATTACCTTGCGGCTGATACCAGGGGTGGTGATTGTTCCGCTGGCCGGGCCCATATTGCCGGCGGCGACCACCACCACCAGGCCGTTGTCCCAGGCCGAGTTGACGCTTCGCACCAGAGCCGAGTTCTCGCCCATGTTGCGGCGGGAGAAGGAGCCGACAGAGATGTTGACGATGCGGATGTTTAACCGTTCTTGGTTTTCGCGGATCCAGCGCAGCCCGGCGATCACATCGGAGGAGTAGCCATTGCCCCGGCGGTCGAGAACTTTTACCGGGATGAGGTGGCAGCCTGGGGCTATGCCGCGGTAAAGGCCATCGTGTGCTTTTCCGCTGCCGCCGATGATCCCGCATACATGGGTTCCGTGGCCGTTGTCGTCATAGGGATAAGAACGTTTCTGCATCAGATCCCAAAAGCCTGCAATTCTATATTCCAAATCTTCATGGGGAAAGCAGCCGGTATCTAGTACGGCCACACCGATGCCCCGTCCGTCGAATCCAATATTATCATTTCCATGAATTTTGATTTTCGCCTGGTTCACGAGAGAATACCTGCAGTATTTTTGTATTTAATACTAAAGTATTCAGGAAAACCTGTCGATGTTTCTTTTGTAACAGATAGAGAATTTTGCTATGATAGCAGAATTACAGAGGAAAAAATAAGCTGCAGTTGAGAAATATATAGTATTTTTGTACAAGGATTGGCCTGTGCAGGCTATTATGTATAAATTTTTTATATAAACGATTTTATTGATGAATGACAGCAGAGAATTGCTGAATATTGGAAATCAGATAATTCATTACATAAAAAATAAAATAATTTTTGGAAAAGCATTGACGCGATTACCAAAATATGTTACTGTATCCCTGTAAAAAACAGAAAAATATAAGAGGTGTAACTTGAATATTTTTTGTAACCGGCTTTATTGTTTCATATCTTCAAAATTCATTGCTTTTTTAGCTTCAAAGATTCATTTGCTTTACAGCTTCATGGTATGTGTTTTAAAGGAAATTTGATTCACAGATCTCATGTTTTTTCCATTTTTATCTTAAAATCATAAAGGGTTGCTGCCCTGCCTAAATGGCTGGGAACGGGATTGTTATGTTTTTTAGTTGGTATAGATTGGCGGCTTTGTATTTGGCGGCCGCAGGTGCAGTGTGTTCAAAAATTTTGTGTTTCTTGAGGAAATATTCTTGAAGGGACATTTTTAGATAGATGGAACAGAAGGGACAGGTAAAAGAAAAGGAGAAAAGGGTATGTTTAAGATGTTTCGTAAAAACTATCGGCGGGCAGTAGCGTACCTGCTGACGGCAGCCATGGTATTTACCAACCTTAGCTGGAATACAGGCGCCGCATTTGCGGCGGGAGAGAGTGAGGGCGCCTTGTTTGTGGTGGACGGACAAGCCTTAAAGCAGGCAATTGACAGCACAGCTATGGGCGGGGAGGAGTTCGGTTTTTCTTCTCTGGAGCTTATTGCGGAGAAAAAGAGTATCCGTAATAAATATAAGGCTGCCTTGGGTGTGGGGAATGTCTATGAACTGGAAGTAGGGGTGGACGGCAAATATGCGCCGGAGGATACTTCGATGAGGGTATTCTACAGTGCGGCGGTAAGGAAGGTAATATTCCTTTTTCTAAATGAGAGCGAACGGGTGGTGTCGTTCCGTGTCAATATTGATGGCTATGAGAGTGCTGAGGTGGAGGTGAGGCCGAACGCTGAACGGATGATGGATGAGGCCGACCGTATTTTTGCCGAGAATTATGAAGCCGGGGACATGATTGACGATGAGGTGAAGAAACCGTCGGCAGAGGTTGTGGCTCCTGCAGAGGATGCAGAGGCAATGGAGGGCACTTTGGAGGCTGAGGAGGAAACTGACGGTGAGGTTCCGTCCACAGGGGAAGAGACTTCTGCAGACGGGGGAGAGAGCCGTGAGGAGAGCACCGGGAGCAGAGAAGAGACTCCGGCAGAGACAGAAACCATAGAGACGGAAACCATGGAGACAGAAACCATGGAAGCGGAAACCTCGGGGGCGGAAAGCACGGACGGGGAGAAGCAGGAAGAGGAAACCACACAAGAAGCCGCAGATGTGGAAAGTGAGGCCAAAGCCATGGCAGAAACCGAGGCAGAGGAAGAAGAGGGCGTGGCTTTAAGGGGCAGTGAGGAAGTTGCCGGTATTTCCCGTCACGTGGCGGCTTTGGTGGCAACAGCTAATGAACTGCCGGAAGAAGGGCTGACGGCTCCGGAGAATATAGAGAGTGAGGAGGCAGGAGACCTGGAAATCCCGGAGGGGAAGCATGAGAGTGAGGGGATTCCCGAGGGGGATAAAAGCGAGGAGGCGGATGTGACGGAAGCTACCGTCCCGGTTGAGGCAGCTGCGCCGACGGAAACGGCGGAGCCGGATTTTGGTGCCGGGGAGGCAGAGGGGACAACAGAGCCGGTGGAAACCGAGGAAGAGGCTGAAGCGACAAAAGAGAGTGATGGCAGCAGCGCGGCAGAGGAAGAGGAAAGCGAGAGCAGCAGCGCGGCAGAGGAAGAGGAGAGCGAGAGCAGCAGCGCGGCAGAGGAAGAGGAGAGCGGGAGCAGCGCGGCAGGGGAAGAGGGAAGCGAGAGCAGCAGCGCGGCAGAGGAAAGTGGAACGACAGAGGATGGCAGCCCGGAGGAAACGGTTCCGAGTGAAGAAGAGGCCGGCCAGCTGCTGGAAGGGGAAGACCTCGAGATCCTTGGCGTATTAGAGGGGAAGGATCTGCCTACCGTGACCGTCCTGGAGCATGTGAATGCGAGGGCGATCCAGGTAGATGCAGACGATATCTTTGAGATTGTTGCGAATGCGGATGAAGAGCGGTTTGCAGAATATGATTTTGTGCTTCCGTTATTCATGCCGGATCCGGAAGATGAAGAGAGCGGAGAGTTTGTCCCGTTTGCTTTGCCTCTTGGCGCACAGATGCTGGAACTGAAAGGTGTGGCGCCGGAGACGGAAGGAACCTGGTCGTCTAGCGACCCGGAGATTTTGAGCATCGATGAGACCGGGTTTGTAGAGACACATACCCAAGGTGAGACGGAGGTTAGCTTTACTTATGGGGCGTTTGCAGATGAGGCGGACAGTGCAGATGCAGAGGGAGCCGAAGGAGAGGACGGCTCGGAGGTTACGCTGGTTTGGAAGGTGCTGGTGTATGATGAGCAGTATGATGTGATGGCAGAAAATTATGGTTCAGGTGCTTTTATGATAGGATTCCCTCGTGGCAATTGGGGGCTGAAGGGTAAATTTAGTCCAGAGAATGGTTTGAGCCTAAAAAATGGATGGGAGAGCAGCGGTACTAAAAATAATACATTTAGCGTTCATATAGTAGGTACAAACAGTTCTGAAGGAATGAATGGCAAGGTTGCTTATTGTATAGAACCTGGTATAGATTTGGGGGCATTTGAATTAGAAGGGACGACTTCCCTTGGAGTGAGGGATGAGGACTGGTGGGAAAATTTAGACCGATATCATGATGAAAAATTGAATCTTTCAGGTGAACAGATTAAAATATTAATTGGAAGAGTTATAAGTGCCGGATATCATGGAAAGGTTAGTTCACAATGGAAAACTGACAAGATATCAGATGTACAGAAAATAATTGCGACACAATTGCTGGTTTGGGAAGTGGTGGTTGGCGAAAGGGATGCAAGTTTTAAGAAGATCCCGGCAGGAGATGGAAATTGTGGAGTAAAAGAAATTATAGGTCGAGACCATACATGGAAATCGGAAATCAATAATTATTACAACCAAATCGCAGCTGCTGTAGAAGAAACATGTAAAACGCCAAGTTTAAAAGGAAATACAACTCTTTTATGGAATAAACAAAACAGACGTTTTGAAACAACATTAACAGACAGTGAAAAGGTTATCGGACAATATACATTTGAAAAAAATAATCGGGTTAATGTTGATGTTAATACCAACAACACAATTACAGTTTGGTCAAATGAGCCGTTGGATGGAACTGTGGAATTAAAGGCAGCGAGAGGGGTAGAACGGCAGGGGATTGTTGTATGGACGGATAATCAACGGGGCGGGAAACAGGATATTGCAACTTATAGTGGGACAACTACAGATTCTGTCGGTTTTTCGGTCAAAGTTAGAACATCAGGAACAGCAAAGATTGACCTTGATATCAAAAAAATCAATGGAGAGACAAAAGAGGCTCTGAGTGGGGCAAAATTCTCTTTGAAAGGGCCGTCGAAGGAAGGCGAATATATAACCGGTTCAGATGGAAAGATTTCTTTTACTGACCTCATTCCGGGAGAATATATTTTAACTGAGACAGAGGCACCAAGCGGATATAAACTTCCGGATACACCTACAATTAAGTTTGAAGTAAGCAATGAGGGGGGTGTGTCCATAAAGTCAGGATCAGCCACGGTCTCCAATGACAAAAAAACCATGACAATCAGCAACAAATTTGAAATTGAGATTACGGTTGTTAAAGTTGATAAAGAGACAGGCAAAAAAAGAACTGATCTGGCTGGGGCAATATTTGAATTGGCAGAAGGGACAGAAGGTTATTCGGGGGATTATGAGATAAAAGAAGATGGGGCTGTTAAAATTCCAATTCATAGAAAGGGACATTATACTTTAAGGGAGAAATTTGCTCCAAAGGGGTATCTGAAATTAGACAAGACATTTGGATTTGAGGTATGTGCAGATGGAAGTGTGAAGTGGGATGATGCTGCTGTTGCAGGTGGCTTTGTCCATGAAATTGATTCTAAGGCAATAACCATTCCCAATAACCGATCTGTCAGCTTGAGGGTTATAAAAACAGTAAATGAGAAAGATGCTGAAAAGAGTAATGAGCTCGCAGATGAAAAGTTTTCAATTAAAGTGCAGTTAGGGGAAGATGCGGCAGACAGGGGAGTTTATACGGCACAAAAAGGTGCTGTCAGCAAAGAGTATGAAGGTGATGGCATATATCGATTTGAAATGTACCGTTCAATAGTCGGTGAAGATGGAAAAACTATTGATGGCCATGATAATACCGTTACTATTACCGGAATCCCCACAGGAACAAAATACACAATTACGGAGGAACTGAGCGATATTCAGCAGGAAGGTGGAAATAAGTTAGATGAAATTGTGACTGATGACCCGACAGCAGCTGAGGGTAATGGGTTTATTGACGGAATATTGACAGATAAAGTAGTGGCAAAAGATCCAGTAATAAACCGAATAGAAACCGTCACCATCAAAAACGATTATTTCCATTCAAAAACCAGGGATATCAAAGCCACAAAGCTATGGAAGGACGAGGCCGGTGAAGAATTAGAGGAAAACTTGCGTCCGGCAGCAATCAAGGTACAGCTGATGTATGCAAAGGCCGAGAAGGATAGCGGAGGCAGCCTCCGGTATGGCGAGCCGAAAGTGTATGACCTCAGCTATGTTGAGGACGGTACAGTAAAAAATGATTATACGGCAGAGGCCACATTGGCAGCATCGGATAACCCGGAAGAAGACTGGACGGTAACCTTCAAAAACCTCCCCATTTACGACTGGGACGGCAATGAGTACCAGTACAGTATCGTGGAGACAGAGATTATCCCTAATGAAAAATGGGAGGAACTCGGATGGAGCGCGGAGGGAACCCCGGCACCGGCCCAAATCGAAAACACCAATATTTTCAGGGTCTTTGGCGTGGATAAGGTAATGAAACAAAACGCTGAGACGAATGAGTGGGAGGAGACAGGCAGCTACGAGGTTCGCGGCGTCTTTGCGGCAGCATCAGATGGGAGGACGCTCCCGGCAGACGAGGAGGGCGAAAAGCTGGAAGAGCCCGCTTTGTACCCCATCACAAATACCTGGATCCCCGCAGAAAAACTCGGTACAGGATTTACCATCAAGAAGATCGATTCCGAGACAGGCAAACCGTTGGAGAATGCAGTATTTGCCATGAAGTCTGATCAGGATCCGGAAGCTGTTTTTGAAGTGACGACGAATGGAGAAGGCTTTGCTACCTTCCCAGAACTTCCGGTCGGACGCTATGTTTTATGGGAGAAGGCGGCTCCGGAAGGATATCTTCCGATTCCGGAAGAGATGAAACTGATTGTTAATATCAGAAAGGATCTGGTAGATGTCTTTTCTGAGGACGACGGGCAGAAGGCCTGGAAGAACCGCTATCAGTGGTCGAACGAAGTTATCCATGCTGCCGATGTGATGAAGGATCTGACAAATGGCTTAAATGATTTGGATTTGGGCGGCATCCTTACCGTGGCCAATGACCCGGTCAAAGGGCGGCTTAGCCTTTCTAAACATATCCGTTTGAATGGGAGCATAGAGAAATGGCTGAATGAATTTTCCTTTGGTATCTATGACAGTGACGGCAATCTGGTTGATACGATTGTCGTGAAGGCAAATGATGAAGTTAAGACCTCCAAGGAGTTAAGGTATGGCAAATATACCGTCGCTGAGATCGGGGATGGGAACGTCATAGGCGGCTATACGTGGCTGGGGGCAGTGTTTGAACTTAAGGACGGGGACAGCAAGGTGGAAGTTAACCTGGACACCGCCAGGTTCCAGTTCGAGATTAAGGAAGACGGTGAGATCGTCCGTGTGGAGGCTGCCAATGATTATGTCCGTCAGCCTGGCGGCGGCGGTGGCGGAGGCGGAGGCGGCGGCAGCAGCCGTCGTTCCGGCGGAGGAGGTGGTACTACCGTGATCACTGACCCGGCGGTGCCGCTGGCAAACCTTCCGGAGGAACTGGTTACTTTGCCGGAGGAGGATGTGCCATTGGCAGGGCTTCTTCCGCGGACCGGAGACGCACGCAATCGTACAATGTGGCTGTTGTTATTTGGCGGAGCCGGGATCGGTATGCTGCTGGCAGCCGTAGGGCTGAGGAAAAAGAAGGAGGAAGAGTAAAAAAGAAAGAAAAAGCCATTGCTGAATTAAGAATTTCTTCATAATCTATTTAAACATTTTACAAGCATTCTGGAAAATATTGTGATATACTAAACGCATACAAAGAAAGACATAGTGAAATCCTCAATCCTTTTTGAATCCTGGATTTATAGGAAAAGAATACAGCCTCTGTGCTGCCCATCACGGCACAGAGGCTGCTTTTCTTATAAAGAGATTCTTTTTGTCAGCATACTAGGCCAACGTGCCAATGGAAATTGGCCATAGAGCCGGTTTTTTAGGTGAGCGGCAGAGGGGCAACCAGGAACATGGTGACCGTGGCGGAGACAATCTGCCGGCCGTCCTCAGTGGTGGCGCCAACCTGGATGACAACCGTGCGGCGCCCTTTGTGGATGGCATTGCCCTCAACATACACGGTGCCGGTCTGGAAGGCGCGGAGGAAGTTTATGCTGGCCTGCTGGGTCACATTGGCGAATTCATAGGCATAGGCAGCCATTCCCGACACCATATCACACAAGGAGAAGAGGAAGCCGCCATGCAGGTTGCCGTACAGATTCAATGCATCCTCTGTGATTTCAATTTTAATGCGGGCATGCCCTGGTGCGATTTCCAGCAGTTCTGCGCTGCCCAGGCCGCCCAAGGGTTTAATATGTTTTAGGATTCCTTCCATTATTTCTGGTTTTATTTCCTGACTTGTACTCATAAAAATACCTCCCTGTGCAAAATTGACATATAATCGATAAAAACTACAATACTATAGCATGATTTGATGGGATTCTCAATGAAAAATCATGATACATCCGTAAAAACTATCAATTATAGATAAAAGGATTGGAAGGAACGATTGGATGTTTGCACTTATTAACGATATAATAACCAATATAAAGAAACGTTAAAAATAAAACGTTATAAAAAAGGAGGAACACACACATGAGCAAGTTGACAAAGGAGCAATTCCAGGCTTATCTCAAGCAGATCCGCGAATTGGCAGAAGGGCCGCTGGAGGAGATTCAGAAGGAAGTTGAGGTTACCAACAAGTTCCCGCAGGAATTCTACGACCTGGCGATCAAGAATGATCTGTATCGCTGCTCTCTTCCGGAAGAGTACGGCGGCTGGGGATTAAACGAGCTGGAAATCCTGCAGGTACAGGAAGAGTTCTCCAGAGGGCCGGGCGGAATGCGTATGCATCTCCACTATGCAATGGATCTGAACTGGAGAATCCTGGATGACTACGGCAGCAAGGAACTGAAGGATGAGTATATGAGCAAGTTCCAGGATAAGTCCGTATTTACCTGCTTTGCTTTGACCGAGGCTACCGGCGGAACCGGTGCTGACTTACATACCACCGCAGTGAAGGAAGGCGACTATTATGTGCTGAACGGCGAGAAGACCCTGATCTCCCATACCGACTGCTGTGAGTTCGCTTATGTGATAGCAGTGACCAATCCGGAGTCCCACAAGGATGACAGGCTGTCTGCATTCTTCGTGCCCCTGGATGCTCCGGGATTTGAAGTGATCAACATGCCGCATATGATGGGCTGCCGCGGCGCCGGACATGGTGACCTGAAATTCACCAACTGCAAGATTGACAAGAAGTATTTGCTGGGAAGAGAAGGCCAGGGTCTTGAGATTGCCATGCACTCCCTGTCTGTATCCCGTGCTCATATCGCAGCCAGCAACCTGGGAATGGCTCAGAGAATGTTGGAGCTGTCCCTGCAGTATGCTGCTGACCGTGTAACCTTCGGCAAGCCGATCGGAACCCGCCAGGCAATCCGCTGCAAGATCGCTGATATGTCCATGATGGTACACGCTCTGCGCTGCATGGTTTACGATTTCGCAAAATCTTATGAAGAAGAGCCGACTGGTGAGTACATTGAGGAGAAGGCAGCTATGTGTAAGCTATACAGCATTGACACCACCAGAAAAGTCAGCGACGAGATGCTGGAGATTTTCGGCGGCGTAGGCTATTTTGAAGACTGCAAATATGGCCCCGTAGAGCGTCTGTACCGCGACTGCCGCGCAATGTGGCTGGAAGAAGGCGCACCGACTGTCCAGAGAATCACCATCTCCAGAAACACCATCAAACACGGCGCAAAGATGGAATATGTACTGTAATTGAGCAGTGCAGAGCGGAATCGAGGCGTGGCACTGCAAAGCCGCCCTCATAAGCCAACCACATAATTCTTTGTGAGAAAACAAGGTCATCAGGTTCGGGCCGGATCTGGTGACTTTTTTGACTTAAAATTAACAAATTGAATGGAGGAAATTGACCGTGAAACCATTACAGGGAGTAAAAGTAGTAGACCTGACCACCTATCTGGCCGCCCCGACCACTGGCCGTGTTCTTGGAGAATGGGGTGCTGACGTTGTAAAGATTGAGTCCGCTAAAGGCGATCCGGCGAGAACCCAGGGAGCTGTATTCAACATGCCGTTCACTGACGATGAGAACCTGGCATTTGATGTGGCCAACATGAACAAAAAGTTCATTACCCTGAACCTAAAAGACCCCAAAGGCCTAGAGATTGCCTACAAACTGCTGGCAGAGGCTGATGTATTCCTGACCAACACCAGAACCAAATCCCTGACCAAGTTAGGCTTAGACTATGACACCCTGAAAGAAAAATTCCCCAGGCTGATCTTCGCCCAGGTGCTTGGCTACGGCGAGAAAGGGCCGGAGAAGGATACCGCAGGCTTTGACGTAACCTGCTACATGGCAAGAGGCGGTGTGTTCGGAACCACCGTAAACCGCGGTGACGCACCCATGATTCCTACCAACGGCTTTGGAGATTTCCAGGTATCCTTAGCACTGGCTTCCGGCATCTGTGCTTCTTTGTATGCCAGAGAGAAGAGCGGCCAGGGTGACAAGATCACCATCAGCCTGCATCATTCCGCCGTATATGCACTGAGCACCGGCCTGATCTCTGCCCAGTACGGCAACCAGTATCCGAAGAACAGAAAAGAAGTCCCCAATCCGTTCAACAACGTGTTCCGCACCAAGGACGGCAAGTGGCTGGTACTGTGCTGCCCGGAATATGACCGTGATTACGAAAAGATCATGACCCTGCTTGGCAGAGAAGACATGATCGGCAATGAGAAATACATCCACTGTGCAGAGGTCAACAACAACCATCTGAATTCGGAAGTAACCGACATATTGGATGAAGCCATGGCAAACTTCACCAGGGATGAACTGATGGCAAAATTCAAAGCCAATGACCTGGCCTGTGAGGCAGCTTATGAGCCCCTTGACATCTACAAGGACGAACAGGCACATGCCAACAATGTCCTGGCCAGGATTCCCTACCCCTCCGGTGAGAAATTCATGCCCACCAACCCGGTAAACTTTGCTTCCATGGGCAATCCGGAATATGTAATCGGTGGTTCCCAGGGCGCCCATACGGTAGAACTGATGAAGCATCTGGGCTACTCGGACGCAGAGATCGAGGAGGCGCTGTCTACGGGTGCTGCCACCGGTGAGACCAAGCTGAGAAAGCTGTAACCTATTACTTATAACAGTTCCCGTTTGCGGACTGTTGCCATTATACAGAAAACAGCAGCAATTCTGGCAAATTCCCTTCATTAATATTGAGAAATACCATTTCAGAAATGCTTGTAATACCCCGTAAAACAGCCAGATTGCTGCTGTCCTCCAATGAAAATTTTAAGGAAAGGTGAAACGATATGAGTTTACTTTACACCGACGAGCAAAAAGAACTGCTCGCCATGGTTCGCGAAATGGCGGAGAACGAAATCAAGCCTTATGTTCAGGAAGCAGATGAAAAAGGCGAGTGCCCGAGAGAATTGTTTGACTGGGGCTTTAAGATGGGGCTCCATATGCTGGAGATCCCGGAAGAGTACGGCGGAACCGGCTTAAGCTATGAGACCACAGCAATGATTTTTGAGGAACTGGCCAAGGTGGATGCTGGTTATGCCATCAGCTTTGTTACCTCCTTTGTTGCTCTGAGAAATGTTATCCTGGCCGGAACTCCCGAGCAGGGCAAATATTTTGCCGATGTGGTGAAGCCGGGCAAATTTGCTGCTTTTGCACTGACAGAGCCGAATGCAGGATCGGATCCTGGTGCTATGCGTGCCACTGCCGTGAAGGACGGCGAGGATTATATCCTGAACGGAAATAAGACCTTTATCACCAACGGCGCTCTGGCTTCTATCATGGTCGGCTTCTTCAAGACCAGCCCGGAGAAGGGCAACCGCGGTATTTCTGCATTTATCGTGGAGGCAGATGCACCGGGAATCACTATCGGTAAGCATGAGAACAAGATGGGCCTGCGCCTTTCCAACACAACGGACGTTACCTTTGAAAATGTACGGGTAAAGGCTTCCGCCATGCTGGGGGAAGAGGGCAGCGGCTTTAAGCTGGCTTTAAATGCCCTGAACCTGTCCCGTGCATTCGTGGCAACCATGGCTGTGGGCATCATGCAGCGTGCGCTGGATGAGTCCGTGAAATATGCCAAGGAGAGAAAGCAGTTCGGACAGCCGATCATCAACTTCCAGATGGTTCAGCAGATGCTGGCCGATATGGCAATCAAAATCGAAGCTTCCCGCTGCCTGGTGAATAATACCATGCGGATGATGGATAACGGCAGCCTGGTACGGAAAGAGGGCTCTATCACCAAGACTTTTGTATCGGACTGCGCGCAGGAGGTAACCTCCAACGCCGTGCAGATCTTCGGCGGGTATGGCTACAGCAAAGAGTACCCGGTTGAAAAGCTGATGCGTGACTGCAAGGTATTCCAGATTTTTGAGGGCGCGAACCAGGTACAGAGAATGACCATCGCCGGAGAACTGAACCGGGAATACAAATAGAACCGATACATAATGATAGGAGGAGGAAGCAAGATGAACATTGTTGTTTGTATTAAGCAGGTTCCGGATACGACAGAGATCAAGATCGATCCGGTGAAAAATACATTGATCCGCCAGGGTGTTCCCAGCATTATGAACCCCTTTGACAAAAATGCCCTGGAGACTGCATTGCAGCTGAAAGATGCTTACGGCGGCAAAGTGGTGGCCATTGCCATGGGGCCGCAGCAGGCCAAGGCCGTGCTGCGCGAGGCCATTTCCATGGGTGCAGATGAGGGCTACCTGGTAACAGACCGTGCATTCGGCGGTTCTGATACGTATGCCACCAGCTATATTCTTTCCCAGGCCATTGAGAAATTAGGGCCGTTTGATGTGATTTTAGGCGGCAAGCAGGCCATTGACGGTGATACCGGCCAGACAGCCCCCAGCATTGCCGAGCATTTGGGTGCAACCCGTCTGACCTATGTACTGGATATGAAGGTGGAGGGGGACAAAGTGATTGCCCGCCGCCAGGTTGAGGAAGGCGTGGAAGTGATCGAGACCAAGTTCCCGGTACTGTGCACGGCTACCAAGGAGAGCAACAAGCCGCGTTACGCCACGGTAAGCCGCAAGCTGTACTCTCTGCGCTGCGATATTCCGGAACTGACCATCGCTGATTTCCCGGACATCGATACCACCAAGATCGGACTCAAGGGTTCTCCCACCAAGGTGAAGGCGACTTTTACCCCCAAGAGAACTGCAACCGGTGTCAACATCGAGGGCAACAGCCCGGCAGAGGTGGCCGGCTCCCTGATCGATAAACTGGCAGAAGCCAAAGTACTGTAAGGAGGTTAAGACCATGAGCTTTGAGACATGTAAAGACGTATGGGTATTTATCGAATGCTTCCAGGGTGAGCCGAAAAATGTAGGGCTGGAACTGCTGGGGCAGGGAAGAAAGCTGGCAGACGGCTTAAAGCAGCAGCTTTGTGCTGTTGTCATCGGAAAAGATGTGGATGCTGCCGTGAAGGCTGCCGCGGAGTATGGCGCTGAAAAGGTTTACGTGGTGAAGGGCGATGAGTATGAGAACTACAGCGCGGATGCTTACGGCCATGCATTTTTAAAGCTGTGTGAAAAATATGATCCCAACACCATCCTGGTGGGTGCTACGGTGAATGGCCGTGACTTAGGTTCCAAGCTGGCTGTCAGCCTGCACACCGGCCTGACTGCTGACTGTACCGCATTGAGTGTGGAAGAGGAGAGCGGCAATGTAGTGTGGGAGCGTCCCGCATTTGGCGGTAATCTGTATGCCCAGATTCTGTGCAGCGAGACCCGCCCGCAGATGGGAACCTGCCGTCCCGGCGCTTTCAAAAAGGGACAGCCAAACCCGGACAACAAACCGGAAGTGATTGAGGAAAATATCCATACTCCGGCAGAGCAGATTCGCACCAAGGTGGTTGAATTTATCAAGGCAGCCGAAGACCAGGGAATGCGCCTGGATGAGGCAGATGTGATCGTGTCCGGCGGCCGTGCCATGAAGAATGCAGAGAACTTTGCCGTTTTGCAGGAACTGGCAGATGTGCTGGGCGGAACCGTCGGCTGCTCCCGTGCCGCAGTGGATGCCGGCTGGATGCCGCAGTCCCGCCAGGTCGGGCAGACCGGTTCTACCGTTTCTCCCAAGATTTATTTTGCCTGCGGAATCTCCGGTGCCGTTCAGCATGTGGCAGGTATGAGTGAGTCCGGAACCATTGTGGCAATCAATAAAGATGAGACGGCTCCGATCTTTGAAGTGGCGGACTACTGCATCGTGGGCGACTTGTTTGAGGTGGTGCCGGCACTGGTAAAGGAGTTAAGAGCCAGGCAGCAGGCATAACCGGACTGCCAGGATGGTTTTGCCGGACAGCAAGGACTGATCTGGCAGAGCGGTTGTGGCAGGAGAGGAAAGGTATTGGCCGCCGGATGATTTTGGCGGGGCGCTTGCCCCTGCGGGCAGAGGGGCAGGGTTTCGGTTGGGGGAGCAGTCTCTCACGCCGGAATCGGGTTGGTTTGCCTGCACTGTCCGGCGGCCGATCGGCATAACGACAGGAGATCGATTATGTTCGGAGAAAGAAAGATAAATGAGAAACATCGGGAACAGTACCGCAGGCTGGGGTACTGGAACGACCAGACGCTGCTGGACTGCTGGGAAGAGACGGTAGAGAAATTTCCGCAACGGGAGTATGTTGTGGACGACCGGGGATTCCGCTATACTTATAAGCAAATGGATGAGGCTGCCGCAAGGGTGGCGGCATTCCTTGCGGAAACCGGGGTTCGCCCCCGGGATACCGTGTCCTATCAGCTGCCGATCTGGAGTGAGTTTGCCATGCTGACCATTGCCTGCTTTAAGGTGGGGGCAGTGGCACATCCCATTGCCATGTCGTATGAGGAAAAAGAACTGGTACGGAGTATGAACGTGACAGAATCAAGAGTATATTTCGGAACCACTTTTTTCTATAAAACAGACTATGAGAAGAGGATTCTGTCAGTCAGGAATCAGATTCCTACCTTAAAAGAGATAGTCCTTCTGGATTATACCAGGGCGCGGGAACATGACCTGCCGGTACTCGGGGAGATTTTGAAAAACTATGAGCCTTTGAAAAAAGAAGAATGTGCCCACGCACTGACCGGGGAGGACGTGGCAGTGATTCTGTGCACTTCGGGAACGACCGGAGGCACCAAGGGGGTCATGCTGAGCCACGATAATGTCCGCTACAGCGAGGATACCTTTAACAGGGAACTGAAGCTGACAGAGGAAGACATCATGTTTATGCCGGCACCGCTGCACCATGCCACCGGGTTTCACCATGCGGTAATTGCCACCATGCTCCGCGGTGCGAAAATGGTGCTGCAGCAGAAATACCGTTGCCGGGAAGCGATTGATCTGATGAATCAGGAAAAGTGTACTTATTCCATGGGGGCAACACCATTTATCTATGATATTTTGCGGGAACTCGATACGAATGGCGGGGCTTTGCCGCATTTGAAATTCTATCTGTGCGGGGGCGCCCCGGTGCCGGGGTATATGGTGCAGCGGGCGTGGAAGTTCGGAATTCTGCTCTGTGAGGTGTATGGTTCCACGGAGAGCGTGCCCCATGTGTTCGTCCGCCCGGAGGAGGCATTGGCATTAAACGGCACAACCTCGGGAAGAGCCATGGCAGGCGTGGAGGTAAAGGTGGTGGATGATGAGGGCAATGAGGTGCCGCGGGGGACACCGGGCGAGGAATTGTCCCGGGGGCCCAATGTGTTTTTGGGATATCTGAAGGCACGCGAGATTACGGACGGAGTGCTGGATGATGAGGGCTGGTTCCACAGCGGAGATTTGTGCGTGATGGACGAGGATGATAATATCCACATCATCGGCAGGAAGAAGGATATGATCGTCCGCGGCGGCGAGAACCTGAATTCCAATGAAATCAATGATATGCTGGAGGGCTGCCCGGGGCTGGGTGACCACACCATCATCGGCATGCCGGATGACCGGTTGGGAGAGCGGATTTGTGCATTTGTGGTGCCGCTTCCGGGAAATGAGAAGCTGTGCCTGGAGGATGTGATTGCCTACTTGAAGGGAAAGAAGGTACCGAAGCGTTTCTGGCCGGAACGGCTGGAACTGATTGACCGGATTCCGCATACCGGCAGCGGGAAGGTGAAGAAATACCTGCTGCAGGAGGAACTGAAGAAAAGAGGCTTGTGAGAGAAAAAATGAAGGGATGACAGTTCATGATTGAACAGAAATTCGGGCCCAGAAGGTGCCGGGATACCAGAAAGCCATTGGCCAGCCAGTGCCCGGATGTGGCGTTCTACCGTTGCATGGAGTGCGGGGCGCTGTTTCCGGTGACGGGCGGCAAAGAGGCTGAGGAAAAGGAGATTGCCTGCTGTGGCCAGAAGGCCAGGCTGTTAAAGCCAGTGGATGCAGAAGAGGCCTGCGGCCAGATTCAGGTGACATACCAGATTACCGGCGGCTATAACGACAATGCGGTTCGGGTCTCCTGGAAATGCGCCTCCCCGAAGGATCATCCGGAATGGATTTACCTGAAAACATTTACCGGCGGGTATCTGAAATATGTATCGGCAGAGAAGCGCCCGCCGATGGTGTTTGCACTGGCAGACACGGATGCCTTTGCCTATTGCGACGAGGATCCGTGCTTGGAGTGTGTATTCCGGTGCAAGAGGGGATTTATCGTTTACGTGTACGACAGCCGGGCAGGACTGATCGAGGTTCCCTTAGATAAAATGAATGCCCAGTGGCAGTCAGGCGCGAAAAATGAAGGATGAAAGGGCATTTTTTTGCCCTGGATTGTTAAGAAAATGACGAAAAGTATCGAAAAAAACTATTAATTTGGGAAATACCAGAGAGGGGTAAGTGAAATGGAAAATTCAGCAACAAATCCGGCCAACCGGGTCGATTGGAGAACCGTGCTGGTGTTTGTATCGATTGCATTCAGCTCTCAGTGTGGCGGAGGTTTTGCATCTGGTTCAACCCCATGGACATATTTCTTCCGGAATACCGGCTTTTACGGGATGCTTCCCGTGGTGACACAGCCGTATTTCTGCCTGTTTATGCCCTTTGTGGTGGCGGCAATTAACTGTTTTACGATTTATTTCTTTATGAAGTTTGCCATGGATTTCCGCACCTTTGATTACAGCAATTTCCTGGCAAAATATGGATCCCGTTTCTGCGGCGGGATATTTGCAAAGCCGATGCAGTATATTTATGAATTTAACTTCAACTGGCTGCTGATTGTGTGTATGGCTTTGGCATATTCTACATCCGGTTCTGCATTGCAGGAACTGACAGGCATTCCGTATCTGGCATCCACATTGATTATCGGGGTGATTATGTTCGTCCTTTGCATGAAGGGAACTGACTTAGTGCGTAAGAATGCGGTATTCATGAGCGCTGTGATTTTCGTTGCACTGGTGGCAGTGCACATCCCCAATATTATTTTTAACGTGGCTTCGGGAAGGCTTGGCACCGAGATGGGAATCATGTCCCAGCTGATGAATGACGATATCGCGGCAGGAGCCGGAAGCTTTATCAAGTATCTGCTGATTGCTTTTTGCTGGGCTTATATTTTCTCCGGGCAGAACCTGGCCGGATTTGGCGCCTATGTGAACCATGCCCAGCTGTTTACCAACAAAAAGACTCTGCGCTGGGCAGTGGTATTGTCTGTGATTGCCAACTGGGCATTTTTGGAGATGAACGTGATCAACCTGGCGGCAAATTATTCGGCAGTGTATGACGGATGGGCAAACGGGAGGGCGGTCTATACGATCCTGGTGGTTCAGAACGGATTCGGTTCGGGTGCACTGAAGGCAGTGCTTCTGACCCTGATTACCATTGCGATCTTTTTTGCCACCATCTCCACGGCAATCAACTATGCGCAGGGCTTTAACGACCGTATCCTGAACTGGTATCAGAAGATGAAGAATGAGGATCCGAAGGTCTCTGCTGAGAAGAGAAACAAGCGCGGCGCATTTCTGACCCTGCTCTATGTCATCCTGACCTGGGCAGTGTCCCAGATGGGGCTTACGGCGCTGGTGTCAAAGGGGCTGACCTTTGCCTCGATTATCACGCTGTTTACGCTGATTTTCCCGACGATTCTCAATGTGGTTATCAAGTGGCCGGATGCGGATTATGGGAAGCTGAAAAAAGAAAAATAAAAAGCAACGCGAAAAAAGATTACAGGAGGTATACATATGTTATCAGGAATTGGTTTGATTATTGCTGTGGCTCTGCTGATCTTTATGATCGTCAAGGGTGTTGATATGATCACAGCATCTGTGATTACGGCGGCCATTATTCTGGTCACCAGCGGGCTGGATTTCTGGGAGGGCCTGCTGACGACATTCTCAGCCGGTGCAGGCGGATTCTGTACGTCATGGTTTTTGATCCTGGCGCTGGGAGGTATCTTCGGTGAACTGGTAAACCAGACAGGCCTGGCAACCAAGATTGCCAAATCCCTCTCCAATGCCCTGGGGGCGAAACGGGTAGGCCTGATCATGATGATCTGTACTTTCTTTATTACAATGCTGGGCATCAACGGCTACATTATGGTCTTCGTGCTGTACCCGATTGCAGACAATCTGCTGCGCGAGAACAAGATGGATCGCCGCCTGCTGCCGTTCCTTATGATCTGCGGCGGCGCGAATGCCAACGGCTTCGCATTTTCCATGGATATCTGTAATGTGCTTCCGAGCAATTTCTTCGGGACATCCCTGGGCGTTGCCCCGGGGCTGGCAGTGGTATTCTCTGTGATTACCTGTATCTGGTATGTGCTGTATTTTAACTATGCCCAGAAAAAGAGCATGGCAAAGCATAGCCCGCAGGAACTGCTGGATATGTATAAAACCGACAATGTGGTGATGAAGGATGAGGAACTCCCGGGTCTTGTGATTTCCCTGCTTCCGTTTGTCCTGGTGCTGGCAGTGGTTGTGGCGACCACCAGCATGGGAACTTCAACCAGCCTGACGGCTGCCCTTTTGGTAGGCGTGCTGGTGATCATCGTTACCCAGTTTAAGAAGATTAAGAATTTGAAGACTTCCATCAAGAGCGGTGCAAATTCCGGTCTGGGAACCATGCTTACCGTGGCGGCTGTGATCGGGCTTTCCAAGGTGCTTACCGAGGCACCGGCCTTCCATGCCGTACAGCAGTTCGTGCTGGGCATCAGCCTGCCGATCTATTTAAAGACCTGGCTGGGCACCATGATCTGCGGCGCGCTTACCGGTTCTGCAATTTCTGCAGAGACGCTGTTTTTGGAGAGTTTCGGCAAAGCATTCCTGGATATGGGGGCTAATGTAAATGCGCTGCACAGAATTGTTGTAGAGGCAGGCATCACCCTGAATAAGCTGCCGAATGCCTCACCGGTAGTCATGGAGACCTCGGTTTGCGAATGTACGTTGGCGGAGAGCTATAAGCATGTGGTGCTTGGCTCTACGATTCCGTGTATCATTGCCGGATTTATCATTTCGATGATGGCGACAATGGGAATTATATTCTGATTTTTACTGCGGCACTGTACAGGCTTTTGGACACTCCGAAAGCCTGTTCGGCGTAGTGCCTAAAGGTAACCGTCCACGCGTTAAAATGGTTACGCTCATACAACGGAGGAATGATATGAATTTATCACAGCTTTACTATTTTAAAAAGCTGGCAGAACTGCAACATTATACCAAAGCGGCAAAGGAACTATACATCAGCCAGCCCAGCCTGAGTGATTCGATGTCGTCACTGGAAAAGGAGTTAGGGGTAGCTTTGTTTCAAAAGGAGGGAAGGACGACACGCCTGACTAAATATGGGAGTGAATTTTATGAACATGTAACGGCAGCCCTCAGGGAACTGGAACATGGGATTGCAATTGTAAAACGCCATTCCGGGCAGATCGGGGGCACGGTGGATATCGGCTGTATCCCGACGCTGCTGGGGGATTACCTGGCAGGGGCAATCAACAATTATTCCACCTTCCACAACCCGATGACGAAATTTTCCGTGTACCAGGGAGTGACATTGGATATCATCCCGCGGGTAAAGTCCGGGCAGTATGACCTGGGGTTTTGCTCGAAGGTGGACAATGAGCCGGATCTGGTTTTTGTGCCGGTCACCACCCAGGAATTGATTGTGGTGGTGAATAGCAGCCATCCCTTAGCCAGGCAGAAGGGGGTGTACCTGGAGGAACTGAAGCAATACATGGTCACGACCTACCGGCTGGACATCCCGATCGGAGGGGTGGTTCAGGGACAGCTGAAACCGAAGAAAATCGAGGCATCCTATCTCTACGACAGTGAACTGACCATATGCGGCCTTGTGTCCCGCAAACCGATGGTTGGCCTGGTGGCGAGGACGCCGTACCAGAGGCAGTTTGACAACTTAGTGGAACTGGAACTTCTGGATGTGCCAAAGGACGCCAGGCTCGTTTATATGGTGTATAGCAAGAAAAACTTTATAACCTCGGCAGTGGAGGCATTTGCAGATTATATGGTGGCAAATGAGATGGATTTACCGTAAAGCGGGGATTGACAGGATGTAAAGCTATGATTTATATTGGAAAATAAGAAAAAACAGGAGGAGATAAGGATGGAAATCAGCGGACATACACGGTTGCTTTGCTTAATCGGGAGCCCGGTAGGGCATTCAGGCTCTCCGGCGATGCAGAACTACAGCTGCCAGCGGACAGGGGTGGACGGGGCTTATCTGGCATTTGACATTAAGGAAGAGCAGACAAAGGAGGCTTTTGAGGCGCTGAGGCTGCTGAACGTGAAGGGGTTTAATGTGACCATGCCCTGTAAGACGGCGGCTGCGGCCTGCTGTGATGAACTGTCAAAGGCTGCGGAACTGATCGGGGCAGTCAATACGGTGGTCAACGAGAACGGGAAAATGGTCGGCCATATCACGGACGGGCAGGGCTGGGTGCGCAATTGCCGGGAGAACGGCGTGGAGATCAAAGGGAAGAAGATGACGATTGCCGGTTCCGGGGGTGCCGCCACTGCGATTGAGATCACGGCGGCACTGGAAGGGCTGCGGGAACTTTCCATTTTTGCGATACGGGATGATTTCTTTGCCAATGCAGAGGCAACGGTGGAGAAAATCCGCACCCATGTGCCGGGGTGCACGGTGAACCTGTATGATTTGGCGGATAAAGACAAATTCTATCAGGAGATTGCAGGCAGCGATATCTTTACCAACGGGACCCGTGTGGGCATGAAGCCGATGGATGATGCGACATTGATCGAGGACACAAGCGTGTTCCGCAAGGATTTGGTGGTGACAGACGTGGTATACAATCCCCGGGAGACCCGGATGGTGTTAGACGCTAAGGCAGCCGGGTGCAAGGTGGTTCCCGGTATCGGCATGCTGCTGTGGCAGGGTGCGGAAGCGTTTAAGCTGTTTACCGGAAATGAGATGCCTGCGGATGAAGTGATGGAGAAATTCTTTAAAGGCTGACAGGCAAAGGTGACGGCAGCTTAGGGGCAGGGGTGCGCAGCCGGGATACGGTTTGCCGGGGGAGAAACGGGGGGCGGAGAGACAACGCTCCCCTGCACATGCTGCCTTGTTTGGGAACAGTGGGTTGCGCACAAGTGAGTATTTCTTTATCGCGTCACGGATGCATTGGGGTAGAGAGCGCATCTGTAAACAAATCGAATTCTGTGGTCATCATCGATTTGTTATAGACGCTTTTATCTCCGCGTCTCGACTTCGGGATGCGGTTATTGCCGAAATATGTATGGGAGCAGCCAAAGTATTTGTACTTAGGGTTCACCATGGCTTCGTAATGCTCCGGTGAATAGCGGTAGTTAATATAATAGCTGTTTAGTATACGCGGCTGTTTGGGATTCTCCACGCCGGAGTCCACCGTGTTCTCGCCGAGCAGGTTCATATGGAGAAGGCTCATCAGGCTATCGGCTCTTTCTCCGTTTTTTTTCAACCAGTCATGGGCTCCATAGCCTTCGCTGATATCGACCCAGGCTCTGTAGCAAGCAACGGCTGCCAATTCAGGGTCGAATTCCAGGGGTTCGATACCGACCTCGGCGCGGTACTCGTTGACTTTCTCAAACTCTTTGGCCTGCATGGAGGTCATTTTTACTCCAAGCTGCAGCGGATAGCTGCCGCCTGCTGTTTTGACGCTTTTCTGGGAATTCTGGTTCAGCATCCAGTAGAAATAATAGCATTCATAATGGTCGCCGAAGGCATCGAGCAGGTTTTTTTTGCAGTTTTCCCGATAGGCAGCCACGTTGAAAGCCTTATTTCCCTGGCGTCCTTCATGGATTCCTACCGTTTGGAAATGCTCCAGCAGAAGTTCCTCGTCATAATGGTACAAGAACGCAAGAGCCGGGAATGATTCCATATAAAAATCCGCATCGAACACCAAAGACCAGTCGGCTTTCTCTATATAGGCGTCGTACAGTTCGCCGTAGTCCCACTCCACATCATAGGGGTTGTGCCCATTTTCCACATCGACCTCGAAAGCCTCCCAGCCTTTATAGTATGCACCCTCGACCCCGGCCTGGAGTTCGCCAAGCCTGGCGATGGCATCGACGGTCCGGGAAGCGGTCGGGGTTTTGGATGCTGGACGGTTCCCGGGCTTTGCAGTGCTGGCGGCAGAAACGGCCTTGCCGACAGCAGCCTGGACGGGCATTGTGCCACAATCTGCGAGCAGGATGGCTGCCGACAGTACGGATATGGGAAATACAGACATAATCTTATTCATAACAAATTCCTCCTTAGATTTAAATTATAGCCATGCCCCGCTGCAACTGCTGGGGAGGGCTTTCTTTTTTGAACTGCACTATTGTACTATGCTGCTGGCTTTTGGGGTGCGTGTCTTACAGTGGGAAGTATAGCAGAGTTTTCGGTGTATGTTCGTAAATTTTACGGTTTTTCTGTATTTGTCTGGCCGTGAAGGACAATCCATGGCTTTTCCATGATCCGCCGCTTGCCGTCCTTGGTTTATGATAAGCAGCACAAAAAAGAAAAGAGAAAAATGATTGCATAGCGGCCATAATTATGGTATGATTATGGGATGAAGGAGGTGCGGTGCCATGCCACAGATTATCCCGATCAAAGAACTGAAGAATACTGCGGAGATATCCGAGTTATGCCACAAGACGGATGAGCCCGTTTTTATTACGAAGAACGGATATGGTGATATGGCAATTATGAGCATGGAGGTCTATGAGGGCATGGTGCGGCAGCTTGCAATGTACCGGGACATCGGGCTGTCAGAGAGTCAGGCAGAGGAAGGCCGGGTAAGGGGCGCAAAGGAATCTGCTGCAGAGGTGAGGGCAAAATATGGGCTATGAACTGGTTATTACAGAGCGGGCCGAGGAGTTGCTGGACGGCCTGGTAGCTTACCGGATGTCCGGGGCGGGCGGCGAACCGGCAGCTGCCGGATTTTTGGACGGGGTGGAGCAGATCTATGGATGCCTGGAGCAGGATCCATTGCAGTTTCCGGCCAGCTGCGACGGGTATCTGGCCGGTAAGGGATACCGGGCGGCGGCGGTGCCGGGACCCGGCGGTGTTGTAGTATTCCGCGTGGCCGGCCATACTGTTATTGTGTTGGGGTTTTTTTGCCAAGCAAAGGATTTCCGGGGGAGATTGTTGCAATAGGGGTGATTCAAAGGCCGTTCGGCCTTTCATCAGGCGTTTCGCCAGATTTTCAGGAACCGGCAGTATACTGCAAATACGAAAAAAGAGTTGACTTTTATAGCAGAATGTACTATGATTAAACAAAGAAAAGAACATTTGTTCGCATGGAGGGAATTATGAATAAGGATGATAAGTTAAAAGCATTGGATGCTGCCATTACACAGATAGAGAAGTCTTATGGGAAGGGCTCTATTATGAAGCTGGGCGATTCCCGGACGAATATGAACGTGGAGACGGTTCCCACCGGTTCGCTTAGCCTGGATATTGCGCTTGGGCTGGGTGGTGTGCCCAAAGGGAGGGTGATAGAGATCTACGGACCGGAATCCAGCGGTAAGACGACAGTGGCGCTCCACATGGTGGCAGAGGTGCAGAAGCGGGGCGGCATTGCCGGTTTTATTGATGCCGAGCATGCCTTAGATCCGGTATATGCGAAGAATATCGGGGTAGATATTGATAACCTGTATATTTCCCAGCCGGATAATGGGGAACAGGCACTGGAGATTACCGAGACCATGGTCCGCTCAGGTGCGGTCGATATTGTGATTGTGGACTCGGTTGCGGCGTTGGTGCCCAAGGCCGAGATTGACGGTGAGATGGGGGATTCCCATGTGGGGCTGCAGGCCCGGCTGATGTCCCAGGCTCTCCGGAAACTGACCGGCATAATCAGCAAGAGCAACTGTTCCGTGATTTTTATCAACCAGCTCCGTGAAAAAGTCGGCGTGATGTTCGGCAACCCCGAGACCACCACCGGCGGGCGTGCACTGAAGTTTTATGCTTCCGTGCGCCTGGATGTGCGCCGGAAAGAGGCATTGAAGCAGGGCGGAGAGGTGATCGGCAACCATGTATGCGTCAAAGTGGTGAAGAATAAGATTGCCCCGCCGTTTAAGGAGGCGGAGTTTGACATCATGTTTGGCCAGGGGATTTCCAGGGAGGCGGATATCCTGGATTTGGCGGTCAAGGAGAACATCGTGGAGAAGAGCGGTGCCTGGTATGCCTACAACGGTTCCAAGATTGGCCAGGGACGTGAGAATGCTAAGAATTACCTGAGGGAGAACCCGGCAGTCAGTGCCGAGATTGAATGCAAAGTGCGGGAACGCTATAACCTGCAGGGGGATGTGGTGAAGCCGGAGGCGGCATCGGCCGCCCTGCCAGAGAAAACAGAGGCAGAGAAAGACAATGGATGACCGGGAGCAGGATGAGATGTGCCAGGGGGATCCGGGCCAGGCCCCGAATCGGGGGCAGCCATCCGGGCGCCGCAGAAAGCCCAGAAACCAAAAGCCGGTACGCGACTGCGCACTCACTCTCTTAGAGTACCGTGACCGGACCGAACAGGAAATGCGCAGAAAGCTGACGGAGAGGGAATACAGCCCCAGGGAGGTGGAAGAGGCCATCGCTTTTCTGGCAGAATACCATTACCTCGACGATGAAGGGTACGCCAGGAGATATGTCCGCACACATTCGGGGAGAAAAAGCATCCGCCGCCTCCGTGCAGAACTGGAACAAAAGGGGATATCCCGTGACTATATTGACAGTGCCCTGGAGGAAACCGCGGTTGACGAAGATTTCCAGATTGCTTGCTGGATCCGCAAGAAGGGTTATGTCCCCGGCGAATACTTAGAACAAGGGCAATACCGGAAACTCGCCGCCTCTCTGGGGCGGCGCGGTTATTCCTTTGATGCGATCCGCCGGGTGATGGACGGAGGGGAGATTGGCTGAACAGTTACCCCAAACTCTTGGAAATCCCTCTAATTTGCTTGACATAGTGCACAAAACAGTTTAAAATTGAGATGTTGTATCCATGTACAATGAAAACTAAATAAGGAGGTGCTCCTGTGTCAAAAACAGCGATGTCAATCAGTATAATGTTAGTTGTTTTTATCATTGTGCTGGCAGTTGTGGCATTTATTATCTGGAAGCTTGCGATAAACCACCGGATCAAAACATACGAGAGCAAGGTTGGGACCGCAGAAGAAAAGGCCAGAGAAATAATAGATGAAGCGCTAAAGACGGCAGAGACAAAGAAGCGAGAAGCTCTCCTGGAAGCGAAAGAAGAGTCGATTAAGACAAAGAATGAGCTGGACAAGGAGACGAAGGAAAGACGCGCAGAACTTCAGCGTTATGAGAGACGCGTACTGAGTAAGGAAGAGAATTTAGACAAAAAAGCAGAGAACATGGAAAAGCGGGAGGCCGGCATTGCCGCCCGGGAGGAGGCGCTCAACAAGCGGAACACGGAAGTGGAAGGCTTGTATGAGAAAGCATTGCAGGAACTGGAACGTATATCCGGGCTGACCACGGAACAGGCGAAGGAATATCTTTTAAAGTCCGTGGAAGAGGAAGTCAAGCATGATACTGCCCGGTTGGTGAAGGAACTGGAAAGCAAAGCACGGGAAGAGGCTGACAAGAAAGCCAGGGATTATGTAGTGACGGCGATCCAGAGATGTGCAGCAGACCATGTGGCGGAGACAACCGTATCCGTGGTTCAGCTTCCGAATGACGAGATGAAAGGCCGCATTATCGGCCGCGAGGGGCGGAATATCCGTACCTTAGAGACTATGACAGGCGTGGAACTTATTATCGACGATACCCCGGAAGCGGTGGTGCTGTCGGGCTTTGACCCGATCCGCAGGGAGGTTGCCAGGATTGCCCTGGAACGTCTGATTGTGGATGGGAGGATCCATCCGGCCAGGATCGAGGAGATGGTCGAGAAGGCGCAGAAGGAAGTGGAGGCCAATATGCGGGAGGACGGTGAAGCCGCCACCCTCGAAGTGGGGATCCATGGAATTCATCCGGAGTTAGTGAAGTTATTAGGGAAGATGAAGTTCAGGACCAGTTACGGACAGAATGCGCTGAAGCATTCGATGGAGGTTGCCCAGCTGGCAGGCCTTTTGGCTGCAGAGGTTGGTGTGGATGTCCGGATGGCAAAGCGTGCTGGTTTATTACATGATATTGGAAAATCCATTGACCATGAGGTGGAGGGTTCCCATGTGCAATTGGGGGCTGACTTGTGCAAAAAGTACAAAGAATCCGCGGTTGTGATCAATTCCGTGGAGTCCCATCATGGCGATGCAGAACCGCAGAGCCTGATTGCCTGTATTGTCCAGGCGGCAGATACCATATCGGCCGCAAGGCCCGGGGCGAGAAGGGAAACTCTGGAGACATATACGAACAGATTGAAGCAATTGGAAGATATCACAAATTCCTTCAAAGGGGTGGATAAGTCTTTTGCGATTCAGGCAGGCCGTGAGGTTCGTATCATGGTAATTCCGGAACAGGTGAGTGATGATGATATGATCCTGATGGCTCGGGATATTTCCAAACGTATAGAAAATGAGTTGGATTATCCCGGCCAGATTAAAGTCAATGTTATCCGTGAATCCCGTGCCACAGACTACGCCAAGTGATTTTGAATACAAAAGAGTGTCTGAAATCCATTGAAAACAGAGATGGATTTCGGGCATTTTTTGTTGTAGGAAAAGGACTGCTATGGAAAAACTTACAATTTTTTTTCATTAATTACAAAATAGGAAATTGGCTTGACAGGGGGGATATTTTGTAATAAAGTGAAAGAAAAGCGTAAAAAACAGGGAGGGTAATACGTGTATAACTGGAAGAAAGTATGTGGTGCGGTGTTGGTGGTGGCTGCGCTGGCAGGGATGTTAGCGTTTCCTTCTTTCGCTGCTAAAAAGAAGAAGATTACTTCGGTCAATGTGGATGTGGAATCGCATATCGGCCTTGGGGTGAGGTATGGGGAAGAAGAGATTGAGATTAATGTCCGCGGCCGCAATTATACCTATGATTATTATGAGATTGAGAACTTTGGGTTTGAGTGGATGGAAGATGATATTCCGGAGATTACGATTTATCTGCGCGCCGATGAGGGATATTATTTTTCCTTGACAAAAGCCAGCGCGGTGAAGCTGACTGGTGCCACTTATGTAAAGGCTACCAAACAAGATTCTTCTGAAACATTGGCGCTTCGGGTGAAGCTGCCATCTATGCAGGAGATGGTCGGGGCGGAGACAGAGGTGGTATTGACAGACGGCGGTTTTGCCAGCTGGGGAGAAATACGGGGGGCAGGCTCCTATGAACTCCGCCTGTATAAAAACGGTACCGGGGTAGGTGCAACCTATCAGAGCACAGAACAGGTTTTTTATGATTATACCGACCAGATGAGCAAGCCGGGGACCTATCAGGTAAAGGTGCGCGCCGTCAATAAACAGAATAAGGAAAGCAAGGGCAAGTGGATGGAATCCGAGACGGTTACCATTTCCCAGGAGATGGCAGATGCCATACGCAATGGTACGGCTGCCGGGCTTCCCATAAAGGGAGAGTGGAAGAAAGAAGGGGAGCGTTGGTGGTACCAGCATGAGGATGGAACATACACGCAGAATAATTGGGAACAGATCGATAAGAAATGGTACCTTTTTGACGAAGAAGGTTATATGCGCACCGGCTGGGTAGAGTGGGAAGGGGAAAAATATTATTGCCACGATGAGACCGGGGAGATGTTGAAGGACACCACCACCCCGGACGGATATATTTTGGACAGTGCAGGGCATTTGAAAAACCGCTAAGGGATGATTTGGCTTTGGGCTCCGCCGGGAACGGCGGGGTCTTTCATTTGCCAGACCCGGTAATACTCCTTTGTTTCCTGGTCTTTGATGGTTTCAGAACGGTTCATGGCTAAGAATTTGGTAAGTTCATAGCAATCAATCCAGATTTCATTGCTGCCGTCCTTCTGGGATTCATCAAATATCAGCTGCATGCCAAAATGAAGATGCGGCTCATCGATATTGTTGGTATTTTCTGTGCGGCTATAGCCGGTCCGGCCCAGATAGCCGATCACATCTCCGGCCTGGACATAGCTGCCTTCCTTAAGGGTCTTGTGGTAGGGGTAATTTTTCCTCAGATGGGCATAGTAGTAATAGCGTTTTTGATCAAAGCTACGTATCCCCAGCCGCCAGCCGCCGTATTGGTTCCAGCCTATTGCTTCTACGTAACCGGATTCTACTGCGATTACAGGAGTTCCCACCTGCCCTAATAGATCATGTCCTAAGTGCTGGCGCTTGAAGCCATAGCTGCGCGAGGCGCCAAAATCGTCAAAATCCTGGTAGGGATAATTTTTGGCAACAGGAGAGAACGCCTTCAGCCCATATTTCGTAACCCAGACAGGCTCTTTGGTGGCTTCGTCCGGGATCTGGATCTCATATACTCCGGTCATGCCGCCTAGGACAGCGCCGTAAGCCTCCAGATAATAAGGATAATATTTCATATCCTTTGTCAATTCCTCCATAGTTGTGCCTTGCTGTATTTTCTGGATGAGTTCTTCCATATCACTTTCCTGGTAACGTGAAAAGTCACCGCCGTAACGTGCGCCAAGGCAAGCAAGCAGTTCGAGCCAGTTGAAATGTGGTTCCTGGCCGTAGCTGTCCACATCAAAACGCAATGCTTGCCGCATGGCTTCTGCATTGACGTCAAAATCCACCCATTTTATAAATTTCTTGGCATTGGAACTGCTTGCGGCTGAATCCTGCGAAACTGCTTCTAGGGGGATGCTATTTGATGACGGAGGCAGGGAGCCGGGGAAGAGGCGGATCACCAGGACAGATAGAAAAATAAATTCTGACAGGATCAGCAGTGATGCACATTTATGACGCCAACTCGATTTCATGGAGGCTCCTCCCTTTGTTTAAGATTGCTATATTATGTAGCAATATATGCGGATAGGGGGATGTTTATGTACCGGCTAAAGGCCATGGCTCTGCCGGGAGCCTTGCAGATGGCTGTCCGGGCAGACGGATCAAGAGGCATGGCAGAAAGAATCTGCCAAGAAGATCAGCCAATAAATTCCGGCCGAGAAAATATTGAGAAAAAGTACTTGCTTTTTCTTCCATCCTATGATAGAATTTAATGCGTCGCCGAGTGGCGAGGGCTGTTGGATGTAAAGATATTTTGAGTCTGTAGCTCAGCTGGATAGAGCAACGGCCTTCTAAGCCGTGGGTCGGGGGTTCGAATCCCTTCAGGCTCGTTGCGCGGGGAGCGGGAGACCGTGGCGCGGCATGAATATGGTGGGTATAGCGCAGTTGGTTAGCGCGCCAGATTGTGGCTCTGGAGGCCAAGGGTTCGAATCCCTTTATCCACCCTGAAAAATTATTCCTTCGGGAATTTTTTTTTACTATTGCATGAAAAGCATAATTCTGCGGGTGTGGCGGAATGGCAGACGCACCAGCCTTAGGAGCTGGCGGGTAACCGTGCAGGTTCAAGTCCTGTCACCCGCATAGTATTATTGGGCTATCGCCAAGCGGTAAGGCACAGGACTTTGACTCCTGCATTTCGCTGGTTCGAATCCAGCTAGCCCAGTTATCATGGCAAAATAGCCGTATATCCTCGTGACCAAGGATTTACGGCTATTTTATTTGCTGTGGAAAGATGCGGGCAGCGGGAGAAATCGGTTAAGTGCGGGGGAGAGGCGGAGTTTGGGAGGATGGAACGTGGGCTTGGCCGAACGGGCAGATCAGGATACCGCCCAGCGCTTCGATATCCTCCTCCTGGTGTGTGGCTACGACCAACAGCCGCCCGCCGGCTTTTTCTTTCACATAGCCAATGGCCAGATGCCGGGTCTGTTCATCCAGGCCGGTAAAAGGCTCGTCCATCAGGATGCCGCAGGATGGGGCGAGCAGGGCGCGGGCGATGGCCACGCGGCGCTTCATGCCTCCGCTAAGGGTGCTGACGGGGCGGCTGAGTGACTCTTGCGGGAGCAGGCGGCAAAGTTCACCGGCAATCTGGCGGCGGCTTAAGGACTTGCCTACAGCCAGCTTTACATTGTCAATGGGGGTGAAGGCTTCGCAGAGCCGGTCTTCCTGAAAGACGGCAGTCAGCCCGCAGCCGGGGGGAGGTTTTAGGGAAAAGGAACCTCCGTCCGGCTTTTCTAATCCCAGCAGGATCCGGAAAAGGGTGGTCTTGCCGATGCCGGAGGCGCCCATCAGGCAGTAAACCTGGCCGGAATCCAGGGTCAGGTTCAGCCCGTCCCACACCGGGAGTTCCCCATAGGATTTGGAAAGGTTGCGGATTACCAGCTGAAACGGAAGCATAGGCGTACTCCTTTCACCAAAAGCAGCAGAAACAATTTTTCAAACAATGTGCTGACCAGGATGATCACGATTGTCCAGGCCAGCAGGTCAGCGGTGCCCAGGTAGATTTTGGCCATATACAGGTTTTCGCCGATGGTATGGGAGGGGACACCGATGACTTCGGCGGCAACCCCAGATTTCCAGCTCATGCCCAGTGCGATGCGGCAGCCGCTAATCAGATAGGGCAAAAGCGCAGGCAGGTAAATGCAGCGGAGGCGCCCTGCGGGGGAAACGGAAAAGACCCGGGCCATTTCCAGTAGTTTTTGATCCGTATTTTCCAGCCCGGCAATCGTATTCACATAAAGGATGGGGAATACGACCAGGAAAGAGATGAAGACTGCCAGGTTCGCAGAACCGATCCAGATCAGCGCCAGGATGACAAAAGAGGCTACCGGCACAGACTTCATCAGCCGGATGATTGGTTCTAAGAATTCCCGGAGGAGGGCAAAGCGGTGTGCCAGGCTTCCTGCCGCCAGCCCACAGAAAAAGGCAGCCAGGAAGCCCAGGCTGATCTTTCCAAAGGAACTGCCCACCGACAGCCAAAAGCCGGGGGTGGGCAGCAGGTTGCGAAAGGCGCAGAGCACAGGGTATGGCCCCACGAATACAATGGAATTGTCAATCAGCAGCGCAGCAATCTGCCACACTGCGAGCCAAAAAAGAAGAATTCCGATTTTCCGGATACGGGGGGAGGGGGACATAAAGGTTCCTTTCTGTGCCGGTGTAAGTGCGTTACTTGTGGAAATAAAAGTCATCCCCCGGCAGTTTGCCGCCGACGGAAGCCGGATCCTGTTCATACAGAACCTGCAGATAGCCGCTTAGGGCGGCTTTCATCTCCTCGCCGTCCAGGCAGGTGATGTTGCAGTAGGGAAGAGCCTTTTTGGCGATCGGTGCCTTTTCGATAATTCCCAGGGCGGCGATCAGTTCTGCGGCGGTATCCGGGTCAGAAACAGTAAAGGCGGCGGATTGGCGATGTTCTTCCAGGAACAGGGCGACAGCATTGGGGTTTTCTTCCAGGAAGGGGCGCCGGACGATGGTGACACCGGTTACCAGGCGGCTTTTGCTGCCGCTTTGTATCTTTTCCCATTCTTCCGTCAGATCCAGCACGATCTTCAGCGATTCGTTCTGTGCGCAGGCGGCGGTCACAAATGGCTGCGGCAGCAGGCCGATGGCGTCCGGCTGCTCTTTTAAGATCGCAGCCACCTCGGTTGGCTCTGACTTAAATTCCAGCGTCAGGTCGGCTTCGGACATACCGTTGCCGGAAAGCAGATAGCGGAAAACATATTCCGGCGTCGTGCCTTTGCCGGTCATGTAAACCGTCCGGCCTTTTAAGTCGGCAATGCTTTGGATGGAATCGTCGGCAGCGACAATGTCCAAGACACCCAAAGTGTTGATATCTACCGCGGCAATCTTGCCTTGGGTCTTATTGTACAATACACTTGCCACATTGGCGGGGATCAGGGCAATATCGAGTTCCCCGGCCGCAACCTTGGCCAACAGTTCGTCGGCAGCTGTCACCATGGTAAATTCATACTGGTTGCCGGCCTCGCCTTTTTTTGCCTGTTCCATGAGCCACACAAGCCCCATGGAGGTAGGGCCTTTCAAAGAACCGATCCGCACCGTGACATTTTCAGGTACGATAGAGGAGGTATCTGCTGCCGAGGGGTCAGGGACCGTGATGGCATCGGGAGCAGGGGCATCGGTGGAATCCTTGGCGGCCTCAGTGAAAGCGGCGACCGTGGATTCGGCAGCAGAGGATTCTGCGGCAGGCTCCGTGGAAGCACCTGCCGGAGGATTTGCGGCAGGCTGGCGTCCAAAACAGCCGGACAACACCCCGGCTATGGCCAGGGCGGTGAAAAGGTACGTTCTTTTTTTCATAATATTTAGTCCTCTCTTTCCAATTTATGTCAGATCTTAAATGGCAGCGGCAGGAATGCCCGGATGCCTCATCCCAAAGAGGGAAGGGGGCTTTGCCAAAAAAGGATCTCCTCCTTGCAGGTGCGGGAAATCTCCTCCTTATCATGCAGGTATTCCAGGCAGGAAAAGGTCTTGGAGATGATCATTTTTGTCTGGATCAGATCCTTCCATCCGTACTCATCCTCGGCGCCGTAGGCCAAAAAAGCGATCTCGCGGGTAGTCATGGGACGGCTGGCAGCGTGGACGATCTCCCGGATGGTATCCAGTTTCTTGCGGTAGGCGGACAGGATCCGGGCAGGCACCGTACCGTCGCAGCGGTAGGGGCGGTTGTGTGCCGGATGGATCATATGCCCGGCATAGCGTTTTTGGAAGCTTTCCAGGGAACGGAAATAATAATCCAGGAGATGCTCATCCGGGTAGGCCGTGGCGACGATCGGGACAATGCCGTCGATCAGCTGGTCGGCGGGGAAGACCCGTTGGTGCATTTCGTCCACCAGCCCCATCTGCCCAAATGTATGCCCTTTTAAATGGATCGCTTTCAGGCGGTAGTTTCCATAGCAGAAATCCATGCCGTCCGTGATAGGGACGTAGCGGTAGTTTTTGATCTCGTTGAACATGGAATCCTTTGTCTCCTGCTGGATCTGCCGGTTTAGTTCCATAAAACGGTTCCAGAGAACAGGGGTACGGCTTTTGGTGACTCCGACGGTGGCCAGGACATGTACCTGCTCTTCCAAAGCCTGCGGGTTGTTATTATAATACAGGCAGTCATAGGCATGGCGGTCTTCCTCCGGATTCATGAAAATGCGGGCTCCCCGGTTTGCATAAAAGTGGGCAAGGCCGGTGTGGTCGTGATGCTTGTGGGTCAGAAAAATATCCAGGTCCTCGTAGCGGATGCGGTGCTTCACCAGCAGTTCATCCATGATTTTTTTGTTCTCCAATGTGCGGTAACCCGTGTCAACCATCAGGCTCCGGCAGCTGTCGTTGCCGGGTATCAGAAAAATGTTGATCCGGCTGGAACGTTTGGCGTCGCTGGCCAGCTGAACCTGAAAAAATCCGGGATAGATTTCGGTCATAGTATGTTTACCTGGCTTTCTTATAATAAAATACGAAGGGTCAATTTTGCCTGAAATTTTGCCTGGCATCATTATAGCAGTTTTTCGGCGGAAAGTAAAATCATTTGGGAGTAAAATAATTTCATGCCCGGGGGATTCCATTCTTACCTAAAATCTTTTATAATTTATGATGCCAAAGCCAGAGAGCCTGGGCAATATACTTACACGGACAGGAGAGACGATGGGAAAAATATTTTTTCATTATTTAAAGCCGTTTTATCCGCGGATGGCAGGCGGGTTTGTGATAAAATTCACCGGTACGCTGATGGATCTGTTTTTGCCGTGGGCGCTGGCTTATATGATTGACACGGTAATCCCTGCCAATGGCAGGCGGGAGATCCTTTTGTGGGGGATCTTTATGCTGGGATGCTCGGTGCTGGCGGTGCTTTTTAATGTGCTGGCTAACCGGATGGCTTCGCGGGTGGCAGGGGATGCCGTCTATGCGATCCGGGAGGATTTGTTTGCCAAGGTGGTGCACCTGCCGGATCAGACGGCAGACAAAATGACACGGCCTTCCCTCCTCTCCCGGCTGACCACAGACACCTACAACATCCATCAGATGCTGGGGAGGATCCAGAGGCTGGGGGTGAGGGCGCCGATTCTGCTGGTGGGGGGGATCGCAATGACGCTGATGCTGGATGCTGCCCTCGCGGGGGTGCTGTTGGCTACCTTGCCGCTTCTGGCGGCGGTGGTAGTGGTGGTTTCCAAAAGGAGCATCCCTCTGTACGGGGATCTCCAAGAGAGCCTGGACGGGTTTGTCCGGCTGGTGAGGGAAAACATCGCAGGAATCCGGGTAATCAAGGCATTGTCGCGGGAAGGTTATGAGAAACGGCGTTTCGGGCAGGTCAACCGGGAGGTGGTGGAACGGGAGCAAAAGGCCGCCATGACGGCCGCCGTCACGAACCCGGCCATGAATATCCTGCTGAACCTAGGCCTGGTGGCAGTGATTTTGGTAGGGGCAATACGGGTGGATGCAGGGCTGTCAGAGGTAGGGAAAATCCTGGCATTTATGACGTATTTCACGATCATACTCAATGCGCTGCTTTCCATTTCGCGGATGTTTGTGATGTTTTCCAAGGCGGCGGCTTCGGCAGGCCGGATTGCCGAGGTGCTGGAGGCCGGGGACGAGAGGGAATGGGGATTGCCGGGAGAGCGGCAGGATGAGGCATGGCAGCCTTTGGAGGGAGCAGGCAGGGGCAGGACGGATCTGCCCCATGTCAGATTTGACCATGTGTCGTTTTCTTATAACAAGGCGGCAGATAACCTGTCGGATATCAGTTTTTCCTTAGGGCATGGGGAGACTTTGGGCATCATCGGTTCCACGGGATCCGGCAAATCGACGGTGGCCAGCCTTCTGATGCGTTTTTATGACGTGGACAAGGGCAGTGTGCAGATCGACGGGCGGGACATCCGCACCATGGATTTGCACGGGCTGCGACGCCGGTTTGGGGCGGTCTTCCAAAATGATATGCTGTTTGCCGGCAGTATCTACGACAACGTCAATATGGGCCGGGATGTGGGCATGGAAGAGGCCGTCAGGGCGGTGGGACATGCCAGGGCAAAAGATTTTGTGGAGGGCAAGGGCGGGCTGGGGGAAATGCTGGAGATCCGCGGCGCTAATTTGAGCGGCGGGCAGAAGCAGCGGCTTCTGATTGCAAGGGCGCTGGCCTCCTGCCCGGAGATCTTGGTTCTGGATGATTGCTCCAGTGCCCTGGATTACAGGACGGACGCGGCGCTGCGCCGGGAACTGAGGGAACATTTTGCGGATACTACCTGTATCATTATCGCACAGAGGATCAGTTCGGTCATGGGGGCGGACCATATCCTGGTATTGGAGGAGGGGCGGATGGCGGGGTATGGGACGCATCAGGAACTGATGGCAGGCTGCGGCATTTATCAGGAAATCGAACGTTCCCAGATGGGGCAGGGGAGGTGAGGCAAGATGGCAAACCATGGAAGGACAGACGGAGTAGAGGTGAAAGGGTCAGCCCTTAGCTATATGAGGGAGAAAAAGGGGACGCTTGGGCGGCTGGCCGGTTATCTTTTGCATTACAAGGGGCGGCTGGCGCTGGCGCTTTTTATGACTGTTGTGAGCAATTCCCTGGCGCTTGTCGGGCCGCTGCTGTCCGGGTACGCCGTGGATGCGATCGGGCCGGGGAAAGGCCAGGTGGATTTTGGGAAAGTGTTTTTTTATGCCGGATGGATGGCGGCATTCTATGTGCTGTCGGCGCTGATGTCTTACGGGCTCACCGTATTGATGGTGACGGTCAGCCGGAAGGTGGTCCAGAAAATGCGGGAAGATGTGTTTGGCCGGCTGCTTTCTTTGCCGGTGGGGTATTTTGACCGCCACCAGACCGGGGATGTGCTCAGCCGGATTACGTATGACATTGATGTGGTCAATGAGTCGCTGTCCAGCGATTTGATCCAGATGCTGACCACGGTGATCACGGTGGGCGGGGCGCTGGCGATGATGATTGTGATCTCGCCGTACCTTGTGCTGGTGTTTTGTTTTACGGTGCCGCTCTCTGCCGCCATTACCCGCTTCATCACCGGAAAGACCCGGCCTTTGTACCGGGCGCGTTCGGCTTCCCTAGGGCGCCTGAACGGGTTCGTGGAGGAGACGGTGAGCGGGCAGAAGACCATCAAGGCATACTGCGGCGAGGAGACGGCCGCCTGGGAATTTACAAAGAAAGACCGGGAAGCGGTGGAAGCGTATTACAAGGCAGAGTATTATGGAAGCACCGTGGGGCCGATGGTAAATTTTATCAATAACCTGTCCTTATCCCTGATCAGCGTGTTCGGCGCCTTTTTGTACCTGGCCGGGAAGATGCGGGTGGGGCAGATATCTTCTTTTGTGCTTTATTCCCGCAAATTTTCCGGCCCGATCAATGAAATGGCAAATATTGTCAGTGATTTACAATCTGCCGTGGCAGCGGCAGAACGGGTGTTTATGCTGCTGGATGAACTGCCGGAGGGGGAAGGGGAGGAGGCCGGGCACCCCAAAAGCATGAGGAAAATCCAGGGAAAGGTAGAACTGTCACATGTAAACTTTGGCTATGGGCCGGGCAAGGCGGTTCTGGAGGATTTTTCCCTGGAGGTATTCCCGGGAGAGACGGTTGCCATTGTAGGGTCTACCGGGGCGGGCAAAACAACTTTTATCAACCTGCTGATGCGCTTCTACGACCCCTGGTCGGGGGCAATCCTGGTGGACGGGAAGGATATCCGGGAGATTCCCAGGACAAGGCTGCGGGGCGCCTATGCCATGGTGCTGCAGGACACCTGGCTGTTTTCCGGCACGATCTATGAGAACCTGGCTTATGGAAGGGAGGAGGTGGGCAGGGAGGAGGTAATGGCTGCGGCTAAGGCTGCCCGTATCCATACTTTTATCACGCAGCTTCCCGATGGCTATGACACGGTGCTTAAAGAGGACGGGGCAAACATTTCCAAAGGGCAGAAGCAGCTTCTCACCATTGCCCGCGCCATGCTGCAGGACTGCCGGATGGTGATCCTGGATGAAGCCACCTCCAATGTAGACACGCGCACCGAGGTGCAGATCCAGCAGGCCATGGGATGCCTGACAGAGGGGAAGACATGCTTTATCATTGCACACCGCCTGTCCACAGTCCGCAATGCCGACCGCATTTTGGTTGTAGACCAGGGGAGGGTGGCAGAACAGGGAAACCACCAGGAACTGATGGAGAAAAAAGGGATTTATTATCAGCTGTACGAGGCGCAGAGGATATAGGGCGGTGGCTTTGCCGTGATACACTTTTTGACAAAAATAGGAATGGGGATTAAGGACATGGAGAGAAAAAAGGCTATCGGACATTTAGCTGCATTAATAACGATTGTGATTTGGGGGACGATTTTTATCTCCACCAAAATCCTGTTAGTGGATTTTCAGCCTGTGGAAATTCTCTTTTTCCGCTTTATTATGGGATTTTTTGCTTTATTAGCAGCATATCCCAGGAGATTAAAGACCGCAGGCTATAAGCAGGAATTAACTTTTGCCCTTGCAGGGCTGTGCGGAATCTGACTGTATTACCTGCTGGAAAATATTGCATTGACTTTTACCATGGCTTCCAATGTGGGCGTAATTATATCCGTTGCCCCGTTCTTTACGGCAATACTGGCGCATTTGCTTATGAAATCAGAGGAAAAGCTATGCCCGCAATTCTTTGTTGGATTTGTAGTTTCAATGGCAGGCATGATCTTAATCAGCTTTAACGGTTCAAGGTTAGAACTGAACCCTTTGGGCGACTTGCTTGCGGTTATTGCTGCCCTTGTGTGGGCTTTCTGTTCCATTTTAACAAGAAAAATCAGCAGCTTTGGCTACCCGGTCATTCTCTCTACACGCAGGACGTTTTCGTACCTGCTCAATATCCTGTATCTGGGATTAGGGGCTTCCGCGCTCTGCTTTGTCACATGGAATTTTGCAGTAAAAAAATTGGGCGCGGTAAAGACAAGCGTATATATTTATATGGTGCCTGTGATAACGGTTATCACATCTGTTATGGTTTTACGTGAGCAGCTAACCCTATTAGCAGGAGTAGGAACGGTCTTGATATTGATAGGGTTATTCCTGTCAGAATATAAGGCAGGAAGGAACAGTGTGAAAAAGCGTTATGGTAATTGACGGGCTTGCCGTTATGCATTTCTTATTACTTGGATAATCAGTGCCATTCCTAATCCAACGGCACCGCCTGCTAAACTAATCATAAAGCACTCATCAACCCTAAACCTGTTTGCGGTAAAAGACCATATTCCCGCTATGGCTGTGAACATTAAAACGAAGCCTAAATATAAGGTTTTAATCGTCTGCCTGTTTGCTGCTGAAACAGGCTCTGTCCCCTTGAGAATATAATCAGTTGTAACTCCAAAAATATCACTCATTGCAATTATCTTTTCTAAGTCAGGGGTACTCTGTCCCGTTTCCCTTAGTTAAAGATATTGTTATCTCTGGGTGCCGGGTGTCCCCCACACCCAGAGCGTTGTTAATCAATTTTTCCAATAAAGCGGTAAAAGATTTCTACTTCCTGCTCCCGGCTTCCGTCCTCTCCCTTGACGGCTTCATGCACAAGGATTTTTTCAATCAGTGTGTTCAGAAGTCCGGCGGTCAACTCGGTGGGATTAACATACTGCTTCATCAGTCCTACCCACTTTTCAGCGTCAACCGCTGTCTGTGCGGCGGCTTCCATCGCTCCGTGAAGCTGCTGGATTTTTGCGTCCAGTTCCTTTTGTTCACCCTGATACTTTTCGGACAGCATATTGAAGTTGTACTCGGTAATGCGTCCGGCAGACCAGTCCTCATACATTTTGGCAAACAGGCTGTCAATCTCGGCTTTGCGCTTCTCCGCTTTTTTCAGCTCGGCTACCTGCCGTTTCTTTGCGGCGGTACGCTCTTTGTCGCTGGCATTGAGTAGCCGTTTCAGAAGTTTGTCCTCGTCCTGCTGTGCCTGTGCAGACCAGTATTGCAGACGGGAAAGAACATAGGCATACAGCACGTCATAGCGGATATAGTGCATGGAACATTGGCGCAATCCCTGTCCGTTCTTGCTGCAATGGTAATAGCCGTAGGGCTTGCTGTTCTGTTTGTTCTCGCCGTAGGCCAGTGACCAGCCGCAGTCCGCACACTTTACCAGCCCGGAAAAAATCTGTGTCTTTCCGTCTTTCTGCCGTCTGCGCCTGTTGCCGATCTGCTCTTGCACTTGACGGAACACATCTTCGGAAATGATGGCTTCGTGGGTGTTCTCCACAAGATACCATTCTTCTTTGGGCTTGCGTACCTTTTTCTTGTTCTTGAATGAAATGTTGGTCTGCTTATTGTGGACGCTGTGGCCGATGTAGGTTTCCTCTTTGAGAATGCTTTTGACCTGTGCAATCGTCCACGCATAGGCTTTTTCTTCCGGCGCTCCGGCATAGATATTTGCGAAAGTGCCGTATCTTTGGAAGTTCAGCCAGCCGGGGGTAGGTACTTTTTCCTCGACCAAAATCCTTGTGATACTGGCAGCGCCCCGGCCATGAACGGCAAGGTCAAAAATCTTCTCGATAATCCACCTTGTTTCCGTGTCAACCAAAAGATGGCCTTTCTTGTCCGGGTCTTTGATGTAGCCAAGCGGGGCATAGGCTCCATAGTGTGCGCCGTTTGCAAACCGGGTACGCATAGCTGCCTTTACCTTTTTGCTGGTCTGGCGGGCATGCATTTCATTCAGAATGTTAAGGAACGGGGCAAGTTCGCTTTCTCCGTTGATGGTGTCCACATTGTCATTGATGGCGATGTAACGGACGCCTTTGCTGGGGAAGTAGATTTCTGTGTATTGGCCGGTCAGAATGTAGTTCCTGCCCAAGCGGGATAAGTCCTTTGTGACAACGCAGTTGATCTTCCCATCCTCGATATCGTCAATCATCCGCTGGAAACTCGGCCTGTCAAAATTCGTTCCAGACCACCCATCGTCAATGTATTCGTCTATGACGGTCAGACCATGCTCGGCGGCGTACTGCCGGAGCATCATGCGCTGTGTCTGAATACTGCCGCTCTCGCCTTGCAGTTCATCATCACGGCTCAATCTCAAATAAAGCGCTGTGTTGTAAATCGTAGTATTGTAAGGTTGTTTCACCGTAAAAAATCCTCCTTTTCAAACGAAACAACCCACGCTTACAATACTTTTGCTCTATGGCAATTATATCATAAGCGCGGGCTGTAAATCAATGCTGTGTATCAGGCAGAAGCGCCATTTTCGGCGGTATGCTGGATTACATCTACAATCAGTTCACCAAGAGGTCTGCCCTCTGCAGCGAAGTGTTCGGAGATTTTAATACGGTTGTTCCCACATACAAAATACTGTGTACCGTTTTCCATCGTAACGAGCTGCCCGGTTGGTTGTATCAAAATATCGCTCTTGCTTTTTGCCATTCAGTATCCTCCATATTCAGTTGTCAAGGTACAATGCCGCCATACTGCGGCGTGAAAATCTGCTTATAATCAATCACCTTGTATAATGTATTTAGGTTGTTCAAGGGATGCCTATAAACCCTCAGACCTGCTTCTTTACATCTCCTGTCTGATAGGAGATAATAGTTTTATTAGATTGAGAGGATGATCGTCATCTCCTTGAGCGGCTCTGCTCGTACTTGAAAGACTGATCACTCTCTCTAATAAGCTTTCCGCGTATGAGTTGGATGTTGGTTGCCCTATGGCTTCTCTTCGTATTTACCACAAGGTAGCGGCGCTTATTAGCTGAGTGGTCTCCCAATCTAAAATTTTTCTTTTGAGGTGGCTCTATGTTTTTTGTTGGCATTGATATTGGTAAAAATAACCATGTCGCTTCCATGATGGATGAATCTGGCAAGGTGGTATTTAAGGCTTTTTCCTTTCCCAATACCTCGGACGGCGGACACGCCCTCTTTTCCAAACTTACTTCTTATTCTTCCAGCACCGACGACTTTGAAATCGGCATGGAAGCTACCGGGCACTACTGGCTCTCTGTCTACTCGTTTCTTTTTGAAAAGAAGTTCCTTCTCCACGTCGTCAATCCGATCCAGACGGACGGCTGGCGCAGGGGGACAGAGATCCGCAAGCGCAAAAATGACGTCATTGATTCCGTCCTGATCGCCGACCTGATCCGTTATGGCCAGTTCGTGGAAACCCGGCTTGCAGACGAGGATTTATTCTCCCTGCGTACCCTGACCCGTTTCCGCACCTATCTGGTGGAATCCATCAGTGACTTAAAGCGTAAGGTTGTCTGCGTGCTGGATCAGGTTTTCCCTGAATACCAGTCCATTTTTTCCGACATCTTTGGCAAGACCTCAAAAGAGATCCTTCTCCAGTTTTCTTCGCCCATTGATTTTGAGTCGGTTTCATCCGAAACCCTGGCCCAACTGCTGGCACAGCTCAGCAGACAGAAAGTCGGCGCTGCGAAAGCGGAACAGTTAAAAGCTGCCGCATCCTCTTCCTTTGGCGTCACCTTTGCCAAGGACAGCTTCACATTTCAGCTCAGGGCACTGATTGAACAGACTTCCTTCATTGAAAAACAGGTGAAGGAAACAGAAACCGAAATCGCCGGTATCATGGAAAAACTGGAATCCCCCATTACGACCATTACCGGAATCGGCAATGTCACTGGAGCTGCCATTATCAGCGAAATCGGTGACATCTCCAAATTTGACAGCCCCAGAAAACTGGTAGCCTTTGCCGGCCTGGATGCCACCGTCACGCAATCCGGTGAATTTGAGGCAGCCCACAATGTAATGAGCAAACGAGGGTCCCCATACCTGCGGAAAGCTGTTTTCCAGTCCGCTTTGATTGCCTCCTTTAAAGATCCTGTATTAAGCGTCTATTACCAGAAAAAGAAAGCCGAGGGCAAACACCATTTGACATGCGTTGGCGCTGTTGCCAGAAAAATGTGCAACATCATTTACGCTGTCCTGAAAAACAACCAGCCTTATGTTCCTAAAGCTTAAAGCAGAGTTCTCCTACTCCGGCTTGCCTGACAGCAGGCCTTGTTGTCGTGTTGTTTTTTCTTCCATAATTCCTCTTAATTTTTTCACTTTTCTACTTGACTTTTAATAGTTGGTCTTTCCTTTGTGTGTCGCTGTTCCTGCTTTAGCTGTGCCAGCACCTCCGGCGGGATACGGTCAACAAACCGCTGGATATTGTATAGCTCGCTTTCCAGCTTTGCCCGTTCCATTTTGTCTTTCATCTTGCCGCTTTCGCTGGCTTTTGCTCTGGCTTCCAGCTTCTTGTTTTCTTCCAACAGGTCATTGATCGTGACCCTGTATTTTTTAAGCTGCCCGGAGAAATCCTCCATCTTCGGAAACCACTTTTTCAGCATGGAAATGGCTTCCTCTTTTTTCTTTCCGGCATTGAATGGGGTAATATCGTCCAGCGCCGCTTCAATCGCTTTTGCCTGTTTGGAGAGAGAAACCGCCTGTTTGAACAGCCGGGTGGGGATATGCTTCCGTCCTGTCTTGCTGGCGCTTTCCCCACGCTCCAAATCCGGGTATTTCTCTACCATGTAGGCGTGAAAATCGTCCTGCCACTTCGTCAGGTTTGCCCGGTTGCCTAAGATCTCTTTGGCGCACAGGCGGTTGTCCTGCGTCAGCGGGACAAAGGTCAAATGCAGGTGGGGCGTTTTCTCGTCCATGTGTACCACCGCCGACACGATATTTTCCCGGCCTACCCGGTCAATAAGGAAGTTCGCCGCCCGTTGGAAAAACGCCTGTATCTCCTTTGGGTGCTTGCCCTTGAAAAACTCCGGGCTGGCGGTGATCAGCGTATCGACAAACCGGGTGCTGTCCTTGCGGGTACGGCAGCCAGCCTGTTCAATGCGGTTTTGAATGAAGTGGTAGTATCTGCCCTCCGGCTTGACGATGTGGAAGTTGTACTTGCTCCGGCTGGTATCAATGTCGGGATTGCTGGCGTATTGCTCTTTCTGTCTTTCGTGGTGGGCTTCCAGCGGCCTTGCCGGATTGCCCTTGTGCTTCTCAAATCGCAAAATTGCGTGTTGTGCCATTGAACTCCTTTCCCCATTCCTTTCCCATCCGGGACTTTTCCACAGGAAAAATCCCGCCCAAAATAGCTCTGATAGGATTGGAATGGATAAGATATAAATAAATCTTTTTAATCTTTGTATTTCTATATACCGTCCGGTTTCGGTACTCCAAGAGGGCTGATTTTCGTACCCCATGAGTACGGTTTTCAGCCCTCCGGCGTACCATAACGGGATTTCAAGAAATCAGGGATTGGAACCGCCTTCATAGGATTTTGGGTATATGCGGTTGGGTTTTCCACAGCCCTGTTTCTTAATATCTATCAGTTCTGCGTACTGCAACTCCCGCAAAGTGTTTACCGCCTTTTGCCGCCCGCAATGGAGCAGCTCTACCACCTCACAGATGGGATAGTACAGATAAATGCGCCCGTACTCGTCAGCCCAGCCGTTCTTACGGGATAGGTCTGTCCGGCGCAGGATAAAGGCGTACAGCAGCTTTGCTTCGTTGGATAGCGGCTGATAGGTGGGTGCTTCAAACAGGAAATTGGGGAGCTGGGTAAAGCTCTGCGCTTTCTCCTGTTGATAGCGATAGATAAATTTAGTCATGGTATCTTTTGTGGACGGTTAGAAGCCCTGTTTTGGGCGTGGGTGATAAAGAATACCACCTACCCCTGTTTAGCGTCTGCAAAGCCCTGTAAATACAGGCTTTTTTGACCCCTAATTGTCCACGCTTGCCCTCCGTTTCCGTTCACTTTCTGCTTTCTGCCGCCTGTGAACTTTGGCGGCGCAGTCCGGGCAATACTTTGCCCGGTTGGAGCCGGGAACAAAGACTCGGCCGCAGACAGCGCAGCGTTTGGTGTCCTTATCCCGGAATATCTCTGCTTCCAGCGTCCGATCCAGTGGCAGGACAGCAAAACGGAAATGTGTGCAGCAGACCGAGAAAGAGATCGTCTGCGGACAGATACAGGTATCGCCATCGTCCAAGACAAGACAGTTGCCGCTATCGCAGTTGCAGCACTCCCGCCGGATGAGGGCGCTGGCCTGTTTCCTCTGCGCCGGGTCATGCGGTACAGGGAGCCGTCCGGCTTACGCTCTAACGGCGGCAACTTTTGGTTGTTGCTGTTTTTCATGTGCGTCCTCCGCTTTCATTGTCCGATTGCCGTTCTCCCCCGAAAAGGCTTCCTGCCCCATTTCTGCGGCGTATCCCAGCATTGGCACGCTCCCCGCAGCTTCGGGACAACTTGTCCCGAAGTCAGATCATGGCGGTGCTTCCCCAGCCAGGGCTATTCCTTTTCGGACGGTCATTCTGTTTTCAAGGTGCAGCTCATCGATGAACTGCCTTAAGTCTACACGAAAAAAATGCAATTCCCGGATTCTTGCGAGAATTGCATTTCTTTGAAGTTTACACTTTGGAAATTGCATTTTTGCAATTTTGCGGTATAATGGAAATATGCGGAGGAGGTGCGCACTATGGCCTTATTACCCGGAACACCCGGACAGCGGATTTCTGATCTATGCAACGGCAACCATATCACGCAAAAAGAGCTTGCGGAGAGGATACATGTTTCTGCTTCCCAGTTGAGCCGCATTGTCAGCGGGGAAACAAAGACGGTCAGCAGCGATATTCTCATAGGCGTTGCCGATGTGTTTAAGGTATCCACTGACTACATACTGGGCTTGTCCAACATAAGCGTCCGCAAAAGCTATGACATATCCGAGCTGGGTTTGTCCGAGGGCGCTGTAAAAGGGCTTGTGACGGGTGCGGTAGATGTAGAAATCCTCAACCGCCTGATGGAGCATAAGAACTTCCCCCGGCTGATAAGCCTGATACGGATTTACTTTCAGGACACGGTGGCAATGGGGATTATGACCCGAAATCAGATAATCGACATGGCAACCACGCCTTTGTCCGACCTGATGAAAGAACACCCGGAAAACCGGGCGGAAGCAAGGCAGGATTTGCAGTTTTTGAACGCCCAAAAGCTGGGCGACCATGAAGCGGAAATAGAGAAAATTAAGAGCGTGTTCCTCTCCATCCTGCGGGATATTAAGAAAGACATAGACAGCGGCGAGCAGCCGGGAGAAACAGCTACCGCCGCCATACTTCAGACCATGCAGGAAGCGGTAAAAGGTCATGCGCAGGAGCCGCTTTCCATGGACGATGTAACGGATATACTTGCCGGACAGATCGAACAGGTAGCCCCGATGGACGAGGAATCCGCCGACCTGTTCCGGCAGTTGATGAAGAAGATGATGGAACAGACGGGCAAGGAAACAGATTGATGAAATTCTCCGTGTGGCAGAGAGAAAATAATTTAAAAGAGGAAATGTTATGCGTAAAGCTTTGTTATATATACATGGAAAGGGCGGTAGCTCTAAAGAAACCGAACAGTTAAAACCGTTTTGCGATGGCTATGATATTCACGGAATTGATCTTTCTGATTTTACCCCGTGGGGAACAGAAGAACAAATCCAAACAGCTTTTGAACGGCTGAAAAAGGAATACGATTGCGTTTCGATTGTGGGTAACAGCATCGGTGCATATTTCTCTATGTTCGCTTTACAAAATAGTTCAGTCGAAAAAGCCTTCTTCATTTCACCTATACTGGATATGGAAAGACTCATCCTTGATATGATGATGTGGGCGAATGTGACAGAAAAAGAATTGCAGGAACAGGGAACGATTCAAACCGAATTTGGCGAAACACTTTCCTGGGAGTATTTGTCTTTTGTTAGAGATCATCCCATCCATTGGAAAACACCCACAGTAATCTTGTATGCAGAGCATGATAATATGACTTCGCAGAAAATAGTAGATAGTTTTGTAAGTACACATCAAGCCAAACTGACAGTCATGCCCAAAGGGGAACATTGGTTCCACACCTCTGAACAGCTTGCGTTTTTGGGTGAATGGTTAAAAGGTGTTTGCTGATAAATCTAATACTTACGGAGAGAAATGAAATGTGCAAGTTATCATTAGCCAGACCCTCTAAACAATATGCAGAACAAGTCATGTTGTATAAAGAAGAAATGTTGCAAAATGGAGATAGCTTTGACGGCTGTGCAGGTCTTGAAGAAGTATCGTCATTTGAGGAATGGATTGATTTTGAGACGAGATTAAGGTCAAAATATAAGGGCGAATATGTTCCATCAGAAGTGTTTTTAGCTGTAAGAGAAAAAGATAACTGTGTTGTCGGCATCATTGATTTTAGACACCCGCTATCTGATTTTCTCTTTCGCTTTGGCGGCAATATCGGATATAGCGTTCGCCCATCAGAACGACAGAAAGGTTATGCGTCTGAAATGCTTAGATTGATTTTGCCGATTTGTCGTGACTTTGGCGAAAACAAGGTTTTATTAACTTGCGATAAAAGGAATGTGGCATCACAGAAAACGATTGTAAAAAACGGTGGTGTGTTAGAAAAAGAAATCGTCGATACAGTAGGTCTAAGTGAAAGTGGTATTATTCAACGATACTGGATTTCAATATAGCGTCTTTATAGCGTCTTTCATAATTTCCTGTTTGGAGAACTGGATAAATTTCATTTTGGAGAGGAATGTATATGGTTTTGAAAGTAGCTGTTTTGCAAAAGCGCTCTTTGAATAGAGAGATGTCAAAGAATGTCAATATAATAATCTCATATATGAAAAGTGCCGCTGAGAACAAAGCAGACATATTGCTGTTGCCGGAGTGTTTTATTACAGGATATGAATTGCCGATAGAAAATAAAAATGCGCTTGCAGATGATAGCAGACTCATTAAAACGCTATGTACTGCTGCGCAAAAGCTGCAAATAGGTGTGGTTGCGACAGCATTTACACAAGGTAAAACAACGCCGCAAAATTCTGCGTTTATTATTGATAAAACCGGTAATGTTTTGATGAAGTATTCTAAAGTCCATACTTGTGATTTTGCCGACGAAAGATGTTTGGAAAGCGGAGATGAATTTAAGGTATGCGATTTTCACGGAATCAAAATAGGCGTTATGATTTGTTATGACAGAGAATATCCCGAAAGTGCCAGAGTTCTTATGCTTAAAGGAGCGGAGATTATTTTAGTCCCTAATGACTGTGGAGCAATGAGACCGCGTGTTCAAGCACTTTCTACCCGTGCCTACGAAAATATGATAGGTATTGTAATGGCAAATCCTAATGGTGAAAATCAGGGAAATTCGTGTGCATTTAGTCCAATTTGCTGGGATAGAAATGGAGTGTGTGTCGATAATAAAATTTTTTTGGCAGACGAAATGACAGAGGGATTGTATTACGCAAGTTTTGATATGGAGCAACTCCGTTCTTATCGTGAACGAGAAATGATGGGAAATACATTTCGTAAAGTCAAAGCGTATGGAGATTTATTAGCAGATAAAATTGAAGCCCCTTTTATTCGTGAGAGACAATAAAATTAGATTTACCTGAGATATAGCAAAATCGAGCGAAGCTGTCAACGGTCAAGATAAACGGCGCTTACAGCGCCGCCGTTGACCGCTCCACCCGGTTTTGCTGATGAGTAATCAAGGCGGGAAAGCCCTAAAATGGCTTCCCGCCCATTTCAATTTTGGGAAGAGTGTGACCACAAGTTCGGGACAATTTGTCCCGAAATCCGGCGTGGGACGAGGGACGGGGGCTTTCATATACGCCCTGTCTGCTGATGAAATCAGCCCTTTGTTTCCGGCTTCCCGGCCCCAAACAAAGCCCTGTTTTCCTGCTGCTTCAAATGTGCTTGCCTTTCCCGGTGGCAACCTCATTTTCGCAGCAACGCCGACAGAGCGTATAACACACTACACTTTGCAAGCAAAGTCGTGTGCCAAATGGGGGCCGCTGCCCCCTTTGGAAACCCCCACAAGAAAAGGCGATACGCCCCCTCTGCGGGGTTCATATCGCCTTTTCTTGTTATCCAGCCCTCCGGCTGTATCTATCGAGCAAAAGCAAGCGAGGTTGTGGTGTGGTATCTTTAACTGCGGGAAACTCCGCTTTCCCATTTTGATACGGCCTGCCTTGAAACACCGACTTTATCCGCAAGCTGTTCCTGTGAGTATCCTTTCTGTTTTCGTAAATATTGTATTCTGTCTGCGATATTCATTGCCAGCACTCCTTTTCTTTTGATTAAAGAATAGCATTTCCATTGGTTGCTTTGCCACCATCTACACTTGGAAATGTGTCAACCAATAGTTTCTATCCTGTTAATTAAATAATGTACAGGCTATTTCATGTGGCTTTTTGCGGAACCCCTTTTATCTGCAGGCCAATCAGCCCAATGATAAACATCACGGTTCCCCCGATGATATAGGTGCTGATCTTTTCGTGGAAGAACAGTACTCCCCAGAGGATGGCAAAAATGGCCATGGTGCTTTGGATGACCGGAACCATATAAAAAGGGACAAGCAAAATGGCGCGGGCATTGAGGTAGAAACCGATACCCGTGATAAAGCCGAATATCAGGATTCCTGCAATACAGCCCAGATCAGGGCGGATGCCTGCCAAATCCCCGCCTGCCATGCCCGGGACTAAGGGGACAAAAGAAAGGATGGCGGACACGGCAAAGATAGAGAGGTTGCTGTCAATGATATCCATCCGGTCGGCGATCATCTTCTGGGACAGCACATGGCAGCCGGCGCAGAAGCCGGAGAGGATGAAGAGCCCGGTCAGCAGGATGTTTTCCTGGAAGAAGACTTCCAGGGGGCGGCCGTTCCAGGAAATGCACAATACCCCCATCATGCACAGCAGGATACAGAACAGTTTTCTGGGCGGCAGCTTTTCCTTGAACAAAAGCACACTAGACAAGGTCAGGAAGACCGTCTGGGCAGGCTGGGTCACGATATTGCCGTAAGAAGGGCCGTGGGAGAGTGCGTAGTTCTCGGTCAGGTAGGCAACCCATTTGGCGGCAGCCCCGAAGAGGATCCAGCCTGCCAGCAGGCGAAGCGCAGAAAAGAAATCTTTCTGGAAAGCCTGCCGTTTGGCGGCTTTAAGCAGCAGGAGAAAACAGACCCCTACGGCAAAGCGGAAAAAGGTAATGTAGGCCGGGCCGAAATGAGGGCTGATTAGCTTGACACAGGTGCCTCCGAAGCTGAACATCAGGGCAACGCATAAAAGATAGAAGTATCCCATGGAAAATTTCCTCGTTCATTGGTATTTTGCAGGATTGGAGCGCCTGCGTGGATAGTATAGCATATTTGGGGAACAAAGCAAAAGGGCTTTTCCAAATTGTACGGATTTTGTTAAAAATTATAAACTTTTTCTAACCTCTATTGACAATGTGACAGGGTGTCATTATAATGGGTGACATATTGTCACTGAAAAAATGACATCTTGTCACATTCTGACGGGAAGACAGATGCAGCAGAGGCCGGAAGCATGTGGCGGTATTTGACAGGGGAGAGGAGGATGGGTATGCCTACGGAACGCTTTAACCGGCTGCCAGAGGCCAAAAAGCAGGCGATACGGGAGGCGGCGCTGAAGGAATTCGCAAGAGTTCCCTTTGACAAGGCTTCCATTAACCAGATTATCCGGAATGCGGATATTTCCCGGGGGAGTTTTTATACTTACTTTGTGGATAAGCAGGATGTGGTAAAGTTTCTGCTGAAGGATACGTTTGAGCAGATGGAGGACATCTGCAAGAAGGAACTGCATCGTAACGGCGGTGATTATTTTGCCATGGTGGAGATGATGTTTGAATATTTTGTGGGTGAACTTCGCCAAAATCCGGATATGGTGATGGTCGCAAGGAACATATTTTCCAACAAGGAGAATAATGAACTGGTGGGGATTGAGCGGTGGCCGAGCCCGGATTGCGCGGTGATGCCGGGCAGCCCGGCCAGATGGATGTACGAGAATCTGGACAGAAGCCGTTTTCGCTTTGAAACCATGGAGGAATTTTTTCCGCTGGCCGTTTTAGCGATGTCGTCGCTGGCAGTTTCCCTCAAACAGTATTATGAGTACCCCAAACAGCTGGAGAATATCCGGGAGACGTTTTATAAATCCCTGGATATCCTGAAATATGGGGCATATAAGAGAGAAGAGCCATAATCCGTCAAAAAATATTTTATTTAGTCAGAAGAACAAAAAGGCAAGAGGAGACAGCAATGAACAAGGGAGCAATTATTGCAGGAGTTGTCGTAGTGGCGGTGGGCGCCGCTATTATTGTGCCGAGGGCGATGAAGCCGAAGGCGGTGCTGGAGGAAGCGCCGGTGCCGGTGGTTGAGGCGGAGCGTCCTCAGCCGGGGGATATCGTGCTATACCGGAACTTGGTGGGCACGGTGGAGCCGTCGGACGTGGTATATATCTATCCGAAGGCGGCCGGGGAGATAACGGATGTGTTTGTAAAGGCCGGGGACGTGGTTGCGGAGGGGCAGGCGATCTGCAAGATTGATACCAAACAGGTGGATGCGGCGCGGCTCAGTATGGAAGCGGCAAAGACAGCCAAGGATAATGCCGAGACTAATTTCCGGAGGCAGCAGGCATTGTTTGCGGCGGGGGATATTGCTTCGGCGGCCTATGAACAGGCAGAGATGCAGGCGAAGAGCGCCAGGATCCAGTATGAACAGGCCAAGCTGAATTACGATTACCAGATGGAATTCAGCAATATTACCGCGTCGATCGGCGGGACAGTGGAGCAATGCGACGTGGAGGTCCATGACAATGTGGCTCAGCAGTCGCTGATCTGCGTGATTTCCGGTGAGGGAAGCAAGGCGATCACCTTTTCCGTGACCGAGAAGGTGGTGAGCCAGATGCAGGTAGGCGACAGGGTGACGATCGAGAAGAACGGCAAAGAGTACCAGGGCAGTGTGACAGAAATCAGCAGCATGATTGATGCAGCTACCGGGCTTTTTAAGGTAAAGGCGTCAGTGGAGAACGGGGATGCTCTGCCCACCGGTTCGGCAGTCAGCCTGTTTGTGGTGTCTGACCGTGTGGATCAGGCTATGAGCATCCCTGTGGATGCCGTCTATTATACCGGCGGGGATGCCTATGTATATACCTATGACAATGGAACGGTACACTATATCCCGGTGGAGGTGGGGATCTATGATTCCGAGCGGGCGGAGATCCTTTCCGGTATCCAAAGTGACGACCTGGTGATCACCACCTGGAGTTCGGAACTTGCGGAAGGGGCAAAGGTCCAGCTGCCGGGCGGGGATCAGGCCGAGCCTGCTCCCGGGGACGGCGGGCAGGCCGAGCCGGTGACGGCAGATAACGCGCAGGCAGGGAACATGCAAACAGAGAGTGCACAGGCAGAGTAGGAGGAATGCAGCTATGGGATTAACAAAATCAGTCCTCAAACGGCCGGTTACCACAGTGCTGGTGGTTCTGTGCTTGATTGTGTTTGGCTTGCAGTCCGTGCTGTCGGCGAAGATGGAGCTTATGCCGACCATGGATATGCCGATGCTGATCATTGCCACCGTCTACCCGGGGGCAAGCCCGGAGGATGTCAATGACCTGGTGACTACGGAGATTGAAGATAATATTGGTTCCCTAAGCGGTGTGGACACGATTCAGTCCATGTCCATGGAGAATATGTCCATGGTAATCATCCAGTATGACTACGGCAAGGACATTGATGAAGCTTATGATGATTTGAAGAAAAAGATGGATGTGCTGGAGGCAATGCTTCCGGACGACTGTGAAGCGCCGGTGGTGGTAGAACTGAACCTGGATGACATGGCATCCGTATATCTGTCGGTGAACCACAAGACAGAACCTAACCTTTACAATTATGTTGACAATAAGGTGGTTCCGGAATTGGAGAAGATTACCACCGTGACGGATGTGGATGTCAGCGGCGGCCGGGAGGAATATATCAAGATTGAACTGATCCCGGAGAAGCTGCAGCAGTACCATCTGAATATGAACTCCATTTCCCAGGCCATCGGAAGTGCGAACTTCACTTATCCGGCAGGAGATACGGTTGTGGGCGGGCAGCAGCTGTCTGTCAGCGCGGGAATCGAATACGACACCATGGAACTGTTAAAAAAGATTCCGATCTCCCTGGGCAATGGCAATGTGATCTATTTGGAAGATGTGGCAAACGTCCGGAATGCCTTAAAGGAAGCCAGCGGCGTGGCGCGCTATGACGGGCGGGATACCATTTCCATCGGTGTAAAGAAACAGCAGAGCGCCACGGCCATGGAGGTGTCGAAGGAGGTCAATAAGGTTATCGAAGCCTTGCAGGCCAAGGATGAGAATTTAGAGATTGTGGTGGTGAATGATACCAGTGACTCGATCCAGTCCTCGTTAAAGAGCGTGCTGCAGACCATGGTCATGGCAGTGCTGGTGTCCATGGTGATCATTTTCCTGTTCTTTGGGGAAATCCGGGCATCGCTGATTGTGGGCACCTCTATTCCCATCTCGATCCTGGCGGCATTGATCCTGATGCAGGCCATGGGCTTTACCTTGAATGTTATCACCTTGAGCAGCCTGGTGCTGGGGGTGGGCATGATGGTGGATAACTCCATCGTGGTGCTGGAAAGCTGCTTCCGTTCCACCAAGGGCAAAGGAATCGTCGGATACCGGGAGGCGGCGCTGGAGGGCAGCAGCATCGTGCTGCAGTCTATCATCGGCGGCACGGCCACCACGTGCGTGGTATTTTTGCCCCTGGCACTTCTGGAGGGGATGACAGGGCAGATGTTTAAGCCGCTGGGCTTTACGATTATTTTCTGCCTGGTGGCATCCCTAGTCAGTGCCATGACGATTGTGCCGCTGTGTTACTGCGTGTTCCGTCCGCAGGAAAAGGACAGTTCACCTGCGGGATGGATTTTGCTAAAGATGCAGGACGGATACCGCGGCATGATGCGGGTGATTCTGCCGAAAAAGATTACGGTGGTGGTGCTCTCGGTTGTCATGCTGGGGATTTCGGTCTGGATGGCGACCCAGCTGAGGATGGAACTGATGGTGGCAGATGACACCGGAACTATCAGCGTCAGCATCGATACCCGCCCGGGCCTTAAGGTGGAAGAGACGGATAAGATCCTGCGGCAGGTGGAGGCGGTGATATCAAAGGATCCGGACCTGGAGTCTTACATGCTGACTTCCGGCGGCAGCGGTATGAGCATGGGAGGCGGGGGCGCCACCCTGACCGCTTACTTGCTGGATGAGAGGAAGCGGGAGACCGACCAGGTTGTAAAAGAATGGAAACCCTTGCTGAACCAGATTGCAGGTGCTAATATAACAGTGACGGCATCTTCTTCGATGAGCATGATGTCTTCCGCAAACGGTGTGGAGTATATCCTGCAGAGCACACAGTATGATGAACTGAAGGAAGTTTCTGACCAGATTGTCAATGAACTTTTGGAATATAGCGAGGTGACGAAGGTACATAGCACGCTGGAGAATGCGGCTCCGGTTGTCAGGCTGGATATCGATGCGGTGAAAGCAAATGCAGAAAATATTACCCCCATGCAGATTGCGGGCAGCGTGAGCAATATGCTAGGCGGGGTGGAAGCTACGACCTTGGAGGTAAACGGTGATGATATCAGCGTCAAGGTGGAGTATGCGGATGATGAATATGACACGATCGACAAGCTGAAGGGAATCGTATTGACCAATAATGCAGGCGCCTCCGTGGCGCTGGCGGATGTGGCCGATATTGGCTTTAAGGACAGCCCGGCTACGATTATCCGTTCAGACCGGCAGTACCAGGTAACGATCACCGGCGATTTGCAGACGGATGATCCCCGCCTGATTGATGAAATGGAGGATCGGTTCTATAAAGATGTGGTTGCAAAGCATATGAGCCCGACCCTTTCCCGTGCCGCCAACAGCATGGATGAGGCTATGGCGCGGGAGTTCGGCAATCTGTTTGGCGCGATCGGCACGGCAGTGTTTTTGGTATTTGTGGTTATGGCGGCTCAGTTTGAGTCACCGAAATTTTCCATTATGGTCATGACGACTATTCCTTTTGCACTGATTGGATCCTTTGGGCTTTTGTACCTGACGGATGTGCCTATCAGCATGGCTTCTTTGCTGGGATTTTTGATGCTGTCGGGAACGGTGGTAAACAACGGTATCCTTTATGTGGACACGGTGAACCAGTACCGGCAGGAGATGGATCTGCACACGGCGCTGATTGAGGCAGGGGCTACCCGCCTTAGGCCGATCCTGATGACTACGCTGACCACGATTGTGGCGATGATCCCTATGGCAATGGCTTACGGTGACAGCGGCGAGAGCATGCAGGGGCTGGCGCTGGTGGATGTGGGCGGACTGATAGCGTCCACAGTCCTGGCTCTTTTGATGCTGCCGGGGTATTATCTGCTGATGAGCGGGCGGAGGAAGAAGAAGGAAGTTAGCTACGATTGAATGTGAGGGACTTGGGAACCATTCTGAAGGAAGGGATAGTATGAGATTTGGAAGGCAGATTGCTGTGTCTGGCTTAGCGATGATAATGGCATATGCTGCGCCTCTGGCGGCATATGCGGCAAGCCCGGAGTTTGCCAGGCCGGCAGAGGAGTGGGCGAGGCTTAAGGACGATGTGCTGGAATATGGCGAGATTGAGGACCTGATTGCTGAATATAATACCACGGTGCAGACGAACCAGCTGGATTTAAATGAGTTTAAGAAGAAATATGGGGATACGAAGGAGGATGTATCCGCAAAATACCGGGACATGGCGGATGAAATCTATGCCAGTGTGGCATATCCGGATGCGGATGACCCTACCTATGGCTATGTGGTGGCTTCTGTGGTGATGGCGGAGGTGCAGGCGAAGAACCTTTTGCAGCAGGCGGATGATAACTTGGAGGACAGTGAGATCATCTACCTGAATTATAAGCAGGCGGAGAAGACCCTGGTGACCGTGGCACAGAGCAATATGATAAGCTATGAAAAAAATTTGCTGGCGCTTGAACAGGCGGAACTGGCGCTGAAACAGGCAGAGAGCAGCCTGGCAACGGCCAATACCCGCTATGCCAATGGGCTGGCAACGCAGGTAGATGTCCTGAATGCCCAGGAGGCAAAGATGACGGCAGAACGTAACCGGGAATCTGCCCGGTCGGCAATCGAGAATGTCCGCCAGAAGCTTCTGGTCATGCTGGGATGGAAATACGATGCCCAGCCGGAGATCCGCAAGGTTCCGGCAGCAGACCTAAGCCGGATTGGGGGGATGGATCCCCAGGCGGACAAAGCAGCAGCAGTGGAGAATAATTACACCTTAAAGGTAAACAAAAAGAAGCTGGCGAATGCCGGCAGTGAAAATACGGTTGAGAGCCTGAACCGGACGATTGCCGATAATGAGCAGAAGATCGGTTCCTCCCTGGTGACGAATTACCAAAATGTACTGACGGCAAAGCTGGCTCTTGACCAGGCAGCAGCGGAACTGGATCTGGAGAACCGCAACCTGCGTTCGGCAGAGGTCAATTTCCGGCAGGGGAATATCAGCCGTACGGAACTGGAAAACCAGCAGTATGCGGTGCAGAACAAACAGCTTGCCCTACAGCTTGCAGACCTTAGCCTGTTCCAGGCTATGGAGACTTACGACTGGTCCCTCAACGGACTTGCCAGTACTTCTTAGGAGGAATGCAAATGCTGAGCATGCCGTTACCAGAAGGGGGGAGACATATGGAAAAGGGAAAAGCCGGTAAAAATGCAATCCGGAAGCGCGCGGCTTCCATACTGGTGCTGACAGCGGCAATGCAGATGGCTGGGGTATTTCCGGTACAGGCAGCGCCTACCGGGCCTGGTGCCCCTCCGGAATTGGAGCGCTATGATGAGGCGACCCTGGCCAGGCTGCAGGATAACCGAATCGAGTATGATGAGATAGCAGACCTGGTCCATGAATATAATCCGGATATTTCCAAGGCATGGGATACTTACATGAGCAGCAAGGAGGATTACGCCAATATGGTGACGGAACTGGAAAGCCAGTACCGGACCGTGAAGGATACCGCAGACGGGTATATCTCTGCCGGGCAGCTGATGGGAAACCCTCTTTTGGTATCCACCGGCAGGCAGCTGACGAGAGGATACCAGGGGGTAATCCAGGGAATGCGGGATACGGTCAATAAGTGGGACACCAACCAGAGAAATACCAGTATGCTGCGGAAGGCGGAGCGGCAGGTGACAGCCGGAACACAGAGTGCGATGATCGGGTATGAGACAATCCGCCAGAATATTGCTACGCTGGAGGCCATGGTAAGTCTCTATGAACAGCAGGTGGAGATGACAAACCGGATGGCCGCCCTCGGCATGGCCACGGGGACGGATCTGGCCGGGGCCAACAGCAGCCTTTTGACGGCACGTACACAGCTGGCCTCGCTGAGCAGCCAGCAGGAGAGTGTGAGAAGAACCTTATGTATGCTGCTGGGATATGACCCGGATTCCAATCCGGAGATCTGCCCGATCCCGGAGTTTGATATGAGCCGATTGGAAGGCATGGATTTGGAGCAGGATATGGTTAAGGCGATCGGCAATAACCAGACTTTGATTGCGCAGAGGACGTCCGCGAAGGGCAATACGAATGACCAGATTGCAGCCCGGAGCCGTATGATCGATGAGGGGGACCAGAAACTGACGATCGAGATGCGGCGCCTTTACCAGGAGGTACAGGATAAAAAGGCCGCCTATGAGGCGGCCCAGACCGGATTTGCGGCGGCGCAGCTTAGCAGGGATGCAGCAGAACGGCAGTACCGGCTAGGACTGCTGTCCCAGGTGCAGTATATCGGGACGCAGATTTCTTATTATCAGAAGAAGGCGGAGAAGGAGTCCGCGAACTTAAACCTCCTGCAGGCGATGGAGAATTATGACTGGGGTGTGATGGGGTTTGCGGCGGTTGAGTGAGGTGCCGTAAACCTGCCCCATGGCATCAGCCGTTTGGCATGCCGCCGTCCTCAGAGGCGGCGGGAGGGCCGGCGGTGTCGAACCGGGGGAGGAGGAAGAAGCGGATCTTTATGTCGGGGCGGTTATCCTCAAGGGCGAGGTAATCGCCTTTTGCCAATTCTTGCCGGAGCATCTGGGTGCTTTCTTGGGGGATATCTGTGCAGGCAGTGTCAAGAAAGCAGAATTGCGGATAGAGCACACACCACCAGTTGTGCCCGTCTCCCTTGCCCAAAGTGATGCGGGCCGCATCGTACCGCCCGCAGGGGAAGGTGAGTTTTCCGTAGGAGCGGGTGGGGAAATAGCAGTTGGTAAGCTGGAGGTTTGCATGGTAATCAAAACCACGTTCCTCCAAGTAACGGTCAGCCAGCTGTTCGATTTCCAGCCGGTTTTCATCCAGGCAGGCAATCGTGTCTGCTTTGCCTGCATGTTCAGGCAGATGCCTTTTTAAGTAGTCCAGGATCAGGCTGCGTATTTCCAGCTTTACTTGCTGGTCTTCTTTCCTGTCACTGTCAGCCAGGATGTGGAAACGCAGCACATGAGGGGCCAGCCTTTCGGCCAGGTTTTCCCTCTGCCGCTGGAGTTCCCCCTGGGAAAGCAGCACTGCCAACAGAAAACAACCCATAGAAACAGCCAGATAAAGCTGCCAGGGCTTATCAGCCCGGAATAAACGTCCAGAAATACTATCCATAATCAAAATCTCCTCATATCAATCATAATTTATTCCATTTCCGATTCCACTTTCAATTATTGACAGATATGATATAATTAAACGTAGCAATTTCCCCATTATCAACATCAAACGACCAGGAGGATCCCAAACCATGTCAAAAAAAAGAATCGCAGTCTTGTTCGGCGGCCAGTCATCCGAGCATATCGTATCCTGCATGTCAGCTGCCAACGTGATTGACCAGATAGATACCTTGCGCTATGAACCGTTGCTTATTGGCATCACCGAAACCGGCCACTGGCTGAAGACGGAATCGGTGGAAGATATCCGTTCCGGAGCCTGGCGCGAAAGCCGGACGGAGGCTGTCATTTCCCCGGATGCCACGCAAAAATGCGTTATCCTGACCCGGGACGGCCAGACGGAAAGGATTCCCATTGATGCTGCTTTCCCTATCCTGCACGGCCCTTACGGAGAGGACGGGACAGTCCAAGGCCTTTTGGAACTGGCTCAGATCCCTTATGTAGGTGCAGGTGTCTTGTCCTCGGCAGTATCTATGGATAAACTTTACACCAAGCTGGTTGTGGACAGTATCGGGATCCGCCAGGCGGCCTATGTGCCGGTTCTTGTATGGAAGCTGCGCAAAGACCCGGATGCCGTTATCCGCCAGGTCGAAGAAAAGCTGCCTTATCCGGTATTTATCAAACCAGCCAACGCCGGTTCGTCACGAGGGGTCAGCAAGGCACAAAACCGCCTGCAGCTGCAGGCAGGCCTGGAGGAAGCGGCCAAGCACGACAGCAAGATACTGGTAGAGGAAGCTATCGTCGGCCATGAGATCGAATGTGCCGTGCTAGGAGGCGGTGAGAAGCCGGTGATGTCCTCCGGCGTCGGGGAGATTTTGGCAGCCGCCGAATTCTACGACTTTGATGCGAAGTATTTTAATGAGGAATCCCGCACCGTGATTGGACCCGAACTTCCGGGAGATGCCGCTGCCCGCGTTAAAAAGGCGGCTGAGCAGATTTTTAATGCCGTGGACGGATATGGCCTGGCACGGGTGGATTTTTTTGTGAAGGAGGATGGGGAAGTGGTTTTTAATGAAATCAATACCATGCCGGGCTTTACAGCCATCAGCATGTATCCCATGCTCTGGGAGGCAGAAGGCCTGTCTAAGCGCCTGCTGATCGACAAGCTGATCCTGCTGGCGTTTGAGAGAAAACTACGATAGAGGAAACAGGAAAGAGGACGATAGCGATGGACAGAAATGCACCGGTGGGGGTTTTTGATTCCGGCGTAGGAGGGCTGACCGTGGCGCGGGAGATCATCCGCCAGATTCCGGAAGAACGGATTATCTATTTCGGCGATACGGCCCGCCTTCCTTACGGAAGCAAATCCAGGGATACTATAATCCGTTATTCCCGCCAGATTATCCGTTTTTTACGGACGAAGGAGGTTAAAGCGATTGTCATTGCCTGCAACACAGCCAGTTCCTATGCCTTGGATATTGTGCAGGAGGAGAGTGACATCCCGGTGATCGGGGTGGTCAATGCGGGCGCCCGCACGGCGGTACAGGCGACCCATAACCGGAAGATTGGCGTAATCGGAACCGAGGGTACGATCGGCAGCGGCATTTATACAGAGGTAATGCAGCGGATGAGGCAGGATATTGAGGTGTTTGGAAAACCCTGCCCGCTGTTTGTGCCGTTGGTGGAAGAGGGGCTGCTGCATGACTCCGTGACGGACGAGATCGCCTCACGCTATTTAAGCGGGCTGAAAGGGAAATATATTGACACCCTAGTACTTGGCTGCACACATTACCCCCTGCTGCGTTCCACGCTGCAGCGGCTGCTGGGAGAAGGGGTAACTCTGGTAAACCCGGCCTATGAGACAGCCCTGGAACTGCGTGACCTTTTAAAACGGCAGCATTTGGACAGGGAAGGCGATGCATCCCCCGAGGAAGAGGAAGAAAAGTATCAGTTTTTTGTCAGTGACCTGGCAGATAAATTTACCAGCTTTGCCACTGCGATCCTGCCTGGCCAGGTAAAGGAGACCAAAAAGATCAACATTGAGGAATACTAAATATCAAAGTGACCGGTACAGAGGGAAAAGCATATGACGAGAGACGTTCTGATCAGGATCAGCGGCCTGCAGGCCCTGGATGGGGAGAAGCATGATGTAGAGGTGATTATAACAGGGGACTATTTTTTTAAAAATGGTAAGCATTATGTGATCTATGACGAGATGATGGAAGGCCTTGAAGGCAGTGTTCACAACACCGTAAAAATCACCCAGGACAGGATGGACATCCAGAAGAATGGTGCAATTGGCGCCCATATGGTATTTGAACTGGATAAGAAGAGGCAGACCCGTTATGCCACGCCGCTGGGAGATATGGTCGTGGATCTCACAACCACCCGGATCGATTTGGATGAGCAGGAGGACAATATCAGGGTATCCGTGGATTATTCCCTGGGGATCAATTACCAGCATATATCCGATAACAGCATTATTATGGATATCTGGTCCAGGCAAAAGGCGCAGCTGAAGCTGCGCAGGTAGGGGCGGCTTTGGCCGCCTTTTTTATTTGTTCAGGCCGCTTCCCTGGCAGGCGTATCTGCATGCCGCTGGCTCATTGGGAGGCCGGATCCCTATGTGGCTGAAAGAGGGGGATGGAGAGAAAAAAAGAAAAACCACTATAAATAGAGGTTTGGTTTGTGCAATATATCTATATAACAGAAGGTAACATTACTTAATATGGATTAT
>RAYB01000019.1 GCA_003669055.1 bacterium 1XD21-70
AGAGGCAGCTGCGGGGCGGGGGTGGGATGGGCGGCATTTGCAGGGGATTTAGAATTTCTTGAAGTTTTGGATTTTGCGTTGAAACGAAAACGGCAGACTGTCTGAGCGCAGCGAGTTTCTGCGTTTTCGTTTCGCTTTTAGCAAAATACAAAGCTTTTAGAAATTTTTAATCCCCGAAACCGCCGCCCATCCCACCCCCGCTCCGAGGCGGACCCCCCTTCCCCAATTTTCAGAAAACACCCCAAATTCAAAGGGAAAGTCCTAGACTTTTCCCTTATTTTTGTGGTAAGATAAGGGTATAGCAAGGTGAATTTACAAAATAAAATTTATTATTCAGAGGAGGTTTTTGCTATGAAAGGAAATGTGATTGTCGGACAGTCCGGAGGGCCTACGGCGGTGATCAATTCCAGTTTGGCGGGGGTATACCGCACTGCGATCGACCGTGGGGCCAAGAAGGTTTATGGGATGAGGTTTGGTATCCAGGGACTGTTAGACGAGCAATATGTGGATCTTTCCAAGCATATTAAGAATGATTTGGATGTAGAGATTTTAAAGCGTACCCCATCTGCATTTTTAGGCACCTGCCGTTATAAGCTGCCGGATATCCATGAGAACCAGGAAATTTATGTGAAGATCTTTGAGATTCTGGAGAAACTCAATATCGAGTGCTTTATCTACATCGGCGGCAACGATTCTATGGATACCATCAAAAAACTGTCTGACTATGCAATCCTGACCGGGAAAAGCCAGAAGTTTGTAGGGGTTCCGAAGACGATTGACAATGACCTGGCTTTGACAGACCATACACCGGGATATGGGAGTGCTGCTAAGTACATCGCTACCTCCACCAAAGAAGTGATCCGTGACGGACTGGGCTTTTCTTATAAGAAAAAGCTGGTGACAATCATTGAGATTATGGGACGGAATGCCGGATGGCTGACCGGTGCATCGGCGCTGTCCCGTGGTGAGGACTGTGACGGGCCGGATCTGATCTATCTGCCGGAGGTACCGTTTGAGATCGATAAGTTTGTAGGCAGGATAAGAAAACTGTTAGAGAAAAAGGATGTGATCGTGGTTGCTATCTCCGAGGGGATTCGGACTGAAGACGGCAAATATATCAGTGAACTGTCAGCGGCGAGTGACTATGTGGATGCCTTTGGCCATAAGCAGCTGACCGGTTCTGCCAGCTACCTCGCTAATGTAGTGAACCAGCAGATCGGCTGTAAGTCCAGAGCCGTGGAATTCAGCACCCTGCAAAGAAGTGCTGCCCATCTGGCCTCCCGGGTAGATGTAAACGAGGCATTTATGGTCGGCGGCGCTGCCGTGAAGGCAGCAGACGAGGGGGATAGCGGCAAGATGGTTGTCATTGACCGCGTGTCGGATGACCCGTATCAGAGTGCAACCGGTATTTATGATGTGCACAAGATTGCAAACGGAGAGAAGCTGGTGCCGAGAGAGTGGATCACCAAGGACGGCACCTATGTGACGGATGAATTTATTGATTACGTGCGTCCGCTGATCCAGGGCGATTATCCCTGTGTCATGGTAGGCGGCATCCCGCGTCATCTTTATATGTCTTCCGGCCGGGGGAAGAAAGGGGAATAAAGCTATGCTGTCAAAGGCAATTGGAATCGCTACGAACGCTTTTCACGGCGTCAATGACGCCAACGGAAATCCCTATATTGACCATGCCATGCGTGTCATGAGCAAGATGGACACGGAGGAGGAGAAGATCATAGCGGTGCTTCATGACGTGGTGGAGGACACGGAGATGACCCTGCACGAACTGCAGGAGGCCGGTTTCTCCCGCACCGTCCTGGATACAATTGGCATGCTGACAAAGAAACCCGACATGAAATATTTTGATTATATTGAGGACATCCATTCCAGTGAACTGGCGTCCAAGGTCAAGATTGCCGAGATTGAGGATAACCAGGACATTATGCGTGTCCGGAAAATGTCGTTCCAGACCTACCGGACGGAAGAACGGGTGAAAAAAACACTCGCAATTCTTAGAAATGAGGAGAATAGCGGGAAGTTTTAAAGAACCGGTGATAAATCGAACCCCCCTGGCATATGCTTATAGCAGTAAAGTATTGCCGGAGATACATGGATCATGCCATGGCTTTTGGCAATGCGCCAGCATAGCAAGGGGGTATCTTCATGGAAAGCTATAATGTATACAAAGATATCAAGGCAAGGACCGGCGGCGAGATTTATCTGGGTGTCGTCGGTCCGGTCCGCACAGGTAAGTCAACCTTCATCAAACGCTTTATGGAGCAGCTGGTGCTGCCGGAGATGGAGGACGAACACCGGAAAAACCAAACGAGGGATGAACTTCCCCAGAGTGCGGCGGGAAAAACCATCATGACCACAGAACCGAAATTTATCCCGAAAGAGGCCGCTTTGATCCAGCCGGCGGAAGGAATTCAGGCCAAGGTACGGCTGATCGACTGTGTAGGCTTTATGGTGGACGGAGCCGCCGGCCATGTGGAGAACGAGCGGGAACGCCTGGTGAAAACCCCTTGGTTCGAGGAAGAGATCCCCTTTACCCAGGCGGCAGAAATCGGTACCCGCAAGGTGATCAAGGACCATTCCACCATCGGGATTGTCATTACCACGGATGGTTCCTTCGGGGACTTGAAGCGGGAGGCATACATAGCCGCAGAAAGCACGGCGATCCAGGAACTAAAGGATATCGGCAAGCCGTTTTTGGTTCTGCTAAACTCTGACCGGCCCTATTCGGAGGAGACCGGGCGCCTGGCCAAGGAACTGGAAAAGCAATACGCAGTGACGGTGATGCCCGTGAACTGTGAACAGCTCAAGCGGGAGGATGTGCACCGGATCCTGGAAAAAGTCCTGAAAGAGTTCCCGGTGACAGAGGTGGACTTCTTTATCCCGAAGTGGCTGGAGATCCTGCCGGGAAGCCATTGGCTGAAAGAGCAGGCCGTAAAGACGGCGCGGGAACTGATGTCACAGGTGCGCCATATGAAAGATGTGCCAACGGATTTTGGCAGCGGCGATTCGGAGGTCATCCGTTCGATGAAGGTGGATCAGATGGATCTGTCAAACGGCAGTGTATCCGTACAGGTGGCATTGGAGGATGGCTATTACTACCAGACCCTCAGTGATTTTGCAGGCATCCCCATCACGGACGAATATCAGCTGATGCAAAAATTGCGGGATCTGGCTTCCATGCAGACGGAGTATGATAAAGTCTTAAATGCCATGAACCAGGTACGGATGCGCGGCTATGGCGTCGTCACGCCGGAACGGTCGGAGATCATCCTCGATGAGCCGACGGTCATCCGCCACGGAAACAAATATGGAGTAAAGATGCGGGCAGAGGCACCCTCCATCAATCTGATCAAAGCCCATATCCAGACTGAAATCGCCCCTATTGTCGGCAGCGAACAGCAGGCCGAAGACCTGATTGCCTACATGAAGGAAAATGCAAAGAAAAAAGAGGACGGGATCTGGGACACGAATATTTTCGGAAAATCCATCGAACAGATCGTGGAAGACGGGATCCAGGCCAAAGTAAGCCAGATGACCGAGGACTGCCAGATGAAGCTGCAGGATGCCTTACAAAAGATCATCAATGACAGTTCGGGAGGGATGATCTGCATCATCATCTGACCCGCTGTTTATTGTACCGAGCCATAAAACAGATAACTATTTACTATCCCCATACCCCCAAGGACCATAACCCACTAAACATCCCCCAACCAAAGAGGAGGAATCAATATGCGTATTGTATTCAGCGGAGCCGCCCACGAAGTAACCGGAAGCTGCCATTACCTGCAGGCCGGAGAAACCCATATTCTCGTCGATTGCGGTATGGAACAGGGGTTTAACATTTATGAAAACGTCGAGCCCCCTGTCCCGTGGTCCCAGATAGACTATGTGCTTCTCACCCACGCCCATATCGACCATGCCGGAATGCTGCCCTACATCTACGCCAGAGGTTTTTCCGGCTCTGTCATGGCGACGAATGCCACCTGTGACCTGTGCCATATCATGCTCAAGGACAGTGCCCATATCCAGGAGATGGAGGCCGAGTGGAAGAACCGGAAATCCCGGCGGGCCGGCGGGCCGGAGGTGAAGCCGCTTTATGAGATGAACGATGCCCTGGGTGTATTGGAGCACTTTGTCCCCAACAATTACGGTGACATCGTCAAGCTGACAGAGAATGTAACCATCCGTTTTACCGATATCGGCCATCTCTTAGGTTCCGCCTCGATTGAAATTTGGCTAAAAGAAGACGGGGCAGAGAAAAAAATTGTATTTTCCGGCGACATCGGGAACAAAAACAAGCCGTTAATCTGTGACCCTTCCTACACAATGGCGGCCGACTATGCCGTGATGGAGTCCACCTACGGCAACCGGCTGCACCAGAAGGGCATGGATCATATTTCAGAGTTGGTACGGATCGTGCAGGAGACCTTAGACCGGGGCGGCAATGTGGTGATCCCTGCGTTCGCAGTAGGCAGGACCCAGGAACTCTTGTATTATTTCCGCCATATCAAAACCCAAAGGCTGATCCGTGGCCATGAAAATTTCGAGGTTTATGTGGACAGCCCGCTTGCAGTGGAGGCAACCCACGTGTTCAAGAACAACCAGCTGGAATGCTATGACGAAGAAACCCAGGATCTGGTACGGATGGGAATCAACCCTATTTCCTTCCCCGGGCTGAAACTGTCCGTCAGCAGCGAAGAATCCAAGAACATCAATTTTGACCCGGCTCCCAAGGTAATCATTTCCGCCTCCGGCATGTGCGATGCCGGAAGGATCCGGCACCATTTAAAGCACAACCTCTGGAGGAGGGAATGCACCGTGATTTTTGCCGGTTACCAGGCGGAAGGAACCCTGGGGCGGAACTTAGTGGACGGAAACCGGACTGTCAAGCTGTTTGGCGAGACCATCGAGGTGGAAGCCCATATCGAAACACTCCACGACATCAGCGGACATGCCGACCGGGACGGGCTTTTGGAGTGGGTAGAGAATTTCCAGAAAAAGCCGGAACAGATTTTTGTGGTACACGGCAGCGACGATGTCTGTGACCGGTTTGCAGAACTGGTTACCGAACGGACAGGCATTCCGGCCAAAGCGCCTTTCAGCGGTGCAGAATATGACCTGATTGCCGGTGCGTGGGTGAAGGAGACGGTCGGTGTCCCGATTGCTGCCAGGAGTGCCGCCACCAAGAAGGCGAAAGGGATCTTTGCCCGCCTGCTGGCTGCCGGTGAGCGCCTGATGACAGTGATTGCCCGCAATGAAGGCGGCACCAATAAGGATCTGTCTAAGTTTGCAGATCAGATCAATTCCCTGTGTGATAAATGGGACAGATAGGAGAATTTTCATTTTATGACAAAAGTCCAGATCTATACGGATGGCTCCGCGCGGGGGAATCCGGACGGGCCGGGAGGCTATGGGGCTGTGCTGCAGTTCATGGACAGCAAGGGGCAGCTCCACGAAAAGGTACTCTCGGCCGGATACCAGAAAACAACGAATAACCGGATGGAACTCATGGCTGCGATAGCCGGCTTGGAGGCTTTAAACCGCCCCTGCCAGGTGGAACTGTTTTCCGATTCCAAATATTTGACCGACGCTTTTAACCAGCATTGGATCGATAACTGGGTGGCCAATAACTGGAAGAGGGGCAAGAGCGGGGCAGTGAAAAATGTAGATCTTTGGGAACGCCTCCTAGATGCCAAGGCTCCCCATCAGGTCACCTTCATCTGGGTCAAAGGCCATGCGGGCCATCCGCAGAATGAACGGTGCGATAAGCTTGCTACCTCGGCTGCCGACGGGGATCATCTGCTGATAGACGGCGGGATAGGAAATTAGTTACGGTTCTCTTACGAATCTTTACTTCTTTTGTCCTCTGGTTCCCTTTCTTGGAAGATTGTGTTATGGTATAGATATCAAAGCAATCAACGCTGAAAGAGACAAAGAAGACAGGATGATTCATATGAAACCAAAAAGAATTTGGATTGCCATTTGCATGCTTTTGGCCATTGGGATCTTCTCAACCGACTATGTGAAAAAAAAGACAGAAGGAACCCCAGAGGCATCGGTTTCCGTTTCTATGGCCTCCTCTGATTTAACGGATGGGCTATCAGCACATGATGGTGCAGGAAAAGAACCGGCAGGGAACGGGGAGCGCGTGGAAATATCGGATACCCAGGTAAAGAAGCTTTCCCACCCCTACCCGCTTGCCGCGGATGCCGGGAATGGGACGTCCAGCCCGGCATCAGATACGGAGATTGAGGATAAATCTAAAGAAGAATATGGCCATAACCCGGAGCCGGAGTCTGCTTTGCCCCAAAATGTGCCGTCCGGGAAGGAGGGCTCTAAAAACCCGGCGGTAATACGCTTACAGGAACTGGACGAGCAGATTGCCCGGAACCAGTCCCGTGAATCCGAGGCCACCACGAACTCCCGGAAAGCCTCCGCAGAAAACGAATGGCGGCTGTGGGAGGGCGAATTGCAGCGGATTATGGGGATCCTGAAAGAAAAGCTGAGCGAAGAAGCACAGGAGGCACTCATGCATGGCCAGGTTGAGTGGATGAAAAACAGTGAAGCATCATCGGTTAGCGCTTCGCAAAAACAGATGGGCAGTGCCATGGAGGAAGTGGCCTACAGCCAATCCCGGGCAGAATTAACACGTGCCAGGGCATATGAACTGGCAAAATTGTATGGAGAATTCCTAACGGAATAAAAACCGGCAGGATGTATCGGTAAGGTACATCCTGCCGGTTTTTGCTTCCTTATTCTGTCGTATCCCGCCTTACCAAGACCGGAGTGATAATCTTATGGATGGGTGCCGGAAGAGGGGCAGGCTTCCGCTTTTTCTGTTCCTCCATCTGCATGACAAGGAGTTCCATGGCTTCCCAGGCAATTTTCTCCACCTGCTGTCCGACCGTGCTGGTAGGGATAATCGCTTCCCTGGAGATGGGGGAATCATCAAAACCTATAATCCGGTAGAAATCCGGAAGGCCTTTATACTTTCGGATGACTAAGTTCAGCAAAATATTTGCATGGGTATCATTGGACATAAAGATCCCCTTTTTTTTGCCCGGATATTTTTCTTCTATCTGTTCAAAAAGAGACTGCACAGACCGGGATGTTTCCTGATAGCTATTCCCTAAATCAAACAGGATCAATTCATGGGGAAGGCTGTGTTCCCGGCAAATATCCAGAAAACCCTGGATCCGCCCATATGCAGGGACAAGAGGGGAAATATCTGCATTGATATGGATTAAAATATCACAGTTATTCTTATACAGGAGGCTGGTCGCCTGGACTCCGCCCATATAATTGTCCGTGTTGACGCTGCAGGTATATTGGTCTTCCCTCTCGATCGTAACAACCGGCAGGTTGCAGGCCGCCAGTTCCTTTGAGTGGATGGTATGGCTCAGAATAATCATCCCTTCAATTTTGTAGGCAAGCAGTTCCTGGATATACTTACGTTCCGTCTCCTCGCGGCCGTTCCCCACAAACACAAGAAACTTGTAGCCAAAGGCCTCATAGGTAGCGAGAAGCTGGTTCAGCATCTGGGAATAGTAGTGCAGATACAAATTGGGGATAACGATGCCGACAAATTCCGTCTTCCCATTGGCCAGTATACGGGCAACCTTGTTTTCCTGGTAATTTAAGGCAACCAAAGCATCGGCAATCTTTTGCTGGTTCTCCAGTGTCAGGGAGTCCGGGTTGTTAAAATACCTGGAGATCGTTGTCTTGGAAAAATTCGTGTATTGGGCAATGTCGTTAAAAGTAATGTTTTTCTTTGCCATGGCGGGAAAATTCCTTTTGTTTTATTCGGATGTCCCTATTATATCAGAATGCCAAAAGAGAGACAACCAGAAAATAAGCGGTAAAGGAATTGGTTAAGTGACCGGTTTTGTAGCCTTTGCATAAAAAGAAGGAGCAGGATTTGTGGGATATGGCAAAATAAGAAAAAGGGATTGACATCTGCCATAGGGAATGGTAAGATTACACCATAAAGTAACCGGTTACTTTACCGGTTACGAGCAGTTATTCCGAAGCATGAAGCGAACAAAAAACAATCAGGTGTATTCCTGGTCAGGAGGGTGTCATGAAAAAGGGAGTTGTGATGGCAGCGTCGGTGATGCTGGCGGCCGGGTGTCTGGCAGGATGCCAGAAAAAGCAGGTGCAGCCCGGTGATGTCCCTGGGTTTGACCCGGGTGAGCAATATCTTTCTCTGTGGGTACATTCCATTGAAGACACAGAGGAAGGGCAGGCATACCGGCAATCGGTAGACCGGTTCAATGAGGTGTATAACGGAACATATTTTGCGGACATAGAATTTGTCCCGCGCAATAACAGCGGCGGGGGGTATTCCGATAAGGTCAACGCCTCCGTGATGGCAGGAGGACTTCCCGATGTGCTGACCGTGGATGGGCCTAATGTTGCTGCTTATGCCGCCAACGGGATCATCCAGCCGCTGGCACCGCTAAAAGAAGAGGAGTCAAGCATATACTTAGAATCAATCCTGGAACAAGGCACCTATCAAAACCAGCTGTATGCGCTGGGGGTAATGGAGTCCAGCGTGGGGTTGTACTATAATAAGGACATTCTGGAGAAAGCAGGGATTTTGGTACCTGAGGCAGGGCATCCCTGGACACGGACAGAGTTCTTAGGGATTTTGGAAAAATTAAAGCCCTTGATGGATGAGATGGGCGGATACCCTCTGGATATGACGTTCCCCGTGGGCGAGGCAAGCATTTATTACTACGCCCCCTTTGTGTGGTCGGACGGAGGAAACCTCGTCAGCGAGGACGGGCTTTCGGCAGACGGGTTTTTCAATTCCGGCGAGATGGCTGAGGCGATGGGCTTCTTCCGGACCGTGGTGGAGAAAAAATACATGTCAGAAGCCCCTATCGAACATCTGTTTGAAAGCGGGAGAGCCGCCTTTAAGATAGACGGAGCCTGGGAGGTCAACACCGTCTACCAGAATTACCCTGATATCCGCTTAGGGGTAGCGCCCTATGTAGTAGGGGATAGCTGGGACGGAGGGCGCTATACGCCCACAGGATCCTGGGCCTATGCCGCCTCCTCCCACACAAAAAACCTGGAAGGGGCCACGGAACTGGTGAAATGGATGAGCGGGGTGGAAAGCGGGATCCGGATCTGGGAACTGTCAAAAACCTTCCCTTCCACCTATGAGGCTTTTGGCCAGATTGACGTGTTCCAGAGCGACGAAAATTACCGCATGCTATATGAACAGCTGAAAACATACGGGCATCCCAGGCCGAAGACACCGGTGTACCCGCAGGTAAGCACCTCCTTCCAGCAGGCCTTGGAAAATATCGCCCTCAGCGGGCAGGATACGCAAAAGGTGCTGGACAAATCTGTAGAAAGGATTAACGCGAAGCTGGAGCGTTATACGAGGAAATGATGAAGAAAAGATCAAATACATGGTTGGGCATGGCATTTTTCGGGCCGGCACTGGTTCTTTTAACCATCTTCCTGTTTGTGCCCATGGTGCTGACCCTGGCATTCAGTTTTACGGATTATTTTGCACTGAACCCGGATCTGACACATTTTGTGGGGCTGGGGAATTATGTGAAAATCTTTCAGGATGAACTGTTTGTGCAGTCGTTTTTGAACACGGTATGCTTTGTGCTGATCATCCTTCCCTGCCAAGGGATCGGGGCGCTGGGCCTGGCTCTCTTGATCAACAAGGTAACCTATTGCAAAAAATATTTTAAGGTGGCATTTTTTGTCCCGGTGGTAATGTCCCTGGCGGTGGTCTCCACCTTATGGATGCAGATCTATAGCCCGGAAGGGATCTTAAATACCATCCTGGCAAACCTAGGGATTCCTGCCCAGCCGTTCATCCACAGCGCCAGGCAGGCGCTTCCCTCCATTGCCGCCATGAGTGTCTGGCAGGGGGTTGGGTACCAGATGATCATCTTTTTAGGCGGGCTGCAGGCAATCAACCCAGGGCTTTATGAGGCGGCAGAGATGGACCATGCCAGTGAATGGCAGAAATTTAAGGATATCACGCTTCCGGAGTTAAAGCCGCTTTGTGTGTTCGTTTTTATCACGGTTACCATCGGGGCATTCCGCATGATCGTACAGCCCATGGTCATGACCGGCGGCGGCCCGTCCCACTCTACCTATACCATGGTTTACAATATCTATGAGACCGGTACCGTCAACTGGGAGATCGGGCTTGCGTCTACCATGGCGATTGTGTTCGCAATATTTGTGATGGCATTGACAGTGGTCCAGTCCATCCTGACCAGAGATAAGGAGGAGCGACATGTTAACAAAAAAGCAAAAAGGAATTAACTTGGTTTTAACAGCCGTACTTTTGGCATTGTCACTGTTTTTCCTGTTTCCGGTCGTCTGGATGCTGGCCAATTCCTTTAAGCCGGATGCAGCAATCGCAGCAGATATGAACACTGCAGCCGCCTTTATCCCGCCTATGCCGGGAGGGGGATTTTTTGAGAATTACGTGTCGATCCTGACCAATACCAATTTCCTGAGGTATATGGCCAACACCCTTTTTTATGCGGCAGTCCTGATCGTGTGCGGCGTTGTGGTCAACGGGCTGGCCGGATATGCCCTGGCAAAGATCCATTTCCCCTTCCGGGAACGGTGGGTGCTTTTGATCCTGCTGCTGCAGATCGTACCGATGGAAACAATCCTTACCATCCATTTCCTGATGATAGCCAAGGTCGGCCTCCTCAATACGGTGGTGGGATATATCCTCCCTATGATTGTGAACCCATTCAACATATTCCTGTTCCGCCAGGTGTTTTTAAACCTGCCGGATGACGTGTATGAAGCTGCCCAGCTGGACTTTTGCAACCCGCTAAAATATTTCTTTACCATGGTGCTTCCCATGTCCAAGACTGTAGTGGCGACCGTAAGCGTATTTACATTTTTAAACGTATGGAATGATTATCTGTGGCCTTCGCTGGTATTTACCTCCAGCAACCTGCTGACAGCCCAGATCGGTTTAAATTCCATTACATCCAATGAAAATACCACCATGGGGCAGACACTGGCCGTGATCACCATGGTAACGATTCCCGTAATAATCATTTATTCGTTGTTCTCGAAACAAATTGTAGAAGGCGTGACCTCAACAGGGTCCAAGGAGGGATAAGAGATGAGTTTTATCGAGTTTAGGAATATTTGCAAAAAATATGAAAATGCAGAGAGGAATTCTGTCACAAACTTTAACCTGGACATAGAGGAGAAAGAGTTCATTGCATTTGTAGGCCCGTCCGGCTGCGGCAAGTCCACAACCTTGCGGATGGTGGCCGGCTTTGAGGAAATCACCGGCGGTGATCTGTATATCGACGGGAAACGGGTCAACGACACAGCGCCCAGAGACCGGGGGATCGCCATGGTATTCCAGAACTATGCCCTGTATCCCCACATGACGGTGGAGAAAAATATCGGATACGGGCTGAGGAATATGAAAGTGCCGGAGGCAGAGGTGAAAAAGAAGGTAGATTGGGCAATCCGCATCCTGGGCCTGGAAGAATTCCGCACCCGCAAGCCCAAAAACTTATCCGGCGGGCAGAGGCAGAGAGTGGCGCTGGGACGTGCGATTGTGAAAAACCAGAAGCTGTTTCTGATGGATGAGCCGCTTTCCAACCTGGATGCCAAGCTGAGGGTCAGCATGCGCAACGAGATCAGCAAGCTTCACCGGGAACTGGGAACGACCACGATCTATGTGACCCACGACCAGGTGGAGGCCATGACCATGGCTGACCGGATCGTGATCATGAAGGACGGCGTGATCCAGCAGGCCGGGGCGCCCATGGAACTGTATGACCATCCGGTGAATAAATTTGTGGCCGGGTTTATCGGGTCTCCGCAGATGAATTTCTACCATGTGACTGTGGACGGCAATGAACTAAAGTTCCGGGACGGCAATAAAATCGGGCTGCCGGACGAGGTGGTCTCGCGCCTGGGCGGAAAAAGCGGGCAGATGATTATGGGGATCCGGGGGGAAGATATCAAGCTGGATCCGGCCAGCCAAAAATCCTTTGAGGCAGATCAGCAAAAGGCCGTCGTGGAAAATACCGAGGTGATGGGCAATGAGAATAATCTGTACTTTACCTTTGGCCAGAGCCTGACCGTGGCAAGGGTATCCAAATATGAGGTCCGCCTGGCCGGGGATGAGATCCGGTTTGTGTTCCTGCCAAACAAGATGCACTTTTTTGATAAAGACACGGAAAAAAGTATTTAAAAACAGAGAAACATCATGTATCCTATATGTGGCAGCAGGCCGGGAAATTACGGAAAGGAAGCGGGAACATGGAGCAGCATATCAAGCAGGGCGGTCATTTAAAAGCACCAGGGAACTGGATCAATGACCCCAATGGATTTATCTATTACCAAGGGAAATATCATCTGTTTTACCAATATTTCCCTTACGCACCAGTGTGGGGAACCATGCACTGGGGGCATGCAGTCAGCGATGATTTGGTGAATTGGGAACATATCGGGATTGCACTTTTTCCGACAAAATACGGGGATATGAGCGGGTGTTTTTCCGGCAGTGCAGTGGAAAATGAAGGGAATATGGTTCTTTTCTATACGGGCGTGCATTACTATGAGACAGATCCGGAGAACATCCACCTCAGCACCCACGACCACTTTGACTCCTGCCAGATGATGATTTCATCCAAGGACGGGATCCACTTTGACAATTTTAACGGGAAACAGGTGGTCATCCCCCCGCTCACGGATCCGAAAATCGGACACAAGACCCATACCAGGGATCCCAAAGTATGGAAAGGGAAGAACGGCTGGTATATGGTTTTAGGAAGCCAGAACGAAGAAGGCCGGGGAAAGCTGCTCTTTTACCAAAGCAAAGACCTTAAAAACTGGTCATTCGTAAATGACGTGTCAAAAGGGGCCGGATGGGGCTGGATGTGGGAATGCCCCGATTACTTTGAGGCAGAAGGCGGCCAGGTGCTGATATTCTCCCCTATGCGGTTTCTAAAAGACGGGAAATGGGAAGAAAACCAGTCCATCTGCATGGCTGTCGATTTTAAAGAGGACGGCTGTGAAATGACAATGCCGGATACCTACCAATATCTGGATTACGGCCTGGATCTCTATGCCCCCCAGAGCACGGTGGACGAAAACGGGAACAGGGTGCTGACGGCCTGGCTGCGGATGCCAAAGGCTGTGGAAGACGACGGCCTGCCGCCATGGCGGGGGATGTTCTGCCTCCCCCGCGTGGTTGAAGTAAAAAACGGCCATATCTATTTCCGCGTCCACCCCAATGTGAAAAATCAGTACGCAAAGCCCCTTAGCGATGTGAAAGAAGCAGGGAAAGAAGGCTACCGGATCCGCCTCTGCCTAGAAGACGGCGGCTATGTGAATGTAGGCGGGTACCAGGTCTCTTGCAGGGGAAACCGGATCTGTACAGACCGGACAGCCGTATTCTGCCCGGGCGAAGGCTACCGCATGATATTTGAGACCCCCGGGGTACAGGAGGGGAACCAACTGGATATTTATGTGGACGGGCACATCGTAGAAGTCTATGTCAATGACGGGGAATATGTCATCAGCAACGCCGTCTACGGGCTCACAGAAGAACTCCAAGTCCACAAAGGGAGCAAAGTAGAGATATTCGGCAAAAACACCCCTTCCCTAAACAGCCCGTAAAAACCACAAAACCCACACCACAAAGCCTAACATCCTAAATTTCCGTCTTGATAAATACCCCCTCCTATGATAAGATACAAGGATGGAAGAAGTTGATATTTAAACAATGGAGGGATTATATATCATGACGGAAGTAGCAGTAAGCTTAATCGGGTACACGTTCAAGGCAATTGTCTTTGCAGTGATTGCTTATGCCGGCATTCTCTTGGGCAAGAAATACAGAGATAAAAAAGATGCCGAGAAGGCTGTAGGAAGCCAGGAAGGCAGATAAGGCGGAGGACACAGACGTGAAGAAATACGGCGTAAATGAACTGAGAAGAATGTTTCTGGAGTTTTTTGAGAGCAAAGGGCACTTAGCGATGAAAAGCTTTTCCTTGGTTCCCCATAATGACAACAGCCTCTTGCTGATCAACTCCGGCATGGCACCATTAAAGCCCTATTTTACCGGGCAGGAGATCCCTCCGCGCAGGCGGGTGACCACCTGCCAGAAATGTATCCGCACCGGCGACATCGAGAACATCGGCAAGACGGCACGGCACGGCACCTTTTTTGAGATGCTGGGCAATTTCTCCTTCGGGGATTATTTTAAGGATGAGGCGATCCACTGGTCCTGGGAATTCCTGACTGAGGTAGTGGGGCTGGATCCTGACCGCCTATACCCGTCCGTGTACCAGGATGATGACGAGGCCTTTGAGATCTGGAATAAGAAGATCGGCATTGCCAAGGAACGGATTTTCCGTTTTGGCAAGGAAGACAACTTTTGGGAGCATGGGGCAGGCCCTTGCGGCCCCTGTTCGGAGATTTACTATGACCGCGGCGAGAAGTATGGCTGTGGGAAGCCAGGATGTACGGTGGGCTGTGAGTGTGACCGCTACATTGAAGTGTGGAATAACGTATTTACGCAGTTTGAGAATGACGGCCATGGCAATTATACGGAACTGGTGCAAAAAAATATCGACACCGGCATGGGGCTGGAGCGCCTGGCTGTTGTCGTGCAGGACGTGGATTCCCTGTTTACGGTAGATACCAACAAAGCACTTCTGGACGAAGTATGTGCCCTGGCGCATACCAGCTACCAGTCTGACGAAAAAAAGGATGTATCCCTAAGGATTATTGCAGACCATGTGAAATCCTGCACCTTTATGATTTCAGACGGCATTATGCCCTCGAATGAAGGGCGTGGCTATGTGCTGCGCCGCTTGCTGCGCCGTGCTGCCCGCCATGGGAGGCTTCTGGGCATTGAGGGGCGGTTTATGGCCGAGTTGGCTAAGACGGTCATTGCCCTGTCCAAGGATGGTTATCCGGAACTGGAAGAAAAGAGCGTGATGATCCTCAAAGTTCTCACCGAGGAGGAAGAGAAATTCAGCCGCACCATTGACACAGGCCTTTCGATCCTGTCCGAGATGGAAGAGGAGATGGCAAAAAAAGGGGAGAGCGTCCTTGACGGGGCGGATGCCTTTAAACTTTATGATACCTATGGCTTCCCGCTGGATCTGACGGTCGAACTTCTGGAAGAGAAAAAGATGACCGTGGACGAGGCTGGTTTCCAGGCTGCCATGAAAGAACAGAAAAAGAAAGCAAAGGAAGCCAGGAAGGCCACCAACTACATGGGTGCTGATGTGACCGTATACCAGTCGATCCCGGCTGACATCACCAGTACCTTCGTAGGCTATGACCGCCTAACACATAATTCCAAGATTACAGTCCTGACAACAGACAGCGAACTGGTACAGGCATTGACAGACGGACAGGCAGGAACCGTTATTGTGGACGAGACGCCGTTTTACGGAACCATGGGCGGACAAACCGGCGATACCGGTGTGATCGAGGGAGGAAACGGCAGCTTTGTGGTGGAAGACACCATCCACCTGCAAGGCGGCAAGATCGGGCACGTCGGAAGGATGGTTTCCGGGATGTTTGCTGTCGGTGAGCCTGTCAGCTTAAAGGTAGGCGCTGACAGCCGCCGTGCGACGGAAAAGAACCACAGCGCAACCCACCTTCTCCAGAAGGCATTACGGATTGTATTGGGGGAACATGTGGAGCAGGCAGGATCCTTAGTGACACCTGACCGCCTGCGTTTTGACTTTACCCACTTTTCCGCCATGACCCGGGAGGAGATCCGCAAGGCCGAGCAGCTGGTGAATCAGGAGATCCAGAAAGACTGGGATGTAACCACACAGGAGATGAGCCTAGATGAAGCGAAAAAAACAGGCGCTATGGCGCTTTTTGGTGAAAAATATGGTGAAACGGTACGTGTGGTTAAGATGGGCGATTTCTCTACCGAACTTTGCGGCGGTACTCATGTCGCTCATACTGGCCAGGTTCATGCCTTTAAGATCCTTTCCGAAGCAGGGATCGCTGCCAATGTCCGCCGGATCGAGGCACTGACCGGCGATGGCCTGATGGCTTACTACCAGCATGCAGAGGAAGAACTGCATGAAGCGGCGAAGGCGGCCAAGAGCACCCCGGCGGAGTTAAAAGGGAGGATCGAGGCTATGGCAGAGGAGATCCGTGCCCTGCATTCCGAGAACGAAAAACTAAAAGCACGTTTGGCCAAAGATTCCCTGGGCGATGTCATGAACCGGGTAAAGGAGGTCAGCGGCGTCAAGGTTCTTGCCGCAAAGGTGAGCGACGCAGACATGAACGGGTTAAGAAACCTCGGCGATCAGTTAAAGGACAAACTTGGTGAGGGTGTGATCGTGCTCGCATCGGTGTTAGACGGCAAGGTCAGCCTGATGGCGACAGCCACGGACGGGGCGCTAAAGAAGGGCGCACATGCCGGAAACCTGATCAAGGCGATTGCCGGTTTGGTAGGCGGAGGCGGAGGCGGACGGCCGAATATGGCACAGGCAGGCGGGAAAAACCCGGATGGGGTGGATGCCGCACTGGAGAAGGTGTACGAAGCCGCTGCCGGCCAGATCCAATAAAAATGCGGCGAAAAGCATGCCGGAAGAAAGATGAGGGGGAGGCCATATTGCCCCTCATCACAAAAATCTCCATGTTTTGCAAAAAATAGTTGACGAATAGAGATTTTATGTTATAATTTAAGCAGTGCGAATAAATACCCAAACAGTTGTATTATGCACAAGTACACAACTGGAGGGAGGTTAGGTGTGAGCGATGTCGAACGTAATCGTTAAAGAAAACGAAAGCTTGGACAGTGCATTGCGCAGATTCAAAAGAAACTGTGCGAAGGCAGGGATCCAGCAAGAGATTCGTAAAAGAGAGCATTACGAGAAACCAAGCGTCAGACGTAAGAAAAAGTCTGAAGCCGCAAGAAAACGTAAATTTAATTAAACGTTTCCAAATCCCCAGTCATAAGACCGGGGATTTTTTCGTAGAATAATAGTAATCATAGGCAGAGGATGAGGCCTTTGTTTGAGCAGATGAAAATTGCGGCGGCAGACAATCTGAAGCTGCCGAAGGATGTGGTGCTGGGGGAAGTTCTGATCTCGTTTGTCGGGCGCACCAGTGTAATCGTGGAAAACTACCGGGGCATCCTGATTTATGATGACAAGACAGTAAAACTCCAGGCAAAAAACTGTAAGCTTCAATTTCATGGGAAGCGGCTTCATATTGAATATTATAACCACGATGAAATGAAAATCAGCGGCCTGATTCAATCAATGGAATTTGGTGAATGAAGGAAAAAGGACAGGAGTGGAGTGCTTGAAAGACGCTATAAAGCATTATTGTGAGGGATATCTGCGCATCCAGCTAAAAGGGTTTTCACCGGAACGTTTTTTAAATCTTTGCATGTCCAGGCAGATTGTGATCTGGGATCTCTGCTACCAGGATAGCGGATATCAATTTTTGATCAGCATTAAGGACTACCGCAGGGTACGCCCGCTCGTGAAAAAGGCTCAGGTACGGCTGAAAATTCTGGGAAGATTCGGACTTCCCTTTTTTTTATACCGTAACCGGAGACGGAAGCTGTATGCAGCAGGGGTCATTTCCTTTTTCCTGGTACTGTTTTGCATGTCACAGTTCATCTGGGATATTTCCATTGAAGGGAATTACCGGTTCACGGATGATACCTTGATCCATTATCTGGATACCCGGGGCATCCGGTATGGGCAGCTTCGTTCCGGGATTGATTGTGATGTCCTGGAAGAGAATATCCGCAGCGATTACCCGGAGATTATCTGGGTCTCCGCCCGGATATCCGGCACCAGGCTGATGATCAAGGTAAAAGAAAACGAGGTGATCGGCAGCATCCCCCAAAAAGACAGCAGTCCCAGGAACCTGGTGGCAGAAAAATCCGGCACCATCACCCGTATGGTAGTGCGCAGGGGGAAGGCTTTGGTCCGCGTGGGGGATTCTGTAGAGGAGGGGGAGATACTGGTCCGCGGCATGGTGCCTATTTACAATGATGCAGAAGAACTGGTACGGGAACAGCCGGTACGGGCAGATGCCGATATCTATGCGGTTACATCTGAGGGCTACCAGGAAAAGATCCCTTTGCTGGCTTTGAGCCGGGCTGAGACAGGGAAAAAACGGCAGGGAGTGCGGCTGCGGTTCGGAGGGTTTTCTTTTCTCTGGATATTGCCCGCATGGGGGGAAAATCCCTGGGCCATGACCTCCAAAAGCACCCAGGCGGCTATCTTAGGAGACTTTTACCTGCCGCTCTGGGTTGACCGTATTTCTGCCAGGGAATACCAGGTTTATGAGCATTTCCTGACGAAAGAGGAATTAGAGCAGAAATCAAATGAAATCCACCAAAAAAAGATGGAAAATTTGAAACAAAAGGGGGTACAAATTCTTGAAAATAGTGTTAAAATATTAGAAGAGGATTCCGGCTGGACAGTCCGGGGAGAATTTTTGCTGGAGGAGAAAATCGGGATTGGAAGCCCGTTCGCGGCAGAATCCGTTCCTGAAACGGAGGCAGCCCAACAAACAGATCCCAGCATGCCAGAATAAGAGGAAGACAAAAGGAGAAGAACCAGCCAAATGAGTGTAATAGAGACGATCATCGACATACCGATTGAACACGAAAAGAATGTTTGCGGCCAATTTGACCAGTTCCTGAAAAAGATTGAGCGCACCCTCCGGGTGACAATCGTAGCCCGGGACGGGGCAATCAAGCTGATTGGGCCGGATGGGATGGTGGCAAAAGCCAAAAGCGTATTCAATAACCTTGTAGAGCTCTCCAAGCGGGGCAACACCATTACCGAACAGAATGTGGACTATGCCCTCTCCCTGTCTTTTACGGAATCAGACCACGCCATTTTGGAGATTGACAAAGATATCATCTGCCGGACAATCAACGGAAAGCCCGTAAAGCCAAAGACCCTCGGGCAAAAGCATTACGTGGATGCCATCCGCGAAAAGATGATTGTATTCGGCGTAGGGCCTGCCGGTACCGGGAAGACGTATCTTGCGATGGCAATGGCGATCCAGGCATTTAAGAATAACGAGGTCGGGAGGATTATCCTGACCCGCCCGGCAATTGAAGCAGGCGAAAAGTTAGGATTCCTCCCGGGGGATTTACAGAGCAAGATTGACCCTTATCTGAGGCCTCTTTATGATGCCTTGTACCAGATCATGGGAGCAGAAAGCTTTCTCCACAATTCAGAAAAAGGGCTGATCGAGGTTGCCCCGTTAGCTTATATGCGTGGACGTACCTTAGATAATGCTTATATCATCCTGGATGAGGCACAAAATACGACCCCGGCCCAGATGAAGATGTTTTTAACCAGAATCGGGTTTGGGTCAAAAGTGGTGATTACCGGGGACAGAACCCAGAAAGATTTGCCCGGTGGTGCCGCTTCCGGGCTCGATGTGGCCATGAAGGTTCTCCAAAAGATCGATGACATCGGATTCTGTAACCTGACCAGCGAGGATGTGGTGCGCCATCCCCTGGTTCAGAAAATCGTGCAGGCCTACGACAATTATGAAAAAAAGGAAGAAAGAAAAGAGCACAGAGGAAAGCCTGACAGGCCTAGCCGCCGCAGATAGGCTCAAACAGCTATCAAAAGAAGGGGGAATGGGATGACAATCCACACAGAGTACGAGACGGACAAGCAACTAAAACTTCCTTATGAGGAGATTGCCCAGGAGATCATTTTGGCAGTGCTCGACTATGAAAAGTGCCCTTATGAGGCAGAGGTGAATGTTCTTTTTACAGACAATGAGGCCATACGGGAGATTAACCGTGACTACCGGCAGACAGATGCCCCCACGGATGTACTGTCATTCCCGATGATTGAGTTTGTGCAGGAGTCAGATTTCAGCCATGTAGAAGATCGCGCGGAGGACTTTTTTAATCCGGAGACCGGTGAACTTCTATTGGGGGATATTGTGGTTTCAGTGGAAAAGGTAGTGGAGCAGGCTGAAAAATACGGGCATTCCACGCGCAGGGAACTGGCGTTCTTAATTGCCCACAGCATGCTGCACCTCTGCGGCTATGACCACATGGAGGAAAAGCAGCGGGAACAGATGGAACAAAAGCAGCGCGAGATATTATCCGGGAAAGGATACGGCCGATGAAAAAAAACTGTACGGTAATTTGGGGAATGCTTCTGATCGTTGTGGTTTTCTTGACAGCCTGTGCAAAGAAAGCAGATTCTGCCGCGGTGTCTGTGTCAGAGGCTCCCATCCATATTGAACCGGAGACAGAACCGATTGTGATTGAACCGGAGACGGAGGTAGAGACAGAGGCAGTACCTCAGGTTTATGAGCCTTGGGAACGGCTTGAGGCAGACGGGATGGTCCGCAGCTACCTGACCGGCGAGATGGTTCCGGCCGCCCAAGGGAACCGCAGGCCCTTAGCCATCATGATGAGCAATGACAAAGCTGCTTTGCCCCAATACGGCATCAACCGTGCAGGCATTATCTATGAAGCGCCGGTGGAAGGGGATATGAACCGCTATATGGCAATCATAGAGGATTACGACGACCTTGACCGGATCGGCTCAGTCCGCAGCTGCCGTACCTATTATACCTATTTTGCCCGTGAATTTGACGCAATCTACGCCCATTTTGGACAGAGCACATTTGCCAAGCCCTACTTAAAAAATGTGGACAATATCAATGGCGTTGAAGGCATCGGTGACACGGCTTATTACCGTGCCAAGGACAGGAAACGGCCTCATAATGCCTATGCCAGCTTTGACGGCATTCAGCGTGCCATTGAAAAGCTGGGGTATTCCCAGGATTACGCGGCGGATTACCGGGGGCACTATTATTTTGCAGATAAAAACAGCCCGGTGGACTTAGAAGGGGAGGGGATCTTAGAAGCGTCCAAGGTGACCCCAGGTTATTCCCTTAACCACCCTTGGTTTGAATACCATAAAGAGGATGGCCTTTATTACCGTTATCAGTACGGGGCAGAACACCGCGGCAATGAAGGCCAGGTCGCAGTTAAGAATATCCTGATACAATGCTGTTCTGCCGGATATTATGCCACTACCGATTACCGGAATATCAATGTCCATGAAGACCAGTGGGGCGGATTTTTTATAACAAACGGAAAAGCCGTCAACATCTCCTGGAAAAAGGACGGTGAATTTGGCGTCACACACTATTACACGGCAGACGGGCAGGAAATCGTGCTGAATCCCGGAAAGACATGGGTCTGCATTGTCCCTACCTCGGATGCCGGGAGGATCGTCATTGAATAAAGGAATAAAATTGCCATAAAAGGGAAAAATAAGCAGACAATATCCTACTTATCAGGAGGTTTCACCATGAAACGTTATATGATCTGCTTATTTTTGTTTGTGGGGGTCAGTGCCGCATGCCTGACTGCCGGATATTTTTTGACCCGGCAGCATCAAAATGCTTCTTCTTTCCAGTCTGAGGAAACTGAAATAGAAACCATAGGGACAGCGGAGGTTACCCAGAGCGCACCAGAGAACTTAGCGGCTGCCAACCGCAGCCAGGTTCTGCACCAGACAAAAGCAGAAGAGTTTTATCTTGTCTCAGAAGACGGTTTTCTGCTGGTGTTTGGCAAAGATAAGGAAACCATATGCCTCTATACCCATATTCCGCTGCACGATTTTCCCGAACGCGAGCAAGAAAGGCTGAGGGAAGGGATCTGGTTTCCCAGCATGATGGAAGTGATCCATTACCTGGAGTCCTATACCAGTTGAAAAATTTGCTTGAAAAATACAGGCAAAATGGCTACAATAGGAAAGAAATAGGATCAAATACCGGAGGATAAGGCGTGGGAAGAAAGGTAATCGTCGTCGGAGGAGGGGCGTCCGGTATGGCAGCAGCAATCATGGCTGCCAGGCAGGGCGCCCAGGTAACAATCTTAGAGCACATGGACCGGGTGGGGAAAAAACTTCTTTCGACTGGCAACGGGAGATGTAACCTGACGAATCTTTCCATGGAAAGCGGCTGCTACCATTGCAGCCAGCCCGGATTCCCGATGAAAGCGATCCGTTGTTTTGATGTGGGGCATACCCTGGGGTTTTTAGAAGAACTAGGGATTATGGTGAAAAGTAAAAATGGATATATCTATCCAAATTCCGAGCAGGCATCGGCAGTATTAGACCTTTTCCGGCTGGAACTGCTGCGGCTGCAAATACAGTCCATAACCGGATGCCAGGTGAAGCAGCTGCACAGCAAAAAAGGGCAGCGTTTTTTTGCTGTGACGGATCAGGGCGGCTTTTCGGGGGATGCACTCATTTTGGCCGCCGGGTCGAAAGCGGCGCCGGCCACCGGGTCGGACGGCAGCGGATACCGCCTGGCTGAGCGGTTTGGGCACAAGGTCATCACGCCCCTTCCCGCATTGGTGCAGCTTTGCTGTGAGGGCAGGCATTTTAAGCAGCTGGCCGGTGTGCGGTGTGAAGCCGAGATTTCACTCTTTTGTGCAGGAAAACGCTTATCATCCGCCCTAGGTGAGGTTCAGCTGACCGAATACGGTGTCTCCGGGATCCCCACTTTCCAGGTCAGCCGCTTTGCCTCCACGTCCCTGGAAAAGAAAAAGCCTGTTGAGATTGCCCTGGATTTCCTCCCGGCCAAAAGCCAGGAAGAGACCGAACAGTTCCTGAAAAAAAGAGCCCTGCAGATGCCCCATCTGGAAATCGAGGATTTCCTAACAGGTGTACTCCACAAGAAGCTGGCAGCAGTGCTTGTCAAGCTATCCCATATCCCGGCCAGGCAGGCCGCGGCAGACGTGCCGCAAGATGCCTGGGAACGTCTGGCCAGGCAGATAAAATCCTTTCAGGCAGCGGTATCAGCCACCAAATCTTTTGAACATGCACAGGTCTGCTGCGGAGGTGTGGACACCCGTGATATCCTGCCGGAAACCATGGAGTCAAAGCTGGTACCCGGGCTTTACCTGGCAGGAGAACTGCTGGATGTGGACGGCATATGCGGCGGATACAACCTGCAATGGGCCTGGACCAGCGGATGCCTGGCAGGTATCCATGCGGGAAGCCCAAACCGGCTTCCGCATAGAAAGTGACCCGGATACTATTTCTTAAAGACGGAGAAGATTATGATACGGATAACCCAGCTGAAATTGCCGGTGGGGCATACAGAGGACGAACTGTACCAAAAGATTGCCAAAATCCTGCGGACAGATAAAAAAAATATCAAACGTGCCTGTATACGGCGCCAATCCCTGGATGCCCGCAAAAAACCGGATTTATTTTATAGTTACACCATTGATGCCGAACTGTCCCTGCCCTGCAGTAAAACATTCCTCCAGAAAGCAAAAAATGTACAGCTTGTGGTTTTGGGAGAAGATTGCTATCACTTCGTAAAGCCAGGAAAGCAAAAGCTTCTTGCCCCGCCTGTCATCATTGGTACCGGGCCGGCCGGGCTTTTTTGTGCTTTGATGCTTGCCCGCCATGGCTATTGCCCCCTGGTCTTGGAACGCGGGCACGACGTTTTACATAGACAGAAAACGGTGGAACGCTTTTGGCAGACCGGCCGGTTAGACCCTTCCTCCAATGTCCAGTTCGGGGAAGGCGGAGCCGGGACTTTCTCGGACGGAAAGCTGAACACACTGGTCAAAGATCCCTGCTTTAGGAACCGGCTTGTGCTGGAAATTTTCCGCGAATTTGGTGCAGAGGAGGCAGTTTTATACCAGAATAAGCCCCATATCGGAACCGATGCATTGTGCCATATTGTGAGGCGGATGCGTGAGGAAATCTTGCGTCTCGGCGGTGATATCCGCTTTGGCTGCCAGGTAACAGACTTAATCCTTGAGCAAGGCCGGGTCTGCGGGGTGGTCACCGGCCAGGGGGAGCGGATCCCCTCACAATCCGTCGTCCTTGCAATCGGGCACAGCGCAAGGGATACTTTTTCTATGCTGCAAAAACGGGGGATCCCCATGTCAGCGAAAGCATTTGCCGTGGGATTGCGCATCCAGCATCCCCAGGCAATGATTAATTATGCCCAGTACGGGCAGGAAACGGTTGAGTCTTTGGGCGCTGCTGATTATAAGTTAACCTGGAAAGCCGCAAACGGCAGGGGCGTTTATTCCTTTTGCATGTGCCCTGGCGGTTATGTGGTCAATGCCTCCTCTGAACCGGAAATGTTAGCCGTCAATGGCATGAGTTACCATGACCGCGCCGGGATCAATGCCAACAGCGCCATGATTGTGACCGTGACCCCGGATGATTACCCATGCAAAGACTCCCTTGCAGGCATGGAATTTCAGAGAGTGTTGGAAAGGCAGGCATTCCAGGCAGGGAAGGGGAAGATCCCGGTGCAGCTTTACAAAGATTTCCTAAACGGCAGGAAATCTTCCTCGCTCGGCGATGTCCTGCCGCAGATGAAGGGCGGGTGGGAATTCGGCCCGCTCCACCAGATTTTGCCGCCAGCGCTTACAGAAGCGCTCCGGGAAGGAATCCAAGCATTCGGGCAGGTGATCCCCGGGTTTGACCGGGCAGATGCTGTTTTGGCCGGAATAGAAAGCCGGACTTCTTCACCCGTGCGCATCTGGCGGGATGATCAGATGGAAAGTGCTGTCAAGGGCTTATATCCCTGCGGGGAGGGCGCCGGATATGCCGGCGGCATCACCTCGGCAGCTATGGACGGAGTGCGGGTGGCAGAGGCGATTGCTTCCCGCTATCAGCCTTTTGACGGCAAGACACAAGATTAAGAGCAGGAGAATAACAGATGCCTTCAGGTTTAAGATCGGAATTAAAAGAGAAAAAACGAATTGTGGTAAAAATCGGCTCATCCTCGCTGACCCACCCAAAAACAGGTGAACTGAACCTATTAAAAATAGAAAAACTGGTGCGTATCCTCTGTGACCTCAAAGGAGAGGGGCGGGATGTGGTCTTGGTTTCCTCCGGGGCGATTGCTGCCGGGCGCCAGGCCTTTGGCGGCCGCAAACGGCCGGTCACCATCTCTGAAAAGCAGGCCTATGCAGCGGTGGGGCAAGCCCGCCTCATGATGGTTTACCAAAAGCTTTTTTCGGAATATAACCATGTGGCTGCCCAGGTGCTGCTGACCAAAAATACCATGGCCAGTGAGACATCCCGCTATAATGCCCAGAACACCTTTGACGAACTGCTAAATCTAGGGGCAATCCCGGTGGTCAATGAAAATGACACGGTTTCCACCCATGAGATCCGGTTTGGGGACAATGACCGGTTATCTGCGATTGTGGCAGCATTGATCGGAGCAGACCTCCTTATCCTGCTTTCGGATATTGACGGCCTGTATTCGGATGACCCACACACGAACCCGGAGGCTGAATTTATCAGCCTGGTAAAGGAGATCACCCCCTCCCTTTTGGACATGGGGAAAAATACGGCAGGGAGTGATGTAGGGACGGGAGGGATGGCGGCAAAGCTGGCTGCTGCCCGGATTGCAACAGACAGTGGTTCTGACATGGTGATTGCCAATGGAAAAGATTTGGAAGTGATCCACGAGATTATGCAGGGTATGCCAAAGGGCACCCTCTTTATGGCACATACAAACCTGGATTTTGATTTGATGGATTACATCAATTACCAATATTAGGCAGAAAGGAAGAAAACAATGGATCAGGGCATGATTGACCGGATTAATGAATTGTACCATAAGTCCCAGTCCACAGGGCTGACCGAGGAGGAGAAGGCTGAACAGGCTGCGCTCCGGAAAGAATATATTGCCGCAATCCGCAGAAATATGCGTGCAAACCTCAACAGCATTTCCATCCGGGAACAGGATGGGACGATCACGGATTTAGGAAAAAAATACGGCGGTATCCGAGATGAACAATCCTAAAGAACACATCCGGGAAGAAATGCGCCGGTTGCGCAGTGCACTATCCCCGGAAGAGAAAAACAGGCTGGATCAGCAGATCACACAGCGGCTTTGGGATTGGCCTGCATTTCAAGAGGCAGCCGTGGTCTATCTTTATGCATCTTTGGCACAAGAAGTGGATACCTGGGGGCTGTTAGGGCAATTGTGGAAAAAGAAAGTCCGCGTTGCCCTGCCCCGGGTAGAGAAAAAAAGGCTGCGGTTTTACTTTGTGGATAACAAAGATGCGCTGGAAAGCGGATTTTACGGGATCCAGGAACCAGCAAAAGGCTGTCCGTTGGCCAGGGACGCAAAAGCGGTGGTTGTCACCCCTGGTTTGGCATTTTCCGTATCCGGAGACAGGGTTGGCTATGGAGGCGGTTATTATGACCGCTTTTTTGAACAGGAGCCAGGGCACCTATGTGTTGCCCTTGCCTACCCGTTCCAGGTAAAAGCGGACATTACTGCAGAAAAAACAGACCACAGAATGCAGTGGATTATCACTTCGGACAAAATTATAGAATGCCCACAGGGCGCCTGACAGGAGGAGAACTTATGGATTTAGCAGATATCGGACAACGGGCAAAAACAGCGGCATCTTATTTAAACCAATTGGGAGTTTCCAAGAAAAACCATGGCCTTAAAATGGCTGCCCAGTCCCTCATAGACGGGACGGCTGAGATTTTAGAGGCAAACCTTGAGGACTGGAACAAGGCTAAATCTGCCGGGATGAAGGAATCGCTGCTAGACCGCCTTAAACTGACGCCTGGCCGGATCCAGGCAATGGCAGACGGGCTGATGCAGCTGGCGGCATTGGAAGATCCGACCGGGGAAGTGCTGTCGATGAAAAAACGGCCGAACGGCCTGATGGTCGGCCAAAAGCGCGTTCCGATTGGCGTGGTTGGGATGATCTATGAAGCCCGCCCCAATGTGACGGCAGATGCTTTTGGCTTGTGTTTTAAGACAGGCAATTCCGTGATACTAAAGGGAGGCAGTGATGCCCTAAAGTCCAATGAGGCAATTGTGCATTGGCTTCAAACAGGCCTTTCAAAGGCTGGGATACAGACGGATGCTGTACAGTTAATCACTGACCCCGGCCGGGAGGTGACGAGGCAGCTGATGCGTTTAAACCAATATATTGATGTGCTGATTCCCCGCGGAGGTGCCGGGCTGATCCGCACTGTGGTAGAACACAGCACGGTTCCGGTTATTGAGACAGGCACTGGGAACTGCCATATTTATGTGGATGAAGGCGCTGACCTGAAAATGGCTCTTGACATTATTGATAATGCCAAGACGCAGAGGGTCGGTGTCTGCAATGCATGTGAATCTCTGGTGGTTCACAGGGCAGAGGCTAAGCATTTTTTGCCTATGCTAAAGAAAAGGATGGATGAAAAAAAGGTAGAGGTGCGGGCTGATGCTGAGGCATGCGCTATTGTTCCTGGTTTTGTGATGGCATGTCAAGAAGACTGGGGGAATGAATATTTGGATTTTATTGTTTCCTTAAAGCTGGTGGGATCCCTGGAAGAAGCGGTTGCCCATATTAACCATTATAATACAGGACATTCGGAATCGATTGTTACGAATAATTATGAACATGCACAGAGGTTTTTGGATGAGGTTGATGCGGCGGCAGTGTATGTAAATGCTTCTACACGTTTTACGGATGGGAATGAGTTTGGGTTCGGGGCTGAGATTGGGATCAGTACCCAAAAACTCCATGTCAGAGGTCCTATGGGGCTGGAAGCGCTCACCACTACAAAATATATTATTTATGGCAATGGGCAGATCCGGGGGTAAAGAAAACTCCCCCTTAAACCCCCTCCTTGGTGCCATTGTACCATAAATGTCGAAAAAGGTCAAATTAAGAAATTATTAAGGAAAATAAAAGATTGGAATGACAGGAAAAATGTATAATGAAATAACTTTGGATTTGCCATTACAAGAACCAGACAGGCAATATTATTATATGGAAAAATGCCGCCGGCATGTCCATGAACTTGAAAAAGAAAAGGGGCATGCCTTGACGTTTTTTGTACGGACTTTTGGCTGCCAGATGAATGCCCGTGACTCGGAAAAGCTTCGGGGAATCCTTTTGCAGGCTGGGTTAAAAGAATGTGAGAATGAGGAAGCTGATTTTGTGCTCTACAATACCTGCACGGTACGGGACAATGCCAATCAGAAGGTCTACGGGCATCTGGGGTATCTGCAGACTCTGAAAAAGAAAAACCCTGCCATGAAAATTGCTTTGTGCGGCTGCATGATGCAGGAGCCTTTGGTTGTGGAGCGGATTAAAAAGAGTTATTGCTTTGTGGACTTGGTCTTTGGCACCCATAATATCTATAAGCTGGCTGAACTCTTGTATTGCTGCCTGACAGAAAAAAAGATGGTGGTTGATGTATGGGATTCGGCCAAGGCTGTGGTTGAGGATCTCCCGGCGGTACGCAAATATCCGTTTAAGTCCGGCGTTAATATTATGTATGGATGCAATAATTTTTGCAGCTATTGTATTGTCCCGTATGTGCGCGGGCGGGAGAGGAGCCGCGATCTGGAAGATATCCTTTCAGAGATACGCAGGCTGGCTTCTGGCGGGGTAAAGGAAGTCATGCTTTTAGGCCAAAATGTAAATTCTTATGGAAAAACCCTTGCAAAACCGGTAAGTTTTGCAGAACTGCTGTACCAGGTCAATGCTGTGGAAGGCATTGAACGGATTCGTTTTATGACCTCCCATCCCAAGGATCTTTCCGATGGCCTGATCGCTGCCATGCGTGACTGCAAGAAGGTTTGCCATCACTTACATTTGCCGCTACAGTCCGGGAGCAGCCGGATCCTAAAAGTGATGAACCGTTGTTATACGAAAGAACAGTATCTGGATTTGGTGGAACGGATCCGGGCGGCAATCCCTGATATTTCCCTGACAACGGACATTATTGTTGGTTTTCCGGGTGAGACAAAAGAGGATTTTGAGGAGACGCTTGATGTTGTCCAAAAAGTCCGCTTTGACAGTGCATTTACTTTTCTCTATTCCAAACGTGCCAAAACTGCGGCGGCGGAAATGGAAAACCAGGTGCCGGAGGCTGTGGCAAAAGAACGCTTTGACCGGTTGCTGCGGGAAGTGCAGCAGATTGCCTCAGAGGTATGCGGGCGGGATGTGAATACGGTGCAGCCTGTGCTGGTAGAATGCGAAAATGACCACCAGGCTGGTTATGTCAGCGGGCGGCTTGGCAATAATCTGTTGGTTCATTTTCCGGGGGATGCTTCCCTGGTTGGGCAGATTGTGCCTGTAAGGCTGACTAACGCCAAGGGGTTTTACTATATTGGAAAAAGTGAAAAAGAAACTGAGGACGGAAGATGAACGGATTATCGCCAATGATGTCTCAGTATGTGGAGACAAAAAAGCAATATCAGGACTGCATTCTCTTTTACCGTTTGGGTGATTTTTACGAGATGTTTTTTGAAGATGCAAAGACGGTCTCAAAAGAGTTGGAACTCACCCTTACCGGAAAGGAATGCGGATTGGAGGAACGCGCACCGATGTGCGGCGTTCCTTACCATGCTGTGGACACTTATTTGAGCCGGTTGGTGCAAAAAGGCTATAAAGTGGCAATTGCAGAACAGGTGGAAGATCCCAAGCTGGCCAAAGGCTTGGTGAAACGGGAAGTGATCCGTGTGGTGACCCCCGGAACCATAACCAGTTCCCAGGCTTTGGATGAAACCAAAAATAATTACCTGATGGGGATTGTGTATCTGGGCGAGAAGATGGGAATATCGGTTGCGGATATTACGACGGGAGATTTTTTGGTGACGGAAGTGGAAAATGAACAATCCCTCTATGATGAAATCCACAAATTTTCTCCCTCTGAGATTGTCTGCAATGATGCTTTCTCCATGTCAGGGATCAGCCTGGAAGAGATGAAAAACCGCTGCCGTTTTTCCATGTCTTCTTTGGATTCCCATTTTTTCCAGGATGAAAGCTGCCGCAAAATCCTGCGTGAACATTTTAAGGTAGGAAGCCTGGAAGGGCTGGGGCTTGCTGATTATGATGTCGGGGTGATTGCTGCTGGTGCTATTTTGCAGTATTTGTATGAAACACAGAAAAATACGCTGGATCACTTAACGGTGATTGTCCCCTATTCCACGGGCAATTACATGGTTCTGGATTCCTCCACGAGGCGGAATCTGGAACTGCTTGATACGATGCGGGAACGCCAGAAAAAAGGAAGCCTTTTGTGGGTGCTGGATAAAACCCGCACGGCTATGGGAGCCAGGCTTTTGCGCACCTGGATTGAACAGCCCCTGATTGAGAGAAATGCAATCCTAGAACGCCAGCTGGCGGTTGAAGAACTGAATTTGAATTATATCGGCAGGGAAGAACTCGGAGAATATTTAAACCCGATTTATGACCTGGAACGCCTGATCGGCCGTATCAGCTACAAAACAGCTAATCCCCGTGACCTTTTGGCATTCAGCAATTCGATTGCCATGGTTCCCCATATCAAAAATCTGCTCTGTGAGTTCACTTGTGGAAATCTCAAGGCTCTTCAAGATGAGTTGGATCCCCTGAAAGAACTCTGCAGCCTCATTCAACAGGCCATTGTGGATGAACCTCCGGTTTCTGTCCGGGAGGGCGGCATTATCCGCGAGGGGTACCATGAAGAAGCAGACAAGCTTCGCCATGCAAAAACAGAAGGAAAAACCTGGCTGACCCAGCTAGAAACCAGAGAACGCGACAAAACCGGAATTAAAAACCTGAAAATCAAATTCAATAAAGTATTTGGCTATTATTTTGAGGTTACCAATTCCTTTAAAGATCTTGTCCCTGAATATTTTATCCGCAAACAGACCCTTACCAATGCGGAACGTTATACGACGGATGAACTGAAAAACCTGGAAGACATTATTTTGGGGGCAGAAGATAAGCTTTTTTCCCTGGAATATGACCTGTTCTGCGAGGTTCGCGATACGATTGCTTCGGAAGTAGTCCGCATCCAGAAAACAGCCCGGGCTTTGGCAGCCATTGATGTCTATGTATCCCTTTCCACGGTAGCTACCAGGAACAATTACATCAAGCCTGCCATCAATGAAAAAGGGGTGATCCAGATCAAAGGCGGGCGCCATCCGGTGGTTGAAAAAATGATGGGAAATGATTTTTTTGTGTCCAATGATACCTTTTTGGATAATGGCAAAAACAGGATCTCTATCATAACCGGCCCTAACATGGCAGGAAAATCAACCTATATGAGGCAGACAGCCCTGATTGTGGTGATGGCTCAGATGGGCTGTTTTGTCCCGGCGGATTCTGCCAATATCGGAATCTGCGACCGGGTCTTTACCCGCGTGGGTGCTTCCGATGACTTGGCTTCCGGCCAGAGCACTTTTATGGTAGAAATGACAGAGGTGGCCAATATCCTCCGCAACGCTACCCGCAACAGCCTGCTTATCCTTGATGAAATCGGGCGGGGAACCAGTACTTTTGACGGCTTAAGCATTGCCTGGGCGGTGGTGGAGCACATCAGCAACACCCGGCTGTTAGGTGCCAAAACTTTGTTTGCCACGCATTACCATGAACTGACGGAATTAGAAGGGATCATTAACGGGGTTAACAATTATTGCATTGCGGTCAAGGAAAACGGCGATGACATTGTATTCTTAAGAAGGATTGTCCGGGGCGGGGCTGACAAAAGCTATGGGATCCAGGTAGCAAAGCTTGCCGGGGTGCCGGATTCGGTGATTGCCAGGGCAAAGGAACTGGTGGAAGAGTTGGTTGCCTCAGACCTGACATCAAAAACCCGCGAAATTGCTGAGATCAGTGCTAATATTACCAGCCGTAAGGCAGTGGCAAAACCTGACGAAGTGGAGTTGAGGCAGCTTACACTGTTTGACACGGTTCGTGAAGATGATATCATAAAAGAAATAAAGGAATTGGAATTAGGGCGGATGACGCCGATTGATGCCTTAAATGTCTTATACCGCTTCCAGACAAAGCTGAATAACCGTTGGACGGCTGACGAGAAGGAGACATAATAATATTATGTAAACATATGGAGGTGGAAAATGCCCAATATACAGATCCTGGATCAAAGTACCATTAACAAAATTGCCGCCGGGGAAGTCATAGAGCGGCCGGCCTCCGTAGTCAAAGAACTGATGGAAAATGCGATTGACGCGAAGGCATCCGCCATCACTGTGGAAATCCGCGATGGCGGGATTTCTTTTATCCGGGTAACGGATAACGGATGCGGCATTTTGGCTGACGAAATTCCCCTGGCATTTTTGCGCCACTCTACCAGCAAAATCCGCACCGTGGAAGATCTGTTTTTGGTATCTTCCCTTGGTTTCCGCGGAGAGGCACTTTCCAGTATTGCTGCCGTAGCCCAGGTGGAAGTGATCACCCGCACCTGCGGGAACCTGACAGGAACCCGCTACCAGATTGAAGGCGGTGCGGAAAAAAGCAAAGAAGAGATCGGGGCTCCGGAAGGAACCACCTTTATTGTACGGAATTTGTTTTACAATACCCCGGTGCGGAAAAAATTTTTGAAAACAGCTATGACGGAAGGGGCGCATGTCGGCGATTTGGTCGAAAAAATTGCCTTGTCCCATCCGGAAATCTCGATCCGCTTCATTCAGAACAACCAAAATAAACTTTATACTTCCGGGAACCATAGCATAAAGGATATTATTTATACGGTATATGGAAGAGAGATTGCCGCTAACCTTTTGCCGCTGCAGGCCAGTTATGAGGCAATCTCTGTCAAGGGATTTGCCGGAAAGCCGGTCATTGCCCGCAGCAACCGCAGCTTTGAAAACTATTTTATCAACGGACGTTATATTAAAAGCAATATTATCGGTAAGGCAATCGAAGATGCTTACCGTCCTTTTATGATGCAGCATAAATATCCCTTTACTATGCTGCATTTGCAGGTGGAACCGGAACTGCTGGATGTAAATATCCATCCTACGAAAATGGAATTGCGCTTCCAGAACGGGGAGGCGGTATTTCGTGCGGTGCAGGATGCCATCACAAAAGTGCTGATGCACAAAGAACTCATACCGCAGGTGGAACCGGGAACAGCAAAAAATCATGAAAAAATACCGGTACCAAAGCCACAGCTAAACCAGGCAAAAAGCCAAGCCATACCGGAGCCTTTTGAAAAGCAGCGTATGGCACAGTGGCAGGATGCCCGTAGCCACAGCACGGCTTTCAATGTCCACAGCACGGATTTTGCCGGGGTTGCAGAGGAGCCTGCCGGTTATTCCGCCCAGGAAAAACCTCAGCCTGAGGAAAAAACGGTATCCGGCCTGACCCGGCAGATGGATCTTTTTGAAGAACGCCTCTTAGAACCATCCTCCCGTATCCGCCATAAGCTGATCGGCCAGCTTTTTGATACCTATTGGCTGGTAGAGTTTCATGACCAGCTGTATATTATCGACCAGCATGCTGCCCATGAAAAAGTCTTATATGAGCAGACAATGGCTTCCCTGGCCAACCGGAAACAGTCCAGCCAGATGGTGGAACCGCCGATTGTCCTGACCCTCGGCGGCCGGGAAGCGGATCTTTTTGAAAAAAACCGGCATATTTTTAAGGATATCGGGTTTGAGATTGAACATTTCGGAGGCCGCGAGTATGCGATCCGCGCGGTTCCGGACAATCTGTTTTCTCTCGCCCATAGAGAACTTCTGATGGAAATTATGGATGGGCTCTCAGAGGACGCCTCTTTTGGCGGCTCCTCCATGGTCTACGAAAAGGTAGCCTCAATGTCCTGCAAGGCTGCTGTCAAAGGCAACCATTCCATGAGTTTTTCGGAGGCAGACCAGCTGATTGACCAGCTGTTAAAGCTGGAAAACCCATACGCCTGCCCCCATGGGCGCCCCACGATCATTTCTATGAGCAAATATGACCTGGAAAAGAAATTTAAACGCATTGTATAACGTATCAGGGAGGAAATGATATGAAACAGCCATTAATCGTACTGACAGGGCCTACTGCCGTGGGGAAAACTTCCCTGGCCGTCCAGCTGGCCCGGGCATTGGACGGCGAAATTATCAGCGCTGACTCCATGCAGGTATACCGCCATATGGATATCGGCTCGGCAAAGGTTACGAAGCAAGAAATGAATGGAGTCCCACACCACCTGATTGATGTCTTAGAGCCGTGGGAAGACTTTAATGTGGCTGTTTTCCAGGCCATGGCCAAGCAGGCTTTATCCGGCGTTTACCGGCGCGGCCATGTTCCTATAGTGGCCGGAGGCACCGGATTTTATATCCAGGCGCTTCTCTACGATATTGATTTTAAAGAAAATGAAGATCATTCTTGTGTACGGGCAGAACTGGAAAAAATAGCCCAGGCGCACGGAAACGAGTATCTGCACCAGCTGTTGGAGAAGGCTGACCCCAATGCGGCGGCGCAGATCCATGCGAACAACCGCAAACGCGTAATCCGGGCATTGGAATATTACCGGCTTACCGGGCAGCAGATTTCAGAACACAACCAGCAGGAACGCAAGAAAAGTTCCCCTTACCGGTTTTATTATTATGTATTAAACTGCGACCGTACACTCTTGTACCAAAGGATTGAGCAGCGTGTAGATCAGATGCTTGCTGCCGGTTTGGTTGCCGAGGTGGAAAAGCTGCGGGATATGGGATGCTGCCGAGGCATGACCTCCATGCAAGGGCTCGGTTACAAAGAAATCCTGGATTACCTGAACCAAAAATGCGGCCTCGAAGAAGCAGTCAGGGTATTAAAACGCGACACCCGGCATTTTGCTAAGCGCCAACTGACCTGGTTTAAGCGAGAACGCGGCGTGCGGTGGCTGCAGCTGGAGGATTTTGGCTGCGACCAGGGATTGATATTGGAACACATCCTGGAAGAATTCCGCCAGGAAGAAGAATCGGCAAAAAAGAACGAACAGAAGGAGACAGCTTTTGATGAAATTGGAACAGATGTATGAAAAGATGGGAATCCGGCATGATATTTTATCCTATGCATCGGACATTGAAAAATCCTTAAAAGAAAGGTTTTCCCTTATTGACGAGACAGCGGAATATAACCAGATGAAAGTGATCCATGCCATGCAGAAAGCCAAGGTCAGTGACATCCATTTTGCCGCGACTACCGGGTATGGCTATAATGACCTGGGAAGGGATGCCTTGGAGGAGGTATATGCAAAAACCTTCCATGGAGAAAGTGCATTAGTCCGGCCGCAGCTGATCAGCGGTACCCATGCCTTGCATGTGGCTCTTTCCGGCAACCTGCGCCCCGGAGACGAGCTGCTCTCCCCGGTAGGAAAACCTTATGATACCCTGGAGGAAGTCATCGGCATCCGTGATTCTGTGGGTTCCTTAAAAGAATACGGCGTCCGGTACCGCCAGGCAGACTTATTAGAAGACGGCTCCTTTGATTTTGATGCGATCCGCCAGGCTGTCAATGACAAGACACGGCTGGTAACCATCCAGCGTTCCAAGGGCTATGCCACCCGCCCGACGCTGTCGGTGGACCAGATCGGGGAACTGATTTCCTTTATCAAAAGCATAAAACCGGATGTACTCTGCATGGTAGATAACTGTTACGGGGAGTTTGTCGAGCGCATCGAGCCAACCGATGTGGGGGCTGATATGGTGGTCGGATCCCTGATTAAAAACCCGGGAGGAGGGCTTGCTCCGATCGGCGGATATATCGTGGGGAAGAAGGACTGCATTGACCGTGCTTCCTACCGCCTAAGCGCACCTGGCTTAGGAAAAGAAGTCGGTGCCAGCCTGGGGATGAACCAGCCCTTTTTCCAGGGGCTGTTCCTGGCGCCAACCGTGGTGGCCGGAGCCTTAAAAGGTGCCGTCTTTGCCGCAAACCTATATGAGCGGCTGGGTTTTTCCGTTACCCCGGATTCCCGGCAGACACGGCATGACATCATCCAGGCAATTACGTTTGGCACCCCGGAAGCGGTCATCGCATTCTGCCAGGGCATCCAGGCAGCAGCACCTGTGGACAGCTTTGTTACACCGGAGCCGTGGGATATGCCAGGGTATGATGCCCCGGTGATTATGGCGGCAGGTGCCTTTGTGCAGGGTTCCTCCATTGAGTTAAGTGCGGATGCCCCGATTAAAGACCCTTACGCAGTCTACTTCCAGGGCGGCCTGACCTGGTACCATGCAAAACTGGGAATCCTGATGTCCTTACAGAAACTGGCAGATGCAGAAATTGTGGAGATCCCCCAGGTACATTAAACTTTTCTAAACTGCCTTATTTTGGTGTACACAAAATTGATTTTGTGGTAGAATAAGTAAATGTATCTCTTTTTTTCCAGCTGCGTACAGGGAGAGTCACGTAGAAGGAAACGGTGAGGACAATGAAAATAAAAGATATTCCCAATGATGACAGGCCTTATGAGCGTTGTTTACGGGAAGGGCCGGAGAGGCTGAGCGACGTGGAACTTTTATCCATCCTGATACGCAATGGCTATAAAGATTCCAATTCTCTGGATCTTGCCTCTGATATTCTGGCTTTGAACTATCCAAAGGACGGCATCTTGGGACTGTTGCATCTGACATTGCCGGAATTGACATCGGTTAAAGGGATCGGTGTTGTCAAAGGAATCCAGCTTCTGTGCATCGGGGAATTGTCACGGCGGATTTGGAAACGGAAAGCCAGGCAAAAGGCTTTGGTATTCATGGATCCGGGGACAGTGGCAGAATACTTCCAGGAAGATATGCGGCATATGGGGCAAGAGCAATTTTATGTCATGCTCTTCAATACCCGGCAGATGCTGATCCGGGACATCCTGATCTCGAAAGGGACGGTCAATGCATCCCTTGCCACTCCCAGGGAGATTTTTATTGAAGCGCTCCGATATCAGGCAGTCAGCCTGATCCTGGTTCATAACCACCCAAGCGGAGATCCCGAACCAAGCAAAGACGACATCATGCTGACACGGCGTGTATTAGAAGCAGGGCGTGTGATTGGGATTGCCTTACAAGACCATGTGGTGGTAGGGGAATACTCTTATGTAAGTATGAAAGAACGGGGATTATTATAGATGGAATCAAAACGCAGCAAATATATTTTGGTTGGCTTGTCCATATTCTGCCTTTTGCTGATTGTGGTCACCTCATTCCGCGACAGTTTTCTGGAACCTCTGCGCACAGGGGTTGGCTATCTGCTTATCCCTGTGCAGTCAGGGGTAAACCGTGCCGGAACCCTGATTTATAACGAGATCACCGATTACAGCCATTTTAAAGGTGCGGTAGAAGAAAACAAACGTCTGCATGAACAGATTGACGGCCTGGTGGAAGAGAACAGCCGTTTGCAGGCAGAACAGTTTGAATTGCAGCGGCTGCGGGAGTTGTACCAGCTGGATCAGGAATACCAGCAATATGAAAAAATCGGTGCCCGGGTGATTGCCAAAGATACCGGTGCCTGGTTCCAGGTCTTTCGGATCAATAAAGGTTCGGCAGATGGTGTCCAGGTAGATGCCAATGTGATTGCCGGCGGCGGCTTAGTAGGCATTGTGACGGATGTGGGCGCTAACTATGCAACCGTCCGTTCCATTATTGATGATGTAAGCCGTGTCAGCGGCATGGCTCAGCAGTCGGGTGACACCTGCTTTGTGGAAGGGGATCTGACTCTGTTTTCCGAAGGGCGGCTGCGAATCAGCAAGATTACCAAGGACGGCGATGTGAAGGACGGTGACAGGATCGTCACATCCAACATCAGTTCCAAGTATCTGCCGGGGATATTGATCGGCTATGCCACAGACATCACCACGGACGGAACCCGCCTTACCAAATCCGGTTATCTCGTGCCGGCTGCCAGCTTCCACAACCTTCAGGAGGTTTTGGTGATTCTTGAATTAAAAGAAGACCATGCGGACGGTGAGATGCCCTTAGGGCAGGGAGATCAGGAATGAAGCGAATCCTATTAAATATCTTGCTGATGCTGTTGGCATTTACCATCCAAAGCGGCGTCTTCCCGTTGCTGCCTTTTTTAGCGGCTGCTCCCAACCTTCTGCTGATCCTGACCTTTTCCTTTGGTTTTATCTATGGGAAAGAAGCCGGGATGTGGTACGGTTTTTTGGCCGGGATCCTGCTGGATCTTTTTTATAGCGGGCCGTTCGGTTTTTATACTTTGTTATATATCCATATCGGATATGCCAACGGGATCTGCACCAAATATTATTATGAAGATTATATCACTTTGCCGTTGATCTTAAGCCTGGTAAATGAACTGGCTTATAATTGTTATATCTATGTATTTAGTTTCCTGATTCGGAACCGGCTTGATTTCCTTTACTATTTTGGGGAGATCATCCTGCCGGAGACAATCTTTACGGTAGTGGCGACATTGTTGATTTACCGGTTTTTCCTTTTTACCAACAGAAGGCTGGAAGAACTGGAAAAAAGGAGAGATTGATTAGAGGATGCTTAAAGATTTACTGGAAATACTTCAGGAGTTGTTTCACCGGATTGCCGGTTCCCGCCTGTTTGCACTGGGGATGGTCTATGCGGTGATGTTTTCCATCTTAATAGTGAAGCTGTTTAATTTACAGATCGTAGCCGGTGAAAATTATCTAAATGAGTACGAAAGGCTGACGCAACGGGAGGTCTCCATCCCGGGCACGCGGGGGAATATCTATGACTGCAACGGGTATCTTCTCGCTTATAATGAACCGGCCTATTCCGTAACCATCCAGGATACGGGTGCCTATCCGGACTCTGCTTCCATGAACGCCATGCTGCTGCGCCTGGTCCGCATTTTGAAAAAACATGGCTGTCCCATCCAGGGCAAGCTGGAAATCGGTCTGGATGAGGGCGGACGGATGATTTACACCAGCAGTTCGGAAGCCGCCAGGCTGCGTTTCCTCCGGGATTATTACGGTGTTCGTTCCGTGGACGAGCTTAACGCCCCTGACGGCAAATACCCGACGGCTGTCGGGGCGCGCGAACTTCTCAAGGAACGCTGGGAGCGCTATAAACTGGACGAGATGAAAGACGAGCGCGGAAACCCATTGCTATTGACTGACGAGGAAGCTTTGGATATCTTTAATATCCGCTACACGATGTCCCTGACTGCCTATAAAAAATACGAAGCAATCCCCATCACCTCACATGTGGACGAACAAACGATGGCTGAGATCCTGGAAAATTCCGGGCAGCTGCGCGGGGTCAATATAGAAGAGACCACGGTACGGATGTATAATGACAGTATTTATTTTGCCCCTATTATCGGTTATACCGGAAAGATGCAGGAAGAGCACCTGGAAGAATTGAAAAAAGAAAATCCAGAATATGAACTTAATGATATCGTCGGCCGTACCGGGATTGAATATAAAATGGAATCCAAGCTTCAGGGAGGGAAAGGCTACCGCAATCTGATTGTGAATAATATGGGCAGCATCATGGAAGTCGTGTCGGAGACGGAACCAACCACCGGGAACGATATTTACCTGACCATTGACCGTGAACTGCAGATCGGTATTTACCACCTGATCGAACAGCAGCTGGCCGGTATCCTGATCGATAAGCTGAAAAACTATGATATTGAGGTGACCTCCACAACCGATGCCTCCAAGATCGAAATCCCCATAAAGGATGCCTATTATCAGCTAATCAACAACAATGTGCTTTCCTTGGATGCGATGGCCGCAGAAGATGCCTCTGCAATTGAACAGGAGATTTACCATAACTTTTCTTCCAGCAAAGAACGCATCTTGGAACAGATCCGACAGGAACTGATGAGCGAGCATGCTGCCATTATGAAAGACCTGCCCAAGGATATGATGGCCTATATGGTCTATATTTATAATTATCTGTCCGGTGAGACGGTAGGGATTATAAAAAGAGACAGCATTGACACAGATAGTGCGGCTTACCTGGCATGGAAGGATGACGAGATCAGCCTGCGGGATTATATCTATGCCGGAATTGCCGATAATTGGATTGACACTACACATCTGGATGTGGGGAATAAATATTCCAATGCGGATTCCATCTATGAAGTTCTCGTGGAGACGATCTTGGCAGAACTGCGTTCAGACAGCCGTTTTGACAAGCGGATATGCCGTTATCTGGTCAATGACGAGATCATCACAGGCCGCCAGCTTTGCCTGGCTCTTTACGCCCAGGGGGTTCTGCCCTATGATGAACAGCAGATCCATCTGCTAAATTCCAACGGGAATAATTATGCCTATGATTTTATGATTGACCGGATATCCAACATTGACATCACCCCGGCACAGCTGGCCTTGGATCCTTGTACCGGCAGTGTGGTCATCACTGATGTAAATACCGGTGAAGTAAAGGCATTGGTTACGTACCCAAGTTATGATAACAACCGGCTTTCGGGAACCGTGGATGCCACTTATTTTAACCAACTCCAGGAAGATTTGTCTCTTCCTATGTACAATAATGCTACTCAGGCACAGAAAGCGCCAGGATCCACATTTAAGCCCATCACGGCCATTGCCGGAATTGAGGAAGGCGTCGTCACATTGGAGGAGACCATTGACTGTACAGGTGTCTATGACGTTGTGACCCCGGACATCAAATGCTGGATTTACTGGGGAAAGCACGGGCCGCTGAATCTGGTAGGAGGGATCCAGAACTCCTGCAACTATTATTTTTCGGAAGTTGCCCACCGGCTTTCCACTGATGAAAACGGGGTGTATTCCACAGAACGTGGTCTGGAAACCTTGCGCAAGTATGCGTCCATGTTTGGACTGGATCGTCCGTCCGGAGTGGAAATTTCGGAGTTGGAGCCCCACATGTCCACAGAAGACCCAGAACGTTCCGCCATGGGGCAAGGTACGAACCGCTATTCCAACATCCAGCTGTCCCGCTATGTGGCGGCATTGGCTAACCGGGGAACCGTGTTTGATTTAACCTTGTTAGACAAAATGACGGATTCCAAGGGGGAGTTGATTGAAGATTTTTCCCCGAAGGTTACCGGCCATATTGATATCCAGGATTCCACCTGGGATGCCGTCCAGCAGGGGATGTACAATGTAATATATGAAAGTAATTCAAGACGTATTTTCCATGACCTGGAAGTAGAGATTGCCGGAAAAACCGGCACTGCCCAGGAAGTAAAAACCAGGGGGAACCATGCCTTTTTCATCTCTTATGGGCCGTATACGAACCCGGATATCTGTGTGACAACCAATATCCCCTATGGATACTCTTCTGCCAACGCCGCTTCGCTGGCAAAGAATGTGTACCGGTTTTATTATGGTTATACAGACCTTGATTACATTATGGATCACGGTGCTATCGGAGTTACCAATGTTACGATTGGTGATTAATGCACTGTCTGCCATAAAGAAATGGCAAAAAGGATTTGCAGAGGAAGGCAGCAGTGACTGCCTTCCGGAAAGAGGGGAGCAAGTTGAAAAGCAGAGTAGTGATCAAAAGCAGCAGGTCGGGAATGAGTGTGATTTTAGATCCGAACTGTACTTTCGAAGAACTTCTGTCTGACATCGCGGCAAAATTTCGGGAAAATGCCCGGTTTTGGGGAAGTGTGCAGATGGCGCTGATGCTGGAAGGAAGAGAACTGACTGCCGGAGAAGAATTTCAGATTGTCAACACAATCACGGAGAATTCAAGCGTGGAAATTCTCTGCCTGATTGACCATGATGCACAGAGGATAGAACGATGTGAGAAGGCACTGAACCAGAAGCTGATGGAACTTTCCTACCGTACCGGGCAATTTTACCGCGGTGATTTGCACCGGGGGGAATCCTTAGACTCGGAAGCCAGCATTGTGATTATCGGCGATGTGCTCCATGGGGCACGGGTAACTGCCCGGGGCAATATCATTATACTGGGAGCATTAAAAGGAACTGCACATGCCGGGATCTCCGGCAATGAAGAATCTGTGATTGTGGCACTGGAGATGGCTCCCCTGCAGCTCAAAATCGGTACCTGCAGCCATCAATATGGTGACAAAGGCCGCAAATTGGGCAAAGGTGCCATGACTGCCAGTGTCGAAAACGGTAATATTTGTACGAAACCGATGAAAAAAAGCTTTTTAAATATGATAAATTTCAATTAACACTGGAAAAATCTTAAATTATAAGGTAGAATATAAGAGAGTATTTATTGTTATTTTTCAGGAGGCGTTCTATGAGTGAAGTCATTGTAATTACTTCTGGAAAAGGCGGGGTTGGCAAGACGACTACCACGGCAAACATCGGAACCGGCCTGGCGCTTCTTGGTTTCCGCACGGTATTGATTGATACGGATATCGGGCTGAGGAACCTGGATGTGGTTATGGGGCTGGAAAACCGGATTATTTATAATCTGGTTGACGTGGTGGAAGGCAATTGCCGGATGAAACAAGCCCTGATAAAAGACAAAAGATATCCGAACCTATATCTTCTCCCTTCTGCCCAGACGCGGGACAAGACAGCAGTCAATCCCGGGCAGATGCGCAAATTGACGGAAGATTTACAGGAGGATTTCGATTATATACTTTTAGATTGCCCTGCCGGGATCGAACAAGGCTTTCAGAATGCGATCGCCGGTGCAGACCGTGCTTTGGTGGTAACAACCCCGGAGGTATCTGCTATTCGGGATGCCGACCGGATCATCGGACTGCTAGAAGCCGCTGACATGAGGAGCGTTGATTTGATTGTCAACCGGATCCGGATGGATATGGTTCGGCGGGGCGATATGATGTCCATCGATGATGTTGCAGATATTTTAGCAGTCAATATCATCGGTGCTGTACCCGATGACGAGGATATCGTCGTTTCCACGAACCAAGGGGAACCTCTGGTGGATACCGACTCCCTTGCCGGACAAGCTTTTTTAAATATCTGTAAAAGGATTACCGGTGAAGCGGTTCCTTTGCTAGATTTAAATCCGCAGCGCGGTTTATTGCTCAGGCTCTCCGATTTCCTGAAAAGGGCGTAGGAGGGGTGGTGTAATGGGACGGATATTTTGTTTTCACAAAAGCAATTCCGGGAAAATCGCCACCAACCGGCTGAAAATGATGCTGATATCCGATCAATCCGGCTGTGCCCCTGGTTTGATAGAAGGGCTTCGGGAAGAACTGGTTGAAGTATTATCCCGCTATATCGAATTTGATTCCGGGAAAATCGAACTCTGTGTAACCCATACGGAATGTGCAGAAAGCAAGGATAGGATGTCCGCGATCTCTGCGGTCATTCCGATCCGGCGGTTTACTAATATGAGGAAGGGTTAATGTTTTTCGATTACGAATTCAAGAATTACAATTTACGATTAATTTTTTATATACTGATATTAAATATACTAGGTGTCCTGGTAATAAACAGTGCGACAGGACAGGACAGTGCCCTGATCGGCAAACAGATTATGGGGATTGTGGTGGGGCTTCTTGTTGCCATCGTCCTGTCTCTTCTTGATTACCATAAGATTACTTCCATGGCGACCCTGGTTTATATTTCTTGTGTGATCGGACTGCTTGCCGTGCTTTTTTTCGGCGAGAATGTAAACAATGCCACAAGATGGCTGAAGCTTCCCGGTATTGGTCAGATTCAGCCATCTGAATTTGTTAAGGTAGGCCTGATTGTGTTTTTTTCTTGGTTTTTTAACAAAAACCAGGAGAAACTCAATTATCTTACAACCCTGCTACTGGCAGGTGTTCTGCTGTTAGTAGTGTTTGGGCTGATATATGAAGAACCGGATCTATCTACCGGTTTGGTAATTGTTTTTGTATTTATTTGTATGCTGTTTGCTGCGGGATTAAGTTACCGCTGGATTATCGGGGCATTATCCGTTTTTGTCCCCGTTGGTTTGCTTTTTATCTATCTGCTGCAATATGATATGGTTCCTCCCTTTCTGAAAGGGTATCAGACACGGCGGATCTTGGCATTCTTCTTTAAGGAACAATATGCCGAGGCAAACCTCCAGCAGGATAATTCCATTATGGCAATCGGTTCAGGCATGCTTCACGGCAAAGGTTTGAATTACACTGCAAATTCCGTGAAAAACGGGAATTTTTTATCGGAAGAACAGACGGATTTTATCTTTGCTGTCATTGGAGAAGAATTGGGGTTTATTGGGTGTACAGCAGTGATTTGTATGATTGCATTGATTGTGTTTGAATGCCTGGTTATGGCAGCCCGGGCCAGAGATATGGCTGGTCGGCTGCTGTGCGTGGGAATGGCCGCACTGCTGGCATTTCAGAGTTTTTCCAATATAGCTGTGGCAACCGGTGTGTTTCCGAATACCGGTCTGCCTCTTCCTTTTATCAGCTATGGGGTAAGTTCTCTGATAAGCATGTATGTAGGAATCGGAATAACCCTTAATGTTGGACTTCAAAGAAAAATCAGTAACTAAAAAAGGAGGGTTTTACTTATGAATATCGGTTTGATCGCGCATGATGCCAAGAAAAAATTAATGCAAAATTTTTGTATTGCTTACCGGGGGATTTTAAACAAACATGAACTTTTTGCCACGGGGACTACCGGCAGGCTGGTGGAAGAGGTTACGAATCTGAATATCCACAAATATTTGGCAGGCCATTTGGGAGGGCAGCAGCAGATTGCGGCACAGATTGAACACAATGAGATGGATCTGGTGATCTTTCTGCGGGATCCCTTGACCTCTAAGTCCCATGAACCAGATGTGAATAATGTGGTTAAATTATGTGATACCTACAATATTCCACTCGCCACGAACCTTGCCACGGCAGAACTTTTGATCAAAGCATTGGATCGCGGAGATCTGGAATGGCGTGAGATTTACCGATAGGAGAATTGGATTGAGCAGATATCATAAAATTATCATGATTGGGGTGTTGGCTGCATGCCTGGCTTTGCCGGGATGCAGGCAATCCGGCAAAGCAGAAACCATCTCCTATCCGGCGGAAGAACGTTTACAGATGTTGGCATCTCTTATTTCTCCGGACGATACACGGAAAGCAGAAACATTCGCTTCGGATTTATGTGTGGTTACGGATGGAGTGCCGTCAGCGGACAGTTCTGTGGGGGCAAAAGCCGCAGGGCTTTTTTCCTTGGAAGACCATTCTGTGCTACTGGAGCGGAATGTTTTTCAGCGCCTATACCCAGCCAGCACCACCAAGGTTATGACAGCGCTAGTAGCGATCCGTTATGGGAACTTGCAGGACGAAAGCAATCTTAAGCAAAAGGTCACGATAGGGCAGGAATCCGTAATTACAGAGCCAGGTGCATCCCTTTCCCATATCAATCCAGGTGATACTTTGACGATGGAGCAGCTGTTGTATGGCCTGATGCTGCCTTCCGGCAACGATGCAGGTGCGGCTATTGCCGTACATATTTCAGGCAGCATAGAAGAATTTTCCAAGCTTATGAATCAGCAAGCACAGGAAATCGGAGCCACCGGCACCCATTTTGTGAATCCGCATGGGCTTCATGACGAGCAGCATTATACAACTGCTTATGATTTATATTTGATTTTTCAAGAGGCATTGAAAGAGCCTTTGTTCCGGAAGCTTATTTCCTCCGGAAGCTATACGGCAGAATATACCGATGCCCAGGGACAGCCTAAAAAGCAGACCTGGAATAACAGTAACCAGTACCTGGTTGGCCAGCAGCCTATGCCCGATGGCCTTTTCCCCTTGGGGGGAAAGACGGGCACTACGATGGCTGCCGGTAGCTGCCTGGTTATGGCAAGCCGCGACAAAGAAGGAAATGAATATATCTCTGTGGTGATGAAAGCAGAAAACCGCCAGTCTCTTTATCAGGATATGACAAATATAATTCAGAATATTGTCAATTAGTGATTGCTTAATCCGCAGAATTATACTATAATTATTCTATGGGAATTAGATTTTTTTTACAAATACTGTAAGTCCAAGGAGGAGATTAATATGGTGCAGATTATCGCAGGCAACAAAGGGAAAGGAAAAACCAAACATTTGTTGGATATGGCGAATAACGCAGTCAAAACGGCCGCAGGTTCCATCGTCTATCTGGATAAAAGTTCTAAACACATGTATGAATTAAACAATCGGATCCGTTTGATCAATGTCAACAAGTTCCCGATCAGCAATAGCCAGGGGTTTGTTGGATTTATCAGTGGGATCATCTCTCAGGATCACGATATTGAGACCATGTTTTTGGATAGTTTTTTGAAGCTTGCCTGCCTAGAGGGAGAAGATATCAGTGAAACCATTGCGGTTCTGGAAAAACTCAGCGCTGAATACGGCGTGAATTTCGTACTTAGCATCTCTATGGATGCCCATGAGATGCCGGAAGCGATACAGAAAGACGTGATCATTTCTCTGTAAGTAAGATAGATACAAAAGGGGACTTGAAAACAGGTCCCTTTTTTGATTACGGTGTATCCGGTAAAATAGGGCGGCGCCTATTTGCCGGATTATAAATCTGCCGGAGGAAAATATTTTGCGCAGAAAAAAAAGGAATTCAAAAGTGCAGGCACAATACCGACGCCCCCTGAATATCAATGTGGGAATGATTATATTTGCTATTATTTTTGTTTACTTGTCATTCTGTGTCTATACTTATATAAAAAAGGAAAAAATACAATTTTATGAGGTTGTGGAAGGAGATATTGTCACTGACCATGGATATACCGGCCTGATTCTCAGGCAGGAGTCTGTCCAGTATACTGACCGGGCAGGATATATCCATTATTATGTGCGGGAAGGAAAACGGGCGGCGGTAGGATCCCGTATTTATTCTATTGATGAGACCGGAAATTTAGCCTCCCTCCTGAAAGAACAGAACGAAAACAATGCAGTCCTCACAAATGACAACCTGTCAGAAATAAAACGTCAGTTAACCCATTTCTCGATGAATTATTCTGACCTGACTTATGATTTATCCTACTCCCTTTATTCTTCGCTGAACGCCTCCGTGTCGGAATACGTTAATTTCAACACTCTAGAAAGCCTGGACAGTATTATGGAGCAGACAGGGGCTGTCTTTTGGCAGGTACAGGCGCCGGCTTCTGGAGTAGTATCTTATGCTATTGACCAGTACGAGGGAATGGAAGCTTCACAAATCTCAGCAGCAGACTTTGAACGTTCCGGTTATTCCAAGGAAATCACAAAAGCCGGGCAGAGAATCGCCGTTTCCGATGCGGTCTATAAATTGGTTACTTCTGACGATTGGAGTATCCTTTTCCCTATATCCGAAGAACAAATGGCGGAATATGAAGGGAAAACATCTCTCCATGTGATATTTAACTCACGGAACCTGGAAACAGAAGGGGATTTTTCCGTCATAACAGGATCCGACGGCAATTTTTACGGGAAACTCGATTTTAATCAATATATGGTGCAGTTTATCAGTGACCGTTTTGTAAATTTTGAAGTGGAGACAGAACGCCTGGACGGCCTAAAAATCCCAGTGACCTCAGTGACTTCCAAAGAATTCTACCTGATTCCTTTGGACTACCTGGCACAAGGAGGCGACAGCAATGACACTGGTTTCCTAAAAGCCGTTTACAGCGAAAGCGGCCCTTCTGTAGAGTTCGTCCCTGTAACTATTTACAATTCCACAGATGAGTATTATTATATAGAAATGGGAGAAAAGAGCCCGTTTAATACCGGTGACTTTGTCGTCAAACCCGACTCGGACGACAGGTATCAAATTGGCTCCAGCGATTCTTTACAAGGCGTCTACAATATCAATAAAGGATATGCCGTTTTTAAATTGATTGAGATCCTAAAATCAAACGAAGAGTATTATACCGTCCGGAAAGGTATGAGTTACGGGCTGTCCGTATATGACCATATTGTATTGGATGCTGATACTGTCTATGAAGGGCAGCTGATCTATCAGTAGCCATCGAAATAAAAAAGCTAATAAATGGAGTAGAAATCATGAAAGAGACCATCCTGGCAAATCTTGAGCAAGTACATACAAACATCCGTTCTGCCTGTGACAGGAGCGGCAGGGATGCCAAAGAGGTAACCTTGATTGCCGTCAGCAAAACGAAACCATTGCAGGCCTTACAGGCGGCCTATGACTGTGGGGAACGGCATTTTGGTGAAAACAAGGTGCAGGAAATCCTGCAAAAGGCACCTATGCTGCCTGATGACCTCCATTTCCATATGATTGGCCATTTGCAGCGCAACAAAGTGCGGCAGGTTCTTCCCTATGTCACCATGATCCATTCGGTTGATTCGCTTCGTCTGGCATCTGAAATCCAGAAAGAAGCCGAACGGATAGACAAAGTAATAGATATTTTATTGGAAGTCAATGTAGCAAAAGAAGAAAGTAAATTTGGATTTACCGCAGATGAGGTATTGGATGCAATATCCCAAATATGTCGTTTTCCGAATATTAAGGTTTGTGGCCTGATGACAATTGCGCCATTTGTCGAGAATTCTGAACAAAATCGGCCAGTTTTTCAAAAATTATTTCAATTATATGTTGACATCAAACACAAAAACATTGATAATACTAATATGAGCGTCCTTTCTATGGGAATGACTGGTGACTACCAGGTAGCCATAGAAGAGGGGGCGACCATGATTAGAGTCGGCACTGGTATTTTTGGTGTCAGATGAGAAATGGAGAGTAGATAAGTATGAGCCTGATTAGCAAACTGATGGAGATAACTCGGTTAAACGACGACGAGGACGACGACTACTTTGGACCGGAAGATGATTATGAGCAGGACAGGCCAAGCAGAAGAAATACATTCAGCAATTCCAGAGATGATATGGACGAAGAGGAAGAAGAACCAAGGCCACGTTTTTTTTCACGTTCATCTTCAAAGGTTGTTCCAATGAGAAAAGCGATGGAGGTTTCCATGATTAAGCCGACCTCCATTGAAGATGCCAGAGATATTTGTGATTTTTTACTGGATGGCAAAGCTGTGGTACTGAATATGGAAGGGATCCATATGGAGGTTGCACAACGGATCATTGATTTTACATCAGGTGCTACCTATTCCATGAACGGGAACCTCCAGAAAATATCCAGTTATATCTTTATTGCCACTCCCGAATCGGTGGAATTGTCCGGTGATTTCCAGGATCTGCTGGGCAATGCAAACCTGGATGTTTCCGGCATGAACATCCGATTATAGTTTTTGTGTCAGACAAGCTTTACCATAGGAAAAAGGCAGACAATTTTCCGGTATGTTTGAGGGGGGATTGTTTGCTTTCTTGTTGTTATTTTAAATGAAAGAGGAAATCATATGACGGATAGGATTACAATTCACAGAGATGGAGAAGATATCTATGATATCGTATTGGAGCCTTCCTTTGCCCGGTTAGGGAAAGAGGTATCTGAACTTGGAATAAAGGGGCGCAGGGCATGTATTGTCAGTGACAGCAATGTTGCCCCGATATATCTGGATGCTGTAAAAGAACAGCTGGCACCTTATTGCAGTGCTGTAGATTCGTTTGTTTTCCAGGCAGGGGAGGAGCAGAAGAACCTGGATACTGTCCGTGAATTATACCGTTATCTGATTTGCCGCCACTATGACCGCAAAGATGTCCTGGTAGCTTTAGGCGGCGGGGTTGTCGGGGATCTATGCGGTTATACTGCGGCAACTTACCTGCGCGGGATTCGGTTTATCCAGGTTCCGACGACGCTTCTTTCCCAAGTGGACAGCAGTATTGGCGGAAAGACAGGGGTGGATTTTGATTCTTATAAAAACATGGTTGGAGCATTTCACATGCCGATATTGGTATATACCAATACTGCAACCTTACAGACTTTGCCCAATGAGCAATATTCCTCCGGTATGGGAGAAATCATCAAACATGGCCTGATTAAAAGCCGCGATTATTATGACTGGATTAATTCCCATGCCCAAGAGATTATAAAGCGGGAAGATGGCACCTGCCGCACCATGATTTTAAAAAGCGACCAAATAAAGCAAAAGGTAGTGGAAGAGGATCCGTTGGAGTTAGGGCAGCGTGCACTGTTGAATTTTGGTCATACCCTGGGGCATGCCATTGAAAAGCTTATGAGTTTCCGGTTGCTGCATGGGCAGTGTGTTGCCTTAGGATGCATGGGCGCTGTCCATTTGTCTGTCCTGCGCGGCCTTCTCTCAAAGGAAGAAGAACAGGCAGTACGTCAGGCATTGCTCCGTTTTGGGCTGCCGGTGAGTTTAAAAGGGCTTGATTTAAAAGAAGAAGATATCCTTGCTGCCACGAAAAACGATAAAAAGATGGACTCAGGCGCGATTCGTTTTATTCTCTTGCGCCAGATTGGAGATGCTTATATTGACCGCACAGTAAGTGACCAGGAACTTTTGGATACTTTATGCTGGATGTCGGAGGAAAACAATGGATAATAACAGACACAAGAGAAATATCATGTCTAATTTGGCTGTTTGGGCAATTGCTTCCGCTTTTTTAGTTCTTTTGGATCAATACACAAAGCACTTGGCGGTTCTCCACCTGAAAGGCCAGGAACCTCTTGTCCTCTGGAAAGGGGTCTTTGAATTCCTTTACTCAGAAAACAGGGGCGCTGCCTTCGGCATATTGCAAGGGCGCCAGGCATTCTTTTTTGTGATCGGGATACTCGTCTTAATCGCCGCCATTTATGTAATGGGATGCCTTCCCTCTTGGAAAGATTCCCATTACCGATGGCTTGGGTTGTGTACGACCTTGATTACTGCAGGTGCCTTAGGTAACATGGTAGACCGTATCGCCCAACAATATGTGGTTGATTTTATTTATTTCCGGCTCATTGATTTTCCTATTTTCAATGTGGCAGACATCTATGTCACTACAGCGACAGCCGCACTTCTTGTACTGATGACATTTTATTATTCAGAAAAAGACCTTGAAATATTCCGTTTCGCCGGCAGGGAGAAGGGTTAAAGAAAGAGGGGGATATTGTGGTACAAAACATAATAGTGGATGAGAACGACAACGTTCGCATTGACCGGTATTTAAGTGACCACTGTGAAGGGTTTTCTCGTTCTTATCTGCAGAAGCTTCTCAAAAACGGCGAAGTCTTTATTGACGGAAAAACAGTAAAAAGCAATTATAAGGTTTCGGCAGGAGAAGAGATCCTGTTTGAGATCCCGGAAGCTGTAGAACCCCCAATCATGCCCGAAAAAATGGATTTGGATATTCTTTATGAGGATGCAGACCTCCTTATGGTCAATAAGCCAAAGGGTATGGTTGTCCATCCGGCTGCCGGGCACTTATCAGGCACCTTAGTAAACGGCCTGATGGCGCACTGTAAGGATCTTTCTGGCATTAACGGTATCCTGCGCCCAGGTATTGTCCACCGCATTGACCGGGACACTACAGGGGTTCTTGTCGTGTGTAAAAATGACCTTGCCCACAATGATATTGCCGGGCAATTAAAAGCCCACACCATCACGCGGGTATACTATGCTATTGCCCATGGGAATATAAAAGAAGAGGAGGGGGTAGTAAATGCCCCCATCGGGCGGCATCCCATAGACCGGAAGAAAATGAGCATCAATGAAAAAAACGGAAAACCTGCCGTTACCCATTACCATGTCCTAGGCCGTTCCGGACGTTTCACCTATCTGGAATGTCGGCTGGAGACCGGACGTACCCACCAAATCCGGGTTCATATGGCCTCCATCGGCCACCCATTGCTGGGAGATTTGGTATATGGCTCCTCCAAGCCGTCTTTTGCCGGGCTTGAAGGACAGACTCTGCATGCCGGTATCTTAGGGATCCGCCATCCGAGAACGGGTGAATATTTAGAGATTAAGGCACCGCTTCCGGAATACTTTGAAGATCTCCTCAAAAAGTTCTTCGGAAATCAGCTGAAATAGATAGAATTTATGTCTTTTTTTATGTACTTTTCAGATATTTTGGTGTATAATATTAATATCTAGAGTGTATTATATTTACAAGCGGCTGAAAGGAGAAGGTCATCTATGAATGGGAATTTAGTGATAACAATTGGAAGACAGTGCGGCAGCGGCGGCAAAAGAATCGGGGAGATCGTTGCAGAACGGCTTGGAGTAAAATGCTACGATAAAGAACTTCTGACCTTAGCCGCCAAGCATAGCGGCCTGTGTGAGGAATTATTTGAAACCCATGACGAAAAGCCAACAAGCAGTTTTCTCTATTCGTTGGTGATGGACACCTATTCTATGGGATATTCCAATTCCGCATACTTAGATATGCCCCTGAACCATAAGATTTTTTTGGCACAATTTGATACGATCAAAAAACTGGCTGACGAAGAATCCTGTGTGATTGTAGGCCGTTGTGCTGATTATGCGTTGGCGGAATATCCCCATGTGGTCAGCGTATTCATTACGGGAAATGATGGAGACCGCATCGAATACTTAAAAGAATTGTACAAAGTAGAACCGGCCAAAGCCAAAGATATCATGGCAAAAACCGACAAAAAGAGAGCCAGCTATTATAATTATTATTCCAGCAAAAAGTGGGGTGATTCCCGCAGCTATGATCTTTGCATCAACAGCAGTTCCGTCGGCATCGACGGCGCGGTGGATATGATCATGGAGTTGGCCCGAGTAAAAAAATCCTGGATGGATAAAAAAGCTTAAGCCCTAACTACCGGCAGTATTTCCGTATCTAAAGCGGAGATACTGCCGGTAGTTATCATCATCATCCCATCAATCGGAAAAGGGCGATGACCTTCCCTAATATATCTAGTTCTGAAACAATAATAGGATCCATCGCATCATTCTCCGGCTGCAGGCGGTAATGGCCGTCCTCCTTATAAAAACGCTTTACTGTGGCGGAATCGTCAATCAGTGCAACTACAATATCCCCGTTGCAAGCGACTGCTGTCTGTTCCACAATCACCCGGTCCCCATCGAAAATCCCGGCATTCACCATGCTGTCGCCTTTAATGCGGAGCATAAAAGTCTCATTGTTCGGCAGCATTTCAGCAGGTATCGGGAAATAGTCTTCAATATTTTCCTCTGCCAGAATCGGCTGCCCGGCGGCTACCATGCCAATCAGCGGAACCTGCACCATCTCACGGCGCGTGATGGCAAAATTATCATCCAGAATCTCCATCGCCCTCGGTTTCGTCGGGTCACGGCGGATATAACCATTGCGTTCTAAGGTCTCCAGATGGGAATGCACAGAAGACGTAGACTTTAAATGGACTGCCTCACAGATCTCCCTCACGGTGGGGGGATATCCTTTTTTTAATATAGTTTCTTTAATATATTCTAAAATTTCTTGTTGCTTAGCTGTGATTTTTCCTTGGCTCATATATTTCCTCCTGCTTTTCTTTCCTACATCCTATACTAACATATGTTCGGGGAAAAAGCAAACTTTTGTTCGGAAAAATGCAAAAAAATATTGACAAACATATGTTCTGAGGTTATAATAGCCATACCAAACAAACGGACGTTCGTTTTTATAAGGGGGGGATCGCGTGATGGTTAAGGTTTTAAGAGCAGAAGATGTATTGTACCAGATTCGGATGTCGCAGGGAGGCATGGGGCAGAGTGAAGCCGATGGCAAATATAACAGCCAGCGCCATGTGAGGAAGATGATGCGCTTAGCATGCAGGAGGCGCGTCCGCCGCCAAAGGATCCATAAGTTCATTGTTGCCCTGTTGCTTATGATCGCTTTTTGTTCCGGCTTCTTTGGGCGTACACTTTTTGACGCATACGCCGAAGAAGAGGGCAGCAGTGCCCCAAGCCATTACTATACCAGTATCCGTTTAGAACCCGGAGACAATCTGTGGAAGATTGCCGACCGTTACGCTAAGGAAGCCGGATATAGCGTTTCCCAATACGTAGAAGAATTAAAGAGAATTAACCAGTTACCCGATGGACAGGTACACTCCGGGAAATATCTTACGATTGTCTACCTTTCGGAATAATACCCTCCATAGGCAAGAAGATACACGTTCCTTGCCCACAGAGGGTTTATTTACCGAAGATATTATTTTTCGCGCAACCGCACAGCATTCCGGGCACTGCGGCGGCGTTCATCTTCCAGCGCCGCATAATGCTTTTTAGTTGTATTGACATCTGAATGCCCCAATACATCGGCTACCAGATAGATGTCGCCCGTTTCCCGGTAGAGGTTAGTACCATATGTGCTTCTCAATTTGTGGGGAGTGATTTTCTTTAAGGGAGTTACTATTTTGGCATATTTTTTTACCAGGTTTTCCACGCTCCGTACATTAATCCGTTTCCGCTGCAAAGATAAAAACAGCGCATTTTCATTGCCGGGCATGGCTATTACATTGGTACGTTCCTCCAGGTAATCCTGCAATGCATCCTCCACCTCAACGCCGAAATATACCGTAACTTCCTTCCCGCCTTTTCGATGGATATGGATGCCGCCGTTTTTGAAATCCACATCATCAATGTCTAAGCCGACACATTCCGACACACGGATGCCGGTACCAAGAAGGAGGGTCAAAAGTGCAAGATCCCGAAGTTTCGTTTTATTATGAAATGACTTTTGTTTGTCAGTAAGGTTTTCCCCCAATTCCACTTCATCTAAGAGAAGGGCAACCTCATCTACATCCAGGCGGATAATCTCTTTCTCATGAAGTTTTGGCATCTGTACCAAAGCTGCCGGATTGTTCTGAAGCTGTTCATTACGGTAATAATAATTATAAAAACTTTTCAGGGAAGAGATCTTTCTCATAATTCCCCGTTCCTTATTGATGATTTCCTGATTGTTTCCATTAAAACGGTACTTCAGGTACTCCATATATTCTTCCAGGTCATTGACGGTAAGTTTTTCCAAATATTCCAGATGTATAGCAGTACGTTCCAGATTTCTGAATACCGGATTTTCCTTTGCAAGAAAATCAAAAAATACATTTAAATCGTATGCATAGGCAATCCGTGTCCGTGAAGACGTCCGCGGTTCAATCCCCCGGAAAAAATCAATACAAAAAGGAGGCAATTCCTTAATTAATGAACGCAGCTTTTTTATATTTTCAATATCCTTTTGTTCATGATAGGCTAATTGGCTCATCGTAATTTCCTCCAGTAATATCATAGTGTCCTGCTTAAGGGCAGAGTGGGAGAGCAGACAGGCCACCCGGGAATATTCCCTGACACAATTGCATGGAACAGGCGTGTTTTGGCTCCCGGATTTTCCTTCTCCAATGTGTTCATCAGTGTTTTTGCATATTCCCGTTTTGTATGGCCATCCATAGGACAAGGGTTTTTGCATACAGGAAGTTCATATTTCTTCTGAAACCCTTTGATATCCGCTTCGGGAACCAGCATCAACGGACGGATAACGGTCAAATCCATTCGGTCCAGGTAGGTATAAGGAGAAAACGCATAAAAACGCCCTTCATAAATTAAGGATAGGAGCATTGTTTCAATTAGGTCTTCCCTATGGTGGGCATATGCAACCTTATTGCAGCCAAGATCTTTAGCCGCCTTATTCAGGGCACCCTTCCTAAGCTTTGCACATAAGGAGCAAGGATTGGATTCCTGGCGTTCCTGAAATAAAATCTTACCAATATCCGTAGAAATTATTTTATACGGAATAGAAAATTCCTCACAAAGTTCCGAAACCGAGGATAAGTCAAAGCTGCCAAACCCCAAGTCAACCGTGATTGCGGTCAGCGAGAACTTTTGGGGATAAAACTTCATGATCCCGTTTAATGCATATAACAATGTGAGGCTGTCTTTTCCGCCGGATATCCCAACCGCAATATGATCGCCGTTATCAATCATCTGATAAGTATCAATAGCTTTTCTGGCCAAGCTATATAGGCGCTGAAGTTTCATAACGTTTACCTTACCTGTCCTTGAATTTATTGGAATAGAAGTACAGCAGATATAGCATATCCAAACAGCACATTATAACTATTCGCGAAACAACACTTTAACGAATAGTTGCGCCTGCTTTGCCCGGTTTTATGCCCCAGGCCCACTTACCGGTTCATTTGACCCGTTTCCTTGGCCAGGCGCTTCCAAAGCTGCATTTGTCGGAGGCTCCGATCCATTCGATCCATTGGGTGAATTGTTTACACCAGGCCCTAAGTTTTCATTGCCAGGCGTCGTCTCCGGATCATCAGGAACTTTCACCGGCTCCCGGGACGGAATAACCGTTGTTTCTTCCTCATCATCCGTTATTGGTTCCGTAACGGCAACATCCGAGGATTCTTCCGTTATGCTGTCTTCGGGAATATTGGTTTCTGTTTCTGTTGCCTCTGTTTCTGTTGCTGCTTCACTGCCTGTGTTTTCCTGTATCTCAGATCCGTCCGGTATGTTTTCCACTGGTTCCGGCGGATTATCCTGTTGGCTGCCGCCGCTTCCCTCTGCACCTACATTTCTGCCGGATTCCGTATCTTTCCCGGGCGTATGGATTCCACTTACTTTTGCAATATGTGCACTGATATTCTGTACGACACCAGAAGGAGAAAAATGTGTATCATCATACAAAAATGCATGCAATTGTATTACATTGCTTTCCAATGTCGTAGGAATCACACAATCCCTTTTTTCTATTTTCATTTCTGTATGGGAAAAAGGAAATCCTGTTGTCTGCCCGATATAATATTTTTTTACATCCTTTGCCATTATCATTAAGTCATCAACGCCGATGCTGGTGGAAATTTGCGGGAATACCGTTCCAACCAATATACGCAAAGTATTGAAATCTGCATTTTTGGCTTTTTCCATGGCCAGCCCCATTACCTTGCGCTGCCGCTCTGTGCGGTTAAAATCCGTGTCCATCAAACGCAGCCTGGCGTAGGCGACTGCCTGTACACCGTCCAAATGGTTCATCCCACTGTGTTCTAGCTGGACAGAGCCAACCCCTGTGGAGTTAACCGTCTCAGTGATAAAAGAATTGATATAGGCAAATTCCTGGTCAGTAATCTCAAGGTCGATCCCGCCTAAGATATTGATGGCATCTGCAACGGCCTTCCAGTTAAAGGTGGCATAATCCTCAATATGTAAGTCCAGATTCTCTTTCAAGGCCTCTCCCGCCTGTTCACGGCCTCCCCGGAAATATGCTTCATTGATTTTATGGTAATTCCCTTCCGGGTCAATCTTTAGATAAGTATCCCGGAATACAGAAGCCAGGCGGATTTCTCCCGTCTTTCGATTAATGCTGCATAAGATCTGGACATCCGCCAAGGCGCCTTTCCCCAGATTTCCGTCACGGGAATCTACCCCATATATGGCAACCGTCCAATATCCATTATTATGCGAATATTTCCACCACATAAAAGCTGGCAGCAACAAAAGCAAAAAAAGTATCCCCCAAACCCATGCCTTCTTTTTACGCTTTTGCTTTTTGTTCTTCTTTGCGTCCATCTTCGTTGTTTGGTGTTTTCGATGGGGACGCAAGGAATCTAAATCCTCAATAATCTCAAAATCATCATCTTCTCTATAGGCCTTAGGCGATGTCCGTTGCTGCCTGTGTTGTCTTCTCGCGCGCATGCGGTCAATTTCATCCTCATAATGTTTTTCATTGTATTTCATAATAGGAAAACCCTTTCTCAATCAATCAATTTCCGGTAATATGGCCAATTGGCATCGCGGACAGCTACCGTAACATTATTGATATTTGTACTGCTTTCATGGATACAACGGATTTTGCCGTCCTCGGTCCATTCTAAAAACATGATCACATGTGCATCCTCTCCGGTACGCAGGATGATGTCGCCTGGCTGCAGCTTTTCCCGGCTGACCGCCGTTCCGCATAGGGCAAGCCCGGATGTGCTTTCATAAGGAAGGCGGTTCCCGGTTGCACTCCAATATACCCAGTTCACCCACCCGGAACAATCCAAGCCTTTGAGAATCCGTCCTTTTTTATCTGGTGATACCAAAGTCCCAAAATTATTCCCGGAATAATCAGGGGCAGACGGTTTTCCTCCCCAATAATAGGGCACCCTTCCTACAGAAGAAAGCGCAAACCGGATCACATCCCTGCGCGTTTGCGAAATTTCTTTGGGAAGGCGGTTCATGTACTCCTCTATTTCATAGCTGCTCAAAGGATTCCGTATGGAAATTGCAGATACAGAAAGCCCATATTTTTTGTACCAATCCTGTCCGGCAAGATGTTTGGCCTCATCCATAGCCTCGGATGTCCAGCCCTGCCATCCATTTTCATCAAAGTTGTCGGATAAATTCCCAATAGGGTCTATATGGAACAGGTTCTTTTTTTCCTTCATCCCTAATATTTTTATCTGCACAGTCAAATCTACGTGTCCGGGGCATTTGATTTCGCTATCCAAACCGTCCGCATTCGATGGGGATGCCAAATTCTTAATCTCCGGCTCTGTTATACCCGCTGGCTCCTGCGCAGTCCCTAACTCCGTTACACCCGCTGGCTCCTGTACAGTTCCTGGCTCCGTTACACTCTCTGGCTCCTGCACAGTCCCTGGCTCCGTTACACTCTCTGGCTCCTGCACAGCCCCTGGCTCCGTTGCACTCTCTGGCTCCTGCACAGCCCCTGGCTCCGTTGCACTCTCTGGCTCCTGCAGAGTCCCTAGTTCTGCCGTATCTCCTGCTTCCTGCACAGCCCCTGGCTCCGTTGCTGCCTCTGATGCCGTTATCACCCTGGATTGTGCCTGATCCGTCGGCGTATCAGGCTCCGCGGCTTCTGTTACGGCCTTAGGGGAGCCATTCGTTTCTTCTGTATCTGATGATTCCCCCTCTGCGGATTCTTCCCCCGCAGCCCTTGCCACGGTTTTGTTTTCAGCCGTAGTCTCATTCCTCCCCTCATCCTCTGCCATTGTCTGCAATGAGGCGGCGTCCTCTGGGGATGAAGGCAGGCCTTCCTGGTAGGATCCCGATTCTCTTTTTGTTTCCCTTTCTTCCTCCTCACTCAGGCGTGCCCTTTCGTCCTCTTCACTCAGGCAGCCTTCACAATAATAGATATCGCTCATGCCGATTGAATAAGAGTGGGATTTATTCCAGAGTGCCTTCGCATAGGAAAGGAACAAATCATAATCCTCGGCATTTTTATAGTAGGTATAGACATTTGCTGCCGACATGATTTCGATTACGTTTGAATATAGGCTGATGGGCTGTCCGTCTCCATTCACAACGTTGGTACGGATATTGCGGAAGGAATCGATTACCCAAGTACTGGGGTCATCCGGGTCATGAAGATCATCATTCGGGTTGTAAAACCCTGTCACCTTACTTTTTGGCTTCCCCAGGCGGGAAGCTAACTGCTTTGGAGCCATGTCTGCATGATGGTAAATGTTATCCATCCATTCCTCATCCTCTGCCATCAACAAAACAAAGGCCTCTCCTGCATAGCTTTTAGACATATCCGTGTGGTCTTCTCCCTCCGGAAAAAAATGGGCTAGGTTCAATTCTCCTGGCATTGCCTGGAATTCTTCTTTTATTATCTCTGTCTGGCCGGCAGATGCTGTCATGATAGAGGAAGATTCTGTCAGAGGGACTTGTTCTTCCGCAAAACATTCTTCCTTTGTAATATCAGACACAGCTGGATAGGATTGGAACCTGGCAGCCGCCGCAAAATTCCCCCAGCCAATTATTATCATCAAAATGGCGGAAATCCATTTTCTTTTCATAATTATCCTTATCTTTTATCTCCTTCAGATCCCAAGCACCGTATTTTGGCTGTTGGCAAGGAAACGGAATGAGGCGTACTGGAGGTACGCCGATTGGCGGTATGATTGTTTTTTAATATTTGTACTATACTATAACATAAATCAATACGGAAAAACAGGGACAAGTTTTAAAATTTCTTTAAGAAATAGAGAAAAAAGCAGGAATTGACGAATGGTGTAACATAAGTTATAATAAATGCAATTTTTTTAAAGGAGATCATGTCTATGTGCGGAATAATTGGATACACAGGGCCTTTAGAAGCGCCCAAAATATTGCTGGAAGGACTATCCGGCTTAGAATACCGGGGATATGACAGTGCAGGCATTGCCCTATGTATGGAAGACTCAAAAATCTGCCTGGTAAAAAAGGCAGGAAAAGTAAAAAATCTCGAGGATCATTGCAGACAATTGGTTTCTGGTTCTGCACATAGCGGGATCGGACATACCCGGTGGGCAACACATGGGGGGGTCACGGACGTAAATGCCCATCCCCACCGCGCCGGGAAGGTCGTCCTGATCCATAACGGGATCATTGAGAATTATCATTCCCTGACAGACCGTTTCCATCTTCAGAACCGCCTGGTTTCCCAGACAGACAGCGAGGTGGCGGCACAAGCCTTAAACGAACTATATGAAGGAGACCCCCTGGCCGCCATCCGCAGCCTGATCGGCCTTCTGGAAGGCTCCTACAGCTTTTGCATCATGTTTGAGGATCAGCCGGGATCTATTTACGCAATCCGCAATATCAGCCCCCTGGTGGCAGCTTCCACCCCATCCGGCTCCTTAATTGCGTCAGACCTGACGGCATTGATCCCTTATACACACCAATACTTTGTAGTCCCTGAGCAGCATATTGTGAAACTGACGCCCTATAAAGTCCATGTCTACAATTTGGATGATTCCTTTAGCAAAGATTATCCGGAAATGATGACAGTCAACTGGAATATGGACGCTGCCATGAAAAACGGTTTTCCCCATTTTATGCTTAAGGAAATCCACGAACAGCCGGAAGCCATGCGCAATACAATCCTCCCTCGAGTCAGCAAAGGGCTCCCCTGCTTCTTTGATGATGGGATTCCCGACAGCATCTTTGAAAATTGCAACCAAGTGCAGATCATTGCCTGCGGCACTGCCATGTATGCCGGTATGGTAGCCCGTGCCATTATGCAGCCGATCTTAAGGATCCCGATTACCGTATCCATCGCCTCGGAATTCCGCTATGAAGAGCCACTGATTGATGAAAAATCTCTGGTAATCATCATCTCACAATCCGGAGAGACGATTGATACCCTGGCTGCCCTGCGCCTGGCGCACCAGTGCGGTTCCACGACTTTGGCAGTAGTTAATGTCAAAGGTTCCACCATCGCCCGTGAAAGCGACTATGTCTTATATACCCATGCCGGGCCTGAGATTGCGGTTGCCAGCACAAAAGCCTATTCCGTGCAGTTAGCTGCTTTATATATGATCATCTGCCGCATGGCATTGGTTCGCCAAAAATATACGAAAGAACAGGCGGTTCATTTCCTGGGCGAACTTTTAGATGTCATTCCTGCCATGGAAAATGTCATTGCCCAAAAAGGCCATATCCGTGACGTGGCTTCCCACATCCTCCAAAGCCCGGATGTGTTTTTTATCGGGCGCGGTTTAGATTATGCCTTTTCCCTGGAGGGATCTTTAAAATTAAAAGAAATTTCGTATATACATTCGGAGGCTTATGCTGCCGGAGAACTCAAGCATGGCACGATTGCCCTGATTTCTGAGCAGGTGCCCGTGATAGCGATTGCTACCCAGCAGCATGTCTATTCAAAAACGATATCCAATATCCGGGAAGTGAAAGCACGGGGTGCCTATATTATCCTGCTGGTGAAAGAAACTGCTGTGGTAGATGAGGGATTGGCCGACTTACAGATACGGATCCCCGATGTTGCGGATCCCTTTACCGTATTCCCGATCGCTGCCGCCCTGCAGCTGATTGCCTACTACACTGCATTAGGAAAACATCTGGATGTTGACCAGCCGCGAAACTTGGCAAAGTCTGTTACCGTGGAATAACCCGGGCGGGTGCAAACGCCCTGCAAGTAGACATAATTATTTTATGTCTACTTGCAGGGCGCCTGTAAAAAGTTCTCATTGAAATTCCTCAGTTGCCACTACTTTGCCGTCCCTCCAGATCCTTTCCAAATCATAGAACAGCCTGTCTTCCCTGCAGAATACATGGACAATAATATCACCGTAATCCATCAGAATCCAATTTGCACTCCGGTAGCCTTCAATTTGCTTTGGTTCATATCCTGCCTTGCCTAAAACTTCTTCCACATTATCGGTCATTGCCTGAACCTGGTTGGCGTTCAGGCCACTGGCAATAATAAAATAGTCTGCCAGGACAGAAACTTCCCGGATGTCGATAATCCGGATGTCTTCTCCCTTTTTATCTTCCAGTGCCTTAATTGCCAGCTTGACCATCCCTTTTTCTCGTTCCATTTACTGCTCTCCTCTCTTATAACTGTGTCTGTGGCTGGACAGATGCCTTAAAATATTCATATGCACATTGGGTCATCGGGTCAATGCCCACATTTTTCTTTTTTAGATAAGCCAGTGTTCCGTCCAAAATCATGTACATGGTCTGATCCAAATCCTGAAAAGCCAGATAGCGCATCTGTTCCAGATTGGATGCCTTATTCCTGCGCGGTTCAATATAATCGGCAATATACAAGATCTTGTCCAACATGCCCATCTCCGGTTTTCCTGTCGTATGGCACCGGATGGCAGAGAGAATTTCCTCATCCTGGATACCGAATTTATGCTCCGCTATCCATGCACCATAGGTGGCATGGATCACTGCCGGTGCCTTCTTTTCGCCTTCTGTCAGCTTAATCCCACGTTTTTGGCATTTTACTATCAATTCATTATCACCATACCGTTTGGCACAATCGTGGAGGAGCCCGGCCAATTCAGCCCGATGGATATCGTATCCGTAACGCATAGCCAGCGCCACACAGGTAAAAGATACGCTCAGGGAATGCTCATAACGCATAGGATCCATCTTTGACTTTAAGTGTTTCCGGTAGGTGAAAATCTGTTCGTTTGCTGCAATCATCGTTTTATGCCTGATTATCCTTTCCTTTTTGGTAAAGCTGATGTTCCTCAATATAATTCCCCACACATTTCGGAACATACCGATCTAGCTTCTTCCCTTGGGATCCCATCACACGAAGTTCCCCGGAGGAAATATCCATCTCTTCGCAATGGAGAAGACGGATATCTGCGCCATAACGCACCTCAAAGCAGGCAATCTGCTCTTCTATCGGGCAATGGGCCTGTTCATATTCCCGGCCTGCCACAAGCAGGACGGCTTGTTCCATGACTTCCCGGGGATGGTACCAATTCTCCAACTGGTAGAGGGAATCTGCGCCGATAATAAAGTAAAACCTATGTTGGGGATATTCTTTGCGGAGCAGTTTCAGCGTCTCAGCCGTATACGTATTCCCCTGCCGCCGGATTTCAAAATCGGAACAGATAAAATAGGGGTACCCTTCCATCGCTAACCGAACCATTGCCAGCCGGTCTTCTACTGCCGTCACCACATGGTCTTTTTTGTGGGGCGGATTCCCGGAAGGCATAAACCAGACCTCATCCAGCCCGTATTCCAGGTAAGCTTGCCTGCCCAGCACCAGATGGCCGTTATGGATTGGATCAAATGTGCCGCCCATAATTCCAATCTCAGCCATGATTTTTCATACCTCCCATCATCCTACTTGGCAGGCAGTACGATTTTGCGTCTTTTTTCCTCTTTTGCCTGTCTGTACAATACGATCTTCTTGCCGATCACCTGAACCACTTCTGCATGGGTACGTTCTGCCAGCGTCTCTGATATCGATTTGCCGTCATCCAGGCAATTTTTCAGCACATTGATTTTAATCAGTTCACGCGCTTCTAACGCCTCATCTACAGCAGCTACCAGTTCTGGTGTCAGGCTTGATTTCCCGATCTGCAGAATCGGCTCGGTCGTCATGGCAATTCCCTTTAAATACGCCCTCTGCTTGCTTGTCATATTCCCCTCCTCTTATTTATAATAGTCAAATATCAGCCCGTACATCCGCACGGTGTCCCCCTCCTGTATGCCTGCCTTTTCCAGGTCTTCCAAAATCCCATTCTCTTTCAGGAAATTCTGGAAAAATTGAAAGCCTTTTTCTGACTCCAAATTTGTATAGCCCAGCATTTTCTCAATGCGCGGGCCTTCCACTACAAATTCCCCGTCTTCATTTTTAGAGACTGTATAAGGCAAGTTATGAGCGTTTGCGTATTCAACCTCAAATTCCTTTTCAAAAATCACAGGTTTCTGATTTACTGTTTTCAGCAATTCATAGGCAGCATACAACAGCGCCTTCACCCCCTGCCCGCTGACCGCGGAGATGGGGTAAACCGAAATCCCCTGGGGCTCAAACTCTTTGCAAAGTGCCTCCACCGGGTCTTTGTCCCCTGGGTAAACAGCATCTATCTTATTTGCAGCAATCACCATAGGGCGCTTTAATAAGTCCGGATTATACTTTTCTAATTCCGCATGGATGGTACTGATATCTGCCACAGGATCCCTCCCCTCGGTTCCCGCCGCATCCACTACATGGATCAGTACGCGTGTCCGTTCAATATGGCGTAAAAAATCATGCCCTAACCCCACCCCCTCGGATGCCCCTTCAATCAACCCAGGGATGTCAGCCATGACAAAGCCTGCCCCTCCGTCTAAGTCAACAACACCCAGATGGGGGTCAAGGGTCGTAAAATGGTAATTGGCAATTTTAGGCCGGGCGTTAGAGACACGGGAAAGCAACGTGGATTTCCCTACATTGGGAAACCCGACCAAACCCACATCTGCAATCACCTTCAATTCCAGCTGAACCCACATTTCATGTCCCGGCTGCCCAGGCTGTGCATATTTGGGCGCCTGCATGGTGGCAGTGGCAAAATTCATATTGCCAAGCCCGCCTTTGCCTCCCTTTAAAATCACCTCGCGCCGGTTCTCACCCGACATGTCTGAAATCACTTTGCCTGTTTCAAAATCTTTAATCACCGTGCCTTCCGGCACCTTCACAATCAAATCTTCTGCATTCGCACCATGGCACCGTCTTTTGCTGCCAGGGGCGCCGTCTTTTGCCACATATTTCCTCACATGGCGGAAATCTGCCAACGTGTTCAGCCCGGGATCCACTTCAAAAATAACATTGCCGCCCCGGCCTCCGTCGCCACCGTCCGGACCACCTGCAGGTACATACAGTTCCCGTCGGAAGCTGACATGTCCATCGCCTCCCTTGCCGGATTTGATAAATATCTTCGCCCTGTCTGCAAACATTTGTTTCACCTGTCCTTTCAGCGGCATGATCCCGCATGGTAAAAAAGGCTCCATACCTGGTATCAGTATGAAGCCCGTCAGTAAAATCAGAATCTCACATTATTCGTTGATGGTTTTCGGATATACAGAAACCTGCTTTTTGTCTCTGCCTTTCCTCTCAAATCTCACGATACCGTCTGCCTTCGCAAACAGAGTGTCGTCACCACCACGGCCTACATTCAGCCCCGGATGGATCTTCGTGCCACGCTGCCGGTAAAGGATATTCCCTGCCAGGACAAACTGTCCGTCCGCCCTTTTGGCTCCCAGCCTCTTAGACTCGGAATCCCTGCCGTTCTTTGTGGAACCCACACCTTTTTTATGAGCAAATAACTGAAGGTTCATCTTAAACATTGCTTACACCTCCTTATAGCGAATTTTGATATATGGTTCTCCATATTCCTCCTCAATATCCGTCAAACCGAATATCAGAGAATTCATAAGAAGCGTTGCTCCGGCATCTGCCTTCCCGGTAAAACGGAAACGGAATGTACCGCTCTCCTCTTCTGCCTCAGCCTCAAATACCGCATCCGTGAAGTGTTCCACGCTGTTTGCCATATTTAAGGTGAGGGCGGATACTGCGGAACATACCAACTCCTGCCCCTCCTGATAATCATCCGCATGCCCGGCATGCCCTGACATCAGGATCCCGCAATAACAGTTCCCCGAATCAACCAATACGGTTACGTCAATCATAATTATGCATTGATCTTGTCAATCTTGATCTCGGTATAGAGTTGTCTGTGGCCATTCTTCTTGTGATAGCCGGTCTTCCTCTTATACTTGTACACAATAATCTTCTTCGCCTTGCCTTCCTTGACAACGGTCCCAGAAACAGTTGCCCCTGCTACTGTCGGGCATCCAATAGATAAATCTCCGTTGCTGACGGCCAAAACCTGGTCGAACGTAACAGTCTCACCGGCGTCCACACCAAGCTTCTCTACCTTAATGATATCGCCTTCCGCTACTTTGTACTGCTTGCCACCTGTTGCAATAATCGCGTACATACGGCACCTCCTATTATCATTACTCGCCAGCTACGGTGCCCGGGTCAGCATTGTACCCAGCGCTTTTAACCTCGCTGTGCGGCATACCCAGATATCATAGCATGGCAAAAAAGGAATGTCAACCAGAAATTCACTTAAAAACGCAAGATAATGTGTAGGATTACAATACATGTGTTACAACTGAATATTTAAAAGACAGAGATACCTGTTCTGTGTTATATTTTAATCGCCAAACCAAAATCTAACCAGAAAGAAGGTATCTCCGCATGGCTACTATAACACAGGATATGAGGTTTCGTCTATCACTTATTAAATACGCTGACAAATATGGGGTTACGAAAGCGGCGGTCAAGTACAAGACCAACAGGCAGTATATCTACCGCTGGAAACGCCGTTATAACGGCTCCATCGAGTCCCTGCGTGACCTCTCCAGAAGGCCGAACCAGCATACCCCGGAAGAAATCAAGCTTATTTCCGATATGCGCAGACGCAATCCCCACGCCGGTCTTGTCGTTTTCTGGGTCAAGCTCATGCAGCGCGGCTATTCCCGTTCCATTCCCGGCTTGTACCGTTTCCTCAAAAAGCAGGGCATGATGGCTGTCCATCCCCCTAACCCCAAGTATGTCCCCAAACCCTATGAACAGATGGACCATCCCGGACAGCGTATCCAGGTGGATGTAAAATTCGTCCCCTCCGCCTGCCTTGTCAACAGCCGGGTGATCGGCAAACAGTTCTTCCAGTATACCGCCATAGATGAGTATTCCAGGTGGCGCTTTGTGGAAGCCTTTGAGGAGCACAGCACCTATTCCTCCGCCCTGTTTGTGGAACACCTTGTGAAAGCCTTCCCTTGCCCCATTGAGTGCATCCAGACGGACAATGGCGCCGAATTTACCAACCGCTTTACCACCCACAGGGATAAGCCCACCCTTTTCCAGGTGCGTTTGGAGCAGCATGGCATCCGGCACAAGGTAATCCGCCCCTATACGCCAAGGCATAACGGCAAGGTGGAGCGCAGCCACAGGAAGGACAATGAGAGGTTCTATGCCACCCATCGCTTCTATTCCTTTGAAGACTTTGCCAAGCAGCTTAAGGCATACAACCGAAGGAATTACAACAGCTTTCCTATGCGTCCTCTGGGGTGGAAAACTCCGAATCAGGTATTAAGAGATTATCTGCGGTCGGTGTAACATATGTTTGACAAACTTACAAAATTCACTTAAAAACGCAAGATAAAAACACGAGAATCTTTTGGCCAAAACCTATGCTTTGTTTTCCTTTACCAAATTCAGCTGTTCCCACAGCGGTTTTTTCCCTTTTTTCCTCGTCAATTCCACCAGGTTAAGCTGTGTCATGTCCACCACGGTTGTTTTAACCGGATCCAAAGCAGCATAGCTGCGCAAATGTTCGATCAAAAGTGCTTTATCCGACTCTTCTTTCATATCTATGAAGTCAACCATAATAATGCCGGAAAGATTGCGCAGGCGCAGTTGACGGCAAATCTCCCTGGCGGCTTCCAGGTTAATCATCCGGATTGTGTCTGCCTGGTTTTTCTTGCCAGAATATTTGCCGGTATTTACGTCGATGACAACCATGGCCTCCGTAGGCTCAATCACCAAATACCCGCCCGATTTCAGCCATACCCGCTTCTGGCAAGCCTGATCCATCACGGTTTTCAGTGAATAAAGGCTGGCCAATGAAAGCAGCGGATCCTGATAGTAGCGGAGTTTTTCTAAATCTTCCGGCTGGTGCCGCCCCAGATAACCTTTTATTTTCTGATATACATCTTCCTGGTCAGTCAGGATCTCTGCCAGGCTCCCGGCGTGGCTGCTTCTTAAGCTGTTTAAGTACTCCGGTTCCGCCTGGTATAACACGCTGCCGCAGGTACGGTAATTTGCGGCCTCCAAAACACCTTTATAGGCCTTTAACAAATCCTTCGTTTCCGTGAGGATCTCTTCCTCCTGCCGGTAGCCATTCGTCCTTACAATGATCCCCGAACTGTTTTGCAGCAATTCCTCTAACCGCGGCCGAAGCTGGTCTTTCCATGCTTTATCATGGATCTTTGCAGAAAAGTTTATGCTTTTTTTCCCGCTTGTCAATACCGCAAATTTACCAGGGAAATTCAAATTGGCTGTCAGTACAGGATCTTTTGTTTTTATGGCCTCTTTTGCCACCTGGACGATAATTTCATCGCCGCCTTTTAATTCCCCGGAAGGGATTACAGCCATTTTATTCTGCTGTGCCGGCAGCGAGACCGGATTGTCCTCCAGGCTATAATACCCTGTCTGCCCTTCACCGAATTCCACGAACGCCGAATTGAGGTTTTTCACAACCCGGTTGATTTTTCCAATATAGATATTTCCCAGGACAGATGATTTTTCCTCCAGCCCCAATTCCAGGATTTCTTTTTCAGAAAATAATGCTGTTAAAATCCGGTTGTTCCATCTGGTAATAATCAGTTTATCCAATGTCTTCTCCCAACTGTCCTAAAGGGCAGAACTCTGGATTGCCTTCCTTTGCAAGGTTGGCATAAACCTCGTCCCGCTGAACCAAAAGGGCGAATTCCTCCAGTTTTTGCCCCCGGCTTTCCATATATGCCTGCATGACCAATTCCGGCTTTAGGTTGGCAGTACTGCCTGCCGCCACGCGCATTCGGATCCTCCTATCCCTCCCGGGACGGCCAGGGGCATGCCCCTCCTTCGGTTCGGCAGCCTCCCCGCAAACCGCCTCCAGCTTGTAGATCCATGGCCGGATATCCGTCTCCCGTTCCCCTTTTTTTGTTTTCTTTACCACCATAATCTGTTCCTGATCCAGGAAATCTTGAAGCCCAGAGGCAAAACCGTCCCAATCCTCCGGTTCGTATCCTTCCCGAAAACATATGGTATAATCAGCAGCCGCAACAATCGACATAGCGGCAGCCGACGAATCCGGCAGCCTCCTATAGCTTAGCACCTCCACCCCCTCTGCCAAGGCAGCATTGATCCTCTGCAGCATTTCCTCAGAGGAGCCGGTGGACAGCACCTCTATGTCCACATATTCCCCCCGGCTGGTAATCCCCACTCCCAAGGGGGCAGCAAATGACATCACCTGGTGCGGGCTGAAGCCCTCGCTATAACGGATATCCACGTTGGCCCGCCGCATTACCTTCTGGAAATAACGCATCATATCCAGATGGCCGACAAATTTCATAGCACCTTCCTTGGCAAATTTAATCCTGATTTTCAAAGCAGACACCTCCTCCAAAATCCCGTGCGCCGCAGCCGGAACACCGTTGGCGGCAGTTGGGGGTCACACTTTCACGGATGGCATTCTGCCATTCCCTTTTGAGAAATTCTTTTGTCACCCCGGCGTCAATGAAATCCCAGGGGAATATCTCGTCCGGTTTCCTCTCCCGTGTGGTATAAAAGTCAACAGAAACCTGGCAGGCCTCAAAAGCCTGCATCCAAATCTCATTTTTAAAATGCTCTGTCCACGAATCATAGAGGGCACCCTTTCGGTAGGCCTCTTCAAGCACTGCCGCTATTTTCCTGTCTCCCCGGGCGAGAACCCCTTCCAATATGGTCACATCTGCATCATGGTAGCTATATTTAAGGCTTTTTCGGTTTTTCATCTCTTTAAACTTATCTTTTACTGTATATGCCCTTTGCAAGAACTCTTCCTGCGTGCACATCCTTGCCCATTGGAAAGGGGTAAAAGGCTTTGGTACAAAAAAGGACGAACTGGCAGTAACCTGTACCTTGCCATTGCGTTTTTCCTTCGGAACCTCATCATAAAAGGTCTCTGCCACCTTTTCTGCTAACAGCGCGATTCCCTCCATGTCCTCTTTTGTTTCGGTTGGAAGCCCAAGCATAAAATATAGCTTCACCCGGTTCCAGCCTCCCCGGAACGCTTCTGCTGCCCCATTCAGTATTGCCTCCTCCGTCAGTCCCTTGTTGATCACATCCCGCAGACGCTGGGTTCCTGCTTCCGGCGCAAATGTCAGGCTGCTCTTTTTAACATCCTGGACCTTGCTCATCACATCCAGGGAAAACGCATCGATCCTCAACGACGGCAGGGAGATATTCACCCCTTTCCCGTGGAATTCTTCTATCAGGAAGGCCACCAATTCTTTTAGCCGGCTATAATCGCTGGAACTTAAGGAACTCAGGGAGATCTCCTCATGGCCAGTACTTTTCAACATCTGATAGGCATACTTTTTTAAATACTCCAGGCTATGTTCCCTCAGCGGGCGGTAAATATTGCCTGCCTGGCAAAAACGGCATCCGCGGATACATCCCCGCTGGATCTCTAACACCACCCGATCCTGGGTTACTTTAATAAAAGGGACAATGGGGTTCTCAATGTAAGGGGCATCATCCGGATCCACCACCAGTTCCTTGGTGATTCTGTCAGGAACCCCATCCTCGTTCGGGGCAAAGGAGGCAATGGTTCCGTCCTCCTGATAAGCCACATCATAAAAAGCCGGCACATAAATCCCGGGAATCTTTGCGACCGCTTTCAAAAAATCCCCGCGGTTCCCACCACTGCTACGGATATTTTTGTATAAGTCAAAAATTGCATCATACCTGGTCTCCCCTTCCCCAATATAAAAAAGGTCAAAAAATGGCGCCAACGGCTCCGGGTTATAGGCGCAAGGGCCTCCGCCAATTACAATCGGGTCATTATCCCCCCGTTCATCCGCGTGGAACGGGATCCCGCTCAGGTCCAGGATCTGCAGAATGTTCGTGTAGCACATCTCATATTGGATTGTAATCCCCAAAAAATCAAATTCTTTCACTGGATCCTGGGATTCCAGGGCAAACAGAGGGACGCGGCGTTCCCTCATTATTTTGTCCAAATCTGTCCAAGGAGAGAATACCCGCTCACACCAGACATCTTCCCGCCGGTTGAACATATCATAAAGTATCTGCATCCCCAGATGGGACATGCCGATTTCATACACGTCCGGGAAACACATGGCAAAACGGATGGCCACGGATTCCGGATCCTTGACGCACATGTTCACCTCGCCGCCGATGTAGCGGGCAGGCTGCTGAACGGATAGAAGTATCTCGTCGCTTAACGCTAATTTTCTCATAAACACCTCATTTTCCTTGATTTTACAGGATTTTTTAACATGTCGGGTTTGTCTTTCAAGCTATCTGCCGTTCCTTGTTTTTATATGCATGACACTTTTCTAAGGGAATTTTGAGATCTCCCGGATCGCTCCTTTTTTGCGGATGTCTGCAATAAAAAGGCACTCTTTTCCCGCACAAACTATCAATCTGAATAATTATACGGCATTTTTCTATGAGTGACAAGTTTTTTTTCTGTCTCCATGCCCCGACACAAAGAGGCCCTGAGGCTTGATTTCTCGGCAGAGCAATTATTATCTGCTTAAAGAGATACTGATATGGATAGTTCAGTTTTTGCCGTTTGTCAGTCAATGGAAAGAACTTTGGAAAGAAACAAATGAGATATTTTCTGTCGTCCAAAAGCCAAAGCTGCTGGTATCAGCGGTAGAGAGTGTAAGTTTATATCTTTTTCCCAAGGTGGTGCAGGCATTTTTACGGCAGAACTATAATCTGAAAGTTTCCTATCAGCACTCCCCAAGTGCCTACACCTATATGGAAAGCGGACTGCTTGATCTGGCATTTATTGAGGAGCCAAGATATTCCAAACATATCCATGCAACCCCTGCCTTTTCCGAACCTTTTGTAGTTGTGGCCGGCTCTAAGATTGCAGAAGGCGACACCGTATCAGTCAGTGACCTGCTGCCAGAATATGAGATTCATGTGTCCTGGAATCCGGAATTTGAAAGCTGGCACGCGAAGTCCTTTGATGAGAAGATCTCTCCACTTATTATATTAAGTCAGGACTCTCTGATTCCATATGTTTTGGAAGGGGAAGCCTGGGGGATTGCCCCCTATTCCACGGGTATCAATCTAAAAAAGCAGGGTTTCCATCTTTATCGCCTGCTTGGAGGCTCACCTGACCGTTTTATCTATTACATAGTTCATGGATATGAAAAAAACAAATTAATTCCGTATTTCGTCTCTCTGCTAGATCAGGAACTGCGGATATACCCGGAAATCATATCATTTTTGGTAGAAAATGTGCTATATTTATAACCGGAAAATCAATAGTTGTGGTTTTGAAAGGAAAGGTGATTTTTATGGAAGAAATTATTAGAAAGCGTGAAGTCCCATCTATGCCAGAGGGCATTCAAATTCAAATGGCCAGCCGAGGTGCGCTCCCCAGCCAGACAATCCAAGATATTTCAGAACTGGGTATCCGGGAGATTGTGGAAAATGTCCGTACCGGAAAATATCACAGCGTAATGATGGCTCCAGATGAGGACAACGAGGAAGGTTTTTTGATGATGGAATCCTCTCCTGACCTGATTTTTTTACAAATCTGGGACGCTGAAACAGATACTTCTTGGGCTTGCTTTGACCCGGAACTTTTAGAGTCTAATGAAGAGGCCCCCATTACGCCAAGCGACGGACAGTCTGTTTTCCCTTTGAAATGTACTATGCGGGATCGAGAGTTGGCAGCAAAATGCGTTGAATGGTATGCTCACACATGTGAGCCTTATCCTGGTATGGACTGGCTGAAGGATACCATGGAATAAAACAGCTTCCGGTTCGCAGGGCAAAGGAAAAATTCAAAACAGAAGCGGCGGGTCAGGTATTGGCTATCCCGCCGCCTTGTCTGTTACCGCCCTATCTCCTGCGCCATCACTTTTTCAAATATTTCTTCATCCCAAAATGCCCAACCTTTCAAAAGGTATTTTATGCTCTTGCAAATCCTGAAAAACATTCAGCAATTTTTCTGATAAATTATTCACAAAATCTGCTGCCTATAATTCATTGATTGTTTCAGTTATTGCCATGCTGTGAATCCGTTTTGCCGGAATATAAGCTGCTATGACAGCCGCCATACAGACAAACAGCAAAATGATCAGCAAAGGTTGTATAGCAGCCTGTAAACGACCAGCCCGACCATGCTGCCGGCAATACCTCCCAGCAAGGCATAGGTAAATGCCTCAGCAGCAATCATTTTCGTTATCTGATGTTCGTTCATCCCCACTGCCCGCATTGCCCCGTATGACTTGATTTTTGAGGACACACTCATAGAAATTCTGTTTACAATATTGAATACCGTTACCAGGGCAATCATGGCTAAAAACGCATAGATACAGAACACAAATGCAAGATAAGTCCCGGAAGTTCGTTGGTCGCGCAAATCGTTTAAGGTGCAGCCATGGCCTAAGACATCCCGAATTGCCCTTACATCTCCGTCCATTGCGTCACTGGTTGTCTGTATCATGATGAGAGAATAATCCGTTATTCCCGTTAAGCGAATAAAAGTATCACCAGAAGTAATCAGGGTTATTTTTCCGTTTGTAAGCCCGTCGCTGTTAAACGGATCATATTTTAACAAACCCGCGATTTCCAATTCTTCATGGGCAACCATTATTTTATCGCCGATTTCCAGAGAACTTCCTTTGTCCCATGTCGCAAGCACATAAGGACTGCCTTTTTTCAGCATACCGTCTTTCACAAGACAGTCCAAATCAAAATCATCATAAGAAATCATTGTTTATACATTAAGAGTATTTCTTCAAATCGTTGCAAATTCGACAATTAAAGCTGTTTTTTATTGAAAAGGCAAATGGCAATCAGCACCCCCAAAATGGATAAGGCAATGGAAATAACAGCAGGTATCATAAATTCTGCCGGAACAGCTTCGCTGGAAATCAAATCTATATTTTTTGAAGTTAAAATGAACGGATTGAATTTCGCAATCGGTTCTATCATTCCGAGCAAGGATATTATGGCGACAATGCCGCCTGTAAAGAGTATGCTTGTGAAAGTCTGTCTGAATATCACGCACCCAATCATTAAAATACTCAAGTACAGAAAGCCGACTATCCAAAGGGAAACTGCCGCGAAAGCAACATTTGAAAGGTGGTTATCATTCCATAAAAGGGCTGTATAACCGTATGCCGCAGCATATCCAATCCAATAACTGATTGTCATAAGCGCGGCGGCTGCCGTATATTTTGCAAGGATAACAGCTTTACGGGATAATCCCTTCGTAACCATTAAAACTAAGGTTCCTTTGGAATATTCATTTGACAGACAACTTCCAAACAAAATGATAAATGCACTGAAACCAACGCCGGAAATGTTCTTGTAAAATTGTTTCCATGCGTCCAAAGCGACTGGTTCAGAGGTCATTTCCATATCTGCGGCTAAAGCCGATAATATTTCCGGCGTAAACTTTGCGAGAAACGCACTCATAATACCGAAAATCAGAAAGACTGCGAACAGGATAAGGAAACGATAGTTCTTCATATTTTCCGTAAACTCTTTTTTTACAAAAGCAATATATCCACTCATTTCACTACCTCCAAAAACAGACTTTCAAGGGACGGCTCCATAAGTTCTATTTTTACGGGACAAATCCCTGTTTCCGCAAGTACGCGAAACAATAATTTTTGCACACTTACCATATCTCGGCTATGTAAAATAAGTTCCCTGTTATTTTCTTCGGAATGAATCAGCAATGGCTCTATGGATTTTTGTTTTTTGAAAAGCCGTAAATCTTGATCCGCCGAAAATTCTAAAAGCAAGCGGTCATGTCCATGTAAAGCCTTAATTTCTGCAAGTGTTCCAGTAACAGCGATTTTTCCCTCATTCAAAAAGGCGGCATGGCCGCAAACGCGCTCCACATCAGAAAGAATATGCGTGGAAAATAACACCGTTGTCGTTTTGCTGATTTTATAAAGAATATCCAAAATCTCTTTTCTTCCTACGGGGTCAAGCGCGCTTGTCGGTTCATCACAAATCAGTAATTTGGGCTGTGTGAGCAATGCCTGTGCAATTCCTAATCGTTGTTTCATACCGCGGGAAAATCCGCCGATTTGCTTTGTTGCACCGTTTAGACCGACAAGGGAAAGGAGTTCATCACTTCTTTTTGAAATTTCGGTTTTTGATAGACCAATGACCTCTCCGCATAGCTTTAGATACTGTATCGGCGTCATATAATTATAAAATTCCGGAACGTCCGGTAAATATCCAATATATTGATTTGTCCTTGTCTGTCCAAAACAAACAGGCTCATTGCAGACATGGATTTCTCCCTTGTCGGGCTGTAACAGTCCCAACACCATTTTCATAGTCGTTGTTTTGCCAGCACCATTTTTCCCTATGAAGCCAAAGATACTTCTCTCTGGAACAGACAGATTAAGATTGTCAATGATTTTCTGCTTTCCAAAACTTTTTGATAAATTTTGTATTGTGAGGACGTTCATTCGTTCTCCCCCTTTCCAAAGACAAAATAAATAATCGGTCCAAAGAGCAAAAGGACTACAACAATTACAAGCCACATGGTTTTGTTCCCAAGGCGATAGCGTGGGTGTCGTAGAACGTGTCTTACTGCTGTTACTGCAAGAGCAATGTCTATCAGCAGAACGGGAACAAGTAATGGTAGAATTTCAAATAGCGTGTTCAATATTTTTACCTCCTATTTTATCGTTTCAATAATATTATCATAATGATAATATAAAGTCAATAGAAACCGTCCCTCTGATTTGGGACGGTCATTTTATTTATCTGTATTTTCTGCCGGAGATACGATTACGCCTATTGTCCGCAACTTGCGCTCCGAGTTGGGTGCATTGTTTTTTACTGCGCTGATTATTTGAGAAATACTTGTTATAAGAGAAGTCAATTCATCATCAGAAAGATATAGTGGGGAAAGTGAAAATCCTGTCATATCTTTTTTGATATTAATATTCGGAGAGTGGCAATATTCCTGAAACTGTTTTGCAAACCCAATGAAATATTGTATGAAATACTGCATATAAAGTTCGCCGGAATTTTTCTCGACGATTGTTTCCATATCGCTGCTGAGGTTGTGTGCCAGCGAATAAGTTTTTTCTACCGTACCGCGCACCTGTGTTTCTTCCACCACCTGTAAAATACCGTCGCTTAACATTTTTTTAAGATGCCGGTATAAGGTAGCTTGGGGAATGTCGGTATAAATATCGGCTAACTGTTTCGCAGTTGCTTTCCCCTGTGAGTGTATTTCAAGCAATAATTTACATTTCACCGGATTTGTAATGCACTCCATAAGCCTATCTGTCATCTTTCACCCTCCTGCGTTGATATATGAAAATATTATCATTTTGATACTAAAAAGTCAATCGACACTTTGATATAGCGCAATTAAAGTTTGTAGGATTACAATACATGTGTTACAACTGAATATTTAAAAGACAGAGATACCTGTTCTGTGTTATATTTTAATCGCCAAACCCTATGAACAGATGGGACATCCCGGACAGCGTATCCAGGTGGATGTAAAATTCGTCCCCTCCGCCTGCCTTGTCAACAGCCAGGTGACCGGCAAACAGTTCTTCCAGCATACCGCCATAGATGAGTATTCCAGGTGGCGCTTTGTGGATGTGGAATTCATATCCTGCATGGAGGATATCCTGGATATTTATGAAACGCCCTATCATCCGGCAGTTCCCGTGGTATGCATGGATGAAAAACCATATCAGCTGCTCGGGGAAGTCAGGGAGCCGCTGCCCATGCGTCCGGGAGATACCCAGAAAGTCGATTCTGAATATATCCGGAACGGCACCTGCAGCATTTTTACATTCGTAGAGCCTCTGGGCGGCATACGTCATGTAAGCGTGCGCGCACACCGTACAGCAATTGACTGGGCTGATGAGATCAGGCAGCAAGCCAAAGCCCGCCATGCCAATTCCTATCAGGAGCCGGACAATGCCGATCCCTTCTTTCATTTCAGCAAGTCCGATCACGATCAGGCCAAACCCAGAAATGCCCCGTAACCTCCCAATATCAGAGGTGTCAGCCGCAGCCGTTTTCCTGTTTTGTTATTTTTCCTCATCATCTGCTCCCTGCCAGCTTTCTCATTTTCCTATCCTGCTGGCTTGTCCCTAAAATCCCACATGAAAAGCCAGTCCAGTCTGTTCCTGAACCTTTTCAAGCAAGTCGCTCCCCGCAGCCGTCTTTGTCAACAGCATAAAACAGACCGGCTCCTGCCCCAGAATCAACAAAGCGTCCTGATTTTTGTGGACATATGCCATCTGCAAAGGAAAATCGCCCAGACTGGTCAGTTCCGGATGGTCTGAAAGGGACTTAAAATCATCCTTTATCCGGTCAGCTATCTTTTGGAAGTGCTCCTCTGAAAACTCTCCAGGGAAAAAAACACTGAACAGGCAGGTTCGATCATCGGCATGCTCACGCCATGTCATTTCTTCCCATTCACGGATGGCATGGATCACAAGGAACAGCCCATATGCGTCCGGGGCATGGTTAAACCTGGGTTCATGTTCCAGTTTATGAATGTTCAAGGGAACGTGAATCAAAGGAATATTCCGCTTTTTCCAGTATTTTTGGTAAGCTGCCACAGCCTTTCGCTTTCCCTCCTCATCCCCCGCCTCACAGGCATCTGCCAGTTCATCCTCATATTCCCAGGCCATGTCTTTTGGATCATTTTCTTCCCATGCGTATAGATCACCGGAAGCAGTACCCTTTTTTATCCCGATGATATCTCCTTCTCCGGGGGCGACAAAAAATCCCAGATATTTTCCTTCCCAATGAAGAAGCTCCAACGGGCGCAGATAACCGCTGGTGACTAACAGGTCTGCCATATGCCGGTAAATATCCCGGATAGGAAAGGGGAGCTTTACATGAAGCCGCTTCTCTGCCGCCAGAATTTCATCCTCTGAATAACATTTCCATCTTTTCAAGCCTTCTATATGCTTCGGGCTGATAAACTGCCGGAGTATCTTCAGTTCCTTTTCGATTGCGTACATAGTTTTCACCTTTTAAACAGACCCGCCGCCTGCATTTCCTTTTCTTTTTCCTCCATCCGTTTCCTACCCTGCCCGTTCCATGACCAGAACAGCATCCCGGTTTTTTCTTCCACCTGTTCGGCAAAGGAATAGGGAACCGGCCACTCTTCCATCCTTTGGCGGACTTTCCGCAATTCGTCCAGTTTCCTCGGCAGGGAGCAGCCGATATAAAAAGGAGACAGTTCCTCTGTCATTCGGGTCTGGTGCAGTTCCCACCAATCCCTCATTACCTTATCCAGCACATGTTGGATAATAAAAATATCCCAATAAAAGCATTGTTTCGAGAAATACTGATCACGTGCGCTTTTTCTTATTCTTCTGCATAATTTTTGCTTATTTCCGGAAATTCCTTTAATAAATCATTCACGATCCCAAGATAAGAATACATACGGATTGCCCCTCTGTTAGAATATACTGTAATCTTGTCAGTGTAAGATTACATCCAATGCGTGTTCCATACTGCCTGCAAATTTAGCCAATACCTGCACTATCCCGCTCCCACCTGCTCCTCAAATATTCCAGTTTACATCACACCATGAGATAAAATTTCAAACTCAATCTCATCATCCGGTGAAGCGATTTCCGCAACCAAGTCAAGGCTCATATAATCTTCTTCCTGTCCGCTTTCAATTCCAGTCAACCCAACCTGGATAAAAATGTTATAATATTTTGTAATTTCATCGCTGTCCAGAGGGAGATAGTTTTCTTGCCGCTCATTTCCTTTATAGCTTACATTTCTATATTGTCCGTTTTTGATATGGTAAGGACGATGATTATGATCCCGGTAAGTGAAGCCGTAACTCTCATACACAACATAATAATTCCCCGTAAAATAACGGATATCGGGAAAACTGTCAATCTCCGAGGCCAGGTCTTCGCTGTCTTCATCCAGATAATTACTGAAAATGATTTCTTCAATTTGCTTCTGTATCTCTTTGCGTCTCCCTGCAAGGCGCTGATATGCTTCTTGCGGAAAACCATCATCAATAGAAATTCGGGGCTTTATCTTCAATTCAAAATTCGCATAGTCATTATCAATGTTTTCTTTTTCAAAGACAATCAAGTTTGGTCTTTTTACTTCCTTTTTCTTTTTGAACTTATCAAAAATTCCCATGATTCAATCTCCTTTGTTTTTAGTATGGTAATTACTTGGGCAAATAACCAGATCCGCCGCAGGTCTTACAAACCTTTCCCACATCCACCTTCAGCAGCGGAAGTTTTTTAAGGTGCAGCCCCGTATCATTTTATCAAACGTAATGCGAGCACTCTCACTATGCTCCAATTGACTGAAAACAACTGCCCTCTTTTCTTGATTTTACTCAATGTCATTAACTTGAGGGCATCTGTGAAAATCTTGTCCCTATAAGGTCAGGCGGCCATTACCACCGGACAAAAGGGCTGCTTGCGTGACAATATCCGGACACACATAAGTAACTTACCAAATGAACTGTTTTAGCATTGCACCAGCAAGCCTGCATTCTTAAAATCATTTGATATAAAAACAAATAAAATGCTCATGTACGGTAAAGAAGCAAGTAACCGAAAACAAGAAATAGACTGCCAGTACCACACTATTCCGAACCAAAGACCAAAAGACAAGCATTATGGAAATGTGCATAACAGGCTATTCCGTCATGGATAACTCTATTCACAGCACATGGAAAAGCTAAAATGCAGCTTTCCCACGTCCTGCAAACAGAGTTACCCACAACTTCATAAGGCAGCCAGTTATACACATTCCCACAAATCCAAACTTATATAAAATCCAAACTTTTCTGAAAACAGCTTGATAATTGGGGATTCTTGCCGGAAAAAGTTTGGATTTCGTTTCACAAAGTACAATACTCCAATTATGACAAAATGCGTAAAACATTGCTATTTAGCTCTGTTTCAATCAATTTATTCTCATTTCTGACAAGAGAAGTACAAAACAAAATCCAAACTTTTTTATCAGAAAATGCCTTGAATAAAGGATTTACAGAGAAAAGTTTGGATTTCTTCTAAGTTTGGATTTGTGGAAAAATCCAAAAGTTTAGATTTTTCCACAATGTCGATGACTACGAAACCTCTCACTCATTACATCTTTCTTATGGTGTACAAAGTATTTTTCCTTTTTCTACTTTCTTTTCTAAAATTGATGTGCTATAATAGCTTCATTCCAAAAAAGGAGTAAAAAATATGCGGCAAGGTATTCTTAAATAAAACTTCAATCAAATAGTGGGTTCAAAGAATTTTGAATGTCCCTAAATAAGGGGGCTTGGTTTTTTGTACCCAATTTAAGAATACTTTTGCCTTATCAATTTTGACATATCTGAAAAAGAACAGCAATCACCAGCAGGTGTATGCTGTATATGTGTATGTCCGCAAACTGTAATCCCCAGTGGTAAAAGTATTTTACTGCTGGGGATTTTTATGCCCTTTTGGGCTTGTAAAGGGAGGACAATCACATGAAAATAATCAATATTGGCATTCTTGCCCATGTAGACGCGGGAAAAACAACTTTAACAGAAAGCCTGTTGTACACCAGTGGAGCGATTGCAGAACAAGGAAGTGTAGATAAAGGAACCACAAGAACAGACACTATGGTTTTAGAGCAGCGGCGGGGAATTACCATTCAGACGGCAGTTACTTCTTTTTGCTGGAATGGTTATAAAATCAATATCGTGGACACTCCCGGTCATATGGATTTTTTAGCCGAAGTATATCGTTCTTTATCTGTCCTTGACGGAGCTGTTTTAGTTGTTTCGGCAAAAGACGGTGTACAGGCACAGACCCGAATATTATTCCATGCACTTCAGAAAATGAACATTCCGACAATTATCTATGTAAATAAGATAGACCAAAACGGAATTGATTTACGGCGTGTTTACCAAAACATCAGGGAAAAACTTACCAGTGATATAATCGTCATGCAAGAGGTTATCTTATCGCCCAAAATAGATATTACTGATATTGCTGATTTGGATAAATGGGATTCCGTTATTTCCGGGAATGATGAACTATTAGAAAAATATATTTCAGAGGATTCATTGGACATACAGGAATTACAACTTGAAAAGTGCCAGAGAACCAGATGTTGTTCTTTGTTTCCTGTATATCATGGAAGCGCAAAAGACAATTTAGGAACAGAAAAATTGATTGAGGTAATTACTGAAACTTTTGTTACAGAAACAAAAAATAATCAGTCTGAATTATGTGGGTATGTTTTTAAGGTTGAGTATACAGAAGGGAAAAAACGTCTTTCCTACTTACGCCTATATCATGGAACGCTCCATTTACGAGATACACTTCTGCTGTCAAAAAAGAAAAAGGTAAAGATTACAGAAATGTACATTCCGGCAAATGGCGAAATTGTTTCGGCAGACCATGCCTGTCAGGGAGAAATTGTTGTCTTATCCGATGATACTTTAAAATTATATGACATTTTGGGAAATGAAGAACTTTTACCTCGCAAAGCATGGATTGACAATCCTATGCCTTTACTTCGGACAACCGTTGAGCCACAAGAGCCAGAACAAAGAGAAGCCTTGCTGAATGCTCTCATAGAAATTGCCGATACAGACCCACTTTTGCACTTTGAAATTGATACTGCCACCCGTGAGATTATTCTGTCTTTTTTAGGAAAGGTGCAATTAGAGGTTATTTGTTCATTGCTGGAAGAAAAGTATCATGTAAAAGTGGCTATGAAAGAGCCTACGGTTATTTATCTGGAAAGACCGTTAAAAAAGGCAGCCTACACGATTCATATTGAAGTACCACCAAATCCATTTTGGGCGTCTATTGGTTTAACTGTAACACCACTCCCTATCGGAAGCGGAACCCAGTATAAAAGCAAGGTATCTCTTGGCTATTTGAACCAAAGTTTTCAAAATGCCGTCATGGAGGGTGTGCATTATGGAATGGAGCAAGGCTTATATGGCTGGGAAGTGACAGATTGCAGCATTTGTTTTGACTATGGAGTTTATTACAGCCCGGTTAGTACCCCCGCAGATTTTCGCTTCCTTGCTCCTGTCGTATTGGAACAGGCATTGAAAAAAGCAGGAACACAGGTTTTGGAGCCATACCTTTCCTTTACCCTTTTTGCTCCACAGGAATATCTTTCACGGGCTTACAATGATGTGCCAAAATATTGTGCAGTGATTGAATCGGTTGTACTTGAAAATGATGAGGTTATTTTTAAAGGAGAAATCCCCGCCCGCTGTATCAATGAATATAAAAATGATTTAAATTTTTATACAAACGGGAGAAGTGTTTGTCTTACAGAATTAAAAGGGTATAAAGAAACTTCTGGGGAGTTTGTATCGCAGCCACGCCGCCCTAACAGTCGGTTAGATAAGATTCGGTATATGTTTCAAAAGACAATGTAAGTTTTTGTGAATTATATGGAGAAAAAATCTGATAAAAAAGGAGAACCTATTTTGAATAAAGAGCGGACAAATACAGCAAATAAAAAACAAAGGCTTTCAGCTTGCACCGAAGCATACAAAGAACACATTATGTATACTTTTAACGCTTTTTGTAGAGTGGTGATACGCTATGCAACTCTCAACTCATGGCGTGACAGAAGCAGGAAACGGCAAAGAGAAATATCTTTTGAATATCTTACAGAAGAAAAATTTTACCCGTTCAGTACGTCTAATAAATATTTCATAGACCCCTATGAGCAGTACCCCATCACCATATGTGGTCAGACGGTTATCCTCACCAATGGAGAGCTTGCCGCTGCGCTGTTATCCTTGCCAGAGAAAAAAAGAGAAATCATTTATCTCTACTTTTTCGGTCATTACACGCAACAGGAAATTGGTGAAATGTATGGACGTTGCCGGAGTACGGCATGGCATCACATACACAGTGCTTTACAAATGTTACAAGAAAAAATGGAGGTGTTTTCGCATGAAGAATCCTAATCTTATTCCTTATGAAATTATTGTCAGAGCGACCAATGGAGAACCGGAAGCCGTAGACGAGGTTTTACGGCATTACAGCAAGCGAATCCGAATTGCTTCCCTTGAAAACGGACACGTCAACAAAGATACAGAGGACAACATTAAACGGCGGCTTATCGCTGCCCTGTTCCAGTTCCGCTTTGATGAACAGCCATACCCCAAAACTGAATAACCGCCGCCACATAGAACGGCACACCAAAACAGGAAATCATAAAAAGGTTTCCTGTTTTTTTGCGTTTATTTTCGGCGTTTTTGAAAAACCGCCGTATTGCCCCACGAAAAGGGAAACATGACACGCTCTTTGTTTGGCAGTTTTCAATTTTCGGTGGTGTGGGGAATGAAAGGAAAATGAAGAAATTTCTCAAAATTCCCGCCTATCCGGGCTTGTGTGGTTTTGTAAGAAATGAGGGGAAATTTCCGCAAATCACCGTCATTTTTGCTTTGCGTGGTGTTGTAGGTAGTAGGGGGAGAAATACCGCCGCCGAGTTGGCAAAATCCCCGCCCTGTCCGTCGAGGGTATCAGAAAATTCCATAAGATATTTTCGCCGGAACGCAACAAACCAGCCGCCAATAGCCGGATAGTAAGCGAACAGACCACACAGCGCAGTTTCTTAGAGCAAGATTCTACCACAGTACCAAATTTCGCCTACCGGCTCATTTTGTCCTATGGGAATCTTGTTGGGGTTGCCACCCCAAGCCCGCCTTTTTGCGGCTTGCGCCGCTTGAAAAAATCCACCCACGAAAGGAGATTCACAGCCATGAAAAGATACAACACGCCACACCGTCACCGGGTAATCAAGACACGCTTGACCGAGGAAGAATACGCCGAGTTTTCCGAGCGTGTCACCCTCTGCAAAATGAGCCAAGCCGAGTTTATCCGGCAAGCCCTTATCAAATCAAGCATACGCCCGGTCATTACCGTTTCCCCGGTCAATGATGAATTACTCTCTGCCGTTGGAAAACTCACAGCCGAATACGGGAAAATCGGCGGCAACTTGAACCAGATTGCCCGCTGTCTGAACGAGTACGGCGCACCTTATAACGCCCTCTCCCAAGAGGTACGAGCCGCCACAGCGGAGCTTGCCGCCTTGAAGTTTGAAGTCTTGCAGAAAGTAGGTGAAGCCGTTGGCAACGTTCAAACATATCAGCTCTAAAAATGCCGACTATGGGGCGGCTGAACAGTACCTAACCTTTGAGCATGACGAGTTTACCATGAAGCCCACACTGGACGGAAACGGGCGGCTTGTTCTCCGTGACGATTACCGCATTTCCTCTCTGAATTGCGGTGAGGAAGATTTTGCAATCGCCTGTATGCGTTCTAATCTCAAATACGGCAAGAACCAGAAACGGGAGGACGTAAAGAGCCACCACTATATTATTTCCTTTGACCCCCGTGACGCACCAGACAACGGCTTGACCGTAGACCGGGCGCAAGCGTTGGGCGAGGAATTTTGCAAGACGCATTTCCCCGGACACCAAGCCCTTGTATGCACCCACCCGGACGGGCATAACCACAGCGGAAATATCCATGTGCATATCGTAATCAATTCTTTGCGGATTGCGGAAGTGCCGCTATTGCCCTACATGGAAAGACCAGCCGACACAAGAGAGGGCTGCAAGCACCGCTGTACAGACGCAGCTATGGAATACTTCAAAGCGGAAGTCATGGAGATGTGCCACCGGGAAAATCTCTATCAGATTGACTTATTGCATGGGAGCAAGAACCGAGTTACCGAGCGTGAGTATTGGGCGAAACGGAAAGGACAAGCCGCACTGGATAAAGAGAACGCTACCCTTGCCGCCACAGGAGAGCCGCCCAAACAGACCAAGTTTGAAACCGACAAGGAAAAGCTAAGGCAGACCATACGGAAAGCCCTTGCCGCCGCTGCCACCTTTGACGACTTTTCCTCTCTGCTGCTCCGGGAGGGCGTGACCGTCAAAGAGAGCCGGGGGAGATTGTCATATCTCACGCCGGATAGGACGAAGCCCATCACCGCCCGGAAATTAGGTGATGATTTTGACCGTGCCGCCGTACTGGAAGCACTCACCATAAACGCACAGAACGCCGTCAGAGCCGCCGAAACGCCCGCACCCAAACAGGAATACCCCCGCAGCATAAAAGACCGCTTACAGCGTGGCAAAGCCACTATAAACGCCCCGAAACAGGACAGCGTACAGCGCATGGTAGACATAGCCGCCAAGAAAGCCGAGGGCAAGGGGCGGGGCTATGAAAAGTGGGCGACCTTGCACAACTTGAAGCAAATGGCGGCTACCATGAGCGTTTACGAGGAATCCGGCTTTTCTTCCCCGGAGGAACTGGAAGCTGCCCTTGCCGCCGCCAATACAGAACTGCACGAAACCACCGGGAAACTGAAAGCCGTGGAAAGCACTTTGCGGGAGAAAAAAGACTTGCAGAAACAGCTATTGGCGTATATCAAGACCAAGCCAGCCCGTGACGGATTGCGGGCGCAGAAAACGGAGAAAGCCCGGAGAGCCTACCGGGAGCAGCACGAAAGCGAGTTTATCATTTCCGAATCTGCCGCCCGGTATTTCAAGGCACAGGGAATCGCCAAACTGCCAGCTTCCAAGACCTTACAAACGGAGATTGAGCAGCTTACCAAAGAGAAAAACGCCCTTTACAACGAGTACCGGGAGAAGAAAGAGAACGTCCGGGAATTGCAGACCGTGAAAAGCAATCTTGACAAAATCTTACGCCGTGAGCCGGAACGGGGAAAGGGACGGGAAAATGAACGGTAAACGCCCCTACATGGACTATCAACAACACAGAGCCGCCCGCCGCCTTGTGCATGAGTGCTGCAACTACGATAACGGCAACTGTATCTTGCTGGATAACGGCGAGCCTTGCGTATGCGTCCAGAGTATCAGCTATTCTCTCTTGTGCCGCTGGTTCATAGCCGCCGTACTGCCATTGGACGGGAAACTGGAAGCCGCCCTTTTGCACCGGGCAGACAGGAAACGCTGTACCGAGTGCGGCGGGTATTTTCTCCCCAAGTCAAACCGGGGGAAATACTGCCCGGATTGCGCCGCAAGAGTGCGCCGCCGGAAAGAAGCCGACAGACAGCGGAAAAGATACCACCTTTCTACGCATTTAGGCTATGAAAGAAGCCCGTAAATCAAGGCTTTTTTGACCGCCCTCAACAGGTAGCCGATACATTTATCCTTTACCCCCGAAAATGCCGTTTTAACTGCGTAACAAGAAGCCACAGACAGGAGGTGAGAACCATAACCGAATACATCACAGCCGACACCATATTGCCCCGTTTTCTGCCCTATCCCTATTTTCTGCTGAAAATGGACTTGTCACATACTGCAAGGCTGCTCTATGGGCTGCTTCTTGACCGTTCCACCCTCTCACAGAAGAACGGCTGGCAGGACAGCGAGGGCAGGACGTATATTGTCTATCCCGTTTCGGAGATAACGGAAATGCTGGATAAAGGCAGCACCGCCATAAAAAGCGCACTGAACGAGCTGGACGCTGCCGGGCTTCTGGTGAGGGAACGCCGGGGCTTCTCCGCACCGAACCGCCTTTATATAAAAATACCGCAAATGCCAGTGGTACAGTTTTCCGACCATATGACAGCCATACAGCCGGAAAACCGACCCTCTGATAGCCGGAAAAGCGACCCTCATAAGGGCGGAAAACCGACCTTTGCGTTGGACGGAAAACCGACCCCTAACCAACTTACTATAAACCAACTAAAAGAGAACCAACGAAAAGGAGTGAGTGGGGAGCAGCCCGCACCCTTTGGCAGATATAAAAACCTTTTCCTCTCCGAATCCGAGTATGCGGAGCTGAAAGGGGAATACCCGGACAGGCTGGAACGGTTCATTGAGGAATTGAGCGAGTACATAGCCGCCTACGGGAAAGTGTACACCAACCATGCCGCAGCTGTCCGTATGTGGGCAAAACGTGACAGGAAAGGCACAGGAAAGAAAGGAATCCCCGATTATTCCTACAAGGAGGGCGAGAGCCTTTGACCGCATAGACACAACGCCCCGTAAACAGGGCGTAAAAGACCATGAACAAGGAGGAAGATTTTATGAGTGATTACGATAACGCCATTTTCCGGCTTGCCACGGCACAGGAAGCAGAGCCGGAGGACTACACGGGCGAGGACGGGCTTTTATATTGCGGGAGCTGCCGCCAGCCCAAAGAAGCCTACTTCCCGGAGGGTAAGACCTTTTTCGGACGTGACCGCCACCCCAAAGAATGTGGCTGCCAGAGAAAACGCCGGGAAACGCTGGAAGCCAGCCACCGGGAATACAAGCACCGGGAGGAAGTGGAACGGCTGAAACGAAAGGGATTTACAGACCCGGCTATGCGGGAATGGACGTTTGAAAACGACAACGGGAAATGCCCCCAAATGCACAAAGCCCATGCTTATGTAGAGTGTTGGGAGGAAATGAAAGCCGGGAATATCGGCTATCTGTTATGGGGCATGGTAGGCACAGGCAAAAGCTATTTCGCCGGGTGTATCGCCAACGCCCTCATGGAGAAAGAAGTTTCCGTGTGCATGACAAACTTTGCCCTTATCCTCAATGACCTTGCCGCCAATTTCAAAGACCGCAACGAATACATAGCCCGTCTTTGCAGCTTCCCTCTGCTTATCCTTGACGATTTCGGCATGGAGCGTGGCACGGAATACGGGCTTGAACAGGTTTACAACGTGATTGACAGCCGATACCGCAGCCAAAAGCCGCTGATTGTCACCACAAATTTGACGCTGGAGGAATTGCAGAACCCGGAGGACACCGCCCACGCCCGCATTTATGACCGCCTTACAGAAATGTGTACCCCCGTTCGCATTACCGGGGAGAATTTCAGAAAAGCCAGAGCAAGGGAGAAAATGGAACAGCTTAAAACGCTGCTGAACAGAAAGGAGAGCCTATGACCGACACCCCCAACAGAAGCACCGCCACTACCGCCCGCCGCCCGGATTGCGTGACCGAGGTACGCCGGGGGAACACCGTCCTTGTGGTTTCCGGCTACTTCAAGCAAGGCACGACCGCCACCGCCGCCGACAAGATGATGAAAGTGCTGGAAGCCGAAAGCGCAGCCGGACACAAGCCGATTTACAGCGCATGACAACCCGCAGATAAAAACCGTCATTTTGACGGGCGGTAAAGAAGCAAAAAAGACTGTACAGACAGCCGCCCCATGTGGTATGATAAACTTACGGAATAGTGGGGCTGGCTGTCGGAAACGGAGGACATTATGCCAAGACAGACCACCCAAAAACTCATTACCGCCCTTTATCCGAGATTGTCGCACGAGGACACGCTTCAAGGCGAATCCAACTCCATAAGCAACCAGAAGCGGATTCTGGAAGCCTACGCAAAACAGAACGGCTTTTCCAACCTCAAATGGTACACGGACGACGGATTCTCCGGGGCAAATTTCCAAAGACCCGGCTTCCAGTCCATGCTTGCCGACATTGAAGCGGGGCTTGTGGGAACGGTTATCGTAAAAGATATGTCACGGTTAGGGCGAAACTATCTGCAAGTGGGAATGTACACGGAAATGATTTTCCCACAGAACGGCGTCCGTTTCATTGCAATCAATGACGGAGTAGACAGCGCACAGGGCGACAACGATTTTGCCCCCTTGCGTAACATTTTTAACGAATGGCTGGTGAGAGATACGAGCAAAAAAATCAGAGCCGTGAAGCGGTCAAAAGGAATGAGCGGGAAGCCCGTCACAAGCAAGCCCGTGTACGGCTACCTCATGGACGAGGACGAAAATTTCATCATTGACGGGGAAGCCGCCCCCGTGGTGAAGCAGATATACAGCCTTTGCCTTGCCGGGAACGGACCGACCAAGATAGCCCGTATGCTTGCGGAACAGCAAATCCCCACGCCGGGAACACTGGAATACCGCCGGACAGGGAGAACCCGCCGCTACCACCCCGGCTATGAGTGCAGGTGGGCGACAAACACCGTGGCGCATATCCTTGAAAACCGGGAATACACGGGCTGCCTTGTGAACTTCAAGACCGAGAAAGTGTCCTACAAGGTGAAGCAGAGCAAAGAGAACCCCGTGGAAAAACAGGCAATCTTTGAGAACCACCACGAAGCAATCATTGACCGGGAAACATGGGAGCGTGTGCAGGAGCTACGCAAGCAGCGCAAACGCCCCAACCGCTATGATGAAGTGGGTTTGTTCTCCGGCATACTCTTTTGTGCCGATTGCGGCAGCGTCATGTACCAGCAGAGATACCAGACGGACAAACGGCGGCAGGACTGCTACATATGCGGCAGCTACAAGAAGCGCACGGCAGACTGTACGGCGCACTTTATCCGCACCGACCTCTTGACCGAGGGAGTGACCGAGAACCTACGGAAAGTCACCAGCTACGCCGCCAAGCATGAAGCCCGGTTTATGAAGCTGTTGACCGAGCAGACCGAGGACGGGAGCAAACGCCGGAACGCCGCCAAGAAGAAAGAGCTGGAAGCGGCGGAAAAAAGGATTGCGGAACTCTCCGCCATCTTCAAGCGGCTGTATGAGGACAGCGTGACGGGGCGCATATCGGACGAGCGTTTCACGGAGCTTTCGGCAGACTACGAAGCCGAGCAAAAGGAACTGAAAGAGAAAGCCGCCGCCTTGCAGAGCGAGCTTTCCAAGACGCTGGAAGCCACGGCAAACGCTGAAAAGTTTATGAAAGTGGTACGCAAGTACACCAGCTTTGAGGA
>RAYB01000020.1 GCA_003669055.1 bacterium 1XD21-70
ATCCTCATTCATCTTCTTGGCCGGTGAGATAATTATGATCATACTCCTGGTATCCTTTCTGGTTTTGCCAATATCTGCACGGCCGTTGCTGCCGGACAGGCTGGCAGTTCCTCTTTTGAGTGCTTCACTCATTATAGCACCGCTATTTTTAGAAAGCAATCGCCCTGCCGGTAGTTTGTCCGGAAGACACTGAGCGGCTGCCTATTTGTTTGGGCAATGATATTGGTAAGATGCTTACGCGCTATTTAACAGCATAGCTTTTTATCGAAATACAGGCAATGGTGAAAGATTAAGAAATGGATATTTCCAGTATTTTATTATCCATACGAAATAGAAAGAACATTTGAAAACAAGAAATTCATAGAATTAACAGCAAAAACTAAATATCGAACTCTTATCAGGGAAATCCTAATATCTATAGACACAGAATTCCTTACCCCTTCACAGGGAATGGAACGGATACCCTGTCTATGGACAGGCAGGACGAAGGAAGTTAGGGATCCTGCAAAAATGCGGATGATCCTGGAAGAACCAAAAACTGCTTTTGCGAATCCTGCCCACGGAACAAGGCTAAACCTCTGCCTTATCCCGCGGCTGTCTAAAATCATTCTTTCCTCCACACCATCCGGTCTACAATCCCTGTATAAGACTGTATGATCTTTACTACTTTCATGCTCACATTCTCTTCAATATAGTCCGGCACAGGAGTACCGTAATCACCTGTTTTATTCATATTTACCGCAACTTCAACTGCCTGGAGCAAACTCTTTTCACGAAGGCCGGCCAGCACAAAGCAGCCCTTGTCAAGCGCTTCCGGGCGTTCTGTCGATGTCCGGATGCATACCGCTGGAAACGGATGTCCAATACCCGTAAAAAAGCTGCTTTCTTCGGGAAGAGTCCCCGAATCAGACACAACGGCAAATGCGTTCATTTGCAGGCAGTTATAATCGTGAAATCCCAATGGTTCATGGCGAATTATACGCTCATCAAGCCAAAAACCTGAACTGTCCAGCTTTTTACGGCTTCTTGGATGGCAGGAATATAAAATGGGAAGGTTGTATTTTTCTGCCAGCCGGTTAACCGCAGAGAACAAGGATACAAAATTTTTTTCTGTGTCTATATTTTCTTCGCGGTGTGCAGATAACAATATATATTTCCCCTTTTCCAAGCCAAGACGTTTATGTATGTCGGAAGATTCAATTTGCAAAAGGTTCTTGTGAAGCACTTCCGCCATAGGAGATCCTGTAACATAAGTCCGTTCCTTTGGCATACCACAATCTATGAGATACCTGCGGGCATGTTCTGAGTATGCCATATTAACATCCGAAATAATATCCACGATTCTCCGGTTGGATTCCTCCGGCAAGCACTCATCTTTACACCGGTTCCCTGCCTCCATATGGAATATGGGGATATGAAGACGCTTTGCTCCGATTACCGACAGGCAGCTGTTGGTATCTCCCAATACCAACACAGCATCAGGTTTTGTCCCTATCATAAGTTCATAGGATTTGGCAATAATGTTTCCTATAGTCTCTCCCAGATGGCCACCCACTGCATTCATATATATATCTGGGTTTTCCAAGCCCAAGTCATGAAAAAAGATGCCATTCAAATTATAATCGTAGTTTTGGCCTGTATGGGCTAAAATCGTATCAAAATATATCCTGCACTTTTTAATAATCTCTGCCAACCTGACAATTTCCGGGCGGGTTCCTACAATAATCAGCAACTTTAATTTCCCATTATTTTTAAATTGTATACTACTATTCCTATTCATTGAGAATCTGCCTCTCATACATTTTCGTGAAAAGTATCTGGATGCCCTGAATCCAAAGGTTCATTGGCCCACATCAATGTAACCAATGGCTCTGTCTTGGACAAATTAATAATATTATGGGTATAGCCCGGCAGCATCTGCACCGCCTGAAGTTCCTTATCTGTAACCTTAAATTCAATTACCGGATATTCTTTCCCGGTCTCAGGATTGATGCCAACCTTTCTCTCCTGAATCAGGCCTTGGCCAGAAACCACTATGAATATTTCCCATTTGGAATTATGCCAGTGCTGACCCTTCGTAACTCCCGGTTTTTCTACATTGACGCTTATCTGTCCGCAATTCTCGGTCTTTATCAATTCCGTAAAGCTTCCTCGCTCGTCGAAATTTGTTTTAAAGCTATACGCTATCTCTGATTTTGGAAGATAAGATAAGTATGTACTATAAAGCTTCTTCGCAAAAGAGCCGGCCGGCATTGCTGGAATCATTAACGTGGCCGGCATATTTTTAAATATTTCCAACCGATCCACAATCTCACCCAGCGTCACACGATGAGTAACGGGTACATAACAGTAACGCCCCTCCTGTTTGGGGACTGCATCCATCCCTTCATATTCACATCTGCACTCGTTTCCCTCCAGTCCATTCAGTAGCCCGTTGACTAAATCATCAATATATAAGAGTTCCAACTCTGTAGAACGATCATGGACTGTATAGGGTTGGCCATTAGCTACTGCACTGCAGAAGGTAGCCACAGCCGAATTGTAATTTGGCCTGCACCATTTACCAAAAAGATTGGGAAAACGGTATACCAAAACCTTACTCCCTGTTTTTTGGGAATAACTGAAAAGCAGTTCTTCCCCTGCCAGCTTGCTCTTTCCATACTCGGAATCTTCATACCGGCCTGTCAGTGCGGCCTGAATAGAGGAACTGAACATGACAGGACATTTATCCTGATAAAAAGCAAGCTTATCCAGAAGGCTTCTTGTAAAGCCAAAATTTCCGTCCATAAATTCAGATGATTCTTTGGGACGGTTTATCCCTCCAAGATGAAATACGAAATCACATTTTTTTAAATACTCATCCAAAAGGCTTTTTTCCGTATCCACATCATATTCCCAAACCTCTGCAACCGCCACCCCTGGTCTTGTCCTGTCTTTTTTATCTCTTATGTTTTTCAGATTTTCCACCAGATTGCGTCCCACAAAGCCTTTCGCCCCTGTCACGAGTATCTTCACTTTTTCACCGCCTTAATTTCTTCCTGAACATAATCTGTTGTACGTATCTTATCTATCGTTTGGTTCACATCCAGCAGATTCGTATTATGGCTGGTATAGGCTTCGTCGGCCTCCGTAACCACCTGGCCATCTATGTAATACTTATCATAGTTAAGGTCACGGTTATCTGCCGATACACGGTAATAATTCCCCATATCCTCTGAGCGCAGCCGTTCTTCCCTTGTCATAAGTGTTTCATAGAGTTTCTCCCCATGTCTTGTACCTATGATCTGGGTTCCAGTATCTCCGAATAGCTTCTGCACGGCCTTGGCCAAAGTACCGATAGTACTCGCATCTGCTTTCTGGATGAACAAATCCCCTGGATTCCCATGCTCAAAAGCAAATCTCACAAGTTCAACCGCCTCGTCAAGATTCATAAGGAACCTTGTCATATCCGGATTGGTAATAGTAATAGGATGATGATTTTTTATTTGTTCAATAAAAAGAGGGATTACAGACCCTCGGCTGCACATCACATTCCCATATCTGGTACAGCAAATAACGGTATCCCCCCGTTCTGCTGCTACTCTGGCATTGGCTCTCACCACGTGTTCCATCATAGCCTTGCTTGTCCCCATAGCGTTAATAGGATATGCGGCTTTGTCAGTTGAAAGGCATACTACCCGTTTTACTCCTGCCTCTATGGCAGCATGAAGCACGTTATTGGTTCCCTCTACATTAGTCTGAACCGCCTCCATAGGAAAAAATTCACAGGCTGGTACCTGTTTTAAGGCTGCAGCATGAAATATAAAATCCACACCTGGCATAGCATCATGCACAGACTGTGGATTACGCACGTCTCCTATATAAAATTTCACTTTTGAAGCTTTATCCGGATAGCAGACCTGAAGTTCATGACGCATGTCATCCTGCTTTTTCTCATCCCGGCTGAAGATGCGGATCTCGCCGACATCAGTATTCAGAAAATGCTTTAAGGCTGTATAGCCAAAGCTGCCTGTGCCTCCGGTGATTAGTAATGTTGAATTTGTGAATGAGTTCATTTTATAGTCGTCCTCCCTATATCATCGCTATATTATCAGTTCTCGTCAGCATTTATGGCAATATAGTTCAAATTTCTCGCCTATATTTTTTATTATATTGAGATCGATACTAACAACCTTGGTATTTGCAATAAAATCTGCATCATCATATAAATTTGTATAGTAAATCTGATCTCTGTGACAAGATGTTATCGGAAGCAACCTTATGCCAAGAGGCTTATTTAATCGGACAGAAATCATATATACTTCAAGCAAAATTGTTATTATTTCCTGAATACTAATATCCCCGCTTACCGGAACCATATCTACACCGCATCCGCACATTGTAGACACTTTAATCAGTTCCTCTAAAGATATCCCTCTTTGATTATTAATCATACATAAGTCAAGGTCTTCCAGCATGGAGTACATCACACCTGAAAACCCAACACTTTTAAAATCCTTTTGAAAAGATTTTATTAAGTCCGTGAGATATCCTGTAGCAAACATGGTTCCCGTTTTACCAAAATTATAAATTCCCAGCCTCTGCAATATAGTGACTATGCTTCCATCTTTGGCTATGATAGGAGCAATAGAAAAATCGAATCCATGGAAAACTATCCCGTATTTTTTTTCTATATCAAGTGCTATCTGATTTATATTTGAAATCTGCCTTTTTAAATCGTCCCGGATTTTCTCTCTCAGCTGCCATAATGAATTCTTTGGATTACTATCGCAAATTTTATTAATATCCTGAGTAAGTTCCAATGCAATGGAAAATCCAAATTCTCCTGAGGACTTTGTAAATGGAAAAAAGGGGCCGTCATTCGGGATATTTACTGATAGCCCCAGCCTGAAATTATCCCTTCCATTTTCTGATAACTGTCCGACTTTCTTTACCAAATAAGCGGAACGCTCCATAATATCCTGATCGGCCTGATTCTCTTTAAAGGTTAATATATTGATAAAGGCTCTTCCATAATTGGCTAAAACCATTTCTGAAAACTTAAACATTAAATCTCTGTCAGCCTTTTTCTCTGCTTTCCATGGATCAACAGGAATATTAAACCACCGAATATCACTTAAATCACAAACTTGCGATATAGCAGAAAACCTGCTCATATCACAAGGTGTATATATAGGAGCAAGTGATATCCTCTGTGTTCTTATGAGAGAATATCTTTTAGCCCATTCCCGGGATATATCTAATATTATATCAAGTTCATTCTTATCATAATTTTCTGAAAGCTGATAGGTTACTGAACGTATTCCAACCATATTTTATTTCTCCTTAAGTTCAGCAAAATCAACTTGAAGGTTATCTGGTATAGAAAATTTAAACTTATGTTTTACTGTTTTATAGGGGTAGGGTTCATGTCTCTTTAAAATACGCGTGAGCACTATCTGCCTTGAAACTTTTTCTTCTTTTTTTAGAGTCCAAACCTGAACATCATCATAATTGACAAGAATTGCGGGAACTCTGTAAAAACCAAATTTTTTTGCAGCCTCCATGCGATGCTGGCCATCGAGAACCAATCCCGTTTTCTTCTCCACGATCAAAGGCACATCCCATGTCCCATCCGTTTTTATTTTATCATAAACCTCTTGTACCCGCTTTGGATCAAAAGCCTCTATGTGCTTCAAGCCTTCCACTGATATCAGTTCTGTTTTAGGGCTTGGATAAAGCATCCCAATCTCTTTCCGCTGAACCTGGTAGTATTCTTCCGGTTTGTTAAAGGTAAAAAATTCAAACGGAGTGATGTCTGCAGATATCCCCGGTAAAAGTTTTATATTTTCAATCCACGCATTCAAAAAATATTGTTTCACTGTCGTTTTTGCATATTTGTTTACCAATGCCTTAAACAGTTCAAGTTCTCCCGGCCCCACACGCATTATACCGGAAAGCTTTTCATAATTTTTATATTTCTCCTGATATTGTGAAACAATACGGATATCTGTTATATCCCCCTTTGTGTTTGTTCTTAAAATCCCCCCATACTGTGTTTCATTAAATCTGCCTCTGGTAAACCACACTGACTTTCCGTCAAAGTCAGCCCCCAAAACATATTTTACCAAGGCGTCCTCCATGATAGTATCTGCTTCAAAAATTGCACAAGACCCACTAATTTCAGAAAGCGCAAGACTCATGGAATAGATATTGACGTCTTCTTCATAAAACTTATTCTCAACTGTTTTAACTATAGGGTCATCCGCAAACATCTTTTCAATAATATCTGCCCGATACCCCGTGGTGATAACAATTTTTTTAATACCACATTCCTTGATCTGCCTGACCGTTCTTTCGAGAACCTTTTCTCCCTTATATGGAAGCAAACATTTTGGTTCATTTTTGCTAAGGCTCTCCATTCTACGGCTTCTCCCAGCCGCTAAAATCACTACTTCCTGAATTTCGTTTAGTATACTCATACTTATCCTTTCCTTCAGATCATTCATCTGCATACGCAATAAATCTATGATGTGACACCTGTTTTTCAATGCAAGGAAGTTCCATATAGTTATTGTAGAATGCCTTAAGGTATTCATCGTATCCAATCGGCGCCTTATAACTCTGCCCTTCAAAATCAACATTTATAAATGAATTGAACACTTCTTTCCTGCAATACATTTTCATAACTCCCAAAAAATTACCAATTCTTTTTGTATTAGACTCAGCATATCTTTTTGAATTCAACACCAACTTTTCAACAAAATATTTTTTCGGAAATGGTTTAATAATTATTCTTAAAAAATAAATAAATGATCTCCGTATTAAGTTCCCATTCGGTTTATGTTCCAGGCATCTGGCAAGATTCAAATTGCGGTATAAATCTCTCTTTATGAACATAATTTCTAGTTTTTTATCATCATCTGGCGCATTATCATAAACAAATACATCAATATTAACAGAAAGTTTCATTCCATTTTCATCAGGCTCATACAAAACTGTTTTTGTATCTAATACCTTTCCGAAACCATAGTAAAACTCACTATTATTTTCTATACAGTACGCCTGGTATCTGCTGCCCTCCTGATTGAATGTCTTCATAAATCGGTCAAAATCCGGACGCAGCATTCCTATGTCAATATCATCATCCCATGGAATATATCCTTTATGGCGAATTGCCCCTAAAAGAGTTCCGCAGTCAAGCCAATAATTTATACTGTTATTTTCACAGAAATCCACTACTGTATTTAAAATATCTATTTGAATTTTTTTCAGTTCGTCAATGTCAATTTTCCGCATCCCATTCCTTGCCCTTTGCGATATAATATTTTATACCTTCCAATATCTGCTGTTCTATTGCCTCAGCACCTTCTTTGTCATCTGCAAACATTGAAAGATATACTTTAAGCTTAGGTTCCGTACCGGAAGGACGTACAATTATTGTAATTCCACAGCCCAATACAAACTTAACAACATCAGCCTTTGGCAAACCTAAAAACTCTGACATGTAATCTGTTTTATGGATAATTTCCATTCCAGCAATAAAATCTATTTCATTTCTTAATTTACCCATAATTTCTTCTGTTTTTATTAAATTCTTTCTGTCTTCAAAAACAAATGAGTATTGTTTTTGGAGATGATAACCATAAATTTTCTGGATTTCTTCCAACTTGATAAGGAGATCTTTTCCTTGGTTTTTATAAAAGGCAAACATTTCACAAATCAGAAGTGCAGCGTTCACCCCATCCTTATCACGGACATAAGTGCCAGATAAATATCCGCAGCTCTCCTCAAATCCAAAAATAAAATCCTCTTCTCTCCCTTCTTTCTCTAACACGCCGATCTGTTCGCCTATAAACTTAAAACCTGTTAATGTATTAATTGTTCTTACTCCATAATTGCAGGCTATCTTCTCTGCTAAGTCACTTGTGACTATGGTTTTCATAAAAACCGGATTTTTAGGCATTGTCCCATGTTTTATTCTTTGTGAACATATAAAATCTAGAAGAAGAACCCCTGTCTCATTTGCAGTCAATAGATAATACTCCCCTTTAGAATCCCTCACGGCGATTCCTATCCTATCACAATCCGGATCTGTTGCAAGCAATAAATCTGCCTTGTCTCTTTTGCAGTATTCGATACCTAAATGCATTGCCTCAGCATTCTCCGGATTGGGATATGGGCATGTTAAAAAATCGGAGGATGGCTTTTCCTGCTCTTCCACAACCCGAATATTTGTATATCCGGATTCCTTTAATGCTCTAAGAACGGGTTTAGCCCCCGTTCCGTTTAATGGTGTATATATAATCGATATGCTTTTATCAATGATATCATTTTTTAGCATAGACTGTTTTTTTACTGCGGAAATATAATTATCAAATATGCCCTGGGAAATATATTGGATTTTCCCATTCTCGATTTCCGTGGCAAACAAGCTTCGCTTAATATCATTAAATATATCCAACCTACCAATTTCATTTTCTATATTATTAGCTGCTTCCGATGTGATCTGGCATCCGTCTGGCCCATAAACTTTATATCCATTATATTTTGCCGAATTATGAGAAGCAGTAATTACAATGCCCGCAGAGCAGCACAATTGCCGGACAGCAAAACTCAGGCATGGCGTTGGCATCGGTTCTTTATAAATATATACCTTTATGTTATTAGCTGCAAAAACTTCAGCCGAAACCCGGGCAAACTGATCCGATTTTCTCCTACTGTCATAAGCAATAGCAACGAAATGTTCCTTATCGGGGAAATTCTTTATTATATAATTGGCCAATCCTTGTGATGCTCTCGCCACCGTATATATATTCATCCGATTCATGCCAACGCCTATAATCCCGCGAAGACCCCCTGTCCCAAATTTTAGTTCTTGGGAAAAGGCATATGTAATAGACTCCCTATCCATACTTTTCAGTTCACAAATCAAATCATCCTGGCCGGCACTCTGTTTAAGCCACAATTCATACTGCTCTTTTTCTGTTAATCTTTTCATCCTCTAATGGTTCATCTCCCCTGTGTACATAATTCAGGCTTATATTTATCTGATACAGATATATCTCTTCCTATCTGAACCTCAATTAATTCCAATTCCGTATCAGCAGTAATTGTATGTGCACACCCCGCTTTCATAGTAAGGCTATCGCCGATTTTTACATATTGCTCCCTGCCATCAATAATTGCTTTCCCTCTTCCATTTATAATGATCCACACCTCATCTCTGTTTTGATGGCTGTGATAACTCATCCTGCATCCGGTTTTCAATCCTATTTTTATTGTCAGGCTTCCTTTCCCTACATCAAGAACCCTATAACTTCCCCATGACTTATCTGCGAACATTACTTGCTGGCTTATTTCATCAACAAAGGGTTTTATATAGGAACTCTGCTCCTTGTCAGAAACCAGGATCCCCTCCGGTGATGCGCTTATAACCATATCCTTCAGCCCCATTGCAAGAATCGGTATGTCAAGTTCATTTAGGATATGCAAATTTTGGCAGCCATCATTCATCCTGGCATTGCCGATAATTTTTTCTTCCATTCCTTCTGTAAGGGTATTCCAGGTTCCTAGGTCTTTCCAAATACCGCCGAAACGCATAACCTGAATAGATGGTTCTTTTTCAGCCACAGCATAGTCAAAGCTTATTTTCTCTAGGGCATCATAATTATCATACAAATCCTTATATCTTCTGTAACCTAAAAGTTCTTCTGATTTATCAAGAACATACTGCAGCCTAAATGCAAAAACACCGCTGTTCCAGAGTGCCCCCTGTTCTATATATTCTTTAGCATCAGTTTTATTTGGCTTTTCCTGAAATGACTTTACAAAGCTTATTTCAGAAGAATCCCGTGGAATAATATAACCATACTTTTCACTTGGATAAGTTGGATTAATACCCATAAGCGTAAGATTACAATCAGATTTTTCTACAAGTTTACATAGTTTAGTAAGCGCCAAAAAATAGCCCTCGTCTACATATGGATCTACAGGAACCACGACAACCGCTTCTTGTTTAGATATTTTTTTCACCTCATCCAGGTATGCACAGGCCAATGAAATAGCAGGGAATGTATCCCGCCTTGAAGGCTCCACTGATATCTCTATATCTTTTCCCAACTGATTATGAATGGCCGAAACCTGAGTTTTGGATGTAGCGATTGTAATAACAGCATTTTTATCAATCTCTTTAATTTGCCTGTACATTCTTTGAACCATGGACTCATAAGCATACTCAGAGGGAAAAATCTTTATAAACTGCTTTGACCTTACATCATTTGACAGCGGCCATAACCGTTTCCCTGAGCCGCCGGATAATAAAATTATATTCATATTTTCTATTTTCCTCTGTCATATCCCCATTAATCATTTAGTCCCTTTATGATAAAGCTGTCAACAAGTGTATATTTCTTGCCTTTTATTTCCAAATAGGCGCCATCATAAGGAGGAAACCAAAATGCATGGACTTTTTGTTCCACATTATCATGTTCTATATCAATTTTCATTAATTCTAACATTTTGCTCCGTGAAATATACTTTCCTCCTTCGTTAGGAAATGTATTAGCGAATAATTGATTAGATTCTATTTGATCTTTAAGGACGCTCTTATATAAGTCTAACATAATATCCTCTGTCTTCTTTTTTAAAGAAAATGCTGTCTCATTTCTATAATCAAAAGAAAACCGGAATACTCTGATGATTTTCCCTGTATCAATTTTCTCGTCAATATAATGTGCAGATGCCCCCCATTCTTCCAATCCATCTAAAATAGCCATATTGCATCCGCCCAGCCCTCTATAGTCAGGAAGAATTGCCGGATGAAAATTAATACACCCAAGTCGTGGCCCTGATATAAGCGGCTCTTTAATTCTCTTCCAATAAAGAACGGATATGCATAAATCTATATTCCCTTTCCTAACCATCTCTTCCGCATCAGCTATAGTAATTATCGGAATTTCTCTTTCATGGGCTGCTTTTTCTACACTAGAACCCTTTTTTGTTATTACCCCTTTGATATTTTGATTCTCACCAATTGTCCATTCTAATGCTTGTGCGGCGCAATCCTTTTGTCCCATAAATAATATATTCAATTTATATCCTGATTCTTCTTTCTGTTCTATATCTGTGCTCTTTTTAGATTCCATTTTTTCTCCCAATCATATAATTTTCTATTTGCAAAACGCCTTTATACAATTACAAATATACTCAATCTCCCCATCGGTTACATTCACACTGCTGGGCAGCCAAAGCCCTCTGCTGCTAATCTCCTGTGCAATGGGAAACTTCAGGTTATCCCTCCCATATGCCGGTTCACTGTGGAGTGCCGGATAAAATTTTCTGGATTTTATGCCATGCTCCGACAGCCATTCTATCAGCCCATCTCTCTGGTCACATAGAATTTCTATAAAGCATGGCGCCGTATCATCATAATGATTATTCACCGTCTCTATGCCTTTTACATTTTTCAGACCCTCATCATAGAGCCTTCCCATTTGTTTTTTCCTCGCTACACGTGCCGGCACCTTCTTCATCTGTTCCATTCCTATTACTGCCTGCAGATCAGTAAATTTAAAATTAGCCCCGATCATTAGGTAGTGATCAGAGCCTGCTTCTTCCCTCCCAAAATCCCGAATCCGGAGTATTTTATCATAAAGTTCTTTATTATTTGTAACAATGGCGCCTCCCTGCCCTGTTGTTATAATTTTAGGCATGCTGAAGGAAAAACTGCCGATATCCCCAAATGTTCCCAGAGCCTTCCCCTTATAGGTTGACCCCAACGCCTGAGCCGCATCCTCAATCATCCACAGTCCATGCCTGCGGCAGAATGTTATAATATCTTCAAACCTTTTTGGATATCTTCCGTTCAAATCTACCACAATGACTGCCCTCGTCTTCTCGTTGACTGCTTCTATCATGGCATTGTAATCCATACAAAAGGTATCCTTTTCCACATCTGCAAACACTGCCCTGGCGCCTAATATCTCAACTGCATGGGACGTGGCGGACATCGTGAAATCCGGAACAATTACCTCGTCACCTGGCCTAATGCCGCATGCCATTAAGGATGCAATCAATGTAACGGTTCCATTGCTCATAACAGAACAGTATTCTGCCCCTGTAAATGACGCAATACTTTCTTCAAATTCCCGGGTCTTTTTAAACTCTGTCAGCCAGGCTTTGCTGTTCATATATTCATTTACAGCATGGATTTCATGTTCATCATAAGACGGTTCCATATAGTTGATTGTCCTCATACTTTCCTCCATATCTATGTACCTTTTACTGTTCAAACAGCCATTCCTGCTTTATATTCTCTATAGCTTTCAATAGAGCGTTTCAGGCCCTCTTCGTATTCCATGCCCGGCAGCCATCCAAATATTTTTTCACAAAGTTCTACATCCATAATCTTTACCGGAGCCCCGTCAATCTTGCTGGTATCCAGAATCAGTTCCCCATTAAATCCCGTCAGCCGTTGGATAATCTTTGCCGTTTCCAGTATGCTGTACCCTTTATTCATTCCAATATTGATGATATCAGGATAATATGGAATCTCCATTGCCCTGACCATAGCCTCTGCCCCATCATCTACATATAGCCACTCCCGCACTGGCCTGCCGGTTCCCCAGATAACCACGGACCTCTCGCCTTCATCCATGGCATCTACAAACTTCCGGATCAGCCCTCCCACTGCATGGGACCGCATCGGGTCAAAATGATCCCCCGGCCCATACATATTAGGGAACACCAGGTTTATAATATCCGTCCCATACTGTCTCTGATATGCCCATGCGCCGACACAAAAGGCTTTTTTCGCAAAGCCGTATGCAAGCACCGATTCATGGAGAGGGCCATCCCAGAATTCTTTTTCTTTATAGACCTTTGCTATTCCCGGATAGGAACAGTTTCCTATAGGATTCACCAGCCTTTTTACCTCTGCCTCTTTGCATGCCTCAAGAATTGACAATTCTATTTCCATATTATTCTTAAACATCTCTGCCGCATGCTCGTAGCCAAACTGAACTCCTCCTAAAAATGCCGCACAGTTTAAAACAAACTCTGGTTTTATCTTTTGAAAGAGCCTTATTGCCTGATCCCTGTCACGCAAATCCACTCCTAAGCTTAAGGAAGTCCTTACATAGTCTTTCCTTAAATCGTCCAGCTTTCGGCAGACTCTTTTTCCAAGAAAGCCGGTTGCCCCTATTACTAAGATCATTTTGCCTTTTCCTCCTTTTGCTACTTTACGATTCCTGCCTGAAGATATTCTGTAAGGTTGGTCTTTATATACTCCTCCGTTCTTTCAACAGCAGTCCTTTTCAAATCATGGTCTACCATAAGACGGACTAATTCTGCAAAAGAAGTTTTTGTTGGGTTCCAGCCAAGTTCAGCTTTTGCCTTTGCAGGATTCCCCAAAAGATTTATAACATCAGTAGGGCGGTAAAAATCAGGACTTACCTCCACAATTGCTTTACCGGTTGCCCGGTTAATTCCCTTCTCATCCACACCGCTTCCCTGCCATTTCAATTCTATCCCGGCATAATGGAAAGCCAGTGTACAAAACTCCCTCACTGTATGCTGTTCTCCTGTAGCAATCACATAATCATCGGGCTTATCCTGTTGGAGCATCAACCACATACATTCCACATAGTCTCTGGCATATCCCCAGTCCCGCTTTGATGACAGATTCCCCAGATACAGCTTGTCCTGCTTTCCCTGTGCAATCCTGGCCGCAGCAAGGGTGATCTTCCTTGTAACAAATGTCTCGCCTCTTCGCTCTGACTCATGGTTAAACAAAATACCGGAACAGCAATACATATGGTATGCTTCCCGGTATTCCTTAACAATCCAATAACCATACTGCTTCGCCACTGCATAAGGGCTGTAGGGATGAAATGGCGTTGACTCCGACTGCGGCACCTCTTCGACCTTCCCATATAACTCGGATGTAGAAGCCTGATAAATCCTGCAGGTATCTGCAAATCCACAGACTCGAACGGCTTCCAATATCCTTAACACTCCTACAGCATCTACATCCGCTGTAAACTCCGGTACATCAAAACTAACCTGCACGTGGCTTTGTGCAGCAAGGTTATAGATCTCATCCGGATTCACCGCCGCAATCACCTTCACAAGACTTAAAGAATCTCCCATATCTGCATAGTGCAGATGAAAGTTCTGTTCTTTCTCCATATGGGCAATTCGTTCCCGGTAATCTACAGAAGACCGTCTGATGACTCCATGGACATCATATCCTTTCTCCAGCAAAAATTCTGATAAATAAGAGCCGTCCTGGCCAGTTACTCCTGTTATTAATGCAGTTTTCATCCGCATCCTCCCTCTAATGCTTTAGGGCTATAAATTTCCCCAATATAATATAGGTTGCCTTTTTGACATATTCAATAAATTGTTTAAAGTATGGATTTCTTAAATTAATTAAAACATTTATAATAAGCGGAACCAACATCCATGCCACGGCTCTGCCTGCTAATCCCCAAAAATCTATTTGTAAGTCGTGTGTTATTTCATAACAGATTATTGCTTCGATTACTGTTGTTATAAACAGGACACTATGTTTTACTAAATAGCTTGTTAATGGCTTGTTGAAATAATCCCTTATAACAAATTTAATTCTTCCGTAAGCAATAGACAAATACCCAATAATCGTCCCTATCTGAACCCCTATAACACCGATCCTCCTGGCAAGGAATACAGACACGGCCAAGTTTAGTATGGCAGAATATATCATATATTTTCGGTCTTTTCGATAGCCGCCAAACACTGCCCGATACCTATATACAATCTCCCAAACTATTACAAAATAGTAATTTATTGAAAATGCTATGACAAATCCTTCTGACAATAAATACTGTTTTCCTAACCATATCTGGATTACCGGCTGGAAAAAAACAAAAAAGCCCAAGGATAAATAAGATGCCAAAAAAAAGCTTAAAATATCTAAAACTTCAAACTGCTCCCACAGTTCCTTTTTGCTTCTATTTCCATGAACAATAGTTCCTATTGCTGCCTGCAAAGGGTTCATAAAACGATTAATAATCTTATTCACACCGCTTTGAATTGTTATATAGCTTCCGTGAAGCGCCACATTCTTAATGCCGCAAAATGCAGATATAACAATACTATCCGTCCCTCCATAAACCGCATATGATATTTTATGAATTATAAAATTCCCAGCATCCGATACTAAATTTCTTTTTTTAATATCCTCCCACCTTATCAAATATTTTTTCCTTAAATACGGGTATTCTTCTCCTGCCCTTATTGCAATAATAAAATTTGAAACAATAGTTATACATAATTGCAAAATCAAATAGATAATATAATTTCTATGAATGTATAACGTTATTAGCTGTATCGTCTGAATTATAATCAAAGTATATAAATCAACCCGCATACATCTATATTCCTGCTGAGTAACTATATAAATAGTTCGTCTGTAAGACACCAAATATCCTACAACAACTCCCCCCAACTGCAAAAAATAAATCAAGCGCAAAAATTCCCAACTAACAGAAATATCCCCGACAAAATAAGGAAGTAAAAAGTAGCATCCACACCCCATGAAGAACACTACAGCAGCTATCAATCTGTAGAGCCACTTATATAAACACATGAGTTTTCCTATTTCTTCTTTATTATTCTCATTAATCTCCTTATATAAATGAAAGGAAACAATATTCCCAATTCCTGCTTCTGCAACAGATAAAAGTAAAAATATATTTGTAAATAATGAATGATATCCCAAAAACTCGATATCTAAAAACATTACAAAAATTCTACGGTTGAGTAACTGCAAGAAAAGAGTGGCTATTTGAGCGCCACATGACAGAATACTATTCTTTAACGTCTTTTTGGTATTCATTAAGTATGCCTTTCACCAATATTAACATTATATAAAAACCAGCTTATTATAATTAAATATATAACGCTCCTTAAAAACCCTATTCCGACAGCACTGAAATAAAACATATCTGTAAAAAAACTAAAGAAAGTATAGTACCAAACTTCACTATATACTATTAGCGGAACCATTCCTCGCTTATGGTTTTTTCTAGCCATAGTTTTTAATGCAAAGTTATAAATTGATTGACAAATTACTGCATGAAGAGCTGTAAACAGAATAACAGCAAACCATCCCCCATCATATAAATACGGGGCATACGTTGTATAGCAGTTTCCTAAATAATATCCATGAATACGCCGGTCAGGCCAAAGAGCCACTGTTAAATCTCTTGTATGGTATAAATCTGTTATTCCAAATTTAATTGCTACATAGTTAAGTACAGTAGCCAATGTCTGATTAGTATTTAGCTTATTAGAAATACCCTCTAAAAATAAAATCGAATTTCCCGATTCTCTTATAAACGTATCAAGATTTTTAATTGGTGCTGATAAATATACAGCAAAATAGTCCAGGTTATTATACTTAAGGTTTCTCCCCACCAGCCTTCCCAAACTCTGGAATGATATCAAACCCAAAACTGCAATTATAGTTACATATACATAACATTTCTTCCGTTCCTGTACTCGTCTTCCCTTCTCTCCTATCGTGCCGGAAATAGCATAGTAAAGAATCCATCCAACTACAACAGCATCCACTAAATTTCCTCTTCCGCCTAAAAGCATAGAAATTATTATGCCTATTGCCAAATTAACCAGCAAAAGAAGTTTGGTTCTTATAGATCCTGTTTTATAAATAGTTATATATATCAGGAGATACATCCAAATAAATCTTGATGCTAAACAAATAGACCTCATAATGCTGATTATAGTAGGAATATTAATATACTCAGCGACTGTTTTTTGCCGTATTTTGTTCATCACGGCCAAAAAACTTCCCCCTCCTACAATTGACCTTATATAGCCATATAGTAAATATAATGTTATCAGCTGGAATATAATGAAAAATATATATTTCCATGTTTCAATTTCTTTTTTCTTTTCTTCTTTCCGATTAACGAAAAGTTTCTCCACCCTCTCATTTAGCGGAGATATTTTTCTAATTTTGATTTTTTCAGTTACTAATGATGATATAGTAAAAACAACCAATCCTATGATAATAACAAATACAGTGGAAAGTTCTAAATCTACATCCCATTTTTCAACATATAAGTATAATAATAATGTTGCAGGTAAAAAGGATAATGCATACGCTGATCTTGGAGAAAGCAAGCCATCATCTGATATAAAAAAGTGGAGTAACAATACCGTTAATGAACATAAAATTATGACCGACAATTGAAACATTTAGGATCCGTCTCCTCACGTATATAAATAGAATTATATTAATATCCAATTCTCACAAGCAAATGGCTTACAATACGACCTGGCAGCAATCCGGGGAGCAACTATTATTTTATCTGGATTTTGATTCAAAAATGCCCCCCAATAGCTGAATGTACTATTTGCTATTATGTTATGTTTACATAGGCTCATTAATTGCATATCTCTATAGCTGGACGCCCCAAAATTACCAGATACAAATTCTATATTCCCCATATCCGCAAATATTTTTTTTGCATATTCTATTTCATCTGAAAAAACATAATATCTTATGTCCTTTGTTTGAAGTTTATCTTCCATTATCTGTATTGCCTTTTTGTAATAATCCTGTGGTACCTGAGTAACCCCCAATGTAACATAATCCCCTCTTCTCAAATGAATTGAAACAGAATTTGTATTTTTTATTTCACTTGCAAAATACTGATTTTTATCATCCTCAAATGCCGGAAAAGAAAAATCTTCCAGCAACCCTTCTTTTACATCAGAAAAGTACTTCTCATTAATCCAAGTTCCTGAGAACATATATGAACGGAGTGTACTAAGTTCAAACACTTCTGGGTAAAATTCCGTTGGGTCATCTACAACAATTAAAGTCCCTTTTCTTCCTTTTGCCACAGTCCGCAATGCAAAATATTTGTTTAAAATAGGATGCATTGTTTTTCCGCCATGGTAGTCAGCCAACTCCATTGCTTTCCGGTTTGTGCATTCAGGAAGCTTCAAACCAAAAATCCTTTCCAAATCATATCCGTCACTTTTCTTACCATAAAAATTGCATATATCTACAGTTACCCTGTTCCCAGGATATTTAAACTGCAGTTCTTTATAAAAAGCATATTGAAACATTTGATTCCCTAAGCCATATCCGATACTTACAACAAACATTTCATACCCCCTTATTTCTAAAAGCAATATAATCCCCAAACCAAGACGCAAATTTAGGATAATATCTTATATATCTTAACAGATTTATATACCGGAACATCCCTCCTTCTTGTAAAAAGAGGATTCTGCTTTCTGCTGCATGAATATATGTTCTTATCCATGTCTGGCTTCTATCGGACATATATTGTATGTTATTTAACAAATGTACTGATAATTCTTTTCTTGAATCTAAAAGTTCCTTTCTTCTCTTCCTCGTTTTTTCATTTGTGGGCGTATTATTTCCTGCATGTCTGACTTGAATCACCAATGGTTCATTTAATATATATAAAGATTCCTTTATTAATCCAATAACCCATATTAATGAATCATGTGCCAGGCCCTCAAACCATAAACGTTCTATTTCTGGTATAACCTCTTTTTTGAATGCATATGCACAGCCTGGCCTTATAGGCCTATATGTCGAACCATTTAATTGTACCTTTTCTAACTTTTTACTTTTATATTTGGGGACTGCCCTCTTAACTTTTAGCTGCATATTTTCATCATTTTTCATCCTGACATTGCATGATAAAATAAGTATCTTCTCATTCTCTGACATAATATAAGACATACGCTCAATCTTATTTTTCATCCATATATCATCCTGATCTGAAAGAAAAATAATATCACCCTTCGCCTTTGATATCCCTTGTATAAAATTTTTCCTCCAGCCCAGATTTATTTTATTAGTAAATAAATACCAATTTGAAAGCTTATTATTATTAATAAAATCTTTGATAAGCTGTACTGTAGAATCTGTAGAACAGTCATCAAATATAAGCACTTCATCTGCTTTCTTTGTCTGATAAGCAATCGAATTTAATTGCTGAATTAAATACCTTTCCCCATTATAGGTAGTCATAACTACAGATATCCTGATATTACTGCTTTTTATATTATCGTTTTCTTTCATATTATAGCCCATACAAATATTGTTGTAATAATCCTCTCAATTTACTACATATAAAAATAAGCCTTAATATATTCTTCCACCATTTCCTTGATATCAAAAACTTTTCCGTTTATTGTAAAATCCCTGATATTGCCAATGCCTGCCCTTATACTATCCACATTTTTCTCATTAACAACACATCCATATAATATGGCGCTTTCTCCGCTGCCGCCTGTATTATATGTAATTACAGGTGTCCCACAGGCTATTGCCTCTAAATTTGTTGTGGGATAGTTATCCTCATATGTAGGATTTAAATATACATCTGCCATTGTATAAAATTCTGCCAATTCCTTTTGATTATTTGTCCTTGGAATAGCAATTATGTTTTTTGCAAGCTTCTTTTTTAATGACCGGGGTATACCAATAAGCACAATTCTATAATCGTTCGGTAACATATCTGCCAATTCGTTAAATACGTCAAGTCCTTTCCGCTTTTCCCAGACAGCTGAAACACCAAGTATTACTTTTTTATCTTCTAAATTATATTTCTTTCTTAATTCACTGTCCGTTGGTTTAAATATTGTTGTATCTATGCCGTTGTAGATAACTTGAACAGCATATTCTTTTAGAAATGATTGCTTCACAAGATTTGTAAGCCATTGGGAGGGTGTTATAATCCTCATATTGGGGATCTGAGTAAGAATTTTTTTCTTCAGGTTATAATTCTTTCTTGAATTATCCATTACCCAACGCTTTGGATAATCATTACTTTTGGGACATTTTTCACAGGCCATTTTCCATTTTTCACAGTTTTCATAATCAAAATAAGTACAGTGGCCGGTAAATGCCCAGCAGTCATGCAATGTCCATATGATTTTTTTCCCGCAGTTTCTTAAATAATCAAACAAGACTTCAATATTGATGTAATATCCATGAAGATTGTGAAGATGAATCACATCCGGATCATATTCCTTCATCCATTCTACGAATCGTTTTGTTGCTTTTTTACTCCCTAATCCTACTGCATCAAAAAATCTTGCTTTAATTCCATGTAGTCCTACATCAAGATTACTGCCAATCCTTATAGCCCACTTTTGGTATTTTGGGGGAACCTCTTCCCTCCCATAGGCGATCTTTACCTGATGCCCCTGCTTTTCAAGTTCTTCTGCCAGATTTGTGCAGATGCACCCAGTACTTCTAATGCCGCAAACCACATTAATCATCAATATTTTCAATATGTGCACTCTCCAATACATGTTTCCAATTTTTCCATAAATCTATCTAAGGAAAAGTGACTAAGATAATATTTCCTGGCATTGATACCTAGTCGGAGCCTGTTGTCGGCTTCCATGAATTTCCTTATATTTTCGGCCAACATTCTGCTGTCCTCAGCTGGCCCGCAAAAGCCACATTCTGCCTCTCGAATTACATTCGCACATTCCCCATCTATTGCTCCAATAATTGGTTTACCACATGCCAAATATGTCTGAATCTTTCCTGGTAAAGTCAAGCTTAACACCGAGTCGGATTTCAAGGTCACAAGCATTGCATCTGCTTTTTCATAGAGTTTCGGCATTTCTTCCAAAGGCCTTCTCCCATAAAACACTACATTTTTTAATCCTTTCTTTTCTGCTATTTCTTGTACTCTTTTTAAATCTGTACCTCCGCCAACAATATGAAATCTTATAGGCTCTTTTTTTAACAGTTCTGCCGCGTCAACTATAGTGTTCAGGCTCTGAATTTCACCTATATTGCCTGCAAACATTAATTCGCAAATCTTATTGCCGCTCTTTGGATTTGTCAGATCAAATACATCTTCTGCATATTGCGGAAGATATGTAATATCATTTTTTTTAATATCAAATTGTCTATAGAAATAGTCGGAGAACATTTGGCTTGTCACAAATATTTTATCTGCTGATTTATAGATCCGCTTCGATACTCTATGAAAGAATTTATACAATCCGGAATTTCTGGATACTCCACCAGCAATCAAACTTTCTGGCCAAAGGTCTAAACAATACAGGATCAAAGGAACTTTATACTTTTTCTTATACGCAATAGCAGCTTCAGCCATCATCACTGGTGAAAGCTGATTGCAAAATACAATATCAAAAGGCCTTTTGTCTAATGTTATACATTTTCCTGATCTTATATATCTTGTTGATGAAATGGCATAGGAATAGTAATTTAGAAACCTGTATATTCTTCCTTGCTTTCTTGGAATGATATTACAGCGGTGTACTTGGACCCCATCTATAACCTCATCCCTCTTTTGGCATCCCTCATATCCTGGATATAAAACACCTTCTGGATAGTTTGGCTGGCCTGTAACAACCATAACCTCATGCCCTCTTCTTACCAGTTCTTTACAAATATTCGATATTCGGAACGGCTCAGGATCGTAATATTGGCACACTACAAGAATGCTTTCTTTTTTTTGTACTATTTCTTGGGAAGTAGGACTACTATTTTGTTTATGCAGCCCTCCGGTTCCTCCTTCAATGACACCTTCGCATTTTAACACGCTTTCTATCGTACCCAAAAAACATCTCAAATCAAAAAGCAAGGCTTTCATTCCGCCTTGCTTTAACTTGCTCGTATATTCTCCGTCAAATTTCGCTTTGACTGATATCTCCAATTCATCCCTGCCTTTAATCTGTGCCCAGCCAGTTAAACCAGGCATAATATCATTGGCGCCGTATTTTTCACGTTCTGCAATAAGATCCTCCTGGTTCCATAACGCTGGACGAGGACCTATGATACTCATCTTTCCTCTAAAAATATCCCAAATCTGGGGCAATTCATCTATGGATGTTTTCCTTAATATTCGGCCTATCTTTGTAATATACTGATCCGGATTTTCCAATTGATGCGTCGGGATATCATGTGGAGCAGACATTTTCATAGTGCGGAATTTATGAAGGTTAAACATCTTTTTTCCTTTACCTACTCTTTTTTGTATAAATAAAACCGGTCCCGGATCATCCAGATATATTACCACGGCAATCGCTATATAGAGAGGAAATAAAAGAATCAATCCACTAAATGCTAAGCATTTGTCTATGGCAGGTTTTATCCAAATCTCATACATCCCTTGAACATAACTGTTTTTGTTGGTCTCCTTATATTTTCCACTATGTTTTTTTATCATTCTGATCCAATCTACTTTCATTTTCTGTCTAATGCCATTAAACTCTCTTTATATCTCTTATATCATAAAACATTAAAGGTTCCATTTGTTTCTACATTTTTTCTGATTTTTTCCGGTCATATAAAAATCCTGTATCCGTAATTATTCGTTAACCAGTTCTACCCCCATAAACAACTCCACTGTCTTCCCCATAAATTTCACTTGAACCGCTACTTCCCTCTTATGCAGATTCACCCGCACTACATTCCTTACATAGTCTTTCAGCGGCCCTTCGGTGACCCGAATCTGCTTTCCCTCATCAATTTCAATCTTAGAAAGCACCGTCTTATGTTCCTTGTCACCAATTCCCCGAACCATTCTCTCTTCTAACTCATTCAATGGAAAATAGATATCTTTCTCCCGCCCCAACATCTTAGTCAGCTTAGGAATCTTTTTAAGTTCTTGGTACAACCTTTCTGGTGTCTGCGAAGCCACAAACACATATCCACGAAACAAAATCTCCTCCACTTTATTCCAGGAACCATGAAATTTTTTCATACGTTCCCTTTTCGGTACAAAGCATTCTTCCATATAATAATGTGGAATCTGCCTCCTGATCATATTGGCAGCCCGTTCTTCCTCCCCGCCAAGGGTCTGTATTACATACCACATATCCATCTCCTCTAATTTTTAACGTGTCTCTAATCCCTGATTTTGGGCAGGCTTCGCCATTACACAGTTTTAGACTTCACTGTGCCTTTTCTCTGCCAATATAACCATAAGAAGCTGATCCCTGTGCCAATGCTTCAGCGATCCACTTCCTAATCCTGCTTTCTTTTTTACTTATGTTCGTCTCCTGCTACTTAAAATGAGATAAAAACCAAACTCTTCATTGTTATATCTAAACAGCTAATGGCTTTGCTTACCCCCGTATCCTCGCCCTTTTCAAAGTATTTTCACTGTTTTTCATAAATCTCCAGCCCTACAGTTACCTGTTCCTTTTGGCCACTTAGGAAAATTTCAATCTCTGCTGTCCTCTTGTGCCGATCAATTCTTTTAATCAGCCTTTCTCTTCCTTTTAAAGGGCCATTGGTCACGATGGTCTTCCCAGCCTTTATGATTCCTTTTGACATGGCAATCAGATTGTCTTCCTGGCATAGTTCTTTCAGGTAAGGAGATTCACAAGGAATTAGAGGCACTGCTCTTTCCTTCAGTTTTATATCTGCAGTTCCCACCAGAAAGATACAGCCAGGCAAGAGAGTGCGCCTCTCTAAGTGCCAACTCCCCCCGTAGCGCATCATGCGATGGTATTCAAAGCAGACTACTTCCTGCAGGTTTTTGGAGTCTGTAAGTTCCTGATATTTTTGTACATATTCTGCCTCATTCCCCTTAGGACATTTCAGTAAATACCAAATTTCCTTCATCTCCTTTACAACTCTGTCATAGAAATTCCTGCCAATTATGCTGCAAACTAATTTTTACAGAAAAGTGACGCTTAACTGGTAGTTAAGCGACTCTTTTTATCTATACAAATTCCTAAAATCTAAATTTCTTTAGCATTTCCGATTA
>RAYB01000021.1 GCA_003669055.1 bacterium 1XD21-70
ACTCTTTTTATCTATAGTATTACTGATTTCATGAGACATGCCCCATCTTCTCTGCCGTTCTGATTCCGCCCCCGTTTCATCTGCCTCCCTCCCCTACATATTAATAATCACCGGAAACTCTCCAAAAAATGATTATTGCACTATTCCTCGTGTCCTTGACCAGTATATATAATCCCTGCAATTACATTATGTAATCATATTTTCCAGACCCGGATAATCTCCCAGATGTTTTTTTACATAGTTTCTCTTAAATGCCGCAAATTGGCTTGAACGGTTTAGCATCTCATTTAAACTTCTTTTATAACGCTGTGCCTCAGGATTATCTTTGTATTTCTTCAAGGTTTTAAAAAGAATACTCATGGTTTTGGCTAATTCTCTGATTCGATACTGACTTGCTGCCTCACGAATCCCGGTATTCCTTAATTCAAAACAAGTCTGAATCAACTCTGCCGTCGTTTGTATCATCTCATCCTGAGATTTGCTATGTATCTCAACATGCCCATCCAAAAATATATGATCCATGACCTCCTCTGGATCTACTGCACAGCAATCCAATATTTTATCATCATATTTTGATGCAGATTTTATCAGATTGCAATGCCTGCATGAATAAAACAAATTATTCCAGTCAAAAACCAGTTCTTTTCTTTTTCGGTTGTGATGAGGTTTCAAATGTTCAACTTCTGGGTCTGACAGATATTTTAATTCACATATATAGCATTTGTCATGAGAATCTTCTTTTAATTGTCTGATAACATCTTTTTCGGAATAACTGCCACGAGATTTCTGTGATTCCACGCTTAAAGACATCGGTGGAGTCAACGCTCTTTCTATCTTAACCATACCGTCTTACCCCCTATTGGCAAACTCCAGTTTTAACCGATTATACTCAGCCGTAAACTCCGCTGCAAGGTAGTCAGGTATCTCGTCCAGATAATATTCCAGACTGTCGATTTCCGCGTATTCTGCGTCTGTCAATTCCTTTTTGTTAACCAGGTTCACATACCGTTCATATTTCTTTCTCAATTCATCGGAAAGTCGATCTGCTCCAAAATACCCTTCTACAATTCCTTCATAGGGAAGTTTTTGCATTCCCTCTTTCACCAAAATATTTTTTTCTAAATCATAAATAACTGCATTTTCCAAAGAGTTTAATACAAATGGCGAATGCGTTGTTATAATAAACTGCAAATTCGGAAAAAGTTTCGTCAGGATCGGCAATATCTTTTTCTGAAGTTCCAGATGAAGATGAGTTTCAATTTCATCAATCAGCACGATCCCTTCTGTATCAAATCCATCTCGTAATCTCGTCTGAGCCTCCATACGCATAATTAAATCATTTACAATATCCAGAACAGCCGCATACCCACTGGATAACGTGTTAAAATCGAAAGGCTCATGTCCAGCCTCTCTGATCGTAAATTGAAATGACGTAACATCAAATTCTAAAGAAAGAGTAGGATCAGAAAAAATATCTTTCATCACTTCTTCCAGGCGATGAAACCATCTATCGATCCTCTCCACAGTATTGTCCTTTACCTGCTGCTCTTTTGCAAAGGCTTTTGTTGCTTTTAAATTCACCAAATATTTTGCCAGCTTATTCCCTGGCTTTTCTTCCAGCCCATAGCATGATTTCAAATTTACCTTTTCAATACTTTGATAAGTTTCAACCTGAAACTCTCGTTTATCTCCATAGTATGCCAGCAAAAACTGCCCGTTTTTATATTTTTCTCGCAATTCACCGTAAGAACAGCATGAAGAAACTGCTCCGCTTTCCCAATACTGAAGCACTCTGGCGCACATATCCATATTTTTTATATGGTTTTCTTTTTCATGCCGCCCCTTTTCATCCTCAACGGGCTTATCTCGCATCTCCTTCCAGTAATTATAAGAGTTTTTTGCTTCTTCATATGGTTCATATCGATCAGAAATAATAAATTCCAAATGCTCTTTTAAGCTTTCCAGCGTACTAGTCTTTCCGCTGCCATTTTTCCCGGTTAAAATTAAATGTTTGCGTACCGTATCAGATAACGGAATCGCTATTCCATGTAAATGGCGAACAGACACAATATCTAATTTTGTCAGAAAAATATTCTCCATCCCTACTTCCTCCAAACCACATTGATATAAGCAGCTTTTTTTCATTATAACAAGTTCAAAAAAAAATTCCTACTATATTTTACCTATAATTTAAAATCTTTTCATTTTTCTCTTAATTTTCGCTATATCAATCAGCTTTATTCTATGTATGCAAAAAGCTGGACAATAAAAGGCGTTCCCTCTCATCATCCGGCTCTTCGCACGTACTTTTATGTCCTTTTCACAGGATTCCCAGTGCAATCCCGCCCCAATAAATCACCCCCAGCACCCAACTGCTCAAAACCCCATACAAAATCACAGGCCCCGCAATCGTAAAGATCTTACACCCGATCCCAAACACCTGTCCCTCCGAATGAGTCAATATAGGCACAAAAAAATTTTATAAAAAAATTATAATATTACAGTTATATTTTAGTTATTCTATTTATTTTCAGGTTTTAACTGTAACAATATCATATTTACATTAAATATAGCGATATGTTTATAATATTCTATTTGTTTTTATTTCCAACAAACGATTATCCCAAAACTATTCTGAAATCCTCCACACATTATTATATAAACTCTCCAAACATCCAATATTCCCTTTAGCCAAATTTCTTTTTATCTCCATTGGCCAACTCTTTGACACACGCATATACAAAAAGCAAGATGATAAATTTTATTATACCACCCTGCCTTTCTTGTCACTCTAGCACTTCCACCTGATACTGCTCTGCTATCTTCTTTACTTTATCTGCTGACTCTTTTGTTTCTGCCACGATCTGTTGAATACTTTTCATCTCCAGCAATGTCTGATATATAAAAATTCCTTTTTTCACACCTCTATTTTCAATCACCTGACTATATGAACACATATTCCTGACCTTCTCTCCAATTTCTTCTGATTTATCGCTCTTCCAATTTTAGATTAACATAAAAATCTACACGGAAACATACCTACTCATTTTCAAAAATACATTCATTAATCCTTTTCAAAAATGCCCAGCCGTCTCACAATCTCCTCCGGTTCTGGTAGCATTTCTTTCATATTATCCGGCAAAGAACTACAGAGCTGATATGTCGCCACCCCTATGGGAACATTCGACCTTTTTAGTGCGTACTCCACATAGGTTCTGTCTTTGCTCTTACAAATAATAATCCCGATAGATGAATTCTCATCAGGTAGCTTTACCTGTTCATCTAAAGCAGTCAAATAAAGTTGCATCTTTCCCGCATACTCCGCCTCAAACTCCCCTATTTTCAGTTCAATCGCCACCAAACACCTTAATCTTCGATGAAATAGAAGCAAATCGATATATAAGTCCCGACTCCCAACAACTAAGTGATATTGATTTCCTAAAAAAGAAAAGTCTCCTCCCATCTCAATCAAAAAAGCTCTGATATGGTTTACCAACTGCACTTCCAGTTCATGCTCGGTATATTCAGGAGACAGTTCTGCAAAATCAAACGTATATTCGTCCTTCACAGCCAATTTTGCCTGTATTCGCCGTTCTTCTGGAAGCGTCAAGTCAAAATTTGTCTGATTCAGAAGATATTTTTCATACGTCTTAGCCTCAATAAAATTAATCAGAACTCGCTTTGTCCAGCCAAATCTCTTTGTCATCTGAATATAAAACTCTCTCTGTAAATCATCTTTACATTTTTCCATAATAGCGATATTGTTGCTCCAGCTAATTTCTCGCACCAGCGGCGCGAGTTTTTCAGAATTGCAATATGTCAGATAAAAATTACGCATTCTCCACAGATTCGCCGCTGAATATCCCTGCGTTCCTGGGAACTCCTTTTGCAATTCTTTCGCCAATATCTGTACAATGGATTTTCCCCATCCCTTTTCTCTTTGCTGACGATATATTTCTTCACCGATTTCCCAGTAAAGATTAATAGTTTCTGTATTTATCATTTTAATTGCCTGAAATTGCTTCCTTTGAATCAATTCCTTAATTTCATTTACAAAAGGCTGATATATAATAATATCCATATCCATCATATCCTTTCAACTCTCGCACCAGTGGTGCGAGAGTTAGTGACACCATTAATGATTATCCTTCTTAATACTCATAAAAGAAATAACTTCCGCCTTTTGAAAGCATGAATCAATCACTAAAATATCTTTTCCATCCATTACGAATCAATTCATCAGCTTTCGGTAAAGCATATTTCAAAAGTTTATCCGCAAGAGTGATTGTCCCTGCTGGCAGCAAAATACTGCTTTCACACCACATCGCCGGATATGCCGCAATCTTGCATCTTTTATTTTGCATGGCAACAAAATGATGTATCCCATCCCCAACTATTTTATATTCCGCTCCCAAAGCATTTAATGGTTCCAGCAATTTTTCCTGTTTATCATAAGACAATTCTGACGGAAGACTGGAATTTTCGCACCATTCCAACAGCTCTAGCGCCGCAAAACGGTCTAACAAGCCATGAACCCGTTGATTCCAGTAATGCATCAGACATTCATGGCAGGCACTGTCACATCCGGCATGGCAGCTTACCAAAATCTTTTTTGTTTCCTCCATCAACTCCTCTGTTCTTTCCGCTAATGCAGAACAATACCCTGCTCCACTGGAAAGACTGTCAAACAAAAAGACATCTACATATGCTTTAATACCATCTTCGGAATATCGCAGCCGATATCCGCTTTTGATTTCATTGAATTCAATATCCAGCAAGCGTCCACCTGCCAAAGTCATAGCCTCAGCTAAAGTCTGGCCGGCTCTTCGTATCCAAAGCCCTCCAGGATTTACATTTATTTGTTTCGCATCAAGGGAAATCTCATACACCACCATGTCTGTCCTAAACTGGTTGCCCAGATAGGTGTTTACAACCCTTCCTGCCCCATGATGACAGCTATAATTTGTATACGGATGACGATACGGTTTATATATCTTCCTAAGAATCCCTTCGTCATCCCCGGGAACTGCAGCCCCACAATCTTTACAGACCATAAAACCTGTAGATTTCGGCCCTTTATTCAAGATAATTAACGGATCATCGGATCTCTTTGAATAGTGCAGGTTTCTAAAACCGATTACCGTCTCCATCTCACTTTCCTTGGGTGTAATAGAGTAACAAGGTTCCTCCGCATAAGTCATTTCTGCTTCAGCCCCTACTTCCTTGGCACTTGTTCCATTGACAGGCGCAAATCCCCATGGTTTAAGCATATTTTGACTCCGAATAGTTGATTTTCCACAAAATGGGCATTGGTCTTCATGCTTCAGTCCCATCCAATTGCAGGCAGAGTCTCCACAATAGTATAGATCTTTAAAATATTCTTTGCTTTCAAAAAAAGGCAGGGCAGGGTGTTCCTGCTCATCCGCACGAAATTTTGAATGAAAGCTGTAAATACCGCCTGATTTATAAGTAATCTTATTAATCACCACCAGCCGCCCAGGTGCGTATTCACTAATCCCTATGTCCAAAGCGCGTTCCGGCTTTTCTTTAATGGATGATCCCTTTTCATTTTCCACATGAAAACCCACAACATCTTTAGGAAAAGAATATGTTGGAAAAATCCCTCTTTCCAAAAAAACGTCCAGCACACTCTTTTCCTGGTGGTTATCACCATCCTGATACTCCTCTGGAAATTCTTCCGTGCTTTTTCTCAGTTCCTCCAGTTGAGTCAAAATTTCTTTTTTATATTCCGCTATATCGAAATCTATCCCTTCTGGAATGAGCGTTTCCAACTCAAAATCCGATTCTCTTTTCCCACTGATAAACTTTTCAAAATTTTTAAAATCATTCCGGAAAAAATCACCAATCCCAACTTCGTCCGCCCCTGCCTCCATCATGTCAAAAAACTCTGTAGCACAAATTACATTCATATGTCGATATGCTAATTTTTTATTGTCAACATCAATCCATGGTGTTCTGGGAACGCCGGAAATGATTTTTTCAGGATTATGAAAGTAATAGCTGTCATGAGGTCTATTGTCTGTATATGTAACGATTGTGGATATTGCTGCGCTTTTCCGGCCTGCGCGCCCGGCGCGCTGCTGGTAATTTTCCCTCATAGGGGGAATATTTCTCAAGCCAACCGCTGTCAGCGAACCAATATCAATACCTACTTCCATAGTCGTAGTACAGCTCAATATATCTACCGGACGATCATTGTCCACATGGACATTTTGAAACCTCATTTCAAAATCTTCCGTAGTTGACCATGTTTTTTGCCGTTGATCCTTATGGGAAAGCTGGGCTGTATGTTCCTCTGTATTAATACGCGTCATATATGCCTGCGGATCACCATGCACCGCTCTTAAAACAGGCGCCCGCCAGAATTTGAGCCCATCAAAATCTTCCTGCGTCATCTTTCTGGGAATCCCTTTCCCACAGTGTACGCATTTTCCCCACAATGTGAAAGGAAACACACCGCTGCATCTGGGGCATTTATACCATTCATGATTTTCACCAAAGTGTAACATAATCATATCTGAATTGAGATACATAGAGGATGTATGATTGCCTTTGGCAAGGAACCTGCATAACTGTCCGACCACAATTTGAATCTGAGCCTTTGTGAATCCCTGGGCTTCCAACATCTTCCTGATTCTGGGCGGCAATTCGTTTCCATTCCCGATTCCCAGCCTGGGATATGCAGTAATATTTCTTCGCACGTCATCATCAATTTCAGATCCTACCGCATACTGTGAAGTCATGATTTCCATTGCCCATGCGGAGAACAGCACCTTGAACTCATCTAATGATATCTCAATTTCTGCTTCCTCCAGCTCCTCTTCGATTTCGTCAAAAGTCTCACCACCAATATTACAAGGTTCTATCCAACATAATCCCGCATCCGTCAGAGACCGAAAGCTACTACACAACTGTCTCAGCAAATGTTCATAGTACTGACTTGGCTTGTGTTTAAAATGTGTGTCTATGACAATATTATATTTTATCTTGTCCTTCTTTTTTTCATATAATTCCCCCATTTTCTTTAGGTCATCCAACAATTCTGTTTCATTATTTCCATAGAAGAATTGAAGTTTATTTTTGTAGGCAACTTTCAGAAAAACCGCATACAAATTATCCAATTTTGGAACTTTATTATTTCGTGCCGCCCAATCCTGGAGTTCCTTTGCTGCAACTGTCAAGGCTTTTTTCATGACCCATTCATCTGCCGCGCGGGTCAAATCCCTTGCCAGAACAGCCGCACGCTGTCTGCTGTCTGAAAACAGCAAAACCTTTCGTCCTCCGTTGGCCTCATCCTTATATTGAGAAACAGGCGGCTGTACATAAAATTGCTCTGATACCAGATTGAAAAACGGTTCATTTCCTTTGGTAACAAAATCGGTTGCCTCAAAGCGCATTTTGTCGCATTTAGGGCAAGTCCCAAAAGTCCATAAATCCGGTCTTCCCTTAATTTCCACATCACAACAGAACGCTACCTGAATACAGCTATTCTCCCCATCAGGCTCCCCGGAAAATTTGTCCAGGTATCCTGTCATCGCATTCAGATATGCGGTTTGAATCTTCTTGTTTCTTTTACTTCTTTTAAAGTCGCTATCCTGAAGAATCGGATAAAAAAGAAGTTCTTTCAAGTTATCCGTAAACTGGATACCCGGCTCATTCCAGACAAAAGGTTTTTCATGTTCAGATACGTCCATATAGCCGCGCAGAAACAATGCACCGCAAGATCGCTCATTCAGCAGTTCATATATCATGCCTCCACATTTGCAGCGTGTTCCCGGTTTTCGCAGATAGACACGACCTAATCCAAGCCTTGCATCCTCATAATTTTTTTCTGTGCAGGATGGATTCGAACAGGCATAAATTCCCTGCAATCCCCGAAACATCATATGCAGTCTGGCAGGATACAGCACCTTCCCCTCAGTATTTTTTGCAAATGGAGCGATTGCAAGCAATACACTGGTGGCCTTTTCCGCTGCAGATGATTCACTTTCTGGGAACGCAATTTTCACTAATTTCTTAAAGCTGACTGCATGCCCCCCGGTTTGTTTTATAATCCGCAACATAGGATTGCACAAACGCAAACAATCATACAGCCATGTTTCCACATTTCCTTCCTCCTCAGAGCCATTGTATACAGGAAAATCTACCCTCTTGGCAAAATCCATAATTGCCAGATAGCGCCCATTCCACTCCTGCTGCAATGCATCCAGATCGTAATCTATAAGAACAATCGGATCAAACTCTCTGCCGTTTTCCGGAAGTTTCTCCGCCTTTCCCTTGATCAATACAAACGTATTTTTATTTTTTTGCTGGGCACTTAAATCATAAGCAAATTGGTATACTTCTTTCTCCTTTTCTTTTCCTGAAGGAACGCTGGCGCTGGTAAGAATAAACTGTACCTGATTACGGTTAATACACAGCTTATGAAATAATCTGCGAACTAAAAGAGCAACTTCTCCTCCAGATGAACCTCGATACATATGGGCCTCATCCATAATGAACAATAACTTATTCTCCGGATCGCTATTAATCCATTCTTTCGTCCTATTCCAAATTTCCTTTTCAATGGGACGCATCAACATATATTCCAGCATAGAATAATTTGTAATCAATATGTCAGGACAATACTGATGCATTTCATGTCGGGTTATTAACTCCGCATCCTCCGGGTCTGTCAGGCAATCCTCCTGTTTTCGCAACCGCTCCACAAACGTTTCCAAATCTTTTTTAGATGGATATTTTCCAAGTTCACGGAGCTTTTTCTTAGTTTCTTCCGGTTGCTTAAGAATATCTTTCTCCATCGTATTCGCCAAATTCAAGTTCTGATCTCTGTCAGCTCTGCCTGAATATGGTGTACGACCAGTATACATTCCAAATTGCACTACCCGGCTTCCCGGAGCCAATTCATTGATTAAGCTATGAAAACCGTTTTCACCATTGCCAATCATGCGGCGAAGTCTTCCCAACTGATCAGAAACCAACGCATTCATTGGATACAGCATGATTGCCCGTACCCCGCGAATCTCCCATGTTCTGGGAGAACGCATTTGCTCCAGAACCAGTTTGCTCACCATCGGCCACATAAAACATTCTGTTTTTCCAGAACCGGTACCTGTAGCAATGAAAAGGTCTTGGCCTTGATAAAATGCTTCCAAGGCTTCCATCTGGTGTTTGTATGGGGTCTTAAACACGCCTAAATCCAACTCTGCCATTTTTAGAAGAATTCTTTTAACATCTGTCTCCAACGCTGCGCCGTTAATTCCCCCTTCCGCTTCCAGATAAGCGGGATTAGCCTCTATATAAGGTTCCTGGAAAACCATTCCTGCCTTTTGCAGTTCTTTTTCACACGCAGCACGTAATGCGTCATTTTTGCCAAGATATTCCGTATTGATATAATCCAGCAGCCGGTTTCTGATGGCATCATAAGTGTTTCTTACTCCATACTTATCCATGTCCTGTCCTTTCTTCTATCAGTTTTATCCCTAATCCACATAAATGCGGCTTTACAAATTCCCACACCAACTCACCCATATCCCATTCCAGTTTATCCATAATGGAATTGTGAGGCCATGCGTATGTTTCCAACAGAGAGTTTTCCTTTTGCGGCAAATGGATCCTCAATTTCACAAAAACATGATCCACATAGTGATATACCTCTATCGGCACATCATTCCCTGCCATATGCCTCATTGCCAACATAAACCGTCTATGTTCACTAACTTTCTGTAAGAACGGATCCACCCGATGTTCATACAAATATTCATCCTGACGCAGAAGATAATACTCATACCCGTTTTGACAGATATTACGGCGGGCAAACCATATTCCTTCTACTGGTTTTGGCCGTTCTGACTGCCAACAGGAATGATTATTTTTTGACTTCTTATATGCATTAAAGTATTGAACATCCTTATCCATGCCCTCAGTTTTCCACCAAGCGAAGTGTACAAAATCCTTAAACCATCCTGTTACATCCGTAACCGGCTCAGGTTTGAATATTATGCTTTCTTGTGTTTTTTGAAGCATTGCTATACCTGAGTAATATGTATCCTGTAAAAGTATCTCCCCTTTTCTGCACTCCACATTACCTGATAGCGGCATTTGGCTGCTTCCTGCAAGAATCAGGTTTGTCCCAAATCCAACCTGCAGCAAATCCCCATGTCTTATGAGCCTGCCCTGCAGCACACCTATGGGACTTCCTATCTCTGGTTCCATTTCAAACCATGATCTGGATTCCGGATACCTTTTCAGCATTTCATTAAGAACAGAAGTACATTTATCAAAAATATGTCTCCTGCTCACCCCTTGTACAACTCTTTGTATACTGGTGACCGGCCGATCCAATGCAGCAGCTTTTACCCAACTGGCCATTGCTGAATACAAAACTCTGCTGCAATATCGCATTTCTGATTCATTTTCAAACCTATCAATCCCTAAGTCGCTAGCCATAGCATATAGGATTCTGTCTTTCATCCTCTGTACCTCACAGATATTTTTTAATATATCTGTTGGACTTTACATCCAATCCAACTACTGAAAGCTTTTCTAAGAAATCCTCCTTTTTCCCAAAAGATTTCGCACTCAGCAAAACCTGAATAAATATCATTTCATCCGTTTCCATTGTTCCATCTGTCACAGCAAGATATTTTGCATAATTTAAAATTGCCATATTATCAATCAATCCATAGAACTGTTTTAACAGCTTACGTTTTTTTCGAAAAACTTCTATGTCGTATTCTAAAGCAAAATCAACTGAAGAATGAAAAGCGTTTAAGGTATCCATCCCAAAATCTGTAATTCCCAAATCTCCGTCAATAAACATAGTTTGATTCCATACATGGCTTGAAATCATTTCTATATTAACACCATTCAACGGGAAAATAAGAATTGCCTTATTGCCCCACTCTTCTGAACGCTGCCTTATCTCATGAAAAGCGCTCAGGCTAAATCCCTCAAAAATCCCATTGACCATAAATACTCTATTAACGTCTTTTATCTCCTGCCCAATAAAATCACAGATTTCTTTGCAGCGTGGTTCTCCTATTGGCAATGAAATCATACAAGTCCCATCACATCCAAACATAGGGGAAATACAATCAGCTATCCTTTCTGCGTGTTCACCACATACAATGGGCATGTTATTACAAATCGCAAATACAATTATCTGCGCCATCTGAAGTGCAGTTCTTTCATCATAACCAGACAAAATTAAATTCTCTGTCAGCTCCTCTTCAAAAGAATCCATATCTGTTATTTCAGTACCAAGATGATACTTCTTTTTTCTATAAGTAATCGATGTGGAACTTCCTTCTGACATTGCACTCTTACTTTTCGTATCGATTGGCATAGCAAATGCCATCTCAGATATAAAATCCGATGCGTCTTTTCTTGCCAGAGCAATTCGGGCTGCAATTTTTTCTTGTACATCCTGAGCCAGTTTTTCCTGTTTTGAAGTCTCTGCCTGGAGTTCTTTCAGTTCCTCCTGCACTTTGGTGTGCTGCTCCTTATATGTAATATAATTATCTCTTTCCTCCCTTGCGGCTCTCTGCACTTTTTCCAATTCCTCCTGCGCCATGAGAAGCTTTTCAGAATTCTCCTTCTGCCAGTCTTCCAAAAGCAATTCTTTACATCTCCTCACAAGTTCCGCATTTCTCTCCACCGCAGCTCCTAGCGTTTCCATATCAATATCATTTTCCGACAAATAGGAATCGGCCTGTTTAATAAAGGCAGATAGGTATTCTTCGGCTTCCTTCTCCGTACATTCATACGCATCAATAATTTCCTGATACATCGTCTTTTCTGGTAGTTCTTTCAAGAAAGCCTGACAATGCTGGGTTTCTTTTATACTAAGACCACCTTGTCGTAATCTGGCACTTGTAGCACGCCTTACCACAATCTCCTTAACAACTTCCAGTGGGCTCTTTACTTGCAAAATATTTTGAGGAATACCCATATTAAGGTATCTGTAAATCTTCTTTCCGGCAATTTCTATTACATCGCCGCTATCAATAGTATACTGAGGCAATATGTACACATTTTTCTTCAACCGGACATACCCATTGCAAAATTCCAGTTCCCTGGTTCCACACAACAAACCATTCACCTGATTTTCTGTCATCTGGTACACAAAGAGCACTTTGCTTCCTGATATGCAGGAGAGATTCTTGTCAATAAGACGCTCTAAAAGTTCCTCATAACTATGACATTCCGTAAATTCCACGACCTCTATGTACTTCAAGTTACTATTATACTGCATCTTATTGACATAGTCTCTATTAGAATCCTTATAATTGGGAATGACGCTCCAATTCCATATCCCAACAAATTTCTCTGTATCAGGCCCATCAAGCAATGGCAATTTGTCGCGATTACCGAAATAGGGCGGTTCTTCCTCGATTTTAATAAACCGGTTGATCCTTCTATCCTCTATGTCTGCTAACCGCCTGCATTTTTTTCCATTATAATCAGTAAATATCTGACAAATAGATGTGTGTTGATAATCTTCTCTTTGCTCTTCTGTCTCCTCATCACAGTACTTTGATAGTTTGCGGTATTTATCCAACTCCGCCTGAAGCCGTTCCTCCTTTTCTCTCTCTTGTTCAATCTGCTTTTTTATTAACATTACTTCACTTTCCAATTCACTGTTTCTCTCAGATAATTTGGACAATGATGTCTGAGTTTTGGAATAAAGCTCTTTTTCCGTTTCTGCTTCCTGCTCCAACTTTACTTTTTGAGCCGTCAAATTCTTTACTTTTTCTTTTAGTTCTGTAATCTCCCCCCTTTTTACTCCCTCCTCAGTTTCACTTTTCAGGGTTTCAATTGAAATTTCTTCTCTTTTTTTCTTTTCATTCAAAAGCTGTAACGCCGCTTCCATCAAAGCAACATATTCTTTGGAGCAAGGTTCTCCTGTCACTTTAAAAAAGAGACCTACATTTTCCCGAAACACACTTTGAAGTATGGATTCAAGCAAAGCTATGGATCTTGATTCCCCCTTGTCTTCCTGCATTTTTTGATATTTCTCTATTTCCAATCTCCAGACATCAAGCTGCTTAATGATAAATGATGTGATAAAATCTTTCGTAATATTTTTTCTCACAAGCATTACCGTCATATCATCCGATAAAGAAGCAGCTCTGCTTCCCGGTCGAATTTTATTGAATTCCTGAGGGTGCCTTTGAAAATACACACGAATTTTTCTTGGTGTAATTTTCATACAAATATATTCTATTTCCTCTTCTGAAAGATCATTCACTAAAATTCTTCCCGTTTTCCTCAAGTTCTGCTGCAAAAAATTTATATTCTCTGCATTATCATTGCTTCCTGTTTTCGCTGCTTCATTCTCCTTCAAATGATTAATACTTTCCTCTGATTGTTTCATATATGATATTCCTCCCCACTACAGCATTCATATAATATTTTCAAAATGCCGACCGGTATTTTTCCATTAACAATCATCCTCTTTACTTCATTAAATATCCTGTTATTCCCCATCCTTTTCCATTTAAGGAACATATTTTCTACCCAATATGGGACGGGAACTAACTCTCCCTGACAACACTTTCTTATTTTATCTACTGTCAATGTTTCCTTTAAGCTTTTTGCTTTATTTACAGTTTTTGCCCGATAATGAAGAAAAACTCCACCATCCTTCACAAACATAATTTCTTCTGAATTGTATTGGGCAGAAACAGCTACTCTCTGCTCACGAACCGATATATGCTGAAATATCTTATCCCTGGTTCCAATATAAATTTCCGTTTTTGCATTTGAGTTTAGAAAAAAGGATTCTGAAATCACATCTTTCGTGACATCCTTCCATTCCACTAAATCTCCGTTTTCCTTCTCAATACAAAAATTATACTCATAATCCGGATGAATAATCTTTTTGGATTGAAACGCTATTTCTCTTCCTGCATATTTTCTATCTACCGAAAGAAATACTTCCTGGGAATGTATAGTAAAGGAAACTGTATGGCAACCGCCTTCAGCTTTATTGACAGGCATCGGAAAAACTTCATGACCGTCATATCTATATACATTTGGTTCGTCATTTCCACTGGATACTGAACAATACACCTTTTCATTGCTTTTGGCAGGTATCACCACTCCCTGTTCTACCATGGGTGGCCACAGCGGAATCAATTCCGGTGATGTCTGCAGCAGCCATATGCCAAACTGTCTTTGCAGATAGTTTTTTACATATTGGTATCTACTTGCGTTTTCTACCGAAACATTAATGGTAATTAAATATACATTGTAGACATTCTCACTCAATATTATCGTTCCAAGCTTTTGTGAAGAAATCTCCTGGGGCGGATCAAATTTTCTGGCAATCACATAATATTGTTTATCAGATGAAATATTACCGCCTTTCCTGATCTTTTTTCCTCCTGTTTCTCCATATGTAAAAATTGCCCCTCCATAGCTAAATCCATCTGCATAATCAGACCATTTTTTGTGAAGTTCTAATGCTCCTTCTGGTTCAATCGTCATTCCAAAATTTTTTCCCGGATACGGGATAAAATTAATCGGCACCAAAGTAACATCATCTTCCAGAAAATTGACTGCATTCACAGAAACTTTTCTATAATGCTCCGCCCCTGTAATACAAACCTTGATATCCCATGATGCAGCCATGGCAAGTAACTGCTCACCAACCGCAGGAAATCCTATCATCAAAGAAAACTGATTAACAGCTCTGATAGACAGATAAACAGGCAAACCAACACGCTCATACAAATTCAATCCTGAGCGCCCGTCCACTCGTTTATCACATTCCGGAGTCTGTTCGGTCTTGTTGTAGTGCGAAAACTTGTCCGGCTGTGAGCCTCCTCTGGAACTCCAAAATACAGGCTCACCACATTCAGGACAAAAGAACCTGTCCTTTTTCCGGGGAATATACTTATTATAAAAGATATCTGCACTAACCTCTTTCTCTAACCCCATCTCATATCTATCAATAGCGTATTTCATAGTTCCCCTATCTTTTTATCTGAATAATATCTGATTTTTGCGCAAAATGTACATTCAAGTATGCTCTATTCTTATTATACACATAATATTCTGCCTTTACAATCAGTACTTTGGTATCAGTAACATTTTCTCTTTCTACCTTTATGTATTTATGTATTCCATACTACCCCTATATTCCCCACACAATCCATACTTACATACTTCAAGTATCTTATAGCAATTTCCCTTGTTAGATCCTTACAGTATAAACCCTCTCTATCTCCAATCGCTTTCCTTATTTCCTCTAAAACTTTCTTGTCTAACTCTTCAACTGCTACTTTATGTGTCGAATATCCCTTTCCTTTTTATTCTTTCCACACATATAATATAAATATGTCCGCCTCCAGTTGATACCAATTTCTCCACCAACAAACTGCCACACTCCTTACACACTGCGATTCCAACCAAATCACTTATTTCCATACGTTTTCCAACCACTCTAGTATTTAGCGCCAACATTCGTCTTGCTATTTTTAATTTTTCCTTAGCAATAACACCGTACCTTTCATTTCTATAAATTGGATCGGACAATATCTTTCTTATTTCTGCCAAAGACCACCCTACGATCTTATCTTTCTTATATTTGCCTGGATACTCAATTCCTTGAGATTCTATAACATTCTTGATCTGCCTCAGACTCATTCCATCAAGGCATAAACTTAAACATTAATTTCACTGATTCCATTTTTTCACGATCCATTACCACTACATCATACTTTTCATGTCTCATAAATCCATATGGGATTTTTTCTGTAATTTTTCCGTTCATATAAACTCTCTCCATTCGTAAAATATTCATACTGCCAGTTTAAATATTGTCTAAAACCGTCTAAACTCATTTATCTATTAAACGAAGTACAAAGCAAACACTATATAGGTAATCCTTCTGTATCCTATAAAGCATCAAAAAAGCAGGCCAATGAACTATTTCATCCATCACCCTGCCCATAAAACTTAGTTAAAAATCATCCCCTAATTTTCTTAATTGCTTATCTCCACTTCTCAAATAATTCCCATCACTCCCCCAATCCAATAAATCACCCCCAGCACCCAACTGCTCAAAACCCCATACAAAATCACCGGCCCCGCAATCGTAAAGATCTTACACCCGATTCCAAACACCTGTCCCTCCGCCTTATACTCAACCGCCGGCGCCACCACGGAATTGGCAAACCCGGTAATCGGCACCAGGGCGCCGGCGCCGCCCCACTTGACAATCTTCGGATAGATATTCATCCCTGTCAGCACGACACTCAAAAGAATCAATTCCAGCTGCGTCCATGTCATTGCCGTCTCCTTTTCCATCCCCCAGAGGTGTATCATACTCATCGTAGAAATCTGACCCAAAAGGCAGATCGTCCCGCCCGTCACAAATGCCCGCAGCATATCTGCCCCCAACGGATGCGTGGGTGTAACCTGCTTTACATATTTATCATATTCCTGCTTATTCAATTCCATAATTTTCTCTCCTGCCAATTTTCCAATCTGCAAACTGCCGATTTGCTAATCTACCAAACTACCAGCCTTCCAATCCCGTCCTTGTAGTTCATCACTCCTTGGATTCATTCTCAAGCAAATCGTAACCACTATCCGGCATCCCTTCCATGCCCCGGTATCCCCACATATCACGCATACGCATTATATACGGTTACATACACAACATAAACACATTGACCCCCTCACATACACATCCCCTTCATAAAATATACCAGTGACCCCACCAGCTTCCCCAGCGCCACCGACAATATCACATACTGCAGCCCCACTGCCAGCCGGATCCTCCGGTTAATGACAGGGAGCGCCTTCAGCGTCTCGGCCAGGGACATCACCAGGCAGCCTACGAAGATCCCTGATGCCAGCCCGAAGACCCCCAGTGCCACATTCCCCCCGACCCTCACCGGGATCTCATAGAGATCCGACACATTGCCCAGGATCCCCCCCAGGATAATCAAGGTTTCATACAGCAGGATCCGTTTGGTTCCGGTTTTTCCCATCAGCCGGGGGAATACGCCAATAATCGCCAGGAAGGCAAACACCCCGGCTGCAACCACCCCTCCGGCACTCAGCCCCAGAAACCCCAGTGCCGTTGTCTGCCACCACGGAAGCTGCCAGGCGCCCACAGCCGTTTCCAGGCAGGCGATCCTTCCTATTTCACCGAACATCAATCCCCTGCTCCTTCCTCCCGTCATTCTGGATCAGGGTCTTGCTGATATTATCCTCATACAGGCGCATCTCCACCTCCAGAGGGGTCGGATCTGTACTCAGCTTCCATTTGGCAAAATGGTTGAAAAACACGGTAATCCCCAATGCCAGGCCGATAGAATAGGTCAGTTCCAGGACAGTGGTTCCCTGGGCCTCCTCCCCGGTGACCAGGCGGTAGAGTTCCTGGAACACGTCCCGCACGTTGGCATCATTATTAAAGGTCATGATGGCAAATGCCGCCCCGCAGAAGCAGACCACACAGACAAAGGCCGTCTTGGCCCACTGCCATAGATAATGCGGGCGCATTGGCGGCTGGTAGTCGATAATATATTCCACCTTCCCGATGTTCGTCACGGAAACGGACGGATCCACAGCCTCCAGCTTCTCAATCACATCCAGCGCGCTCTCCACATAACAGGCACATTTTTCCCCCGTAATGTGCTTTACCTTCACACACTCGCACTTGTTTTTGATGTTCGTATCACTGCAATATATCTTTGCCACATCCTTCACAAGCACGTCTTTCCCATGCACCTCTGTGATCTCACTCAGGTTCAGATAGACCGTGTTCGTTTTACCGCTCACAGCATTACCTCCTGCGCATGCTCCACCAGCGTCCCCCCCGGCTCCTGCCTGACCTTACCGAACAGGCAATACCAGACAATCAGCGCCGCGATTGACAAGCACAAAAACACCGTCACTATCCCTATCAAATGCTTCAAAAAATCCATATTCCCACATCCTTTTCTGTCCCAAAATAACAGTATAGTGCTGCCCTTCATTTATTCTCAGCAGATATAGGGTATCTATCCTATGATATTACCCCCGGCGGACAAACAAATTCCATGCCTTGTCCACTGAGGGTAGTATGTGTGATAATCGATACAGATATTCCGGTTCCCGATTAATTTTCCATACAGTTCCGCATCTTTTGCAGGATCTTTTTTTCCAGCCGCGATACCTGCACCTGCGAAATGTTCAGGTCTGCGGCAATCTCGCTCTGTGTCTGGTTCTCAAAATAGCGCCTCACAATGATTTCACGGTCTTTGTCATTTAATTCCTTTAAAAGCTGTTCCAGTACCATGCGGTTTAACAGTTCCTCCTGTGCCTCCCGCTCGTCAGGCAGCTTGTCCAGCAGGCGCAGGTTCTGGTCTTCCCCCGAGCCGACCGCCCTGTAGATGGATTCCACCTCTGTCGCTGCCTCCATGGAGGCGGCAATCTCCTCGCAGCTGACGCCCACCCGGGCTGCCAGTTCCTCTAACCCCGGTTCCCGCCCCAATTCCCAGATCATCTGCTCACGGGCACTGCTGACCCGCATCCCCAGTTCTTTCAAGGAACGGCTCACCTTTATCATGCCGTCATCACGCAGAAAACGCTTGATTTCCCCAGTGATCATCGGCACGGCATAGGTGGAAAATTTTACATCAAATTCCAGATTAAACTTATCGATGGCCTTAATCAGCCCGATACATCCGATCTGATACAGATCCTCCAGTTCATGCCCCCGGCCGGCAAAACGCCGCACGATGCTCCACACCAGCCCCACATTGTCCAATACCAGCCGGTCCCTGGCCTCCTGGTCGCCTTCATGGGCAAGACGGATCAATTTTGCGGTATCCTCCATGCTCACTCACCTGCCGATTTTCTTTCTCATAGTCACCAGGGTTCCCCTCCCCGGCTCTGACTCTACCTGAACCTGATCCATAAATGCTTCCATGAAAGAAAAGCCCATGCCGGAGCGTTCCCCCGACGGGTCAGTTGTATACATCGGCTCCATTGCCCGCTTCACATCTGCGATCCCCACTCCCAGGTCACGCACCATCACCGTAAGCTGCCGCTCCTCCGCCTGCAGTTCCATATAGATGATGCCTTCCCCCTCCTGGTATCCGTGGATCACTGCATTCGTCACCGCCTCGGAGACTGCCGTCTTGACATCATCCATCTCCTCTAACGTTGGGTCTAAGCGGCTCATGAACACAGCCGTCACCACCCTCGCCAACTCCTCATTTTTCGATAAACTCTCGATTTCCATCCGAAAACGTTCCATGCTATCTTACCTCCCATGCCGCATCCGACGCAGCATCCTGTTATCTCTCATTAAAAATATGTAACCGCGAACACCCATCACCCCGTCACCGCTGCCTCCCGGTTCTCATACTGCTCCATCAGCCGGCTGATCCCCCCAATCGTAAGGATCCTCCTCACCCGGGTGTTTACCCCGCACAAGGCCACCTCCCCCCCATTGGCCGTCATCTGTTTGTACCGGTTTAACAAAACCCCTATGCCCGACGAATCCATAAATTCTGTCCTGGAAAAATCAAACACAATCCGGTTGATATAATTCTCCGCCAGAAGCAGATCCGTCTCGTATTTCAGATTCCGGCAATTATGATGGTCCAGTTCTTTTGGCAGATGGATAATCAATGCCTGCCCCCTGGCCTCATAGCTAAATGTCTGCTGCATATTGCTTTTCCTCCTTTACAACCCAATATAAAATCCCATTCCGTCAGAATCCGCTTCCAACGGCCTTGCCTGTAACTAAAAGCACAAAAAAAGATACACCAAGAATTCCATTTCCTGCTGTATCTCTTCCTTTTTTATCTTTTTGTAAATAAGTGAAAACCCAGGGGCTTTGAATCGGGGATACCCCCCTTTAAAACCCTCTCTGCTCTTTCGCCTGCGCTGCAAACTCCGAATTCGGGTGGTTCATAATAATCTCCCCAAAATACTCGTTCGCCGCCTCCGTATCACCGGCGCTCTTATAAGCCAGCCCAATCTTGTAGATCACCCCGATATTGTCCCCCTTTATCTGCAGGCTCTTCTGGAAATAATCCACAGCCTCGGCTGCATTCCCCCGCGTCACTGCCGCATCCCCCAGCTGTTCTAATACCTGGTAGCCATTCTGCGCCATATCCTGCTGCACCCAAGATACCGTGCTGTCCAAAACCCCGTCATTCAGCACGGAAAAATCCGTCTCCACATAGAGTTTTACTGCCGTCGGCATATCCTGTGCACGGTAGGCATCCAAAATCTGCACCAGCCGCTGATACTGGCTGAGCACCCCGCCACTGTTGCTGACCATCGCCGCCAGGCTGCTCTCCGCCTCCTGTTTTGCGCTGCTGGCCTCTTCTAACTGGCGGTTTAACGAATCAATCTCAAGGCTTTTCTGGTTGACCAGTTCTAAGCCCCGGCGAACCTCTTCTGTATACTTGCTGCTGATGGAATCCCGGATGGTCGGAGTCACCAAAAAGAACATTGCCACCACTCCCAGGACTAATCCGGCCAGGATATTCAACACTGACTGCAGGCCGGTATTCTCCTTATAGCTGGGGGGGAGGATAATGTCATCATCCTGCATCTGCCGGTGGGAAAAGGCATTTTTCAGTTTCCGCTTCTCCACCTCGGCCCGCCCGGTATTCTGCTTGGCAATCGCCATATAACGCTGTGCCATCGGGTTATAATGGTCCACCTTCAGCGCCTGGAACAGGCAGCGCCCGGCTTTCGTGTAGTCCTCATGGTGGATATACAATAAAGCCAGCAGCTGCTGCGCCTTTACAAAATTCGGCATCTCCTCCACCATACGCATCAGCAGCAGGATTGCCAGGTCTTCATTGTCATTACGGGCATAATTCAGCGACTGGTTATACTTCTTAGCCGCCTGGTCAGCCATATCCAGATATCCCGGGGCATCCTGAAGGGCATTTAAATACTCTTCCGCCAGATTGTCCGCCTGCTGAAAATTCAGGCTGATAATCCACTGCGCCAGAGCCGCCCCCACCTCACCGATCTCATGGTAGATCAGCCCCAAAAGGTTGCGGGCATCTGTCTGGTATTTATGGAACCGGAGACTTTTTTTCAGTGCATCTGCTGCACCTGTCAGATCCCTCTCCTTCGCCTTCGCCAGCCCGATATTATAATAGGCATTGGAAATCTGGCGACTTCTCATTTCCGCATTCATGCTTTGTCTCCGTCTAATTTCTCTTCTCGTTCAACAGTTCCACCATCAAATCTGTCATATCGGTCAGATCTTCCTTTCCGATGGCATCCTCCACATTTCCGATCTCCAGGCTGGGCCGGAAACGTTTTAACTCCTCCTCAAAATCCAGCAACGTCCATCCCTCCTCGTCTTGTATTCTGCAATCTTCCCCCGCCTGCACTGCCAAAATCCTTACGCTTCCCCGGCTATCCGGCCGGTACGGCCACACGCCTTTTAATCCTCAGGCGCTTCCTGTCCTCAACAGTTCCTTGATCTCGCCAATCAGATACAAAGAGCCCACCACGTAAAGCCTGTCCGCCTCCCCTTTATGGGCAAGCGCCGCTTCCAGAGCCTGGCTGACTGTCTCACAGGCCTCCGCTTCCGGGCAGCCCGATTGTTCAAACTGCTCTGCCAGAACCCTTTCCTCCAGTCCCCTCTCACTCTTTAAGTGTACCACAGTTACCCGGGTTATGGGAAGGGAATCACACAGCAAATGAATCATTTCTTCATAATCCTTGTCCGCTACTGCCGCAAACAAAAGCTGCACCTGCCTGGCTTCCCCTGCCAGCTGTGCCTTCACCGCCTCGATAAACGCCCGGATTCCGCCCGGGTTGTGCGCACCATCCAGCCAGACCTCCGGCGCGGCTTCCTCCATCCGCCCCTGCCAGCAAACCTTCCCCAGCAGGCTCTCACACAGCTTCCTGTCCGCTCCCGGTATCTGCAATACCTCCAGCGCCTTCCTCGCCAGCGCAGCATTCCTGGCCTGGTAGGGGGCGGCAAAGCAGGCATACTCTGCCGCCGTCACCTCCTCTTTCCGGACTGCATACGCCGGCGCGCCAAGTTCACCCGCCCTCTGGCGGATCACCCGGGAAGCCGCAGGTTCATTGTCATCATAGATCACCGGTACGCCCGCTTTGATGATTCCTGCCTTCTCTGCCGCAATCTCCGGGATGGTATCTCCCAGATACTGCGTGTGGTCAAGGCTGATGGAAGTAATGATACAGGCTATGGGACGGGCAATGACATTCGTCGTATCCAGCCGTCCCCCCATGCCTGTCTCCAGCACCACATAGTCCGTCTTTTCCCGGGCAAACAGAACCATTGCCATCAGAAATACAAATTCAAAAAATGTGGGATGGCAATAGCCCTGCGCTGTCATCTTCCGAACCACGGACAGGACGTTTTGGAAACATTCCTCAAAAACCGCTTCTCCTGCAATCTCCCCTCCGATCAGAAAACGCTCCCGGATATCCACCAGATGCGGCGAAACAAAAGTGCCTACCCGGTATCCGGCTTCCTTCAGGGCTGCTGTCAGTTCTGCACAGACCGAACCCTTGCCATTGGTTCCGGCCACATGGATCACGGCCAGTTCCTCCTGCGGATTGCCTAACTGCTCCAGGAAATGCCTGGTCTGTTCCAGAGTATTTTTCCTCCTGGCCCAGAATGGTATTTTTAAAATATAATCTTTCGCCTGTTCATACATAACTATAATATATGTGAAATTTTCCTGTTTATGAATCCGATTTGCAGCTTCTTGCCCAGATCCGGCGGGCACAGCCTTTTAGCCGGGCCGCTCTGCAGGCTGCTGACATTTTTGTCAATGCTGCAGCTGCCCCAGGCGCTCCTCCACCTGAGCCATCATCTGTCTGTACTTTTCCTGCTTTGCCTTCTCCTCATTAATCTTGGCCTCCGGCGCCTTGCTGACAAAACGCTCATTGGAGAGCATCCCATCCACCCGGGCAAGCTCCTTTATCAGCCGCTCCTTTTCCTTAGCCAGCCGCTCGATCTCCTTTGCCACATCCACCAGTTCCGCAAAAGGCATATAAATAGTGGCCTGGGAGATCACCGCAGACACTGCATCGTCATCAATCCCGCTCTTGTCCGGCTGGATGCATACCTCGCTGGCAAAGCCCAGGGTGGCAAAAAACACCTTGCTGTGCTGAAAGATTTCCAGCACCTTCTCCTCCTGGGACACCACATATACCTTGGCCTTGCGGCTGGGCGGCACATTCATGGAGGTGCGCACATTGCGGATCGCACGAACCGCATCCTTAATCAGTTCCACCTCCTGCTCCTCAGAGGCAAAATCCCAATCCTGGCGGTATACCGGCCAGGAGGAAACCATGATCGACTCCTCCTCGTCCTGCAAATTGCAGAAAATCTCCTCTGTCACAAAGGGCATATAGGGATGGAGAAGCTTCAGGGACTGAATCAGCACCGTCTTAAGCGTCCACAAGGCAGCCCCCCGGGTCTCATCCTCCTCGTTCCACAGCCGCGGCTTCACCATCTCAATATACCAGTCACAAAATTCCTCCCAGATAAAATCATACACTTTCTGGAGGGCAATCCCCAACTCGTATTTGTCCAGGTTCTCCGTCATCTCCCGGGCCAGGCCGTTGACCTTGGAGAGAATCCACTTATCCGGCATCATAAACGGCAGTTCTTTCCCACCTGGGTTTCCTCCTGCCATCTCTGCCTGCCCCCATCCCCTTCCCTTGCCGAAGGCCATTTCATACTCCTTCATCTGCGCAAGCGGCGCCTTTTCCATGTTCATCATGATAAAGCGGGAGGCGTTCCATACCTTGTTGGCAAAATTCCGGCTGTTCTCCACCCGCTCCCAGTAGAAGCGCATGTCATTGCCCGGGGCATTGCCGGTGATCAGGGTCATGCGCAGGGCATCTGCGCCGTATTTATCAATCACTTCCAGCGGGTCAATGCCATTGCCCAAGGACTTGCTCATCTTGCGCCCCTGGCTGTCCCGCACCAGCCCGTGAATCAGCACCGTGTGGAACGGGCATTTCCCCGTCTGCTCCAGGCCGGAGAACACCATGCGGATGACCCAGAAAAAGATGATGTCATACCCTGTCACCAGCACATCGGTGGGATAGAAATATTCCAGTTCCTCCGTATTCTCCGGCCAGCCCAGGGTTGAGAAGGGCCACAAAGCAGAAGAAAACCAGGTATCCAGGGTGTCCTCATCCTGGACAAAATGGCTTCCCCCGCATTGGGGGCATTTCCCCGGCATCTCCTTGGCCACCAGAAGTTCCCCGCAGTCCTTACAGGTATAGGCCGGAATCCGGTGCCCCCACCACAGCTGCCGGGAAATACACCAGTCACGGATCCCTTCCAGCCAGTGCAGGTAAGTCTTGCCAAAGCTTTCCGGCACAATCTTTAAATCACCGGTCTTGATCGCCTCAATGGCCGGCTTTGCCATCTCCTCCATGCGCACAAACCACTGGGGCTTCACCATAGGCTCCACCGTGGTCTTGCAGCGGTCATGGGTGCCCACATTGTGGGAGTGGGGAACCACCTTTACAAGCAGGCCCAGCTTTTTCAAATCCTCCACAATGGCTTTCCTGGCCTCATACCGGTCCATGCCGTCATAAGGGCTTCCGGAAAAGTCAATGGTGGCATCGTCATGCATGATGCAGATTTCCTCCAGGCCATGGCGCTTTCCCACCTCAAAGTCATTGGGGTCATGGGCAGGGGTGATCTTCACGCACCCGGTTCCAAACTCCTTGTCCACATACGCATCCGCCACCACCGGAATCTGCCGGCCGGTGAGAGGCAGTTCAAGCATCTTGCCAATCAGGTTCTGATAGCGCTCATCCTCCGGATTCACCGCCACCGCAGTGTCTCCCAAAAGAGTCTCCGGGCGGGTGGTGGCAATCTCCACATACCGCCCTTCCTCCCCCACAATGGGATAATGGATATGCCAGAAAAAGCCGTCCTGCTCCTCATGTTCCACCTCGGCATCCGAGATGGAAGTCTTACAGACCGGGCACCAGTTGATGATGCGGGAACCCTTGTAGATATAGCCCTTTTCGTATAATTTGACAAAAACCTCCAGCACTGCATCCGAACATCCCTCGTCCATGGTAAACCGCTCTCTGTCCCAGTCTGCGGAGGAGCCTAATTTGTAAAGCTGGTTGATAATCCGGGCGCCGTATTCCTTCTTCCAGTCCCAGCACTTTTCCAAAAATCCGTCACGGCCTAAATCCTGCTTGTCAATGCCCTCGGATTTCAGCTTGTCGATCACCTTGACCTCCGTGGCAATGGCCGCGTGGTCGGTTCCCGGCTGCCATAAGGCCTCATAGCCCTGCATCCTTTTGTAGCGGGTTAAAATATCCTGCATGGTATTGTCCAGGGCATGGCCCATGTGCAGCTGCCCGGTGATGTTGGGCGGCGGCATCACAATGGTAAACGGTTTTTTGCCTTCCCGCCTCCCCCTCCGGGCATCAGCATGGAAATACTTGTTGTCCAGCCATTTCTGGTACAGCTTCTCCTCGATCTGGGATGGGTTGTAGTTTTTCTCCAGTTCTTTCATGATGTTTGACCTCCTGCTATTTTCTGTTTCAGAATTGGCATCAGCCGAAAAGCTTTTCCCTTTATCGGACTGTGAGTCCTGATAAATAAAAACGCCCTCTATTCGGCCAGCTGCCGGATAAAGGACGAAATAAAATTCCGCGGTACCACCTTTATTATGCCGTTCATCGCCAATATGCTGCCCTGTCTGTGAGAATCCAGGCAGCACACTTATGCTGTCCGCACTGGTCAGGCTTTCCCTTAAAACGGCATCTCTTCATCAATCCTTAACGCGGACCATACGGGGAATCTTACTCTTTGGAGTTCCTGCTCCGGCATAGGAAAACATGCCCGGACACATCCTGCCCTGTTCAGACTCCCGGCTCTAAAGCTACCTTCCAATGGCTTCCCCCAAACCGCCTTTCAGCCGGTGAACGGTTCTCTCTGAGAGGTATCCCACTGTACTCCTCTTTTTCATCGCCTTTTTTGTATAGTCCTTATCATAGGGGATTTGGGGTGGATTGTCAAGCAGGAAAATCATCAGGGGAAAATTTTATCGATTCACTCTGTACCAGCCTGGAAAATACTTTGTCATCCCCATACGTCTCACAGGCCTTTGCCGCCATGGCAATCCTTCCATAATCCAGGTCCGGAGGCAGGGTGCAGTCACTTCCCAGGATAAACCTTCCTGGCTCCATCTGGCAGATAATCCCGTGAATCTCCCGTTCCAGCTGCTCATAGGTTCCTTCCATCCATGCCCCATGCCGGTTATTCAGGCCGCCTAAAACCACCTTGCCCGGGAACAGTTTCTGCCCCTCAGACAGAGACACCCCGCTCTCCTCGATTCCCCAGTTCACCACATCGCAGGGATAATCGGCAAAACGCTCCAGCTTTACCTTTGGCTTACACATATGTAAAATCACAAATTTTGCTCCTGCCCTGTAGGCTGTTTCAATCACCATCCGGTCCTGCTTTGCAAGACACTCTGCGTGCTCCTCATCCGTAAATCCGTCCCTTTCCCCCCCTAAGGCCGCATAGTAGATTCCCTCCGCCCCGGCCTTTACCGATGCCTCTGTAACTGCGCACAGGGTAAGGGCAATCTTCTCATAGGCATCCTTCATGGTCTGAGGGGAGGTTCGAAGATGGTACAGCTGGGCAAAACGCCCGATGGTATCATACCTGGGAATACCCAAAAGCGTGTGGGATGCGGAAGCCACCACCCCATGAATCGTGGCAACCGCAACTCCCTCGGGGCAATGCTCCACCACCTGTTTTATTACGTCTGCCTGACGCACAATAAAGTCTGCTTCTCTCCCATACACCTTTACCTGCTTCCAGTCCGATGCTGCCTGGATATTATGCTCACAGGGGTAAGTACACTCATTCATAATCTTACAGATATCTGTCCGTGTCTCCCTGAAATACTTCATATGCATAGCCACCGCCTCCTCTCCGTAAAAAGCTTTGGGCGGAAAATGCATCCAAAAGCCCACAGGAACCCGATCCGGCCGTTCTCCCGCCAGGACGGCTAAAACACGTTCTCTTCCATTCATTTTCAATCACCTCGTCCGTTTTTATCTGACACCTGCCGCACCGGCGGCTTTACTTCCCTGGTCCGCCGGCTTTCCCTCCTCATAGCCAGAACATAGATTCTGCACAAGCAGAAATCTCAGCCTCCCAGATAAGAAGCAAGGATCTCCTGGCTTTCCAAAAGTTCCTTCCCCGTACCGCTGCCTGTGATATGTCCCACTTTAAGCACATATCCCCGGTTGGCAACAGACAAGGCGGACACTGCATTCTGTTCCACCAGAAGAATGGTTGTCCCCTGGTTTCGGATTTCCAATATTAACTCAAAAATCTTTTCTGTCAAAAGGGGAGACAGTCCCAGAGAAGGCTCATCCAGCATCAAAAGCTTGGGGCTGCTCATCAGAGCCCTGCCGATGGCCAACATCTGCTGTTCCCCTCCTGACAGGGTTCCTGCAGGCTGGCTCCTGCGTTCCTTCAAACGGTCAAACAGGCTGTAAACCCGGTCATATCCCGCAGACAGTTCCCCTTTTTTGCGGGTATAGCCTCCCATCTTCAGGTTCTCCTCCACAGTCATGCGGGGGAAAATATGGCGTCCCTCCGGGCAAAGGGTCATCCCCAGCTTTACCATCCTGCTGGCCTTGCGCCCATATCCCGGCCCGAAGCTTTTTCCGTCATAGACAATGGTTCCCCGTTCCATGGGAATACTTCCTGCAATGGTTTTTAATAAGGTGCTTTTCCCCGCTCCATTGCTTCCGATCAGGGCCACGATCTCTTTTTCCTCTACCTGAATATCGATATCCCAGATTGCATGAAGGTTTCCGTAAAATGTATTCATCCCCTTAACTTCCAGCAGCATACGTTTTGCCCCCTTTTCCTATATAGGCCTCAATCACCTTAGGGTTTCTCTGCACCTCCTTTGGAATCCCCTGGGCAATCTTTTTTCCGTAATCCATCACATAGATGTAATCCGAAATATTCATGACCAGGCTCATGTCATGCTCAATCAGCAAAATGCTGTAACCCTTCCCAGGAAGCCCTTTAATAAATGATGCCAGCTGGTCCGTCTCCTGAGGATTTAATCCGGCGGCAGGTTCATCCAGAAGCAAAAGTTTTGGCCCGCTGACCATGGCCCTGGCAATCTCTAACTGCTTTTGTACGCCGTAAGGAAGGTTCATGCAGCGGGACTGCGCATAGCCATCCATCTCAATATCCTTTAAGATTTCCATGGCCCGCTCCCTGGCCGACTGCTCTGCCTGCCGTTTCTTTTTTGTATGAAAGACAGCATCCAGCCATTTGTAGGAGATGCAGGACTGATAGCCAATCAATACATTTTCTAAAACCGTCATCGCCGGAAACAGCTTCAGATTCTGAAAAGTCCGGGTCAGCCCCCGCTCCACATAGGTGTAGGGGGGCAGATTGGATATCTCCTCTCCGTCAAAAAGAATGCTTCCCTCGTCACAGGTATAAAAACCGGTCAGAAGATTAAATACCGTGGTCTTGCCTGCCCCATTAGGGCCGATGATGCTGACAATCTGCCCCTTTTCCACCGCAAAGTTCATATGGGACACAGCTGCCAGACCTCCAAACGATTTGCTGACATCACACACTGTCAATAAACTCATCCTTTACCGTCCCCTTCCTTAAGACCCTTTCTTTGACGTATTTTCCCCAAAACCCCCGTTCCCCATCTGCCTAAGGCAGTGGTCTCCCAGGACACATTTTTCCCCAGCATCAGGCCGATCAGCAAAAACCCATAGATCAGCATCCGGTATTTGTCAAGCCCCCGAAGGGTCTCCGGAATCACAGTCAAAAGAGCGGCCGCAATCACGCTGCCAGGCATAAAACCCATGCCTCCTAACACCACCATGCTGAGAATATTGGTAGAAAAATCCCCCACAAAAATCGTGGGCGATATGAAAAGCATATAATGGGCCAAAAGAGAGCCCGCGGCTCCTGCCATGGCGGCAGCGGCGGAAAATGCAATCACCTTTTCCCGGTGTACGTGGATCCCCATGGTCTCCGCCGCAATCTCATCCTCCCGGATCGCCTTCAGATTCCTTCCGTACTTGGAGTTGAGAATATTGTGAAGAATCAGATAAATCAAAAGAAACAAGGTCAGAGCCACCACCATATACTGGCTTCCGCTTTTGATTGTCACCCCAAAAAGCACCGGTCTTGGGATATTGACCAGTCCCATAGGCCCTCTGGTCAGGGACACCCAGTTTAAAAGAATCAGACGCACCAGCTCCCCAAAGCCCACCGTACAGATAACCAGATATCCGCCGGAAAGCTTTAAGGCCGGTATCCCGATAAGCACCCCGATCACGCCTGCCGCAATTGCCGCCGCAATCACGCAGACCACCCAGTTGATTCCAAAGCGGATTGCCGCCAGGGCAGATGCATAGGCGCCGATGCCGTAAAAAGCCGCATGGCCCATGGACACCTGGCCGCAGACACCGGAGATCAGATTCAGGCTGCAGGCCAAAATAGAATAGATGCATACATAGACCCCAATCCGGAGCATATACTGATTCTTCACAAAAAGCGGTATCCCATACAAGGCTGCTATCAGCAATAGGGGCAGGATCCTCTTTTTTATTTTCTGTATTTTCATAAATGGCCACCTCCGAAAAGTCTAAACCTTTTTGATCACCTTTTTGCCCAGCAATCCTGTAGGCTTTAAAAAGAGCACCAGAATCAAGATAATAAATGCAGTAATATTGCGGTAATTGGATCCGATATACGCTGCGGTATACACCTCCGTCAGGCCAATAACCAGCCCTCCGAGAACCCCTCCCAAAAACACTCCGATCCCTCCCAAAACCGTGGAGGCAAAAGTCTTTGTCCCGATAGCCGCCCCAATGGAGCAGTCCACACTCCGGTAGGACATACAGCCCATGATTCCTGCCACTGCTGCCAGAGCCGAACCGATAAAAAATGTCATGGAAACCACCTGGTCAACCGACACCCCCATCAGTTCCGTAGCCTCCGTATCCTGGGCGCAGGCCCGCATGGCCATCCCCAGCTTTGTCCGGTTTATAAAAAAGGTAAATGCTGCCAAAAGCAGCACGGTGGAAACTACAATGACAATCTGGACCACCGTCACATGAAAGCCCAACACCATAATGCTCTGATTTTCAGCAATGGTAGGATATTGCTTTGTCTCGGATCCCATAAGAAGGAAAAAAACATTCTGCAGCACAATAGACGTACCGATTGTGCAAATGAGCATAGCAAACTTAGGACGGTTTTTCGCCCGGAGAGGCCGGATGGTAATCCGCTCATTCAGCGCTCCCACTGCCCCTGTAGCCAATATGGCCAAAAGGAAAGAAAGGGGCATGGGGATGTGCAGCAGAGTCACAAAGATATAAAACAAATAGGCCCCCACCATGTAAATCGTGCTATGTGTAAAATTTACCAGTTCCAATATGCCATAAACCATGGAATAGCCAATGGCTGTCAGAGCATAAGTACTTCCCAAAACCAGCCCGTTGATCGTATAAGCAAGAAAACTCTCCATACCCCGCTCCTTTTTATTGATATGTTCCGGATATTTTGCCCGTTGTTATCTGTCACATGGTTTCTCCCTTGTGCCTGCGGGCAGGTATTGGCCCTGAACCCAGACGCCTTTTAGGCTGTCCCGGTAAGCGGAGAGATTTTCCAGCGGATTTTCTCCAAGAAGAATCAGATCCGCGTCTTTTCCCCGGGCAATCGTCCCGGTCTTATCAAGGATTCCCAGCAGATCCGCCGCATTTTTTGTAGCGCTTTGAATAATGTCTGCCCTTGAGATTCCGGCCTTCTCCATGTAAAGCATCTCCTCCACAAAATCCCCCTGGTCCATCATAAAACCTCCGCTGTCCCGGCCAAATGCCAGCTTCACCCCCTGGCAGTAAGCCTCATACAGCCTCTCCTTCTTTTCCTCCACAATTGCCCTTGCCGCCAGCACCGTATCCGTCATTTGTCCGTGTTTTTCTCCCAAAAACGCATAATTCATATAGGGTTCAAAGGTTGGAACCACATAGATCCCTTTTTCCATAATCTTTTTATTGATCTCCGGATCCAGATAGGTGCTGTGTTCAATGGAGGCCGCGCCAGCATGGACTAACAGTTCCATTCCTTCCCGGCTGTGGCAGTGGCAGGCCACCTTTCTTCCATGTCTGGCCGCCTCGGACACAATGGCATCCAGTTCCTCCTGTTCCATCTCCACCCTTCCAGGCTTCTCCCCGGGCTTTCCCAGCCCTCCTGTCACCATGACCTTGATAAAATCCACCCCTAAGCGAACCATCTCCCTTACCTTGGCCCGGGCTTCATAAGGTCCGGTTATGTCCGTCCCCGGCTCATGCCCTCCGATTACCTTGATGGGGGTGCCGGAGCAAAGCATACGGGGGCCAATCAGCTTTCCTGCCTGAATAGAATCCCGCACCGCCAGGGTTTCCATCCACCGCCCGCCGCAGTCCCGGATCGCTGTGATGCCGCACCGAGCCATTTTTTCTGCATGGATTACACTGTTGATCGTCAGCATTGATTCATTGGCAGCAAAAAATTCCTGCATATGCCGAACCCCGCACACCATGGTGCTGTGGGCATGGCAGTCAATCACTCCCGGAAGCAGGTATTTGCCCCTGCCGTCAATGACTTGCCCCATGTCTGCATCCCTGGATCCGCTTCCTAAGGAAACAATCTTTTTATCTTCCACGACCACATCGTTGATCTCAAAAACCCCCGCCTGCCATACATGGACAGACTTGATCAGAGTTTTCATTATCGTGCCGCCCCCTTTCTCCATCCTAACGAATTATTTCATTCGCTTTTTAACATTTCCCACAGTCCTTCTCCTTTATACTGGAGAATCAGATATTCTTCCTCTGACTGACGGTTTATCCACTTATTTCCACCGGTCTTTCCGTCCCAGTGCTCCATGGAAATCATCGCTTCATAGAGTTCCTGCCTGGTGGCTGCACCGTCCTTTAAGCACTGGGCAATCATAGCCGCACATTCATAAGAATTTCTCTGATAGGCATTGGGTATATTCCCGTCAATGTCTTTGCACTGACGGATAAACTCCTGAACCCCTTCATCCGGATTGTCTGCATAAAAGCCTGTGCTGACGTAAAAGCCTTCCCCTGCATCTCCCACCAGATTGGTAAAGTCCTCTGTGTACATAGACTGGTTCCCCAGCCATTTCACATCTGTAAGCCCCGCCTGTTTTGCCTGATTTAAAATGGCCGCACACTCCACATAGCCCATGTTTACCACAATGACATCCGGCTTTGCTTCCTTGATCTTTAATACCATGGCGCTGTAGTCCCGGACCTCCCCCTCATTGAAGGTCTCCGATGCCACCATCTCACAGTCTGTTCCTGACTCCTTCAGACCCTCGATAGCACCGGAGGCAAATTCCATAAACTGAAGGCCGGCATCGTTGTTCAGAGCAATAAAGGCAATGCGCTTTCCGTCCAGCTTTTCCACCGCATAGCGGGCCATGAGTGCGGACTCAATGGGAATGGTCATCCCTCTCTGGAACGTATAGTTATATTCTGTGGCAATGGCGCTGTTCCCTGCGCAGGGAACCATAACCGGCATCTGGGCCTCGTCAAAGATCGGTCCAAAAGCCAGCGTACAGGTGCTGGAATAGCTCCCGATTGCTGCAATATATTTGTCATCCTCCGTGACGATCTGAGCCATATTGGTGCTCTGCGCCGCATCTGCCCCATCATCGAAAACTTCAAACGTAAGTTCTGCCCCATTGATTCCCCCTGCTGCGTTGACCTCATCGCAAAGGGCGGTTACTCCGGTTTTAAAGGCATTGCCGTACTGGGCGTTGTCGCCCGTGAAGGGGGCAATCAATGCAATGGTATAAGCCTCTCCTTCCTGCCCGGATGCAGGGGTGTTTTCTGCAGCCAAGTTCTGCCCTGCCGGGCCTGAAGAAGCCTGAGGTGCGGCCGGATTTTCTCCTCCGGAGCAGGCGCTTAACATTGTGGCTGCCAGTAAGATTCCTAGTCCAATCCTTCTTTTCATCTTGTTCCCTCCGTTTTCTTACAATGTGCTTGTGATTGATCGCTCTCCTCTTTTATATACATCAATTTTTATTTTTAATAATTGATGTATACATTATGAATTATAACAACGAAACCTCGTTTTGTCAATTTATTTTCCGTTGTTTTTTATAATTTATTCGGCATTGCTATTTTCTTTTAAGACAACTATGACAATCGGATCTGATATTATTTTATCCAATATATTTTTTCATCGCATAGTTTTTGGCATTTTTTATGTGCTCAAGCATGTGTTTTGCTGCAGCCGCGTAATCATTTTTCAACAGTTCATCTATGATCTTTATGTGCTCTCTGATCCCTTCCCGCACTCGTTCATCATTACTTTTGTATACGCGGTTCCGGTGGTCCATCCCTTCCACCATCCGCAGTACCTCCCGCAGATATCGGTTATCGCAGGTCTGGTATAGCAGTTCATGAAATTCTTCGTCCAGACGGATCTGTTTTTGTGTGTCGGTTTCTTCCTCGCAGCGTTTGAGGTAATCTTTCAGAAAACTTTTGCTGATCTGCCGGCCGTATATTTGTAAAATCTGCGGTTCGATTATAGCCCTGGCGTCAAATACCTCTGCTATGTCGTCAATGGTGATTCCGCGGACAATGATGCATTTTTTTGGAATAATCGTGACCAGGTTTTCTTGCTCTAACTTGTTGAGCGCCTCTCGTATGGGCGTTCTGCTGGCTCCGATTTCTTTGATTAGCTCGGCTTCGTTTAATATGCTTCCGGGGATGTATTCACATTCTATGATTTTTTGTCTGATGATTTCGTATGCTTTGTCTTTTAAGTATTTGCCTGCCATGGCGGTTCTCCTTTCGGCTGGGAGTTATGGAAATTAGTTATTGTTGTATATATGTGTTTCTAAAATAGATTATAGCAGATGTTGAGGAGAATTGGTAGAGGGATTTGTGCAGCCCCGCCTGAACAACCGTTTTGTATCGGTACGCACTATCTACGTCTACTTTCAAAACAGTACTTTCTGCATGGATCCCATCTTCATACTTCTTCAATACTTTTCGTTTGAATTTTCCATTTTCTACCATACGGGGAGCATGTCGCTCCCTGTGGTGTTCCCTATCCTTGTGAGGCCGACAGGGTGGTAAACAGGTTCCATTGCTCTGCTGTCCCGTAAAAAACATTGAGGTCCACAAAGGCTTCTTCCCCGGAAAATCCTTTGAGGCGCCCCCGGTTGGTGTACTGCCAGAACGTCCAGCCCTGCCCTTCTTCATTTTCGGCCAAAGGTTTCTGTTTTGGTTCTTTCCAGATATCCCGGATCCATAAAGGATAACTGTCAAACCGCCCACGGATATAGAGTTCCCACACCTCCTGGGTGGCATAGATCACCGGCTTTTGGCCGCAGGCCTGTTCGACCTTGCCCAGATAGTCTGTTAATTCTGCCCCTACCTGTCCCGGATCCGGCGGATTTTCTTTTTTGTTGCCGTAAAACTCTACGTCCACCACCGGGGCGATCAGGCCTTCATAAGGCTCTGTTGTTTCTATAAAATGTTCTGCCTGGGTGATCCCGGGGCTGTCAAAGCTAAAAAAATGGTAAGTTCCGACTTTTAAGTCTGTTTTCATGGCTTTTTCACAGTTTTCGGCAAATCGCCGGTCAACGTGGGAACTTCCTTCCGTGGCCTTGATGTAGGCGAACCGGATGTTCTGCCCGGACAGCACCTGCCAGTCGATCTCTCCTTGATAATGAGAAACATCCACGCCACGCACCAGATAGCGGCTTGCCGCCAATCCGTTGATGTGCAGATACCCGTGGCAGACGGCAAACGCAGACCCTGCCCCCAAAATAATGATGATCGCAGCGGCAGTGATTATGGCCGCCAGAAGCCTTTTTTTCATATGGGATCCTCCTGCGGTTATGGGAAAGGGGTGACGGTTTCGGAAGGCTGCCCCGCAGTGCGCCCGCTCGAATCCGCTTCGCTTCTTCTCGCTGGGCGGGCTTCGCCCTATGGAAAAAGAGCCGAGGGAACCGGCTTTTGTGCTAGCACAACGCCGGTTCCCTCGGCTCTTTTTCCGCACTGCTCATGCCTAGGCCATGTTTCGGTATTCTTGTTTCCATTGGTAGAGTTGGTTGGCTTCGCCGGTTTGGCGTTTTACGGTGTCTTGCCGAAACATTTCCTCCAGTTCCTTTACCTGCTTGGATTGCCTGGCTTTTTCTCTGGCCATCTTTAGCTTCTGTTCCCAGAGTTCTCTCTGTTTTTCGGTGATTTCTTCCTGTAGTTCCTTGTTTAAGGCCAGCCTTTCATCGATGCGGCTTAAGTCGTACAGCCTCTCTAGCACTGCGTCCTGCTGGTTTTTCTGGTAGGCATTCACATAGGCTTCAAATGCCTTGTCTAGCTGGAACATCCTCGCATAACACGAACCTAGGTTGTTGTAGACCCTCCCGAAGAACAGATCATCTACCTGCTCGCCCTTGGGGTACTCCAAAAGCTTCCGGTAGATTTCAACGGCACGGCCGTATTGGCGCAGGGAGAACAGTTCGTCCGCTTTCATCCGCAGGAAATCCGCGGGATGTTTTTTTCTGAGGGCGGCCGCCATCTGCCGGAAACGCCCCACCTCTGCCATGCTGTAATAATCGCAGTCCTGGAGGATGATCATCAAAGCCTCGTCGGGGTTCTCCCCGCTCTTTAGCCATCTCTCCAGCTTCAAGGCCAAAAAGCCCTTGTCCAGTTCCTCCCTCAAAAATGTCAGCAGGCGCTCGTCCACAAAATCATCCAGCACCAGCATCGGATGGTTGAAAATCACATAGGAAAGTTCCTGGGAGGAATACAGATGAACCCCCATCAACTCCATAAAATAAGGCCGCTTTACATGTTCCTGCCTGCACAATAATAAACTCATAGCATTACCTCTTGCCGGATTAGGGCATTGCTTGCCGGGAACAGTTCCCCAAAACCATGGTCACGCAATGTCACCTCCATCGTCCGCTCATCCAAGAACATCACCTGGATCTGCACCCGCGTCGTCCGGTCCGGGCGTTTCGGGAAGCCTTCTAGCGGAATCGATATCAGCTTTTTTTTGCGGGAGTCCATGGAGGTTACAATAAAATCCACCGTATTCTGGCGGTCCGGGATTACATCAATGACAGAAACGCGGTCATACCAGCAATCCCCTGCCGCCGCTACAGTCACGTTCGTCTCCTGCCCGCGGTGCAGTACCTTCATAGACACCGTAGTCTTTAAACGTCCGTCACAGATACAGGTAAACGAGGCATTCTCCTGGGCGCCCTCCTGCGCCCGGCACGCCGCCCCGCGGGCAAAGATCCCCTGTTCTATATATACCTTGCGCCTGGAGCACAGATACTGCATCAAATTCCCCGCCCACTCCTGGCTGAGGAAACCCTTGCCGGTCAGAAAAACCGCCGAATATGCCTTGTGCGCCATCATCCGCTCCGCGCAGGAAGTCAGGATCCTGTCTGCCAGATGGCCTCCGGACGGCTTCTTTAAGACATCTAAGTTTACCCCTTCCTCCAAATCCTCATATTCTGCCACCACCATGACCTTCTTCATCCCGCGCTGCACCTTCATTTCGTAATAACGCAGGCCGACTTCAGACAGGTCAAACATCCCCACCGTGTTGTTCCAGACTTCTTTTTTCTGGCTTAATGTATAATAGATAAACCCTTCCGAATGGCTGATTACCTGCACCTGCTCCTTCAAAATCCCCAGGCGCAGGACAATCTCCTGCAGCATCCGGCTCAGCCTGGGTTCCAGCCTTTTCACGGCAATCACCAGATACTCGGGCTTTCCCTTCTGGTACTCCTGTGCCGGAAGCTGCAGGATCCTTTCCAGGAACAAAAACAGCAATTCCTTCCCCTCGTAACGCACCCCTCCTAAGGTTGCCGTCCCGTCCCGCAAAGCAAGGTTCAGCAGCTTATCCACGATGATGCCGTCGCCCTTAAGCGTATGGGCGTATGCTTCCTCTCCCACATACCACTCATCCGCATTTTTATTCCGGCAGATCACGGTAGGAACCGTCCACAGTTTTTCTTCCTCCGGGCAATTGACCTGGGTGTACTCGTCACACAAATCAACCCCTACCAAAAGTCCATCCATCATTCCCTCCATTCCATATTAGCAGCCTACACCTGAAAACTGTTTTGCCCATCCTTCCCCGGGCACTGCATACCCAAGGCAAAACAGGCCATTGCTACATCAGCCGGAATAACTCTTCCATGGCTGCACTGTCCCTGGCATACTTTAGCATCTTCTCTTTCAAAGTATTTTCTTCCTTCAAAGCCAGGCAAAGCCCCATCTCATTAAGCGCCGCGAACCGGCTCCCTTTGATCTTTTCCTGCCCCGGCTCCCAGGTAAGGCTCCCCTCTTTCAGCAATGTCAGCTTTTCCTCTTTTTTTTCAAAAATCCTGTACTCCAGGATCTCCCCCTCAAACAATACCTTCTGCCGGATAAAAATCCCTGGGTATACCCTGCGCATCTCCTCCCAATGGTACTCTTCTTCCTCCGGCAATATCCTGACCTGGAGGGCAGGCCTGGCATCCCTGTCCCCCTGGTATTCCACCGCCACCTGTTCCATGACAGAATCCGGCATGGGAACCCATTTCCCCAATTCCTTAAACCATGAGAACACCCTGCCTTCCGCCAGCAAATGGCTGGTGATGGCCAGGCAAAGTTCCCTCTGCCCCTCATCCAGTGCAGGCAGGGCCGAATAATGCCGGCTCAGCGCCAGCAGATAAACCGTAGGGATCTTGTCAAAATCCGTAATCCCCCGGATGGCGCCCTCCAGGTAAGCAAAGACCCGGTCGCCGGCTGCCTCCCCCCTCATGAAATACTCCGATGATTTTATGGTAAAATACGCCTTCACCAGGTTATCCTCGGTCTTCTTTCCCGCCGCATACCAGTCAAACACCTGATCTATGCGTTCTGTCGCACCGGTAAACAGCATCTGTGCCAGCAGCCGCTCCGGCATGTCATACACAACAATCTTTTCCCTCACTGCCTGGTTCAGTATCCGGTACATCTGTTTCCCGGAACCGTTAAAATGCTCACAGAGATAATCCAGCACCACGCTGTCATGCTTCCCCTCAGAAAACAGGTCGCACGAGAGAAGCATCAGCGTCTCATCCTCGTCAAGAAAAGGGCTGAGGATCATCCGGCTGCAAAGCTTTAGCAGGCGCGCCCGCCGGATCCCCTCCGTCCCGTATCTGCAGACCCTCGCCCATGCCTCCCGTATATAATCCTGCTGGATCAGGGTCTCGCAGATCCCCGCCCGTTCCTGCCTGCTCAGGCGTTCCATGTTCAGCCCCAAAAGATACTCTGCGCCGCCTGCCGCATCCGTCCCCTCTGCCTCCGCAACCTTCTGATAATACTGGACCATCCGGATCAGGATCCTCTTGCGGTACATCGGCTTTAAACGCAGATCTGCCGCTATCCTCCTCAGCGTTATCACATCCGCCTCACCGGAGATCCCCCCGTCCACGATCTCCCCGCATTCCTGCAGCCGCAGCATCTCATGGGAAGGGTACACGTCATAACAGCGTTCCTCCAATTCGCGGATGTTTTTCTTTTCCATGGCCGGAACTTTCTTGTAAGGGATATTCGCATAACGGTTGCCGTACCCGTCCTGGAACAGGATCACCGAATGTTCCCGGAACAACGGCACATACGTCATCTTGTCCCTGACCAAAAACGCATCCTCCTCTTCCAGTTCCTCATAACAGACCACCACATATTTGATATTGGGGTTGTCCAGTTCAATCCTGCAGGAGCGCAGGACCGCAGGCAATACCCGTGCCACCCGCTGGTCGATCATCTCCTTATATATCATATGCCGGTAAAGCACCACCAAACGCTCGTTGACCCTGGCTGCCAGCAGCTGCTCCATGGTAAACTTCTCAATCTCGCGCTCATACTGCTTGTATAGTTCCGCATCCGGCTTCATGTATTTTAGAATGTTCATGTATAACAGCGAACGGCTATATTCATCCATGGATTTCTCGTAGGAAAAATACATCAGCACTTCCTTGGGCAGCAGATACGGATAGTCCTTCGGCAGGGAATACAGGTAATATTCGTATAACCGGGTCAGGCTCACCCCGCCCTCCAACGCTTTCTGGTACCAGGGAAAATACTTCTCGTCCCGGCAATCCCCTTTGATCAGCATCCCGCAAGCGGCGCTTAAAAACTCTTTCTCCGGATATTTCTCATACAATGAACGCAACAGCCGGCCGCAGGATCTTGTGTAATGCTTGGCCGAACCTGCCAGCTGTGCCGCCCTCTGCGCCAGTTCCAGGCCCAGGATTCCCCGCCGGACAGCAAAATAAAGCACCTGGACTTCAAACTTCCCCAACCGGTGCATCAGTAACGGCTCTCTCTGAAAAAGGAAAAAAGCCTGGGCATATAGAAAAGGGCTGCAAAAACCGCGTTCAAACAGCCTGCGCATCCGTTCCAACAACTCAGCCGGGTTCTCCCTCAGTTCCGGCTCCAGCTTCAGCCACAGCAAAAACAGATAAGGGTGGCGGCGCTCCTCCAGAAGGCACTTTTTTACCAGGCGGATCAGGGTATCCCTCTGCCCCTCCTTTTTCTTTAGGACCTGCAGCAGATACTGGTAGAAACAATAAAGTTCCGGCATATCCCGGCGCAGGTCCGCCAGTTCCCCCCGGTGCCCCTCCAGCAGTTCGTCTGCCCTCCCGGCCTGGCCTTCCAATACCGCCTGTTCGGCCTGCAAAAGCACATTCAGGGGCGTCTCCCCGCTTTTCCTCCGCAAGCTGTCAATCTCCTGCCTCATCTTACCCAAAAGCGGTCCAGGCTCCGAAAGCCCCAGTTCATACCGGAGCCTGGACTGGAGATAATGCCCCAAGTTCTCCCGCTCCTGATCCTTTGGGAGCCTGAATTCCTCGTCGCCCCCCTGTGCCTCCACCCGGATCTGGACTGTCTCCCGGATCGTGGAAACCATAAGCGCCCCCAAGTTCCTGCCCCCATGCAGCCTTGCCGGGTTCACTATATAAGTGACCTGGCATGTGCCGTCCTTAAAATCCAGCGGCCCGAAAGACCTCTTGGGCAGTTCCAAAAAATCTCCGTCTGCCGTCACTTGGAACTGCACATATCCCCAGGTGCTGGCATGCACCTCCAAAACCTCCTTCACCGGCTTTTCCAATTTTTCATAGGAAAGGAGGCTGCTTTCCACCTCCAGCCTGACCGCGTCTTTTGCCTTTAAGGCTACCAGGAATTCCTCCAAAAGGTTCTGGCGGTTCCCCCGGCTTTTCAGTCCGTCGTATAATGCCCGTACATGGATGTCCTGCATAAAAGGCGCTTCAATAAAATCCTGATATTCAAACAGGCGCAGAGCCGTCTCCTGGTCTTTTCTTGCCAGTCCGGCAAAATCTGCCGCCGTATTCAGATTCTCCAATGTCCTGCCGGAGGCCTCCACCTCAACGGAAAACGAGTAAGGCACCTTCTGCTCCCCGGCATTGGTCACAAGATAAAAGGCACCCGTAATCACATCTTTCTGGGTCAGGTACATGCTGTCGATCTCAAATGCAATGCGATTGCGGACACCGCCGAAAGCGTTATTGGCAACGCGGACACGGATATTAGAAGAGTAAACAAGGCCTTTGATATACCGGCCTTCTTCATCTGACACAGTTATGTCTTTTCTTGTCACTTCCCCGGCATGGACGGTATCGTTCAGTTCCGGCGGGCTGACTGCCAGCCTTAAAACCTCCGGATCGACAATCCCCTTTGCCAGCCGGTTTATTCTTTCTCTCATAGTATCACCTGTTCCGATTTCCTGCAGCATTTCACCATATAAAATGCTGCTGCTCCGTCATTTCATCTTATCTTAGCATATTTTCACTTGATTTAAAAGGTTTAAATTGGTATGATATAGAAAAAGTTTAGACTTCTATGACACAAAGAGAGGCTGCGTTATGTTATCGGATCCCATGACCCTATATAAACTAATGAATCTCTACATGCTCAAGCAGGTAAACTTCCCGCTGACCAATGCACAGCTGACCGAGTTCTTCCTGCAGCACGAATACACCAGCTATTTCACCTTGCAGCAGGCACTGAACGAACTCCAGGAGTCCGGCCTGGTCCATGCGGAATCCTCGCACAACAGCACCCGCTATGAGATCACCCGGGAAGGCGAGGATACGCTGAATTTTTTTGGCGGCAATATCTCCCCCGCCATCGTGGAGGACATGGACAATTACCTTAAAGAGAACCGTTTCCGCATGCGCAACGAGGTCAGCACCATCTCCGACTACTATAAGTCTACCAACCAGGACTACATCGTCCACTGCGAGGTGCGGGAAGGGCGGAGTTCCCTGATCAGCTTAGACCTCTCCGTCCCTGACAAGGACCAGGCAGAACTGATGTGCTCCCACTGGGAATCACGCAGCCAGGAAATCTATGCTTTTGTCATGAGGACGCTGATGCGCGACCACGACAGCTGAATTTAGGAAATTTATAACAGCACATTTATAAAATGCGGCAGGGGTTCTTCCGTCCCTGCCGCATCTTCCTGTTTTATTTCTCCAGCCATGCCCCGGCTTTCTTGCTCTCCTTGGCTCTCACTTTTTTATCCCTGATTCCGTTTCCTTCTCCTGGCCAATGCCAGCGCTGCCATGCCGGACAGGGAAATCCCGCACAACACTGCCCATAATATCCTGCGGAAATGGTCGCCTGTCGGAGGAAGCATAAAAGCCAGCGGAATCTCATCTTCAGGGATATACATAAATTCCTGTTTCTCAGGATCCCACATTTTCAGATAAGTGCGCGGTACGCCGTTCTCTAAAATGGTAACGCTCTCCGGGCTGCCCGGGTCGTTTGGATCCGGCAGTTCTTCCGGATAAGACGGCAGCTGTGGCTTTTCGGCCTCTTCTGCAGGAGCCTCTGGGGAGGTTTCTGTCGGCTCCGGAGGGGTGGGATCCTTCGGGTCGCTTCCTCCGCCTCCTCCGCCTCCTCCGCTATCTCCGCCGCCCGGATGGGTCGGGGTTGGGCCTGCCGGGTCTGTCGGGTCCTCGGGTCTGTCCCCGCTCTCATTGCGGATCTCCAAATAAGCCGCTGTAGCAGAATTTTCCACCATCCCCTTCTGAACCGGTACGCTTATATATCCGTCTGCTTTCTTCTCTGCCACTTCATAATAAGCCCCGGCAGGAAGGTCATGGACCGTGATGCTTTCGTTATGTTTTAAGGTGAATTCACCGTTATTTCCAATTGTCGGGTAATTTTCCCCTTCCTTGGGAGGCACGGTATATTCCTGGCTGTTTTTGGTGTAAGGATATGCATCCGGGTACTCACCTGCAAGCAAATTTCCCTCTTTGTCTGTAAATTTGATAACAAAATGGAATTCATCAGACTCCCTTGGGTCACCGGCAGGGATCGGAGATCCCCCATCATAAATGACCTTTTTGACCGTCAGTTTTCCCTTGGGGATATTCCGGAAAGTGACCTCGCTTTCAAAATGCTGCCACAGCGGCCCATTGGCAAGACCATCGTTCGGAAGCCTGACATAAGCATCGCCATTCGTCTCTTTCACTTCATATTCCCCTATGGGGAGACCGGTGATTTTAATGCTCTGCCCATTATGCAAGGCCACTGTATCCCCGCTATGTACCAATATCTGGGACTGCCCATCCGAAACTGCCGGTTCGATCGCCGCCTGATATCCTTGACCGGAATTGTCCTCCTTTCCGTTTTCATCCTTCCAGGAAACCACGAAAGTAAATATTTCTTTTTTATCTAAGATATTTGTCCCGTCTGCAAGCTGAACCTCTTTTCGGATTATCAGCCCTCCTTCCCCTCCCGGATTATCGCCAATCCCGAAGGTTCCGTTACTCATAACGCCTCCCCCATGGGCGGCCGAATGGTTTCCGGTAATAAAAATCCCTGCTGCACTTTTTGCTGCCGCAACAGTTTGGGGACTGGGGTTCGCGTTAAGGCCTATCATGTTGCTCGCAGATGCATAGCTGTCCGTTTCTATCCTGAGCGGATATGCCTCCGGAAGCTTCCCGTCGGTCTTGCTGCTGTTGCTGTAGCTTCCTCTCCAGTTCGCGCTGCCGCCCCCTAACATCCTGTCATACACCTGGCTTATGTTGGAACAATAAAAGTCCTGATAGCTTTTTTCGCTGCCGTCATACGCATAATCAATAAAATTTGTTATTTTGTCCTCTTCTATTACCGAGGTTTTTGCATCGATCCTGTCTGCGTGGTTCCGGTGGTCTTTTTTAGGCAGGTCCTGGTCTTTATAGCCATCCAGTTTTCCTCCCCCTCCATGTGCAGTATTGTTAAAAATGGCGCCTCCCTGAATGGCAAACACACGGTTCGTCCCATGGTTGCAGCCCGCAACACCGCCGCCAAAGCCTTCGGCAGTATTCTCCGTAATCAGGGCATTCCTAATATTAAGCCCTGCACTGCTCATGACAAAAACGCCGCCTCCGCCCCATGTCTGTGCGGTACCTGTCTTATTGTTCGTAATATAAATTCCCCGGCCTTTTATGCTCCCTTCCTTTCCGTCTATCCGCAGGCCGCCGCCTTCTTCTGTCTCGGCATAATTTCCCGCAATCGTGCCTCCGGTCATAATATATTGCCCGACACGGGTAGGGAACTGGCCTGCTGTCCCCGCCTTCGCATAATAACTATGCAGATAGATGCCCCCTCCGGCTGCTTTTGTTTTGTTCCCTGTGACATATCCGCCGTTCATGCGCAGCAGCCCTCTGGCAAAAATCCCGCCTCCTCCTGTTCCGCCTGTACCCGTACGGCGGTTTGCCTGGCCTGTATAGTTGTTGGTAATATAGCAGCTGTCCCGGATTTCCAGGGTTTCTCCTTTTTCTTTGTCCCCGTCAAAGAAGATGCCGCCACCGCCATGGAAATTGACCGCATTTTTCCATTTATCGGCGTCCTCCACATCCCCTTCCTCGTCCTCTGCCCCTTCCCGGGGCGTCTGTGCGTGCGCCTGGTTGCTGGCAATAACCGCATCTCCCCCAACCTGGGCATTCCCTTCTATGCTGATGCCGCCGCCGCGGTCCTGGGCTATATTCGCCGCAATAATTCCCCCTGTAATCTGTATATTGCTGCTTTTTTCCACTGCTGTATCGCTGCTGCTTTTCTCGGCCCGGTAATTTTCGGCCTTGATGCCGCCGCCGTCCCCTGATGCCTTGTTACCGGCAATCACCCCGCCTGTGATTTGTGCATTACTGCCTATCACTATGATACCGCCGCCATCGGTCTTCTCAGAACCCTGCCCACTGTCAGAACCGCTTCCGACAACATATCCCCCTTTCATCATGAAAGAAGAATTATCCTCGACAGAAATGCCATGCTTCCCCCCAGGGTTGGTAATAATGCCGCCTTCCAAAACAATACGGGCATTGCCGCTCGCAGCTATGGCAGATTCCACCCCGGAGGCCTTAATGGCTCCGATCTTTTTGTTCCCTGGCCTAGCCTCCGGGTTCAATTGGTATTGGTATGTCCTTTCTGTGGTGCGGATACCGTTAGAAGCTGACTCGGTAATGTAATACGTCAGGCATCCGTCCTCATATGCCCCTGCTTTTCCTGCATTTTCCGGAATACCTGCACTTTCTCCCACTTTCCGGGGCGCCGGGTCTTCCCCTGCCTCGCTGTCTTGGATGGTCAGGCTGCTATCCTTCCCCGCCACGGAAAAAATACTGCTGCTTCCTGCTGCCGGATTCCCTTCAATCTTGTATCCTTTCAAATCCAACACGATATTTTTGCCGCCGTCCACCTCAAGGGTCTTCTCCCCTGCCATATTAAGGTCACTGCCAAGGGGGATCACGGTCGTGTCATAACGGCTGCTGCTGGCTGCTGTGACCGCTTCTCTTAATTCTTTAACCGATGTAACCGCGCCTTTAGAATCTGTTTTCCACATTCCTTCAATATAACAATCCGTTCCCACTGTAAAGCTGCCGGCATCAAGAGGCGCCGGGTAAGTGCTGTTGCTTGCCGTTTTTTCTGCCTTGTTTGCTGCAATTATGCTCTTGCCTTGTATCGTGACTGTCTGCGACCCGGTTTTATAAATGCCCCCGCCTTCTTCCCCGGCGGTATTCCCAAGAATAACGGTTTTAGCATTATTGGAATCAATCTTTATCTTGCTGTTAACGGCATAGATTCCTCCGCCATATTTTCCGGCAGAACTGTTTGCCAATATTACGTTGGCTTCTATTTGATTTTTGTTTCCGTTTGTATCCCCTTCCTTTGAGGAAGTATGGTTTCCGATCAGGTTGTCTGTTCCGGAATTTTCAAAATAGAACCCGCCGCCAAAATCCGCGGCACTATTCCCAGCAACCTGCCCGCCGGTAAAGTTAACCAAACTGGTGCTTCCAAAACTTAAAACCCCGCCTCCGTGTTTACCTGCCGAGTTGCCCACAATAGCCGTCATTCCTTCAATAAGGATTTTTGCATTGGTATTATATATCGCCCCGCCATTCTGAATGGAATGATTATGTGCAATAATACTATTGCTGATTGCTAACGTGGACCCCGAATTCTTTATCCAAACAGCACCGCCATTTTTTCCCACATTGTCAGCAATAACTCCGCCTGAAATGCTTATATATCCTCCTTCTGCATAAATGGCACCTCCGTTTTCACTGTCTGTTCCGCAATCAACAATGTAACCGCCTCCCATTTCTATGGTTCCGCTGCTCATGGTAATCCCATTCCAGCCATCGGCGGCAGATTCTTTTTTGTTCCTGATCCTTCCGCTCTTGATGTTCAGTCTTCCTCCTGTTACAGAAAAAACGGCTCCTATCCCTTTTCCGTCAAGCGTGCCTATGCCGCTGCTGTCTAAATCCAGCGTATATTCCCATACAGAATCCGTTGTGCTTCTCCCGTCCAGGTTCAATTCAGATTCTGTTACATAATAAGTCAGCTTTTTTGTGTCCTTGTCATATTCAGTTTTCCCCGGAGTTTGAACCATTCCCTCTTTGACCGCAGACACCTTATATTGGCTGCTTACTGCGTCACTGACTGTCAGGATCCCACCCGTCCGTACATCAAACATGGGAGTACCCGATGCCCCTTCATAACATAGCGTACATCCATTCAAGTCGATAGCAACCGACTTCCCGCTGCTAACCAGAACCGTTCTGCCTACCGAAAAATCATTGGCAATTACAATCTCCGCCCCAGACGCAACCGCCTTTTCCAGTTCCTCCTGGTTATGGACATTCCCTTCCCGCAGCGCCGTCAGCATCATCCCACGGCATCGGTAAACCGCAGCGTAACAGCCCTCTTTATGTACGTGTTCTTCCTCTTCGGCCGCATCGGCATTGGACGGGCTGGCAACCTCGGCGGTTAACCCATCCATATCATTGCTGCTGTCCTCCGCAAGCGTGGTTTCCGTCATGCCTTCTTCCGGCAAAGCCTCCCCTTCCTCCTCTTCATTTGCAATGTCCCTGTCCAAAAGGAGTTCCGTGCCGTCGGTTGCAGGCTCTTCTGCCCCATCCTCTTCGGGCAGGCATTCTTCCCCAGCGGCAGGTTCTGCCGCCCCTGCCTCCGCATCCTCCGTCCCTTCTGTTACCGGATCCAAAGCCGTATTATTTGCCAAGAGCAGGCCTCCTGCATCGATCCTGCGCACAAAAACGCGGCCTTGCATCAGCCGGTTGGCTGTGAACAAGGCATAATTCTCCCTACCTGCCGCATTATCTGCATTGCCGCCGCCGGCCTGGCCTGAAGAGGCCGTTCCGCCGTCTGGTGCCTCACCCGAACCGGCATTGCCTCCCGTCTCCCCACTGTCCAAGCCGCTGTTGCCATGGTCATTGCCGGTGCTGTTTCCGTCTGTGCCTGCACCGCTTTCCTCTTCCCCTGCACCGTTTCCGTCCGTGCCGCCGCTGCTTGCCCCTTCGTCTGTGCCTGCACCGGCGCCGCTCCCGCTCCCGTCCTCCCCGGCGCTGCCTTCATTCCCCTCTCCGTCTGCATCGGCGCTGCCTTCATTCTCTTCTCCGTCTGCACCGGCGCTGCCTTCACTCCCTTCTCCGTCTGCACCGGCGCTGCCCGGATCTTCCTCTATGCCCCCGCTTGCATCCTCTTCATTCCCGTCTTCACCAGCACTGCCTTCATTTCCGTCTCCGCCTGCGCCGGTATTGTCCCCGCCTTCACTTCCGCCCGGGGCCAAACCGCCCCCGTTTTCTCCTGAACCGGCGCTTCCTTCTTCCGGCCCACTGTCCCCACCGTCCCCGGAAGCATTGCTATCCTCCCCGGAACCGGCGCCGTCTCCCCCTGGCAGTTCCGGTGCACCCGCACTGCCGCCGCTTTCCCTGTCTCCAGAGCCGCTGCCTGATACGTCCCCGCCAGGCCGTCCGTCCTCCTCCTCAAGTTCTTCCTCTGTCTCTTCCTCATCCTCCCCGGCAATCAGGTCTGTCCCATCTCCTAAGAGCGCCCCATCCGTGCCCTTCCCACAAACAAGGACTCTTGCCACCGCCTCACAGCCGGATACATCATGGTCATGCAGCTGCCCCTCTTTCATGCCGCAAACCAGTTCCCCGGAATAGGTATAGCACTGCTCCCGATGCCCATCCTCGGGATGGTTCTCTATACAATCCAACTCAAAATGTTCATAGCAGGCAAACGTGTGGATATGGGGATCCCCGAAAACCTCTTCTTCCCCTGTCTCTTCCGCCCCCGCTGTCGGCATAACCGAAGCTGCCAGGCACAAAGACATTGTCATTGAAAAGGCCACTGCCAAAGAAACTGCCCTATGATACAATCTCTTAAAATACCTTCTCTTCATTTCATCCTCCCCATATCCGCAACAGGAAAATATTGTGGTTACGAAATATTATTAAATATTATTTTTTTCATTTTTTTGTTTCATCTGTTCATTAAGATACCACATTGCCCATGATTATTCAATCCTTTCATCCCATTATTACCGGGATCCGCAAAAAAGAACCCCCTTCCTTTACAAAAATTCCTTCCTGCCCCGGCAATTGGCAATATTCATCTCCTCCCGGTATTTGGCCACTGTCCGGCGGGAAATATCCATGCCCTGCCGGTTCAGCAATTCACAGAGCCTGCTGTCACTGTAAGGCTCCTGTTTGTTCTCTCCCTCAATAATCGCCGCCAGCGCCTGTTTGATCCGCAAAGAAGCAACCGCCTCCTCCCCCTGCCCCTGCTGGCTGACTCCCTTCGGGAAAAAATAACTCAGCGGATAGACGCCCCAGCAGCACTGCAAATGCTTATCCTTCAGCGCACGGCTGATTGTAGATTCATGGCACCCGATCTGCTTTGCCGCATCTGCTAAGCGGAACGGCTTCACAAACCCTTCCCCGCGAATAAAAAAATCCTGCTGGACATCCACGATGCACCGCGCAAGCGCAAGCAGCGTCGAACTTCTGCGGGCAATGCATTCCTGGATTTCCTCCGCCTGGCGGACCTTGGCAGACAAGTATTCCTTCACTTCCTGGTCACATCCTGACTTTAGCATCCCCAGATATTCTTTGTTGATATGGAGGGTCGGGCAGGTATAATCATTCAGCAGGATTTCAAACCCGTCCCTGAATTTGACTACCGTGATATCCGGTATCACATAGCGCAGCAGATCCCCGTTGTCAAAACCCTGCGCAGGCCTCGGGTTCAGTTCCCGGATCCGCCCGGCCGCCTGGGCAACCTCTGTGAGCGGAGCCTTTAACGCCTTTGCAATCGCCTGCAGCTGGTTTTTCCCCAGCATTTCCATATAACCGGCCACGATTTCCCTCTCCAGGCTGCCGCAGTCCCCGCGCTTTTCCAATTGCTTTTGCAGGCATTCCTGCATACCGGCAGCACATACACCGGCCGGTTCCAGGCCGCGCATCACGGCAATGCATTCCTCTGCCTTCTCCTCGGAAACCCCGTTTACCGCGGCAACCTCCGAAGCAGGAACCGTAAAATATCCCCTGGAATCCAGGCATTGGATAATATACTCAAAAACCTCCATCTCCTTCTCCGAGTATGCCCCGCCCAGAAGCTGAAGCCGCAGGGCATCCTCCAGGCGTTCGTCCATGCGTCCGGCTATGTTGTTCATGCCCTTGTCCTCTTCCGCCTCGTCCCGGTCATACTGGTAATAAGACCGGTTCTGTTCATCCAGGCTCGCCAGCCACTCCAGCTTCCTCAGCCTTTCCTGGTCTTTGTCCTCGGGCATCCTCTCGTCAAAATCAAGTACCGGGTTCTCCAATGTGGCTTCTTTGATATAATCTGCCAGTTCCTGCGTACTCATCTGCAGGATACTGACAGACTGGATCATTTTCTGTGATACTATCTGCTTCTGGGTCTGCTCTAACCGAATCGACATGTTGATCCCTCCATTATCTTATGTTTTCCCGCTGCCATTCCTGTATCACATTTATATTATCACATTTCGGCAGAAAATGAAATCAGAGGAATCGACAGTGTTCAGCCCCCGAGGGAGGGAGGAGCATGCCTTACGGATTACAAAAGTTCGCGTTTACCGTGCCTACCCATGACTTTCTTATAGAAATCCACCGCCATTTATGGTAAAATGGTTGCCAGAACACAATCCTTTGCAGGCATATCCCTTTGCCCGCTGAAGGTATCATTTGCAGAAAAGGAGCATTTATTATGGATTTCTCTCTGTTTTTTCTTCTTCTCGCACTCCTCACCATTGCCATCGTGGCTGTTTGGTACATTGTCCTGATTATTGCAGACTGGAAAATTTTTGTAAAAGCCGGGGAACCCGGATGGAAAAGCCTGATCCCCTTTTATTGCGCCTATATCCAATACAAGCTTTTCTGGAATACCTGTTTTTTCCCGGTCTTTCTGATCAGTTATCTTATCCTGTTCATTTATCAGCTGGCCGACATCACCTCCCCTGCCTCTGCCCTTCTGTGCATTGGCAACTCCGTGGTTTCCCTGGTTCTTCATGTCGTCTCCACCCACAAGATGTCAAAGGCATTCGGCCATGGCATCGGCTTTACCCTGGGCCTGCTGTTTTTTGAACCTATATTTAGCATGATATTGGCTTTCGGGGATTCACAGTACCAAGGGCCGCAATGAGGGGTATGCGGCCCACTTTCCGGATACAGCGGTATCCGAAAACACAGATAAAAACAGACAAGGAGAACATTTATGAAAAAAATCACGGTTATTGACGGCCAGGGGGGCAAGATGGGGCGCAGCATCATCGAGCAATTAAAAAAACAGTTTCCGGAACAAGAGATCCTGGCCATCGGCACCAACACCACGGCCACCGCCGCCATGCTAAAGGCCGGGGCTGATTCCGGCGCTACCGGCGAAAACCCGGTGATCGTGGCTGCCAGGGATTCTGACCTGATCATCGGCCCCATCGGCATTGTCATTGCAGATTCCCTCTGCGGTGAGGTGACCCCCGCCATGGCAGTGGCCGTAGGGCAAAGCAAAGCCCGGCAGCTGCTCATGCCGGTCAACCGCTGCAACCATCTGGTGATCGGCTGCAACGGCCTTTCCCTGAATGATATCATTTCCCTGGTGATCGAAGAGGTTCGTAAATTCCTGTAGCAGGAATTTACGAACCTCTGATTTTATATATTTCATGCCCCCACAACCAAAGCCATATCCCTGTTCAGCATGAACGGACGGTACAAACCTGCTAAGTTAGATAATGGCAGCACCTCTGGCTTTAGCTTAATGTTCAGCACATGGATCATAAAATTGCGCCTGTTCTCAATCCGCTGATACACATCCGGGTACTCTTCCCTCAACTCCCGGCGCAGAGATTCATCCGCGATTGCCAGTCCGTCCTCACAGTTCGGGGCCGCATAATGCGGCGGCGCCGAAGGGATGATGTCCATCTGAAGGCACATCCCGCTCTTTAGGGTTATCTTTGACCCCTCACTGATCGGCGATGAGAGCCACTCTTCTGTGGCAATCAGATGTCCCGGGTTCAAAAACCAGCCATACTTTTCCTTCGGGAAGACCGTCTCCACCATCTCGTACAGATCCCCGCAGGACACCCCAATCCCTATCATCTCATACCAGTTGGCCACCACGGCAAAGTAAGGTTTTACCATCTCATTGAGAAAATCACGTGACTCCTCCGGCAGGTCCTGCTCCGAATAAGCTGCAAATCCCCTGCGGTTGGTCAGTCCGCCGATCAGTCCCACACTGACCTGGAAGCGGTCGCCCAGTTTCACCTCATTTGTGGTTGGGCTGGCCATCCCCAGATCTATCCTGTCGCCTGCAAGCACCTTGGGGAAGGTCGAAGTGGGCAAAAAGCCATGGGTACCGAACTGGGAAATCTCCACCTCGTTGAGGCCTGTCCTGGCATGCAAAAGCATCTGCTGCGCCGCGTCGGACGCGTAGGCAGCGCCATATTCAAAATAGGCGATCTCATGCGCATCATTGACCACGCGGATGCCGTATTCCGGGTGGATAAAGGCATCGGTGGCATTGACTGCCTGCTCCTTCCCCACGATGGCACGCACGCTTTCCGCAATGAACGAAGGCACTTCCGTGTCAAAGGCTGACCCATATACCGGGTAGATCAGCTTCCACCCCACAAGCCCTACCCGGTGTTCCTGTGAAATGCCGATCCCCCGAAAGACCTGTTCTAAATCTTTGTGCTGCCCAATCGGCTGGTTGGGGAGGGAGAAGGACTGGCAAAGGATTGCCTCGCTGGGGATCCGGCTAAACCGGCAGAGCCCCAGGCATTCATTTCCCAGCAAGGTATATGACCTGCCCCCTTTCCCTATCACAAGCAGAGCCTCCTCAAACCGCGGTCCATACCCCGTCAGGTAGTCAAAATTCCCGTAATGCTCCCGGTCTGCATAGACGAGCAGAAAATCCAGCCCGCCGGCCTCCATCTTTTCCAATGCCTTTTCCAGCCTGCGCCGGTAAACCTGGTCCGGGATGCGCGGCATTTCTTTGGGGACTCCCCAAAACGGTTCCTCCACCCGGGTATATTGTATGTTATTTGCTGTAATCATGATATGTATTACCTTCCTGTCCTGATTTTATTTGCGCCGCAGCCCGGGTGCGGATGCCTTTTGGAGCGGTTCCCTTCGGCACTGCTGCCCAAACAAGCGGCTTATTCTGCAGCCCCTCATTTATCCAGCGGATACATAGGCCTGAGCAGGTTATGAAACTCCATATCTTCGATCATCAGGTTGCATGCCCCCGGTGTCAGAGCCATAATATGCAGGCTGGCAATGGCTGTCAGTTCCGCAAACAAGTAGCCCTGCTTTACGATGGCGACATCGTAACCGCTGATATCCAGCCCTGCCCTTGTAAAATGGTTCACCGTGGTAAAAGAATCCCCTCCGTTTGCCACCACCACGTCGATGTCCCCCATGGAAACGGTGCACACCTGGCCTGTCACATCATTTTTTGAAGAGTAATATCCCATCAAATCCCCTTTTGCCTTAAGCGTGCCTTCCACCCTGGCCGGGGCGCTGTCGCTGTCATAATTGACGCCCACCATAACCGAGACCCTCTCCCCCACTTCATGGCAGGCAAGCTTTTCATATGCCCCCTTATCCAAGATTGCTGCAACCACCGCCTTTTTGCCTTTTAAGTCCTTCTCCATCAGCTTCCTAAGCAGCAAGGTATTAATCCCCGGCGCGCCTCCCGTGGTGTTATCGCCGGAATCGGTGACAAAAACCGGCTTCCCCTCTTCTGCCAGCGCCCTGTCTAGCGCCTCGTCCGGCCCTAGCGCCAGCTGGTGGAAGACAAATTCTTCCCTGCGGCTGAATGCATAGTCCGCGAGTTCATCTGCCACCTTTTGCGCCAGCTTCCGGTACTCGTCAGACTCAGGAACCACCAGCACTGCCGCTGAGGTGTTGGGGCGGTCTGTCCAGGCATGCCCGTTTAAATAATTGACCTGCATAATGCCCTCAAGCTTCTCGTATCCCCTCACCTTTTCCAGGATGCTCTTGATCGGCTCTGTGTCCGTGGTCGATTTTTCCCCGGGGGTGATCATCCGCACACGTTTAAAAACAGGCGTCACCACTGCTTTTCTCTCAATGCAGCCGACCAGCAGTTCTGCCGTGACACGCTCGCACTCCTCCTGGTCCACATGCGGCGCCGTCCTGTACGAACGGATGATATTTGCCAGCTTTGGGACGTCATCGTGGAGGTTTGCGTGGAGGTCCGCCACCATGGCAATCGGAACCTCCTTCGGGATCACCTCACGGATCCTTCTCAAAAGATCCGCCTCTGCGGAACCGACATCCACCACCTCCATGGATCCGTGCAGGTGCAGCCAGACACCGTCAACCCTCTCCCTTCTCAGCACATCTATGATCTTATCCGAGAAAAACAGGTATGCCTCTTTAGTCACGCACCCGCCCGAAATCGCCGAGGCAAAGATCGTGGGAACCACCTCCGCTCCCAGGCCTTCCAAGACCTTCGTTGCCGAGATACGTTCCTTCCCCGCCTCCCCCTCCAGCAAGGTGAAGGCGCTGCGGTCCATCAAAAAAGGATTGAAGGTCGTGGATTCCTGATAAAAATAACCAACTGCAATTCTCATAAATTACCGCCTTTCCTGTCCTATGCTTTGGACATGTGCTCTCCCATTATTTACCGTCGTTTTTACCACCGCCCCCAGCCGCCTTACCCGCCGCTGCCGCGCATCACATCAGCCCCAGCAGCTTAGGCAGTGCCAAACTCAGCGCAGGTATATAAGTTACCAGCAGCAAAACAGCCAGGATCGATACAAAGAACGGCAGCATCGGCTTTATCACCTTCTCAATCGGCACCTTGCTGACCGCGGACGCCGCAAACAAAATATTGCCTACCGGGGGCGTAATCCCGCCGATGCACATCGCAAAGGTGATGAAAACGCCGAAATGGACCACATCCATCCCAAAATTTTTGACCACCGGCAGAAAGATCGGGGTAAAGATCAAAACCGCAGGTGCAATGTCCATAAAGGTGCCGATAAACAATAAAAACACAATCAGGATCATCATAATGATGTAAGGGTTTTCCGTGATGCTTAGAATCGCATCGGCAATCGCATTCGGGATACCGGCAATGGTCATGATGTGGATCATCATGGAGGAAGCCCCGATCAGAAACATCACCGTGCCTGTCGTCTTGGCCGTCTGCAAAAGCATGGCCGGAATGTCTTTTAAGGAAAATGTCCGGTAGCACAGCATCAGGACCAGCGCATAGAGCACTGCGATTGCAGAACCCTCTGTGGGGGTGAAAAAGCCAAAGATAATGCCGCCGACCACAATTATGATCAGGGACAAAGCCGGGAGCGCCTGGACGGTGATATTGGCCGCCTCCTTAAACCCTGCCTTCTCACCGACCGGATACCCTTTTTTCCTGGCAATGAAATATGCCATCACCATACAGCTGAGCCCCCACAGGACCCCTGGCACATACCCGGCCACAAACAGTGTGGCAATCGATGTCCCCCCGCTGACAACGGAATAGAGGATCAAAGTATTGCTTGGCGGGATCAAAAGCCCGGTCGGCGCCGAAACGGCATTCACCGCTGTGGAAAACTCCGGGTCATAGCCTTCCTCATCCTGGAGAGGCTTCATGACACCGCCGATCGAGGTAGCGCTGGCCACCGCCGAGCCTGAGATCGCGCCAAAAAGCATATTGGAAAGGATGTTCGTATGTGCCAGCGATCCCGGCAGCCTGCCGATCAAAAGTTTTGCGAAATTGATCAGCCGCCTGGAAATCCCTCCATGGGACATCATCACACCGGACAATACAAAAAACGGGATCGCATTCAAGGTAAAGCTTGACATGTTGGTAAAGAGTGCCTGCGCGCCGGAAAACGCCGCCACGTCAAAGGTATATAAGGTAATCACCATCGCCGCAATGGACGGGATCGCCAGGCCAATCGCAATCGGCACCCCCAAAAAGAGCAGAACCAAAAACCCGAACAACAGTATAAACCCAACTTGCAGTGCCATGTTTTCCCTCCTAGAAAAGATCCATCAGGTTCACGATGGAATAGAATGTCACAAATACGCCGGAAACCGGGAGCACCATATAGATATATCCTATCCGGATAAAAAGTGTGGGAGAAATCTCGTTCATCCCCAGCTTCACCCCCTGGATCCCTCCCAGGATCAGGACAGTCACCGCGAAAAAGATGATGACAAGTTCCGTCACCACATTCAAAGCCTTAAGTGTGTTCCCCCGGAATTTGTCTTTGACAAAAGTGATAGAGATATGCCCCTTCTCCCCAAAGCAGTATGCACCTGCCAATAGCGATGTCCACAGCAAGGCATACCTTAAATACTCCGTGGTAAAACTCGCCTGGTTTTTCAGCACAAGGCGGGTAAACACCCCCCAGAAGGCTACGGCAACCATGCTGATCAAGGTTGTGCACAACAAAAAGGCAAGTGATTTGTCAAATATCGATTTTAGCATTTTCAAAACAGCCACCTCCATGGTTTGGGAGCCGGGCGGGCATGTACATATGCCCGCCTAACCTAAGCCTTATTTCATCCCGTTGATGATCTCCATATATTCCGCAACTTTCTCATTCTCAATCAGTTCCTCCTGCAAAGGCTTTAATGCCTCGGCAAAGGGAGCCAGGTCCGGACGGTAGATGGTAACGCCTGCCGCCTCGCTCTTTTCGATGGCCGCCTGCTCCGCCGCACCCCAGATCTCGTCATGGTAAGCCGTGGACTCCTCTGCCGCTTCCTTGACGGCTTTTTGCTGCTCGGGGGTCAGCTTCTCATATACGCTGTTTTTTATTAACAGGATATCGGGGGAGAGGATATGCTCGGTAAAGGAGAAGTGCTTTACCACCTCACAGAGGTTATTGTCTGCAAAAGCCACAATCCCGTTGTCAGCGCCGTCTACCACCCCCTGCTGGAGCGCAGTGTAAAGTTCCCCCCAGTCCACAGGGGTGGCACTCCCTCCCAAGGTTTCAATCGTCTTAATCTGGATCTGGCTTGACTGCACGCGCATGACCATACCTTTCATGTCGCCCGGGGAAAGGATAGCCTTGTCCCTGGCATAATAATTCCGGCCGCCGGAGTTATACCATGTAAGCCCGCGGATATCCAGGGTATCAATGGTTGAAGTATAAAAATCCTCCATCTTTTCACTGTTCATAAACTTCCTCCCATGATCCATGCCCTCAAAAGCATAGGGGATTGTAAAGACCGAATACAGCTTCTCAAAATTCTCCATGGAGTCAACCGATACCTTCGCCATATCCAATAGACCTGTCTGCAGGGATTCAATATATTTTCTCTCATCGCCGAGGACACCATTGGCAAAAATCTCGACCGTCACCTCCCCGTCCGTCTTTTCCTTGACCAGCTCGGCAAATTTTTCCAGCGATTTATGCACCGGATGGTCGGTGGACTGTGTATGTGCCAGCTTCAGCGATACCGGCTTGGACTTCTTGCCTGCCTGGGCACTGCTGTCTTCTGCACCGGCACTCCCGGCATCGGCACTTCCTGCTTTGCTGCCTCCGTCGGCACTATTCTTTGCAGCATTGCCGCCGCAGGCAGTTAATGCCATCGCTGCCGCCAAGCCAAGTGCCAGTAAATTATGCCTTTTCCTCATCATAGTACCCTCCTTAAACGTTTGTATTAATTAATTTCTCCACTGATGTTATTAATAATACAACATTTTTTCTGCAATGTCAATAATTTTATGTCGTTATTTCTTTCTTTTTTATAGATTTTTTTCACTATTTTATATTTCAAAACACAAAATGGCAAATTATACAAAAAAATTGGCAGTAAAAAAGGAACTGCAAGCTATTTCGCTGCAATTCCCATGGATTTTTGGATCTACACCTATAATTCGATGTCAATATATTTGTTGACAAGCAACACCGCCATGCCCAAAAGCCCCGCATGCTCCCCCAAGGACGAGCACTTGATCTCATAGCTGCCCTGGAACTGCGCCCAGATCTGCCTATCCACCTTCGCTTTGATTATGCTTTCAATATCCGGGGGCTGCTTCACCATTTTCCCGCCAATAATCACGGTATTGGGATTATACATACAGATAATGTTGCATATGGCTATGGAAATGTAGGTATGTAAATTGTCAAGAATGCTGACCGCCCAGCCTTCGCCCTTTAAAGCCGCCTCAAAAATCTCGTCAATACCGGAAATATTCCTGATTGTCCTGGCTTCCTGGAGCAAGGCCCGCTCGGTAATATAAGTCTGGAGGCAGCCGCGCCTCCCGCAGTCACACAGCCTGCCGTTGGGATTGATCGTTGTATGGCCGATCTCCCCGGCGCTGTTTGTGACGCCCCGGTAAATCCGGTTATCCGTAATCAGGGCCGAACCCACGCCTGTCCCGAAATGGACAAACACTACCCTCTTCGCGTCCCGGTCAGAGCCGTAGGTATTCTCGGCAAGCGCCTTGGCCTTGATGACATTATCAATCGTAGTCTTGTATCCTAAGCGGCCTTCCATGTATTTTGCCAGCCGGATATTCTCCCATCTCAGCTGGGGGGAGGACAGCACGATGCCATTGGCCGTATCCACTAAACCCGGCACCCCGATGCCCAGGCCGATGATCCTGCTCTTGTCAAAATCTGCCTCTGCAATAATCTTCTCGATTTCGCCGCACACCTTATCGGTAAATTCGTCCCAGCCCATGCTGTGGGCATCGCAGATACAGGTACGCTCGCAGATGATGGTACCGTCAAAATCCACTATACCGACCCGGGATATATCTTCGTCAACCTGGGCACAAACCACATACACGGAATTCGGCTCCGTGTCCAGCAGCAATGCCTTTCTGCCGACCACCCTGCTAAAGGCCAGTTCCGTCTCCTTTATCAGGCCAAGTTCAATCAGTTCCGTCACGATGCGCCCCACAGAGGTTGGGCTCATACCGGTTATCCTCGCCAGTTCTGAACGGGACACCGGTTTTTTCTCCCGGATCAGATTAAGGATATTCGCCTTATTGACCTTCCTCATCATTTCCTGGTCATGTTTTACAATCTCATATGCCATATTCCTGATCCTCATTTCCCAAACCGTGCATGGCCCTACAGCGCCGGGAACTGTCCAGTACCGCCATAGGGCCATCCTTGTTCAGGTCATGATATGGACTCCTTAAAACCGGAATTTATCCTCAAAATACGCCTTCAGTTCTGCAATCGGCACCCGCACCTGACCCATGGTATCCCGGTCGCGCACGGTCACCGCCTGGTCAGCCTCGGACTCAAAATCATAGGTTACACAGAACGGCGTCCCGATCTCATCCTGCCTGCGGTAGCGCTTGCCGATATTTCCCCGGTCATCATATTCACAGTTATAATACTTGCTCAGTTCTCCATAGATTTTCTCTGCACCCTCCGCCAGCTTCTTGGACAGAGGCAGCACTCCGATCTTCACCGGGGCTAAGGCCGGGTGGAAATGCAGCACGGTACGCACATCCCCTTCGCCGATCTCCTCCTCGTCATAAGCGGCGCAGAGGAACGCCAGGGTCACCCGGTCGGCGCCTAAGGAAGGCTCAATCACATAGGGGATATACCGCTCCTTGGACTCATCGTCAAAATAGGACAGATCCTGCCCCGAGGTTTCCTGATGGCGGCTTAAGTCATAGTCGGTCCGGTCTGCAATCCCCCAAAGTTCACCCCAGCCAAAGGGGAACAAAAATTCAATATCCGTGGTTGCCTTGCTGTAAAAACTCAGTTCCTCCGGCTCATGGTCACGGGCACGCATCTCCTCCTCCTTCATCCCTAAGGATTTCAGCCAGTTGATGCAGAACTGCTTCCAATAGGCAAACCATTCCAAGTCTGTGTCCGGCTTGCAGAAGAACTCCAGTTCCATCTGCTCAAATTCCCTGGTACGGAAGGTAAAGTTGCCGGGAGTGATCTCATTGCGGAAGGATTTCCCCACCTGGGCGATGCCGAAGGGCACCTTCTTGCGGGAAGTCCGCTGCACATTCTTGAAATTCACAAAAATGCCCTGGGCTGTCTCCGGGCGCAGGTACACCGTGTTCTTGGCATCCTCAGTCACTCCCTGGAAGGTCTTGAACATCAGGTTGAACTGCCGGATATCCGTAAAATCATGCTTGCCGCAGCTGGGGCAGCAGATATTCTTCTCGTCAATATACTTCTTCATATCCTCCTGGGACCAGGCGTCCACCGACCCCTCGGGCTGAATGCCATGCTCCTCCATATAGCTCTCAATCAGCTGGTCGGCGCGGAAACGCTCCTTACATGCCTTGCAGTCCATCAAAGGATCCGAAAAGCTGCCCAGATGGCCGGAGGCCACCCAAGTCTGGGAATTCATCAAAATGGCGCAGTCCACGCCCACATTGTAGGGGCTCTCCTGGACAAACTTCTGCCACCAGGCCTTTTTTACATTATTCTTCAGTTCCACTCCCAGGTTGCCGTAGTCCCAGGTATTGGCAAGCCCGCCGTAGATCTCGGATCCCGGGTACACAAACCCCCTGCTCTTTGCCAGTGCCACAATCTTATCCAATGTCTTTTCCATGGTAACCATCCTCTCTTATTTAAATATGATGTAATTCATCCCCTCGCCGGTCCTCACCGTATGCTCATCCAGGACTGCATTTACCCCAACGGATGCGGCAACCAGCTTGCCCTCTGTGCACACCACCGCGGCACCTTCCACAGCCACCGCCTGGTAACCGTCCTTGGCCAGGCTGCCCGCTTCCACCGTACTGCCGTCCGGGGCCGTAAAGCTTTCCCCGCTCCCGCCCAAAGGCAGCACAGCAGAGGCCGCACCCGTCTGCAATGCCGTGACCGTATGGGTGGTATCCCCGGTCTCTTTTGCAAATCCCACAAAATCCGACGGGCTTCCATAGTCAAATATCAGCTTTCCGGTCTGCCCTTCCAGGCTGCAGGACTTAAGCGCCACCGGGAGTTTCTCCCCGCCGTCGGCGTTCTCAAAAGCCGCCTGCGCCCCCTTTGCCACATTATAGTCCCGGATCCACTCCCCGGCTTCTGCTGCCAGTTCATCCCTGCTATACAGTTCGTTGGCCTCCGGCGCAGTGAACACCATTGCACTTTGGACCTGCAAATCTTTTGTCACATAAATACTGTTTTCATCGGCAGCCCACTTACCGGCGCCTCCCAGCTTCCCGCAGGAAACCATCAAAAATCCGGCCGTCCCCAGTACAAGGAACCGCAGGAAATCCCTTCTTTTCATAGACTCCTCCTGATGCCGGCAGTACCCGTCAGGCTTCTGGCAGACGCTTTCGCCACAAACTCCCGCAGCACATGGCATGCGCCGCCCCCGGCTCTTTCTCAGTATGCCCTATTATATCCTCAATTTCTCAGATTTTCAATACCTTACTGAAAAATCTATCTGCTTATCTCCCGCCCTAAGGCAGCCTCAGCGGGCAAGGCCGTCCGTCCGCGGCAGCCGGCAAAGCCGGGGCAAAAAGCCAAATGGCCAGATGCAGGCATCTGGCCAACGGTTTCCCCTCACTTTTGCAGTTCCCGCAAAATCCCCAGCGATTTGAACTCCCGGTCAATAAACCTTCGCTTGTTCATCTCCACGCACTCCCTCAGTTCCCGCTGCACCCCGTCCTTTAACACAAAGGTATAGAGGCTTTCCAGGGGTGAAGCGATGATAAATTCCCATGCATAGGACGCCGAATCGCTGACCGGCTTCGGCGGGCGTGCCGTATACTCCCCGCATGCGGCCATCGCCCGCAGTTCAAATACCAGCCGCACCAGGGCATTCGGAAGCGCAGGCTTTAAGAGCGCCCGCATCGACTGATAGAGCAGCAGCAAAAGTTCCGCGGCTTCCACATTCTCCCGCCCATAATAATCGGCAAATTCCAAAAAATACGAGCCATAGCATGCCGCCTCCACGTCCCCCACAATTTCCGTAAAATAATTCTTTACCTCCGCCGAGGCCAGGCTATAGGAATCCCGTCCCTCGTACAGCTTAAAATCCCCGAACACAAACGGCCGTCCCGCCGCCATCAAGGCATTCCCCGGCCGTTTTGCGCCCCGGGCAAAGGCCGTGATCTTCCCCCGTTCACGGGTCAGGATCACCAGCCTCCGGTCATACTCCCCCACCGGGCTGGATTTCAGCACCATCCCCAAAAGGCTTACCGCTTCCCTCACCTGTTCCCTCCGCTTTTTTGTATCTTATTCGTCCCCGGTTACCTGCACAAACATCCTATTCGGCAGGCAGACGATCTGCCCCCCGTCCAGCGATTGCTTCCCCTGGCGGACACATACTTTATCCGGGCAGGAGGCTTTGTCACACCAGATTACCCCATTCTCTACCACAAGGTGGTTGGTTCCTCCCCCGGCGCCCTTTATCGTCACTTCCTGGTCCTCTGACAGGTCCAGCACCTCCACCAGTTCCCCGTCTATGCTGACCTTTGCCTGCAGCGCCGGCGCCTGGTGCAAAAAATAATACCAGACGCCCAAAAGCGCCGCAAATGCCAGCAGAAACACCGCCAGCCAAATGTCGTTCCTTTGTTGGTGCCCTTCTTTTTTCTTTCTGCCCATACGTATCCCCGCTACTGCGCAAACTGGCTTCGGTACAGCCCGGCATAGAAACCGTCCTGCCCCAGCAGATCCTCATGCGTTCCCTGCTCAATGATATGGCCGTCCTTCATGACCAGGATCACATCCGCCTCACGGATTGTGGACAGGCGGTGCGCCACGATAAAGCTGGTCCTCCCTTCCATCATCGCCGCAAACGCCTTCTGGATCCGGATCTCCGTGCGCGTATCAATCGATGATGTCGCTTCGTCAAGAATCAGCATCGGCGGCAGGCACAGCATGACGCGGGCAATACAAAGAAGCTGCTTCTGCCCCTGGGACAGATTCCCCCCGTCCTCGGTAATTACCGTGTCATAGCCCTGGGGCATCCTTTTGATAAAACTGTGTGCATGGGCTGCCTTTGCCGCCTGTATGACCTCCTCCAAGGAAGCCTCCGGCCTGCCGTACGCGATATTTTCCCGGATGGTGCCGGACATCAGCCAGGTTTCCTGCAGCACCATCCCGTAATTCGCCCGCAGGCTTTTGCGGGTCACATGGCGGATGTCATGGCCGGAGACCCGGATCCTGCCATGGTTCACATCGTAGAAACGCATCAGCAGGTTGATCAGCGTGGTCTTGCCGCACCCGGTAGGGCCTACGATGGCAATCCGCTGCCCTGGCCTTACATCCAGGTTCAGATGCTCAATCAGCGGTGTCTGCGGCTGGTAGGCAAAGGACACGTCCTCCAATTCCACACGGCCTTCCACCTCTGCCAGCACTGCCGCGTCCTTATCCTCTGCCGGAATCGGCGGCTCGTCGATCAGCTCAAAAACCCTTGCCGCGCAGGCCAGGGCATTCTGCAGTTCCGTCACCACGCCCGAGATCTCGTTAAAGGGCTTGGTATACTGGTTGGCATAGCTGAGGAAAACCGACAGCTGCCCCACGCTTAAAAGGCCGCGGACCGCCGCATATGCCCCTGCAATCCCTACACTGGCATAGACCATGCTGTTGACAAAGCGGGTGGACGGGTTGGTGATGGAAGAAAAGAAGATCGCCCGCAGGCTGCAGGAACGCAGGCGCTCGTTAATCTCCTCAAAGCGTTTTTGGGCCTCCTTCTCATATCCAAAGGCCTGCACCACCTTCTGGCTGCCGACCATCTCATCGATCAGGGACGTCAGTTCCCCCCTGGTCTTTGACTGCAGCTGGAACATGGCAAAAGTACGCTTGGCGATATAGCTTGCCACAAACAGGGACAACGGCGTCACCAGCACCACCACCGCCGTGATCAGCGGGTTGACCATAAGCATAAAAGCCAGTGTGCCTATGATTGTCAAAAGCCCGGTAAACAGCTGGGTAAATCCCATCAAAAGCCCTTCCGAAAACTGGTCGATATCTGCAATGATGCGGCTGATCACATCCCCGTACTGGTGGGAATCGATATAGCTAAGGGGAAGGACTTCCAGGTGGTTAAACGCCCGGGTCCTTATATCTTTCACCACGTGGTACGTGATCCGGTTATTAATATGGTTCATCATCCACTGCGCCAGTGCCGTAATAAAAATCACCGCGGCAACCCGCTTTAATATCCCAAGCAGCCTGCCAAAATCCACCTGCCCGGGCCCTAGGATCAGGTCTACCCCTTCCCCTACGAGGATCGGGGCATACAAGGAGGTGGCAACCGTCACCGCAGCCAAAGCCAGGGACAAAAGCACCAGCCAGCGGTAAACCCCAATATAATCCAGGATCCTTGCCAGGGTTGACTTATGCTGTTGTAATGATATCTTCATCTCACTGCACCTCCTCCTTTGATAGCTGGGACAGGCAAATCTCCCGGTAAATCTCGCAGTCCTGCAAAAGCTGCTGATGTGTGCCTCTCCCCACCAGCTGCCCGTCATCCAGCACCAGGATCAGGTCTGCATTCCGGATTGTGGTAGCCCGCTGGGACACAATAAACACGGTCATCCCCTGCGTCCCCTCCCGGATTGCCTTGCGCAGCCGGGCATCCGTGGCAAAATCCAGGGCAGACGCGCTGTCATCCATGATCAGGATCTCCGGCTGCCTCACCAGCGCCCGCGCAATCGTCAGCCTCTGGCGCTGCCCCCCGGAAAGGTTTTTCCCGTTCTGCCCAATCGCTAACTCCAATCCCTTTTCCTTGCTCTTTACAAACTCCAGCGCCTGGGCAATCTCCAGCGCACGGTAAATCTCCTCGTCTGTAGCGTCCTTTTTCCCCCACTGCATATTTTCCCGCAATGTCCCTTGGAAAAGCACTGCTTTCTGCGGCACCACCCCGATCTTCCGGCGCAGTTCCTGCAGCGGGTACTCCCGCACATCCCTCCCGTCAACCAGCACGGCGCCCTCCCGCACATCATAGAACCTGGGGATCAGGTTCACCAGGGAGGATTTGCCGGAACCGGTACCGCCGATAATGCCGATGGTCTGTCCGCGTTCCACTGTAAAATCGATCCCTGACAGGGAATCCTCCTTTGCCCCCTGGTATTGGAAATCCACCTGCCGAAAGCAAACCTTTGCCCCAAAGGCTTCCGTCCTTTTAACCTCCCCCGGCGCCGGGTCCGTGATGCTGCTCTTTTCTTCAAATACCATGCCGACACGGTTGGCACAGGCCAATGCCTTGGAGATCGACACGATCAGGTTCGCCAGCTTAATCAGTTCCACCAGGATCTGGGACATGTAGTTCACCAAAGCCACCGTCTCCCCCTGGGTGATGATCCCGGCGTCTACCTGCTTCCCGGAGATCCAGACAACCGCCACAATCGCCAGGTTGATGATCACATACGTAAGCGGGTTCATCAGCGCCGATATCTTTCCCACAAAGATCTGGAAACGCACCAGCATGTCATTGGAGCTGTCAAAACGGATAACCTCGTCCTCCTGCCGGTTAAATGCCCGGATCACACGCGCACCGGTCAAATTCTCCCGGGTAGCCAGCGTCACATGGTCCAGCTGCCGCTGGACTTTCTTGTACAAAGGCATGCTGAATGCCATGATGCCAAATACCACCACATTCAGCGCCGGGATTGCCACCACAAACACCATGGCCGCCTTGACATCGACCGTAAATGCCATCACCATTGCCCCAAACACGACAAACGGCGACCTCAAAAGCAGGCGCAGGGCCAGGTTCATCCCTGACTGGATCTGGTTGATATCACTGGTCATCCTGGTAATCAGCGTCGCTGTCCCGACTTTATCCTGTTCGTTATAGGAGAGGCTCCCGATATGGGCGAACAAATCATTCCTCAGCGCCGTGCTGAAGCCCACGGACGCCTTGGCGGCAAAATACTGTGCAGTCAGGGCGCAGACAAGCCCGACCACCCCCAAAAGGATCAGCGTCCCTCCCATTTTCAGGATATAAGCAGCATCCCTGTTTTTGATCCCTATATCTATAATCTGCGCCATCACCAGCGGCACAAACAGTTCAAAGCTGGCTTCCAAAAGCTTAAATAACGGCCCTAGCACGCTCTCTAGCTTGTACTCCCCCAAATACCTGACCAGTTTTCTCATGATTTCCTCCATCCTGCAAATGCTTCAAAACTTTATATCCGCGTTTCCTCTTCCGTACCCGAAGATTGTAGCATACCTCCAACAATCCTGACAAGGGCTTTTTGGGTACTGCAGATGTGATTTTGACTCCTTATTT
>RAYB01000022.1 GCA_003669055.1 bacterium 1XD21-70
TCCCCCATCCACCAGGAACAGGGCGTTCTCTGACTCCCCCGCCGCGAATACGGTGCCCAGGTTGCCGCCTACGTTCGTGGCCACCATCGCCAGCGTCAGCATAAAGGCTATCAAGCGTCGGTAGTTCCTGCGAATTTGATTCCACATACTCACTCTCTCCTTTTCTTTTATGATCTATCATGAACGCTTCTTTTGTGAAACGTAATTTCCATACACTCCCACTTTTCTTAAGTATAAAAAAATTGTAACACTTCATCCGTTACATGAAGCGTTACAATTTTTGGCGTTTTTATCAAAAAATAACTATGTATTATCTTATTCCGTTCTTCCTTGGCTCTCCTCCCCCGGAAGCACCGGGGAGTGGAAAAAATGCACCTGGTACCGTCTCATCCCCGGGCAGTTCCGGAACCGGCTCTCAATCCGGGAAAATATCCGGCCATAGTCCTCCTGCCTGGCTCCGGCCAAAAGAGCCAGGTACTGGTTTTTCTGATAGCGGGTATAAATGTCCGTCCTCTGCAGGCATGACCCGACTGCCTCTCCCAGGCACGACATCACCTGCTCCAGGATCCCGTCTTCCTCCTCCGGTATGATTTGGCCCGATTTCTTTGTAACCGAACACAGCATCAGGCAATGCGGCTGATCCGTCCGGTTCAGCCTCCGCATCTCGTAGCGGTATATCCAGGCAAAGGCCAGGTAATCACAGCACAGCCCTCCGGCTATGCCGCCGGGTTCCTTTAGTTCGTCACGGATCTCCGCTAAGTCCCGGGAGGATCCCTTGATCTTGGCATTGATCTTGCGAACCCTTCCCATCAGTTCTTTAGAAGGGCGGATCCCCATCTCATCCGCCAGAAACCGCATGAACTGCTCCGCCACCTCATGGGCCTCCTTCCAGTGCCCCATCCCCATCAGGGCATCCAATTCCCCGATATACCATTCCTCATAAGGGTACAGGTGTGCCGCCTTGCGGACAACAGTGAGGACTTTATCGTATTGCCCTTCTTCCGAAAACACCTGCATGCTGGTGCGGACACACTGGAAATATAGTTCCTGGTAATAAATCTGGTTCTCCGCAGCCCAAAGTTCTGAGGTCAGATCCGTCAGCAGTTCTCCCTCATACAGGTGGCAGGCCTCCAAAAGCAGCTTTTTCTGCTCTTCGCTTACCGGACCCCTGCTGTTTCCGTGCCGTTCCTGCCTGTTCCCGGATCCCTGGGTTTTTAAGGCACGGACGGCGGCCAGTTCAAACATCCTGGCATCTACCTGGATATCCATCCCTTCCGGCATCCACCGGAAAACCCCCTTATCATTCAACTGGTCGTCCTTCGTCATCAGCCCCGCGGCAATCAGCTGCCGCTTAAGCCGGAATGCCACCACCCTGAGCCGCCCGGAATCATTGTCTGCTTCCTCCCCGTACAGCAGTTCCAGCACCTTCCTCCTCGGGATCCCTTCCTCCCCGTACAGCAGCATCAGGATGAAAAGGTTCATCGTCTTGCTGAACATACTGCCGGGAAGCTTCATCCGCTCCCCATTCAGGGCAATCCAGAAATCACCCATCATATGCACGGACAGGACATTTTTCCCGCTGTTTTTTGTCCCTGCCATATGTCCGTCACCTCCCCATGCCGCCTTTTGCCCTACTCCTCATCCACCTCCAAAATATAGTCCGTCGTCTGGTACACATAATAATTCAGCCAGTTCGCATAGAGGGTATTGCACACGTTGCGCCAGCTAAGCACCGGCCGGCCGAACGGGTTATTATCTTCATAATAATTGCAAGGCACCTCCGGCGAAAGCCCCTTCTTAATATCCCGGTGGTATTCATTATTCAAAGTCATCCTGTCATATTCCGGATGGCCCTGCACAAAAATCTGGCTTCCATCCTCACGGATGGCCAGCAAAACCCCTGCCTCCCGCGACTCTGCCAGGATATTCAGTTCCGGGATCCGTTCCAAATCCCGGCGGCGCACCTCTGTATACCGGGAATGCGGCGCCATGATATAGTCGTCCATCCCCCGCACCAGCGGCACCTTATGGTGCAGTACCTGATGCTGGTAAATACCGGAAAGCTTCTTCTCCCTCTTGTACTTGGGGATCCCGTAATGGTAGTACAGCCCTGCCTGTGCCCCCCAGCAGATATGCAGCGTGGAATGGACATGGGTCTTCGTCCATCCCATGATCCCCTTTAACTCCTCCCAGTAATTGACCTCCTCATATTCCAGGTTCTCCACCGGCGCGCCGGTGATAATCATCCCGTCAAACTTGTTCCGGCGGATCTCTTCAAAGGACACATAGAACTTGTTTAGGTGGCTGGCTGAGGTGTTCTTTGACACATGGGTGGACAGCATCAAAAACGTGCAGTCCACCTGAAGCGGCGTGTTGGAAAGGGCACGCAGAAGCTGGGTCTCCGTCTCCTCCTTGACCGGCATCAGGTTAAGGATCAGGATCTGCAGCGGCCGGATATCCTGGCTCAGCGCCCGCTTCTCATCCATCACAAATATATTTTCCGACTCCAGGATCGCCCTGGCCGGCAGGTCATTTTGTACTTTAATCGGCATTTTCGTTCCCTCCCAGCATATTCAGGAAATCCTGTTCAGAAATGATCGGAATTCCCAGTTCTTTCGCTTTCTTATTTTTAGACGAGTTAGACGCCACATCATTGTTGATCAGGTAGTCCGTCTTTGCCGTCACGGAACCGGTTGCTTTGCCGCCCCGCTTCTCGATCTCCGCCTGCAGTGCCTTACGGTTGGCAAAATGCTCCACCGACCCGGTGATGACAAAGACCTTCCCGGCAAATACCGCCTCCTCCTGGCTCTCCGGCTCCGCCTCGATCTCCAGCTCTGCCAAAAGCCCATCCACCTGGCAGTTATTCCTCTCCGAGGCAAAATAATCCATCCAGGCATCGGCAAGCACCTCCCCGATCCCATCCACCTCCATCAGTTCCTCCTTCCCGGCCTTCCTCATGGCAGCAAAATCCGAATGGAAGGTGCGGCACATCATCTTTGCATTGGCAAGGCCGATCCCGGCAATCCCCAGCCCGTATATCAGCCTCGGCAGCGTGGTGTGGGACGCCGCCTGCACGGCAGCTATCAGGTTGTCATAAGACCTCTGCCCGAACCCCTCCATCTCCACAATCGCTTCCTGGTGGAGATCCAGGTGGAAAATATCCGCAAACGCATGGATAAACCCGGCAGCAATGAATTTTTCCAATGTTGCCTCCGACAGCCCGTCGATATTGAGTGCGTCCCTGCTCACCAGCAGGGTAAAACTCTTGATCTTCTTCGCCTGGCACTCCGGGTTGGTGCAGTACAGGGAGCGGACGTCATTGACCTGGCGGATCCGGGTCTCTCCGCTGCAGACCGGGCACTCCTTTGGGATCTGTATATTCCCGCTGCGGGTTAAGTTCTCCGCGATCTGCGGGATGATCATATTCGCTTTATAGACGGTGATGGCATCACCCTCGCCCAATTCCAGTGCCTCCATTATGCTGATATTGTGCACGCTGGCACGGCTGACCGTCGTCCCCTCCAGTTCCACGGGTTCAAAGATTGCCACCGGGTTGATCAGCCCTGTCCGGGATGCACTCCATTCAATCTCCAGCAGCCTGGTCTCGCGGATCTCATCTGCCCACTTAAAGGCAATCGAATTGCGGGGGAACTTCGATGTCCTGCCCAGGGACTCCCCATAGGCGATGTCATCCATCAGAAGCACCAGCCCGTCGGACGGCATGTCGCATGACTGCACCTCCTCCGAGAAGGCGGCGACCGCCTCCGGCAGCGATTCCCTATCCACCTCCCGGTATGCAACCACGTCAAAGCCCTGCTGCCGCAGCCACTCAAACTGCTCCTTCCGTGAATTTTTAAAGTCCACCCCGTCTGCCCGCACCACCATAAATGCCTCAAAATCCACATTCCTTGCAGCCGTAATCTCATTGTTCAGCTGGCGCACCGAACCGCTGCACAAATTCCGCGGGTTCTTGTAACGGGCATCCGCATCTTCAATCCCTTCATTGATCCGCTCAAATTCCGAATAGCGGATGATCGCCTCCCCCCGCAGGGTCAGCCGGCCTTCATATGCAATCTTAAGCGGCACGTTGGCAAATACCCTGGCATTGTTGGTAATCACCTCGCCGACCTCCCCGTTTCCGCGGGTGACGGCTTTCACCAGTTCCCCTCCCTCATAGGACAGCACGATTGTCAGCCCATCCAGCTTCCATGACAAAAGCCCCTTTTGTTCCCCCAGCCAGTCCTGCAGCGCCTCCACTTCCTTGGTCTTATCCAGGGACAGCATGGGGGATTGGTGTGCCTCCTTGGGAAGTTCGCTCAGCACCTCATATCCCACTTTCTGGGTAGGGCTTCCTGCCAGGACCACCCCCGTCTCTGCTTCCAGCGCAAGCAGTTCATCATATAGCCGGTCATACTCCCGGTTGCTCATAACCTCCCGGCTCTCCTGGTAATATGCCCTCGCCGCAGGCAAAAGCACTGCCGCCAGTTCCTTCATCCGTCTGATCTTCTCGTCTCTGTTCCCGGTCATTCTCCGCCTCCGCTAATTCCCTTTTCCAAAAATACCCTGTTTCCTATTCCGGCTTCTCCGCCTTAGACATCCCTGACAGCCTTCGCTCCAGTTCCTCCCACTCCTCCGGTGTTACCTTGCGGAAATCCCCTGCCCTTAGCCTTCCCAGGCGTATATTCATTATGCGTTCCCGCCTCAGCGACACCACACGGTACCCCAGCGCCTCGCACATCCTCCGGATCTGCCGGTTCAGCCCTTGTGTCAGCACAATCCGGAACCTCCGCTCCCCCTCGGGCCACACTTTGCAGGGGCGCGTTGTCTCGCCTAACTCCTCCAGTTCCACCCCTGCCTGCATCCTTTTCATAAATGCGGCATCATAGGGTTTATCCACCGTCACAAGGTACTCTTTCTCGTGGAAACCTCCCGCATGGATAATCCGGTTAGCCAGTTCCCCCTGGTTTGTCATCAAGAGCAGCCCCTCCGAGCCCTTATCCAGCCGCCCTACCGGGTAGATACGCACCGGGTAATTCACCAGTTCCACCACATTGGGCGCCCGGTCCTTGTCTGAGGCCGTACAGACGACCCCCTTAGGCTTATTGACCACCAAAAGCACCGGTTTCACATGCCCGCCGCCGGATCCCCCCACCGGCTTGTTGTTGCAGAGGATCTTCTCCCGCCCGGTGACCTTCTCGCCCATCTTCGCCGCCCGGCCGTCGATGGTAACCAGCCCGGCTTCCACCATGCGGTCTGCCTCCCTGCGGGAACAGACCCCCTGCTCACTTAAATATTTATTCAGGCGGATCAAATCCATGGCTATCCCTTCTCTTTCATTATAATATAATAAATACTGCCGCCCAAAACCCGAAAACCCGGCACCCCGCTTCACTGTCCGCTGCCTAAGTCCGTAAAGAAACAGGCGTCCCCAAAGCTGAAAAAGCGGTACTTCTCACGAACCGCCTCCTCATAGGCATGCAGGACATGTTCCCGTCCGGCCAGCGCGGACACCAGCATCACCAATGTGGACTCCGGCAGATGGAAATTTGTGATCAGGCAGTCCATGGCCTTAAACGAATACCCCGGATAGATAAAGATATCGGTCCAGCCGCTCCCCGCCTTCACAGTCCCGTCCGGTGCGGCGGCAGATTCCAGGGTACGGCAGCTGGTCGTCCCCACACAGATGACCCTCCCCCCCGCCGCCTTCGCCCGGTTGATCTTTTCTGCCTGCCCTTCCTCCACCACATAAAACTCCGAGTGCATGTGATGGTCCAGCACATTCTCCACCTTCACCGGCCGGAATGTACCCAGCCCCACATGCAGCGTCACATGGGCTATCCCGACCCCTTTATCCTGTATCTTCTTAAGGAGCCCTTCCGTAAAATGGAGGCCCGCCGTCGGCGCCGCCGCCGACCCGTCGTGCTTTGCATATACCGTCTGGTAACGGTTCTTATCCTTCAGTTCATGGGTGATATACGGCGGGAGCGGCATCTGCCCCAGCCGGTCCAGTACTTCCTCAAAAATGCCGTCATACAAAAACCGGATCAGCCGGTTCCCTTCCTCTGCCACCTCAATGACCGTCCCCTTTAAAAGCCCGTCCCCAAACACCAGTTTTGTGCCTGGCCTGCACTTGCGCCCTGGCTTCACCAGCGTCTCCCAGACATCACCCTCCTGCCGTTTCAGGAGCAAGACCTCTATCTTCGCCCCTGTATCCTCCTTCACGCCGAACAGGCGCGCCGGGATCACCTTGGTATTATTGACCACCAGGCAGTCCCCCGGCTTTAAATATTCGGTAATATCCCGGAAGATGCGGTGCCGGATCTCACCGGTGTGCTTATCCATCACCAGCAGGCGCGACGCGGAACGGTCCTCCAAAGGATCCTGGGCAATCAGCTCCTGCGGCAGGTCAAACGAAAAATCCTTCACATTCATGGCTGCCCTCCTATCACTACCTCCGGCTCGGTCTCCTTCGTCCCCTCCCAGAGCGGCGATCCCTCCTGAAGTACCCCATAAACGTTTTTCAGGTTCTCATCCGAATCCAGCGCCTCCCTCATCCTTCTGTTGACATCGGCCGCCAGCCTCTTTACCTCCGGGGAGTGGTTGGCCTCATCCGTCAGCCGCAGGATTTCCTGCGTATAATTGCGCTGGTCCACAATCGTGCAATTCCCCTCCGGGTCCATGGTCACATAACAAGAAAAAATCATCGGCGCCCTGGTTTTTGAAAAATAAAAATTAATGTCGGCAACCGTGTACACCAGCCAGGAATGGTCATCAGCCCCGTCTGTCACATAAGTGGCAATATTCTCAAATCCCTGCACATACTTTGAATTGCTGCGCATCCGTGCGCTCTGCTCCTCCAGCGCCTGCCCGGATACTTCCCCGATGCCGTAGATCTGGTTCATCAGCCCGGCATCCCCGGACTCCCTGGCCTGGAAATAACGATTCATCAGTTCCAGCACCTCCGGTACCCCGTCCCTCCGGAAGTCCTCCGCCTCGAACGGGTCCGTCTCCCCGGCCTCTGTCTCCGTCTCATTCTCCTCAGCCGTCTCCGGCTCCTCCGGCTCGTCCCCCGGCTCCTCCGGCAGGCGCTCCCAATCGCCGGATTCCAATGCCGGCTCCACGGTCATCCCCTGCTCCAGCGTGGCGGCTGCCGGCTCCTCCTGCGTCTCTTCTGGCTCTGCCTGAAAATGTTCCGCCACCAATATGACAATAATCAATATAACGACAACCAGCGGGATCATCATCACCTGCAAAAACTTCCGCTGCTCTTGGTTCAGCCCTCTCCTCTGCGGATCTTTTGGTCTTCTCATCGGCTCCTCCATTCTGCCCCTTGTGCGCCCTTCCCGGGCGCCCTCTTCTCTTTCTGATAAACCGTAACCCTATCATAGCAAAATACATTTGGAAAATCAATAAACTTTCCCCTTGCATTTCCAAAAAAATCGTGTATAATAAAAGAGATGCGTCTGTAGCTCAGTGGATAGAGCAATGGCCTCCGGAGCCATGTGCGGAGGTTCGATTCCTCTCAGACGCATTTTTTTGTTGCCCGTTACCCACCGCCAAATCCCGGCCGTACCCTTCCCCCGGCTTTCCAAGCCCGGCCGCAATACCTGCTCCGCCAAACGCCAAGGGCAGTGTCCTTTGCCCCAGCCAAGAAAAGGCTGCCGGCACACATAAAATATGCGTACCGGCAGCCCATAACTTCCCGCTGCCTAACAGGCAGGATCCCCGATCCGGAATCAAAACCGGAAGTCCCTCTTCCCTTCCTCAATCCCCTTAAGATGCTCCTTCGCCAGCCGCAGCACCTTCTCATTGGTGATATGCACGAGTTCCTTCCCAATCAGTTCCTCCCCCAGCCTCTTTGAAGCCTCCGAGCCATAATCCGTCAGGTATTCCTTTAGCGTCATCAGGGCATTGGGGTGGCAGCAGTTGACAATCTGGCCGCTCTTGCACAAAGACATAAACCGGTCCCCTGTCCTGCCCTCCCGGTAGCACGCCGTGCAGAAGCTGGGAATGTAGCCGAGGCCCATCAGCCACTGCACCACCTCATCCAATGTACGCTTGTCGCTGACGTCAAACTGCTCCGAGCAATCCTCCTCCGGCTCCGGTTCTGCGTAGCCGCCCACGCTGGTGCGCGAACCGCCGCTGATCTGGGAAATGCCTAGCTTGAGGACCCTCTCTCTGCAGGCCTTGCTCTCCCGCGTGGAGATGATCATCCCCGTATAGGGCACCGCGATCCGGATGCATGCCACCAGCTTCGCAAAGATATCGTCATTGATCCCATTGTCAAACACATCCGGGTCGATATCGTCTGCCCGCTTGATCCGGGGCACGCTGATGGTATGGGGGCCTACGCCAAAAGCGGCCTCCAGATGCTCGGCATGCATCAAAAGCCCGGCAAACTCATAGCGGTACAGTTCCAGCCCGAACAACACCCCCAGTCCAACGTCGTCAATGCCGCCCTCCATCGCCCGGTCCATGGCCTCCGTGTGGTAGGCATAATCATGCTTAGGGCCGGTGGGGTGCAGCTTCTCATAGCTTTCCTTGTGGTACGTCTCCTGGAACAGGATATAGGTCCCGATCCCTGCATCTTTCAGCTTCCGGTAATTTTCCACCGTGGTGGCCGCGATGTTCACATTCACCCGGCGGATGGCTCCGTTCTTGTGGCGGATGCTGTAAATCGTGTCAATGCATTCCAGGATATACTCGATGGGGTTGTTGGCCGGATCCTCCCCCGCCTCCAGCGCCAGGCGCTTATGCCCCATATCCTGCAAGGCAACCACCTCTTTGCGCACCTCGTCCTGGGTCAGCTTTTTCCTCGCAATATGCTGGTTTTTCTTATGGTAGGGGCAATACACGCATCCGTTGATGCAGTAATTGGACAGATAGAGCGGGGCAAACATTACAATCCGGTTCCCATAAAAGTCTTTTTTCAGCTGCTGTGCCAACTCCTCAATCTGGCGGTTTAAGTCCTCCAGTTCACAGTCCAGCAGCACGGATGCCTCCCTGTGGCTCAGGCCTTTATGTTCCCTGGCTTTTTTTAAGATCTCCTCAATCAGTTCCCGGTTCCTTCTGTTTTCCCAGGCATAGGCCAAGGTCTCCTCGATCTCCTGATGGTTGATAAACTCCTCCGCCCGTTTGGAGGACGGGTCATACACGTTCTGGTTCATCGCTTTTTCTGCGGCTCTTTCCGCAGGCTCCTTTCTCTTCCCGGTCGGTTCTCCACACACTTCTTTCTGCGGTGCAGGCCTCCCTGTCAGTAATCCTTTTGTTCTTTTTCCTCTTTGTTTTACATGCCTCAGAAGATTTCACAAGAATATCTTGGCATCACAGGACACAGCGCCTACATTCGGAAAAACACGGCGCAAACACAAAAATGCGCCCCGAAAGGCGCATACACAAACCCCGCAGCCCACAGTTTGCCTGTGCCCTGCCGGGTCTCTTGCATTAAGCTGTCCCTTTCTTCCATGTCAGAATCTTCTCTCTGCCCCCGTCCCTGCAAAGGTATGGGCATTTTCTTTCATGTCAGCAATAAAAACTGTTTTCAGTCTACTATAAATCAGGGGAATTGTCAATCCTGGCCAGCCTCCAACTCCTCTTTCAGGCATGCCAAAAACCGCTCCCCGTACTTGTCATATTTAAACTCCCCCACACCGGATACGGACATCATCTCCTGCCTGCCCTTTGGCTTCACCAGGCACATATGGATCAGCGTCTTATCCGAAAATACGATATAAGGAGGCACCTTTTCCTCTCTCGCGATTTCTGTCCTTAGCCCCCGCAGCTTTTCAAACAGCTTTTCTTCCTTCTCTGTAAACCGGCCTTCCCCGGGCAGGCTCTTTTTGCCTTTCCTCCCCTTTGGCTGCGTTCCCTTCACCGGCCTGTCCGGCTCCTTCGCCATCTTCATCACCAGCTGCCTGCCCTCCTCCAAAAGTTCCCGGGATTTACCTGCCAGCTTCACAATGGCATAGTCATCATTGGTGACAAACAGATACTCCTCTAACTGCAGGTAATTCAGCACCTGCCGGATCCGGTAAGCCGGGATCTTGGCCAGCACGCCGTAATAGGGGTTTGCCTCCATCCCGTAATTCCTGATCTTGGCCGTGTTCGCCCCGTGGAGCGTATCGATAATCACCGTCGTCCCGTATCTCTGCCTGCTGCTTTCCACACATCCGGCCAGCGCCCTGGCAATCTCCGTCACGTCCACCTGCTCAAACTGTGTCAGGCAGTTGGAACAGTTCCCACAGTAATTGCTCCCATACTCCCCAAAATATTTTAATATGTAATCCCGCAGGCACTCGTTCGTATAGCAATAAAAAGTCATTTTTTTCAGCCGCTCCCTGTCACGCTCTTTTACCAGCGCCCTGGACACTTCATCCAGTTCCTGGTTGTCCTGGTTATTGTCAATAAACAGTTGGTTCGTGACCACGTCCCTGCTGCTATAATATAAAATGCACTCCGCCGGTTCCCCGTCGCGCCCGGCGCGCCCGGCCTCCTGGTAGTAGGACTCAATATTTTTCGGCATCCCAAAATGAAGCACAAACCTTACATTCGACTTATCAATCCCCATCCCGAAAGCATTTGTGCTGACCATGACCGGGATCCTGTCATAGATAAAATCATCCTGGTTCTTCCTTCTCTCCCCATCGCTTAAGCCGGCATGGTACCTGGTCACGCAAAAGCCGTCCTCCGACAAACGCCCGCATACCTCTTCCACCTGTTTGCGCGTCAGGCAATAGATAATGCCGCTGTCCTTTTTATGCATTTCCAGGTAATTTTTGATTGCGCCATACCGGTCATTAACCGTCATCACTCCAAAATACAGGTTATTGCGGTCAAAGCCTGTAGTCATCACCAAAGGCTCCTGCAGCTGCAAGATATCGATGATATCATCCCGGACTTCCCTGGTAGCCGTAGCCGTGAACGCGCTCACCACAGGGCGCTTCGGCAGCCGCCCGATGAATTCCACGATTTTTAAGTAGCTAGGCCTGAAATCCTGCCCCCATTGGGACACACAATGGGCCTCGTCCACCGCGACCATGGATATCCTGCCGTTCATGGCAAAATCAAGGAATCCATCCGTAAGCAGCCGTTCCGGCGCCACATAAATAATCGGGTAGCGCCCCTGCTTTGCCAGGCCAAGAGCCTTGTAATACTGGTTCACCGTGAGGGAACTGTTCAGGTAAGCCGCATGGATCCCCGCCTGGTTCAGACTCCCCACCTGATCCTTCATCAGCGAAATTAGCGGAGAGACCACCAGGGTAATCCCCTCCATCAGCAATGCCGGTATCTGGTAGCACAAGGATTTCCCGGCGCCGGTCGGCATTATGCCAACCGTATCCTTTCCCTCCAGGATATGGTCAATCAAGGCCTCCTGGGCATTCCGGAAAGTATCATAACCAAAATATTTTTTTAGTATTCCGTATTTATCCACTTTTTCTGTTCTGTTCCTTTTTCTGTTTTTTCTGTTCTGTTCTTTTTTCTGTTGATTGATAACTTCTTTATCCTGATTCTGCTATCCTCCATTATAGCTGCTTTCCCCCTATCTGCAACCAAAATCTTGCCGTTCCATACAAGCCCCCCTTTGCCTGCCGTCCGCCGGAAATATGCCAAAAATTACGAACCTCCTACGTTTTCTTACAATATCGGCCGCCGCATTGACCCTGGAACGGTTCCAAGGTTTATAGTGGATGTCAGATCCAAGTATTTGATTATAAAAGGGGGATAAACCATGAAACCTTTGCAGAAGAATTTCCAAAAAGCCGTCTTGCTGGCAGCCTGCCTGGCGCTTTTACCGGCAGCTGCCCTGCCGGCCTACGGGGCTGACAGCCGGGAAAAAATCAGCAGCGTCAAGCTGACGGTCAGCTATGACGAAAAACCGGAGGCCGGGAAAACGGTGGGCACCGTGGCTGTCCGTGTGTCGGATGACAGGCTCGAGGTCATAGAACCGGCACAATATTATGACACGGATGACGATGTCTGGATCCGCGGCGAAGTCCCGGTCATCCGGTTGGAACTGGCTGTAAAAGACAGTTCCGGATACCGCTTCACCTCCTCCACCAAAGTGTCCTCTTCCGGCGGACGCAGTGAGGTAAAATCAAAAAAACTCCTGGATGGCGGCGACGCCCTGCGGGTGGAGCTCAAGCTGCCGAAAGTAACCGGGCCGCTTGACGAAACCGAAGAATATTATTGGGACGGAAGACGGGCCAGATGGTCAGAAGTAGAGGGCGCCGACCAATATGAGGTAAAGCTGTACCGGGGAAACTCCCTGGTCACAACCGTGACATCCACAGGCACCAGCTATTATCTCTATCCCTACATGAACCGGGCAGGCGAGTATACCTTCCGGGTGCGGGCACTCAGCAGCGTTGACGGAGCCAAGGGCAGCTGGAGCGATAAATCAGAAGAATTCTATCTCAGTTCTGCAGATGTTTATCCAGGCAGCACACCGGTACCCGGCGGCGGGAATCCATCCGGCGGGCCGGGAAACAGCCGGCCCGCCGGATGGATCCAGGATCAGTCCCGCTGGAGTTACCGGCAGACCGACGGCAGCCTGGTACACGATTCCTGGCTTTTTGTTGACAATAACTGGTTCTATTTCGGAAATGACAGCATCATGCGAACAGGCTGGATCTTCGTGGACGACCACTGGTTCTACCTAAACCCTGTCTCGGACGGCACGCGCGGCGCCATGAAGACCGGCTGGGTCTTTGCGGACAACCGCTGGTTCTACCTAAACCCTGTCTCGGACGGCACACGCGGCGCCATGAAGACCGGCTGGCTCCCCACGGAAAACGGC
>RAYB01000023.1 GCA_003669055.1 bacterium 1XD21-70
ACAACAGCTGGTTCTACCTAAACCCTGTCTCGGACGGCACACGCGGCGCCATGAAGACCGGCTGGCTCCCCACGGAAAACGGCTGGTACTACCTGGCTCCTTTCTCCGGCGGCCCCAAAGGAGCCATGAAGACCGGTTACCAGCAAGTAAACGGCAAATGGTATTATCTTGACTATACAACCGGCCTGTTATGGACGGACCGGCAGGTTCCCGACGGCCGCCGGGCAGACCGGGACGGGGTTCTCCAGGGAAGATAGCTTTTTACACAAACCGCCGCTTAGCAGCCAGGGCGGCTCCCGCATTTTTGCAGCAGCCGCTCATGCACCGCCGCCATCAGCACCAGCAGGACCAGCAGATAGACCGGGAACAGCGCCATCGTAATATGCTCCGCTAGGATCCCGAACAGCGGCGGCATCACACAGATCCCCACATAAGCGCTCGCCATCTGCACCCCGATGATCGCCTGGGACTTGTCCGCCCCAAAATAATCCGGCGCCGCGTGCATCAGGCAGGGATAGATCGGTGAACAGCCCACACCCAAAAGAACCAGCCCACCTGGTGCAAGGGCACCGCCCGGCCAGGCAAACGCCGCCACACCGGCGGCTCCCGCCAAAAGGCCCAGGCGCACCATCTGGGCATCATTCAGGCGGATAGCCAAAAAACCGCTGACCGCCCGCCCTACCGTAATCCCGATAAAGAACAGCCCCGCAAACCGCGCCGCCACCTGGGGGCCGATCCCGCAGTAAAGCGCCAGGTAGCTGCTTCCCCAAAGCCCCGCTGTCTGCTCCAGGGCGCAATAACAGAAAAAAGTCCCCATCGCCTGCCTGGCACCGGGAACCGCCACGACCTGCCTAAGCGTGAGCACCCTCCCGGCCGCCTCCCCGGTTCGCCCCGCTGCCGCCTGGCTCTTTGCCGCCTGGCCCGCATCTCCCTGGCCTGCCTCTTCCCCGGCATCCGCCGCCTTCCCCTCTCTTGCACTCCCCCCTTCTTTCCTCCAAAGCGGCAGCGCCGCCGCCAAAAGCACGGCCAGGCCTGCCTGGAGCAGGGAGACGTAGAGATATCCGCGGTTCCATCCCTGCCCGGATGCCAGGGCATACCCCATAATATACGGTCCCAGGGAGGCTCCCACCCCCCACATGCAATGGAGCCAGCTCATATGGCAGCTTTTATAATGCAGCGCCACATAATTGTTGAGGGACGCATCCACGCTCCCCGCCCCCAAACCATACGGCACCGCCCACAAGCAAAGCAGCCAAAACGAACGGCTGGCCGAAAATGCATACAAAGCGGCCGCCGTCATCGCCACACTGACCGCTGTCACCCTGCCGGTTCCCAGCATGCACGTCAGCCGGTCGCTCTGCAAACTGGAAACCACGGTACACAATGCAATAATCATCGAAACCGCGCCTGCATAGGATACCGGCACCCCAAATTCCCCATACATGGTGGGCCAGGCCGATCCCAGCAGCGAATCCGGCAGCCCCAGGCTGATAAACGAAAGATAAATGACTGCCAGCAGCAAATGTATCATCTGACTCCCCACCTTTCTTACCCTTTTATTGTAATTTCTTTTTCGGATTCCGTCAATCGGATTCCCGGCAAAAATCCCCCTTCTTCCGGAAATCAAGCCGCCTGGCGCATTATGTTCCCTTCAAAAACGCCGATATACTAAACAAGAGACTTTTCATGGCAATCGGACGGCAAACGCATTATTCACTAATCCAGACAGGGGGGATTTTATGAGTTTTACTATGGTCAGTTCCTTAAATACTTACGCCAAAAATATGAAGATGCAGATGAAGTGGGAACAGCGCCGGGCAAACGGCGACTACTCCCATGACAGCCAATCAGTTCTTGTCCGCCAGATCCAGGAAGATGCAAGCGGCCTGGCCGGCGGCATCGGGGTGAACGGGATCGGGGAACCCACCGGCGGCAGTTCCCATCAGTCCATCATGAGCGGGATCCGGGCTAAGCTGAATGCCGGGAAGCGTCTGTCCTCCTCCGAACTGCAGTACCTGAAAAAGAACGACCCTGAGACCTACCAGCACGTGAAAGCCATGGAAGCCGAACGCAAGGCCTATGAACAGCGCCTGCGCCGGTGCAAGACCAAGGAAGAGGTGCAGCGGCTCAAGGCTTCACAGATGGCCTCTTCCTTAGACCGGGTCAGGGATGTCAACAACAACCCCAATATCCCCGATGGCGAAAAACTGAAACTGACTCTCGAAGAGCATCAGAAGGTTTCCGCCGTCACGGACGCCACCGCCAAGTTCGCCGAGAGCGGCGAGTACCGCAAGCTTCCGACCGAAGCCGAGAAGGCAAAAGCCGAAAAAGACCTTAAGGAGGCAAAGGAAGCAGAGAGGAAGGGCGAGACCAAGAAAGATAAGGAGCCGGTAACTGACGAGAAGGCTCCGGAGACGGATGAAGTAAAGGACGAGGAAAAAGATCCCGCCCAGGAAACCACTATTTCCGGCAATACCTACAAAAAGGATGTCCGCTGCGCTTCCAAAGATAAGCCTGCCGATGCCCAGATTGCCAAGGCAAAGGAGATCCGCCGTGCTTCCCAGAAGACGCGCGTCGAAGCAGAACTCACACCGGAAGCACAAAAAGTCCGCCGCTCCCGTGCACGCGCTGCCTATGCCCAAAGCATGCAGAGCAATGAAGTGGCGGTAACCGTGGATGTGAAAAAGTAAATACGGCTATAGAGCAAGGGGGCTGCCAGCCATGGCAGCCCCCACCGTCTTCCCTCTTACTATCATAGCCAGGCCGTCGGTTCCCGGCAGCCGGGATCTTAATTCCCCAGCACCTCGCCCAGGTCCAGCGTGGTCTTCCCGTCTTCCAGGACAAAACACGGGATCCCGATACCGCCCTTTTCCCTCACGGCTGCATACAGGGGATTGGACTCCCTCTGAGCCAGATATTCTTTAAGGTCCGGCAGGCTTGCCGACAGGTTCTTAAAATCGATCTCCACCTTATTTGCCGCCAGCTGGTTCAGCGCATACAGGGTGTCCGGGCACAAATGGCTTCCAATAACAGTTACTTTCATGATTATTTCCTCGCTTTCTTTATATAAAAATTGAATTGCTAACTGATTTGCATCTGTCTACTGCTCTTCTTTTGCCGCTTTGTCCTTGGCCATCTCGTGGTAGATCGCATACCCGCCGGAAAGGTTTTTTGTCCTCCTCCCGTTTTGCTCCAGGATGCATTGGGTGAGATATCCCCTCAGGCCGATCTGGCAGGTAAGGTAGATCTCCTTCTGCCCGTCAAGTTCACACAGCCGTTCCCGCAGTTCATCCAGCGGGATGTTTTGATAGCCGGGGATATGCCCCAGTTCATACTCTTCCCGCGTCCGGACATCCAGGCAAATGGCATCCCGGGGGATCCGTTCTACATCCTCCGCATAATAAGGCTTCATCTTTCCCTTCAGGACATTTTCAATCACGTACCCCACCATATTCACCGGATCCTTGGCGGATGAAAACGGAGGTGCATAGGACAGTTCCTCCTCCTGCAGTTCATAGCAGGTCTGGCCAAACCGCACCGCATTGGCCAACAAATCAATCCGTTTGTCCACCCCGTCCTTGCCCACGATCTGCGCCCCTAAAATCCTGCCGCTCTCCGGGTCAAACAAAGTCTTCACAAACATCTGGCTCCCTCCCGGATAATACCCGGCATGCGAGGCAGACACCGTATGCACCTTGCCATAGGGGCGCCCCTGCGCCTTTAAACTCTCTTCTTTTTCCCCGGTGACTGCCACGGACAAATCAAAAAATTTCATGATCGAGGTTCCCTGGCTCCCCTTGTAGGCACGGCGGCCCCCGCAAAGGTTATCCCCCACGATCCGCCCCTGTTTATTTGCCGGGGAAGCCAGGGGAATCAGCACCTGCTGCCCGCTCACCACATGGGGGACTGCCACAGCATCCCCCAGTGCATAAATATCCCTGTGGGATGTCTCCATATATGCATTTACCAGGATCTCCCCCCGCTGGCCGAGGGCGATTCCGCTGTCACGCAAAAACCCTGTGGCCGGGCGCACCCCGATGCTAAGGATCACCAGATCCGCTTCCACCCTGTCCCCGCCGCTCAGCGTCACATACTCCTTCCCAATCCCGCTGCACATCTGGTTTAAGTACAGCCCGATCCCTCTGCTGCGCATTTCGTTGTGGACCCGGTGTGACATATCCGGGTCCAGGGGAGGCATCACATGGCCGGCTCCCTCGACGACCGATACCGAAATCCCTCTCTCAAAAAGGTTCTCCGCAATCTCCATCCCGATGAAGCCCGCCCCGATTACCGCACAGGTTTTCGGTTTCTTTTCCTCAATATAATCGTAGATGCGGTAAGAATCCTCCACGTTCCTCAGCGTGAAAATATGGTCTTGGTTCTCCTTTAGCCCCTTAACCGGCGGGACTACCGGCTCCGCCCCAGGGGAAAGCACCAGCTTATCATAGCTTTCCTCGTAATTTTTGCCCCCTGCGCAGACGGTCACCACTTTTTTCTCCAGGTTGACGGACACCGCCTCATGCCCGGTCCTCACGTCCACCCGAAAACGGCTATAAAAACTCTGGGGGGTCTGGAGCTGAAGCTTCCCTTTCTCCCGGATCACTCCCCCCACATAATAGGGAAGCCCGCAGTTCGCATACGAAATATGGGGGCCTTTCTCCAAAAGGATAATCTCTGCCTGCTCATCATTCCGCCTCAGCCTGGCAGCCGTGCCAGCGCCGCCGGCCACGCCGCCTACAATCACTACCTTCATAGAACTCTCCTTTTTATAGCAGCCCAGGGATCCCCCGGACTGCTGCTATTTTTCTGCCTTGCAGCCATTGCCGGGACTATTTTACCGCGGTCGCCTCGATCTCACATAAGACTCCCTTGGGCAGAGTCCTGACCGCCACGCAGCTTCTGGCCGGCTTTGACACAAAATACTCCGCATACACCTGGTTAAACTCGGCAAAATCTGCCATGTCCGCCAAAAAACATGTCGTTTTGAATACCCTGTCAAAATCCGTCCCTGCTGCCTTAAGGATTGCCCCCACATTTTCACAGCTTTGCCTCGCCTGGGCCGCAATCCCTTCCGGCACCTCGCCGTTTTCCGGGTTCACCGGAATCTGCCCCGAGGTAAAGACCATTCCGCCCACCTCAAAACCCTGGGAATACGGGCCGATTGCACCCGGTGCTTTCTTTGTCTCGATTACCTTCATCTTTGCATCCTCCTTATCTTTTCCTGGCCTTATGCCCTGTTCTGCCGTCCGCCTTTCCTGGCTTCCTGCCTTTTGCTCTATGATACTGCTTTCCCGTCTTCCTGCGCCTACTCTGCTGTCTCCCCTGACGCCAGGCGCTTCTCTAACCAGTCCTTGCCTTCCACCAGCCGGGCAATGATCATCGAGGCAATGGTATCCCCCGATGCATTGAGGCAGGTTGCTGCCGGGTCTACCAGAAAACCAATCGTTGCAATCAGCGGAAATGCCTCTGCCGGGAAGCCGAACAGGCTTACAATCAGCATTTCTCCCACAAGGCCTCCTCCCGGAGCACCGGAGAGCACAAACGCACTCAAAATCGAAACCACAATTGCCATCGCATAGGTATCTGCCCCCGTAAACGGCATCTGGAATATGCCAAACAAAAACGCAATCTTGGTGATCGCCGACAATACGGAGCCGTCCATGTGCATGGTAGCGCCCATGGGGAGGACGATATTGCTGATATCCTCCGGCACGCCGATCTTTTTGCATGCCTCCATATTCACCGGGAGCGTCGCCACCGAACTCTGTGTTGCAAAAGCGGTGACCGCCGGGTTGAAAATATTTTTCAGCATCCTGCTGACCCCCTGCTTCCCGGCAGCAAAATAGCTATACAGCGGGAAGAATACCACCACATACACCGCACACATCGGATAGTAGACCAGCATGGTACGCCCATAGTCCCCGATCAGCTGCGGCCCGAACTCCCCTACCAGGTTGGCAAAATATGCACCCAGGCCGACCGGCGCCAGCTTCATGATCATGTCAACCATCTTCATGATAATGTCATTTAAGTTATTCAAAAGCTTTCCTGCCGGGGATTCCTGGCCGCCGCAGGCGGCTACCGCCAGCCCGGACATAATGGCAAATACGATAATCGGCAGCATATTGCTTCTGCTCATCAGGCCGGAAAAATCATTAACCGTCAAAGCACCCACAATCATGTCGCTGATGCTGGAAGCCTCATCCATCTCGGCCGCCCCCATGGCAATCGTGGTATTGGCAGCCGGCGGCCAGACATTGACCACGAACAGCACCAGCGCCGCGGCAAACATTCCGGTCACCACAAAGGTCAGCACCAGGCTTCCCAAGATCTTCCCCAAGCGCTTCATGTTCAGCATATTCCCCACCGCCGTGGTGATAGACACAAATACCATAGGAACCACAATGGTAAACATCAGGTTCAAAAATATCTGCCCCAGGGGCTCAAACATAGATGCCTTCTCCCCCATCACCAGCCCGACAATTGCCCCGGTGAGGATGCCCCCCAACAAAATCAACGGAAACTTATAATTGTCCCACAACTTTTTCTTATCCATTTTTTCTCTCCTACGCAATTATTTTTAATCATCCCTCTGTTTTGCTCTCTGTTTTTCTTCAGCCGTTTCCTTCCCCTTCCCAGGCTCTCACCCCAGGCTGTCCACCGCATCCCGCAGCTGATCCAGCGCCTTTTCCAGGACGCTCCTCGGGCAGGCTGCGTTCAGCCTCATATACCCGCTCAGGCTCCGCCCAAAGGTATTCCCCTCATTCAGCCCCAGCTTTGCTTTCTCGATCATAAACCTTCTTAAGGCCTCGTTATCCATTCCCAATTCCCGGCAGTCCAGCCATACAAGATAGGTGGCATCCGGCATGTTCGGTTTGATTAACGGAATCTGTTTTTCAAAATATTCCTTTATGAAAGCGAAATTCCCGGAAAGATATTCCAAAAGCTGCTCCAGCCACTCTTCCCCTTCGTTGTAGGCCGCTTCCATCGCCACCGAACTGAATGCATTGTTCCGGTGGATATCCATGTTCATCCAAAACCGGTCATACCTGGCCTTCATCTCCTCATTGGGGAAAATCGTGGTGGATGCCTGGATCCCTGCCAGGTTAAAGGTCTTTGTCGCCGACACACAAGAAATCACCTTTGAGCGGATCTCCTCGGAAACCGATGCCGTGGGCGTGTGCTTCTTTCCATTGAAGATCAGATCCGAATGGATCTCATCCGAAACCAGAAGCACATCATTGTCAATACAGATCTTTGCCATTCTCTCAAGTTCCGCCCGCTCCCAGACAATGCCCAGAGGATTGTGGGGGCTGCAAAGAAGGAAAATCTTTACCTCTTTTGCCTTTTTCTCAAAATCTGCAAAGTCAATCTCCCAATGCCCGTCCTTTTCCACGATTCGGTTCTCCACCACCTGGCGCCCCCAGGCCTCCGCCACATCATAGAATTCCGAGTACACCGGCGTCTGGATCATCACCTTATCGTTTTCCTCGCTGAAGATCTTCACAATGGCGGACAATGCTGGCACTACCCCCAGGCTCCAACTCATCAGGGACGGATCCACATCCCATCCGTTCCGCCTTTTCTCCCAATTCTTCACCGCCTCAAAATAACTGTCTGGCCTGGAGGTATAGCCCCAGATCCCTTCCTCTGCCTTCCTCCGGCATGCATCGATAATCGGCTGTGCCGTACGAAAATCCATATCTGCCACCCACAAAGGGATCACGTCCTCGGTTCCGAATTTCTTTATCCGCTCGTCGTACTTGGCTGCCCTGTTTTTGCTGCGGTCAATGACCTGGTCAAAATCATACTTCATGTTCATCCATCCTTCCTGTTTTCCTTTTTGGTTGTGAAGTTTTTCCCCTTCGATGTCTTATGCCATATATACCGCATAAACCGTGCCAAAAACTGTCCGGCTCTCGGATTTTTTTGTTTTTTTATAAATTCCTGGATTTTTATTGGTTTTCAGGGGTTCCAAAGATTGAATAGATTTCGATTCCCAGACAAATATATAGAAAAAATATTATGATTGGTTAGATAACTCGTGTAAATTGGTTGTTTTCTGGATTTCAATTGGTTTTAAATGGTTTTTAGGTCGCAAAAGGCACCTCCTATTTCTATTTTAAGGTAACAGAAATAAGAGATGCCTTTCCTCCAGAATCCGGGCGCCGCTTCACAAACACAAGCGCAGCGGCTGCCACGTCAATGGCTGCCTCCTCCTTTGCTGTGTGCCTCCCACAGTTCCCGCCCGGCAGGCGTCAATCGGCTGCCTCCCCTGCCTCTGCCTATCTTGGCCAGCCCCTGGCTTGCCATGCCGGATAAAATTTTCCTCACTTCTTGCTGGGACAGCGGCAAGTCCCTGGCTTTTGCCTCAGCCAGGATCCGCTCCCTCCCGATCGTGGCATACTGTTCCGATGCCTGGTACAGCTGTTCCAGGACATACCAAAAAGCGGAGAAATTATTTTCTGTCCGCAGGGATGTTTCCCTTAAAGGCCGGGCAGCCCCCGGGGCAGGATGCCTCCGGAATACGGTGGGGGGAAGTTCTTCCATCGTAATCTCCGGCTGCCCGGTATAGATAAAGTACTCCGCCACATTCCGCAGTTCCCGGATATTCCCCGGCCAGGAATAATTCCTGAGGAAATCCTTTACCGGTTCTGTCAGCACAAAATCCCCGCCGAGTTCCTGCCGTATGCTTTCCATAATCAGGAACATATCTTCTCCCCGCTCGGCCAGGGTCGGGATCACGATGGGCAGGGTATTCAGGCGGTAATAGAGATCCCTCCGGAAGGTGCCGTCCTCCACCTTCTCCTCTAAGGATTCGTTGGTGGCGGCCACAATCCTCACATCGATTTTTATGACCCGGTTGCCGCCCACCCGCATGATCTCCCGCTCCTGGAGTACGCGCAGCAGCTTCACCTGGAGCGCCTGGCTCATGCCTTCCACCTCATCTAAGAACAAAGTCCCCTTGTGGGAAAATTCAAACAGCCCTGGCCTCCCGCCTTTTTTTGCCCCGGTGAATGCCCCTTCTTCATAGCCAAAAAGTTCGCTTTCCAAAAGGTTCTCCGGCACTGCCGCCACATTGATGGCAATAAAAGGCCCGTCTTTCCTCCGGGAAGCCCGGTGAACCGCATGCGCAAACAGTTCCTTCCCCGTGCCCGTCTCCCCGATCAAGAGAACCGGGCTTTCGCTGGCAGCCATCCGCTCTAAAGATGCCTTTGTTTTCCGGATCACATCCGATTCCCCGACCACATCGCCGAAGCCGTATTTTGCCACATGCCCCTTGCTCATCAGCTGGCTGCGCAGTTCGTTTTGCCGTACCTCCACCTCATTGAATTTCTGCAGCCTGGCGAATGCCCCGATGCAGTTTTCCTGCCGCAGCACCGGAACCACCTCCATGCTGACATTGACGCCGTTGACCTTGATCATCTTTGCCGGAATGCTCCTCTTTTCCAGCAGGCATTTCACAAAAGGAATGTAAGAAAAGACCTCCTCGCACCGTTTCCCTATAATTAAGGAAGAACTGGCTTTCGTAATCTCCTCTGCCTGCCTGTTGCAGGCAAATATTTCCCCCTTCTCATCCACCCCGATAATACCGTCCTCCAGGATGTCCATCAAAATATAAAACTGGCTTTCTAAGCGGACCGAGCGGCTGAACATCTGGTCAAAGCTATAATTGCTGGTGGCGATCTCCTGAAAATACTCCCGGAACTTTTCGGTCTCCAAAAGCTGCTCCAAATTAAGCCGCAGGGCAATCTCAATCATCATGCCGGAGGTACATGGCCTCTGCCCCAAGTTGATCCTCTTTTCAATGGATTCCGGCACATAGCGCATCTCGTCCGGCGTCACTGCGATATGGACTTCCTCCTCCAAAGCCGCCCCCGGGTAAAACGGGATGAAATGGATATGGTTGATTCCGAACTGGTTCAGCTGTGCAATCGCCTCCCTGGCCATTGTCTGTGTCATATTCACGAAAAGAACCTTGCTTCCCTGCGGGATCTCCTTTAGCTTTTGCAGTTCCTTCCACCGGAAAGATACCTCCACTGCCATCGTCTGGCACCCGATAGGGACATGCCTGGCCACCTCCTCCGCCGATCCGTAGGCATCCGTGGATATCACAAACAAGTCCGCCCACTCCAGGGTTCCCGTCGCGGAGCCGTCCATCACATTGAACATGGAAATGTCCGCATACTCCCCGAACAGGCTCTGCACTTCCCCTGCATACGAGGCGCCTGCCCTGGGATCCAGGGAAATGACGGTGATCTTTTTCTTTTGCATGTTCCTGCCTCCTTTGCGATATTTCGGCCGGATATCATTTAACCAATTTATTGTTGGATTTTATGGCCTTCAACCAATTTTCCGTCCTATATAACCATTTTCTCATAGTTACGCCTTTTTTTCAAGATTTCTTTCCCTGGTTCCCGCGGCCATTCCCGTGCGGTTCTTTCCCCAGGCAGCATTTTTCCCGGGCAGCATTTCCCCGCATGAAGCCGCAATAGGTTTGGCATGTTTCTTGCTTATTAATAAGGCATCACTATTTTACTGTTTCAGAAAGGAGTTATCCTATGATCACAAAAGCAGAATTGATTCAGTTACTCCACCAGGAAGTTGTCCCGGCGCTTGGCTGTACGGAGCCGGTGTGCGTCGCTTTGGCGGCAGCGGACGCCTGGCGTGCAATCGGGGGAGATGTGGTATCCATCAAGATGGAGGTCAACCCCGGCATCTACAAAAACGGCATGAGCGTCGGGATTCCCGGTTTCCGGAAGGTAGGCTTAAAGTATGCTGCTGCCCTGGGCGCCTGCCTGGGCAACCCGGAAAAAAAGCTGCAGCTTTTGGAAGATATCACCCCCGAGGTCAGCGAGGATGCCATCCGGCTGGTGGACGGCCACCATGTGATCGTCATGATCAACCAGAATGAGACCCAGCTTTATGCCCGGGCAGAGATTATCACCACCTCCGGGATCGGGATCAGCGAGATCCGCAATACCCACTCCAATATTATTTTCACCAAAAAAAATAACGAGGTGCTCCTGCAAAAAGAGTATGCTACCAGTTCCAGTGACGAAATCCATGATAAGCTGATGTCCATGACCGTGGCCGAAATCAAGGCAGTCGTTGAACAATGCACTGCAGACGAACTGGAAGAGATGCTCAACGGAATGGAGATGAACGAAAAGCTGGCGGATTATGGGCTGGAGCACTCCCTGGGCATCGGCATTGCCTCCTCCCTGCAAAAAGAACTAAAAGGCAATGTCCTGGGTGACAGCTTATTTACCCGTACCATGGTCCGGGTGGCCAGCAGTGCCGAAGGGCGTATGAGCGGGTGCCCCTACGCTGTCATGAGCAGCGCCGGAAGCGGGAACCACGGTATTACGGCAATTATCCCGGTTGTGGAAATGGCCAAGCACCTAGGTTCCTCCAATGAACAGCTGGTAAAAGCCTTGGCCTTCTCCCATGCACTGAATGTATATATCAAAATGTATACCGGGAAGCTGTCCGCCACCTGCGGCTGCGGGGTCTCTGCCGCAACTGCCGCTGCTGCCTCGATGGTATGGCTGATGGGCGGAAGCGACGAACAGATCGGCAATGCCATCATCAACATGAGCGGCAACCTGACCGGCATGATCTGCGACGGGGGGAAAATCGGCTGCGCGTTAAAGCTTGCCACGGCCACCAACGCGGCCATGATGTGCGCTTCCCTGGCTATGTCGGACGTTGTGCTCCAGCCCACGGACGGGATCTGCGGATACACCCCGGAACAGGCCATCCGCAACATGGGAAGGGTGAGCAACCCAGGCATGCTTGAGACCGATACTACCATCCTGAATATCATGATGGAGAAGGATCAGTAAAAATCGTTTTTTGGCGGGTATGCCCTCCTCTGGGGCATGCCCTTTTAAATTCAGGATGCGGATGCCCAGTGATGTTTTGTAAAGGACTTGATTCTTTTCTCATGTCCTCCATCATTTTACACATTTCTTGAACACCTTTCGTGTTTTCTTTCAAATTTCTCTATAAGGCGGTTGCTCCTCGGCTACTATTTGCATTTCCTGTGGCGGCTCAAAGTTATAAACAACGGACTTATGTTCCTGTGGCGGTGCTGCATAAGATTTTCCTTCTTTGTTGTAGGTGAGATTAAATACAAGGTCGGAAAGCCATTTCTTGAACGAAGGATTATCCTGAAACTGTTTGAACAGTTCCATATTATCAGCCATGATAGCGAAGATAATCTGCTGCAAAGCCCGCTCACTTTCAAGCCTTGCGCTCTGTTCATCAGAGTTTTTCATGGCATTCTGATATTTCTCATCCCTTGAAACCATAGCAGGTATTTCAAGAATCTGTCTGCGCACATTATCTGCATCATTCCAGTTGATATTGCCAAACATATCGTTAAAGTCAGACAGAATAACGGAAAGTAAATCCATCTCCGGCTCAATAATGCGGCCGACCTTTCCAGCAGGAACTGGCGCAACCTCGGAATCAGAATCCTCCAACTTGATAGATATTGACTCACGCGCCTCGTTGCGATAGCTTTCCAAATCGATTGTCTCAAGGATGCCCTGTGACAAATCGTCCTCATGGGGAGAAGGCAATTTGGGTATCAGCAGATTGAGGAAAATAGAAAGCCGCTCCCAATCCGCATTGCCATAAGGGAGAATCGCTCCAAGAAATCCGTACGTACGGCAAAAAGCTTTTGCCGCGCTTTTGAATTTAATCTGGCCATCCGTTTCCAGCTGCTTATAAATAGCTGTACAGGCATCCAGGGTAGGATCAAGTTTATCACGGTCCGCACCATTCAGATACAGGTTGACCAGGCGTTCTACATCCTCGCCAGAATAAACCTGAAGACCCTCCATCGTTGTTGCAAGGTCATAGAGTTTGTTCGGGTCGGTCTCGCCGGACAAAATTGTGGTTCGGTAGTAATGGGAAAAGGACTCCCCAATAATTTCCGGTTTATTAGCGAAATCCAAAACAAAGGTGTCATACTTCTTTGGATGGCAACGGTTCAGCCTTGAAAGGGTCTGTACTGCTTTGATGTCATATAGCATCTTATCCACATACATCGTGTGGAGCAGAGGTTCGTCAAAGCCAGTCTGAAACATATCTGCCACGATCAGGATGCGATATGGGTCTGCCTTAAAAGTTTTTGGTATCTTTGCATCAGAGAATCCGTTTATGCCTGCAGAGGTCAGCGGCGGTTCCTGATCGTTGTACTTGCATTCGCCGGAAAAAGCGATAATGGTTTTATAGGGGCTGTGCCTTTCAGAAAGATACTTGTTGATAGCGTAGTAATATTCAATGCATCGTGGGATATTGGCGGTTACGACCATAGCACGGGCCTGTCCACCGACTTTTCCCTTAGCGATAATCTGTTCATGGAAGTGGTCAACCATCATGGCAGCTTTCTTCGCTATGGTATAGCTGCTGCTCTCCACAAAATTACGGAGTTTCTTCTGGGCGCGCTTTTTGTCAAACATCGGATCGTCCTCGACGGTCTTCATCAATCTGTAAAAGCTGTCAATAGGCGTGTAATTCCGCAACACATCCAGAATAAAGCCTTCCTGGATAGCCTGTTTCATCGTGTAGGCATGGAACGGCTTATGCTGCAATTCGCCCTTATCATTCAATATAGGAGTTCCGTATTCATCCACAACAAGTATGCCGAAAGTTTCCAATGTCTTATTCTTCGGTGTAGCTGTGAATGCAAAATAGCTGGCATTCTTCAACAGCTTACGCCCTTCCATCATAGCGTTGATCCTGTCCTCGTTGTCCATCTCGTCATCCGAAGCGAGCCCGGAGAGAGCAAGATTCATCTGCGCGGAATTGCGTCCACTCTGCCCGGAATGCGCCTCATCAATGATAATAGCGAAACGATTTTCTTTATGGTCAGTTCCGATTTGCGGCAGCGTATATGGGAACTTCTCGATTGTGGTAATGATGATGCGCTTACCGTCCGTGATGGCTTTTGTAAGATCACCGGAGTGCTCCGCCCATGCTACAGTATTGCTCACCTGCATGAATTGCTTGATAGTGTCCCGGATTTGTTTATCGAGGATACGGCGGTCGGTAACTACAATAACAGAGTCGAGCATCGGACGCCCATCCTGTTCAAGTCCGATCAACTGATGGGCAAGCCATGCAATAGAGTTGGACTTGCCGCTTCCTGCACTGTGCTGGATCAAGTATTTATGCCCGATACCGTTTTCCCGCACATCGCTAAGCAGCCTTGTAACCACATCCAGCTGATGATACCGCGGGAAAATCTGCTTCTCTTTTTTCTTTTTGGTATCCTCATCTACCTCGATAACAACCTGGGCGTAATTTTCAATAATCAGCGTCAGCCTTTCTTTTGTAAGGATATCTTTCCACAGGTAATCAGTCATTAAGCCATTAGGATTTGGTGGATTACCTGCTCCATCGTTATATCCCTTATCAAAGGGCAGGAACCAACTGTCTTTGCCTGCGAGGCGAGTACAGAATTTGATACGGGCGTCATCCACAGCCAGATGCACCATACAGCGCTTAAACTGAAACAATGCTTCTCGTGAATCACGGTCATCTTTATACTGCTGGACAGCATCATCTACATTTTGCTTTGTGAACTGGTTTTTCAGTTCAAAGGTGATGACAGGCAAGCCATTGATGAATAAGCACAAGTCAAGGGCAAGTTTTCCTGCGTCCTGAGAATAGCGGAACTGGCGCGTCACACTGAAAATATTTTTCTGGAACAGTTCCTTCGCTTTTATGTTGTTTTCAGTCGGAGTAAGATAGAACATAATGAGATCAACCGGGTACACCTTGATGCCATTGCGCAGAACATCTACAATTCCGCGTTTGGCTAACTCACCCTGGAGACGGTTCAGAAACTGCCGTTTTTTCTGATCGGACTGAAACACCCCCAGCCTGCTCATCTGCATGGGTTGGGTATCCTGCAAAAATCGAAAGAGCCGAGTCTCATCAATCGCGTATTCTTTATTGTAATCAGTGTTAGCCCCTTCTTCATAACCATTCTGCTCAACCAGCCATTTTACAATGAGTGTTTCCAGACCGCTTTCTTTTGTATTTGTAAAAGCCATCCTCAGCCCTCCTCTTTCTCAATCCTTCTGCGTTCAGCTTCAATCTCCTGCTGCAATTCTTCAGCGGTGGGCAGCGCAAAACGATAGCGTGAGGCAAATATCTGCTGGGCATCATTCAAAACAGAATATTTGACAATTGCCTCGTTTTTCTGCGAGCACAAAATGATGCCGATAGTGGGATTATCATCTTCGTTTTTATATAGCGCATCAAACATGCGAATATAGCTGTCCATCTGGCCGATGTCACCGTGAGTCAATTTGCCAACCTTCAAATCAATCAGCACATGACATTTCAAGATGCTGTGGTAGAATACGAGGTCAAGATAAAAATCTTCATCTTCATAGCGCATCAGCTTCTGTCTGGCTACAAAGCAAAAGCCGCGCCCTAACTCCAATAAGAATTCCTGCAATTTGCTAATCAATGCCTGCTCTAAATCCGACTCACGTAGGGACGGATAATCTTTCAAGCCAAGGAACTCCAACACATACGGATCTTTGATGAAATTTTCCGCAGCTAAATGTGCTGTAAGTTCAACAGCCTCAGCCTTTACAGATGCCTGCTCTCTGCTTGCAAGTAACCGCTCATAATATAGGGTAGAAATCTGTCTCTCCAGTTGGCGGCTTGACCATGCAGAGGAGATAGCCTCGTCCATATACCACTGCCTTGCCTGTTCGTTTTCCACCGACAGCAGGAGGCGATAATGCGTCCAAGTCAATTGCGAACGCAGTGCGTTCGTATTTGGAAACATCACATAAAATTTCTTCATCTGCTGCAATGTCCGCACAGAAAAGCCTTTGCCAAAATCCTTGGTCAATCGGCTAGACAGTTCCTGCAACACAGATTTCCCGTAACCGGCCCGCGCATTGCCATCTTGCTCATGTTCCACGATGATGCGCCCAATCTGCCAGTAGGCTTGTACCATCGCAAAGTTGACCGCACTGTATGCCTGGTTGCGCGACAGCAGAAGAGTTTCTTTTATTTCAGCATAGATGTCCTCATAGGAAACTAATTCACTATTATTCATTCAAAGCTGTTCCTTTCCTGGTCACTTTATATAGTTATCGGCCGGATCATGCTCCATTCTTGGTCGTATTCATGCATTTTTTCTTACTATTAAAGAAATTCGCTCAATTTCCCACATAAGTGAGGATTTTATATATTCATGGAAAGATGCTAATGCCATATTGTTTTGCTTCTCTATTTTTTCCATCAGCCTTCCTCCTGTCCTTCGGTTTCTTCTTCATCATCAGCATCACTGTCAGCTTCTTCCTCCACAAATTCATATTCGGGGATTTCTATGCCACGGACATCAATTTTTCCAGTGACAGCATCGGCAATAAATTTGTTTTTAAGTTCATGCAACAACTCGATTTGATTTTCCAATGCAATTTGAACATGGTCAAAATTTACAAGAATCTTATAAAGTTCGTTAGAGATCACTTCTTGTTCATCCCGTGGCGGCAATGGAATAGGAAATGCTAATACCTTTGAAGCATTGGTGCAGGCAAGATTTGTTGTCCGGATTGCAGTCACATCAAAATAAATTCTTCCCACATCACTCGCAGAAACATATTCCAGCCATTTATTTTGAAGAAGTTTGTCATTTACTGTTACAGCAAATATATGGTTTTGGTGAATACAATTTTTAATTTCCCCATTCCAGACGCACCCTCGTCCAAGTTTATCTCGATCACCGCCCTCAGTCATCAAAACACATCCTATAGGTAATTGATATTGTTGAGTTTCTTGTGAAGTTACTTTTAATGTAGCAACTGTCGCCAGATCCACATACCCATTTTGTACATTAGCTACTCGAAGGTAAGGTACTTCTATCAGGTTCGAGTTGGCGGGATATTTTTTCCCAAGGGTAATTCCGGACTTCACTTTGGCACACCTCTTTAGCGGGACACAATTCCAATGTGCAGGAATACTGCCAATCCATCGAATTCCGGTTCTTTTCATAGAAACTCCCGGTTTTAGCCCATGAGTAATAATACTGGAGAGTTTGCGTTGCCTTTGTATTTTTAGCAGATTAATTTCTTTTCGCTTGATGTTAATCAGCTTATTGATACTTGATACCTTCCAATCCAGAAACCGCACAATCTGATCTTGTTCGGGGCGGGGAGGGACAGGAAGAAGTACATTGTTTAGCTTTGTCATTGGAATTCTTTTTCGAATATCAAGGATTCCATTCCCCAGACCTTTTAATGTTTCCTCAAAAATTGAAAGTCTGAAAATATATTCGCAGTACTTAATGTTTATATACTCTCTCGGCACTAAAGCATAATAAACAGGACTTATTGCTCCAAAATAGTGTGATATTCCTACAGAACCTATGACTACATTCATACTATTAACCACAAGGTCACCAGGATGAGCCAAATGATAATCCTCTAAATTCTCCTTTGACTTGTTTCCAATATTCCCCTTTTGAGCGTAGGGAATGATGCCTTTCGTGTTGGTAAGAGAGAGAATCTCAGTTGTCTTTATTGGATTATTACTTTCCTTTCTTTCCCACAAAAGGAATTTTAACCGTTCAATTTTCCAATGAACTGGTAAAGTTTGAGTCCATCCAAGTAAAACAGGCTGCATTTGTTTATATGTGTTCATTGCAAGCCCTCCATAATCTCTGCCATCATGCTGTCCGCTTCCTGCTCAAGTGATTTCAGACTCTTCAAAATTTCCTCCATTGGACGCAACTCCACCGGCTTATAGAAATGCTTAATAAAGTTGATTTCGTAGCCAATCTGTGTTTTCTTCTCATCCACATAGGCATCGGGGGCGTATGGCAGCACCTCATTCTGCATAAAGGTATTAATGCCGCCCTCATAGGTAAACGGAATATTTTCCGTGTCACGCAAATCAACATCCGGCTCTTCTTCAATAGCCTTTGCAGCGGGGTCTTTCTCTGTGATGAAGGGGCGGATTTTTTTCAGAACGCCGACTTTCAATTTTGTTGCTTTAGCAAATGCTGTCCAATCATCCAGAGGAGCAGTTTTTGCGGCTTCAGCAAGAGTTTTCTTCACCGCTGCAAGTTCATCCGCTTTTTTGAATGTATCGGAGGGAATTTCCCTGTCCGGGTACACGCGAAGACGCAGAGGGCGTTCCACAGTGATAGACCAATAGCCGAACTGCTCGTTGTCAAAGATCATGCTGACTTCGCTCTGTTCCATTTCCATAAAAATGCGGACGATTTCCCTGCGGATTTCCGATGTGAACTCACAGTTCTTCTTGCCCATATTTTTGCGGAGCGGGAATTTCATAGCAGTAGCGTCAATCAACTGGATTTTCCCTTTACGGCACTCCTCCTTCCGGTTGGACAAAATCCAGATGAATGTCCCGATTCCTGTATTGTAGAACATATTCTCAGGTAAGGCAATGATCGCTTCAACCAAGTCGTTTTCAATCATGTAACGGCGGGCGTTGCTCTCCCCGCTACCTGCATCCCCGGTAAAAATGGACGAGCCATTATGTACTTCGGCAATACGGCTGCCCAGCGGGGTATCCTTTTTCATCTTTGCCACATTGTTCAACAAGAACAGAAGCTGGCCATCGCTTGTTCTTGGAATCATGGCAAGTTCCTCGCCGTCCTCCAGATAAGCGTTAAATCGGGTGTCCAAAATTTCCTTTTTTCCACCCAGTTTTTCCGCGTCAACTTTCCAGCTTTTCCCGTAAGGGGGATTCGACAACATGAAATCGAATTGCTTTGTGGCATTCCCATCCAAGGAAAGTGTAGAACCATAGCTGATATGCTCCGCTTGGTCTCCATCGCCTTTGAGCAGCATATCCGCTTTGCAGATTGCATATGTTTCGGGGTTCACTTCTTGTCCAAACAGATGGATAGATACATTCCTTCCTTGCTGCTGGGCAAGCGTCAAAAGCCTGTCCTGTGCAACGGTAAGCATACCGCCTGTGCCGCAGGCTCCGTCATAGCAGGAATAAGTCGCATCCTTGATTTGACTGGAGATAGGCATAAATACAAGATCCGCCATCAACTCAACAACATCACGGGGCGTCCAATGTTCCCCAGCCTCCTCGTTATTGTCCTCATTGAATTTGCGGATCAGTTCTTCAAAAATCGTACCCATGCCGTGATTGTCAAGCCCCGGATACTTCACGATAGTCTGGTCATCATCCTTATAGAATGGCTTTGGAGAGAGGTTGATGTCCGGCAAAATAAATTTCTCAATCACCGCCCCCAGAATATCCGCCTCAATCATCGTGTCAATCTGATTGCGAAACTTGAACTTCTCCAAAATTTCCTGCACATTGGGAGAAAAGCCATCCAGATAAACTTCAAAGTCGGCTTTCAGCGTCTGCTTCTTTGCGCGGCTGGTCAAATCACGCAGGCGGAATGGAGAGGCATTACAGAATGCTTGTCCCGCAGTATTGCACAATGCCGGCCACTAGTTATCGATTTTGGCAGCATCCAGTTTCTTCTTCATGTCAAGAACAGCCTCTTTACTGTCCTCTAACATCGCATCCAGGCGGCGGATCACCGTCATCGGCAGAATAACATCACGATACTTGCCACGCACATATACGTCTCGCAGGCAGTCATCCGCAATTCCCCATATAAAACTCACAATTGCATTGTGGATTTGATTATTCATGTGTCTATTTCCTTCCTCAATGAGATTGGTTTCCTTTAACCTACAGAATTATTATCATCGATTCAATCCTCATCTACCATTTCCATAATATCACTGACATCACATCTCAAAGCCATACAGACTTTTTCAATTATTTCAGTATTTACATTTTCATTTTTGCCAAGTTTCGTAATGGATGCCGCACTTATCCCAGCTAACTGTTGCAGATCTTTTTTCTTCATATCTTTATCAATCAACAGTTTCCATAATTTTTTGTAACTGATAGCCATGAATAAACCTCCCTTTTCCGGGAATACATCGATTTGAAGATTTCTATTGCATACCATAACACGTTTAACCCCAAAACGCAAGATTTCCTCCTGTGATTGCAGGAGAAAATACTGACTTCTCTCGAATTTCTGCTTCAACTAACGGAGATGATATTTGTACCAATAATAGAAATCGCTTTGGATGATTTATGGGCAAAAATATCCTTGGCAAATCCCGTGATTCAGAAGCCATTTAGGGCATATATCCCCACAAACAGTTGCAACTTTTCCAAATTTGTTTTATGATGGTAACGGCAGCATTGGCACACGGCAGGGAGCCGCTGCCGGGCATTGCCCAAACCAACATCATCCAAAAGGAGACCATCATGAAATCATCCAATGAACTGCGCACCTTGCTGCGCTCCATCGACCATAAAAGCTACCCCGCCTACAAATCCTTAGCGGGTTCCTATCATTTTGGCAGCTATACTTTATTCATCGACCATGTACAGGGGGATCCGTTCGCTTCCCCCTCCAGCCTCCATGTGGAGGTTGCCCACAAGGATGCCGGGTTCCCCGCCTCCACCTATGCGAGGGACTGTTCCCGTATCGCACTCCAGGATTTCCTGACCCGGAAGCTTTCTTCCCTGTTTGAAGATTTCAATTTCCGTGCCAAGGGATCCGGCAAAAGCGGCCTGATGTCCATCACCCGCTGCGGCCAGGAGGTGCTGGAACGCAGCGCCTGCCAGATCACGGATTCCAAGATCATCACACGTTTCCATATCGGCTTCCCAGCCTTCGGCCGCACCATCAATGCCGGGGAACTGGACAAGATCCTATTTGACTTCCTGCCCCGCTGTGTGGAGAGCTGCTTCTTCTACCGCCGCCTGGATGCTAAAAAAGTGGAAAACACCGTCTTCCTGGCTGAAGACCAGGAAGCTGTCCGTGAAATCCTGAAAAAGGAAAACCTGGTGGCCTTTGTCGCCAACGGCTCCATCCTCCCCAGGAAAAGCGGCGTCTCCGACCTGCCGTTAAAGGACAGCATCCCGTTTGCCTCGCCCGCCGCCATGGAGCGAAGCTTCACCTTGCCCCACAAAGGGGAGATCAAGGGGATGGCAATCCCCCAGGGCATCACCCTGATTGTCGGCGGAGGCTACCACGGGAAATCCACCTTGCTGGAAGCACTGCAGATGGGGGTATACAACCATATTTCCGGTGACGGGAGGGAGTTTGTCATCACGGACGACACAGCCATCAAGCTGCGGGCCGAGGACGGACGTTCCATCCGCAATGTTGATATCTCTCTGTTTATCAACGACCTGCCCAACAAAAAGGATACCGGGGCTTTTAGCACTCCCGATGCCAGCGGCAGCACCTCACAGGCCGCCGGGGTCATCGAGGGCGTGGAGGCCAATACCCGCCTGTTCCTGATCGACGAGGATACCTCCGCCACCAACTTTATGGTGCGGGACGATTTTATGCAGCAGGTCATCAGCCGTGAGAAAGAACCGATCACCCCGTTCCTGGAACGTGCCCGCGACCTGTACGAGAAGGCCGGCATCTCTACCATCTTAGTAGCCGGCAGTTCCGGCGCGTTCTTCTATATCGCGGACAAGATCCTGCAGATGGACTGTTACCGGCCGGTGGACATCACCGCCCATGTGAAATCGCTCTGCAAGGACCATGCCGCCCCCAGGATCCAGGCACCGGGCTTTTTGGTTCCTGACTTTGCCCGTGCCCTGCCTGCCGCCAGCCGGGGCAGCAAAGGCGACGGGCGCCGGGGAGGCTATGGCGGACGCGGCGGGCGCGGGGACGGGCGTGACAGCCGCCATGAGCATATGAAAATCAAGACCTTTGGCAAGGACTCCTTCTCCCTTGACAAAGAGACTGTCGATATGCGCTATGTGGAGCAGCTTGCCGATTCGGAGCAGACCAATGCCCTCGCACACCTGCTGCGCTTTGGCCTGGAGCAAGTCATTGACGGCAAAAAATCCGTGCGGCAGACCGTGCAGGTTTTGGCCGATATGCTGGATAAGCAGGGCTGGGAGCCTTTCTGCAGTTCCTATGTGCCCTGCGGCCTGGCAAAGCCCCGCAAACAGGAACTCTTCGCCTGCATCAACCGTTTCCGCGGGTAGGCCGGCCGTAAACCGGCTCCAAAACCAGATGCAAAAGAGATCCTGGGATTACAGGATAAGAGAGAGGAAAAGATTATGGGATTTGAATTTATCAACAAACTGCCGGCGCCCGCAGAGATCAAGGAGCAGTTCCCGCTCCCCATCGAATACGCCCTGGTAAAAGCCCGGCGGGATGAAGAAGTGAAGAATATCATCAGCGGCAGCAGCAATAAATTTCTGGTCATCATCGGCCCCTGTTCCGCCGACAATGAGGATTCCGTGCTTGACTATGCCTGCCGCCTGGTCAAAATACAGGAAGAGACACAGGACAAGCTGTTAATCATCCCCCGCGTCTATACCAACAAGCCCCGGACCACCGGGGAAGGCTATAAAGGGATGCTGCATCAGCCAGACCCTGAAAAGCGCCCCAGCATGGCCGACGGGCTCCATGCCATCCGCCATGTGCATATGAAGGTGCTCAAAGAAACCGGCCTGTCAACTGCCGACGAGATGCTCTATCCGGACAATGTCAGTTACCTGGACGATATTATGTCCTATATCGCCGTAGGCGCCCGCTCGGTTGAAAACCAGCAGCACCGCCTGGTGTCCAGCGGCTGCCATGTGCCGGTGGGCATGAAAAACCCTACCAGCGGCGACCTTTCCGTCATGCTCAATTCCGTCAAAGCCGCCCAGGGCGGGCACGAATTCATTATGAGGGACTGGGAAGTCAAGACCTGCGGCAACCCCTGGACCCACACTATCCTCAGGGGGGCAGTCAACAAGCATGGCCAGTGCCTGCCCAATTACCACTATGAAGACCTTGTGCTGCTTCACCAGCTGTACCGGGAACGGAACCTGAATAACCCTGCCTGCATTGTGGATGCCAACCACTCGAATTCCAACAAGCAGTACAGGGAGCAGATCCGCATTGTCAAAGAGGTCCTGCACAGCCGCCGCCATTCCCCGGACATCCATGATTTCGTAAAAGGCGTCATGATCGAGAGTTATATCGAACCAGGATGCCAAAAGATCGGGGAGCATTGCTATGGCAAGTCCATCACCGACCCCTGCCTGGGCTGGGAGGATTCCGAGCGCCTGCTGTATGAGATTGCCGAAACCGTGTAAAATATCAAAACCGGAAGCATGCGCCGCCAGACGCACACAAAAAAGCATGGCAGGAAATTTCTGCCATGCTTTTTTGTGTGCTTATGCTTTTCATGCCAGCAAGGCTGACACGGCGAAATAAGCTACCACAACCACGCCCAGTATGATCCGGTAATACCCAAACAGCTTAAAATTGTTCCGCTTGATATATCCCATCAGGAACTTAATGGAATACACGGACACCACAAACGCAATCAGCATCGCCGAGAGCAGATAGAAAACCTCAGTCCCGGAAAGCATCCGCTCCACCCGCACGATAAACTTTACTATTTTTAACAGGCTGGCCCCGAACATGACCGGAATTCCCAGGAAAAATGTGAACTCCGCAGATGCCGCCCGCGAACACCCGAGCAGCATGGCGCCGATGATCGTGACCCCGGAACGCGAGGTGCCCGGCACCAGCGCCAAAAGCTGGAACAAGCCGATATATAGCGCTGTCCTAAAATCGATCTGGGTCACCCTCTGTACCGGGAATTCCGCGTAACGGCTGCGGTTCTCCACCATGATGAACAAAACCCCATATACAATCAGCATAGCAGCTACCACGAAACCGTTATAAAGGTGCTGATCCATCCAGTCGTCTAACGGCACTGCCACAACTACCGGGATGCAGGCTACCGCGATCTTAAACCACAGAAGGATCGTCTCCTCCCTCTGCCTCCCGCTTTTGCCCCGGCTAAACGGGTTCAGCCTGCCGAAATACAGCACTACCACTGCCAGGATCGCCCCCAGCTGGATCACCACTTTGAACACGTTCCAGAAATCTTCTGTCATCTTGAGGGGAATGATCTCCTCTAGGAGGATCATGTGGCCGGTGCTGCTGATGGGCAGCCACTCCGTGAAGCCCTCTACGATCCCAAATACAATAATTTTTAAAAACTCAATGATATCCATGCTAAACTTTCTCTCCTACACATTGTCGATCTGCCAGTCAATCGGCGTAAGGCCGTTTGACTCCAGAAACGCATTAGTCTTGCTGAACGGCCTGCTGCCGAAAAACCCCCTGTGCGCCGAAAGCGGGCTCGGATGCGGCGCTTCCAGGATCAGGTGCTTCGGGTTGTTTAACATCGCCTTCTTTGTCTGAGCCGGGCGCCCCCACAGGATGAACACGATCGGCCGGTCCTGCTCGTTGAGAACCCGGATTGCCGCATCCGTGAACTCCTCCCAGCCGATCCCCCGGTGGGAATTGGCGGCATGGGCACGCACCGTCAAAACCGTGTTCAGCAGCATGACCCCCTGCTTTGCCCATTTGACCAGATATCCATTGTTGGGAATCCCGCAGCCAAGGTCATCATGCAGTTCTTTATAGATGTTCACCAGGGAAGGCGGGATCTCGACGTCAGGCTTAACCGAAAAGCAAAGCCCATGCGCCTGACCGACATTGTGGTAAGGATCCTGTCCCAAGATCACTACCTTCACCTCGGAAAGCGGCGTGAACTCAAAGGCATTAAAAATATCATTGGCATCCGGAAAAACCTGCCTGGACTGATACTCCTCCTTCACTTTTTCATATAGCTTTTTGTAATACGGTTTTTTAAATTCCTCTCCCATCGGCACCAGCCAGTCATTTGCGATCGCTCCCATTGATTTTCTCCTTTTCCTCGTATTTTCCTGCAACGGCGCTGCTTGTCCCGGCCGCTGCCTTTCCCTGCTGCCCCCCAGTTCCCTTATCCGTATTCAGAGCCTTACCGGCACGCCTCTCCCATGCAGGTACCCCTTTACCTCCCGGATCTCCAATTCTTTATAGTGGAACAGGGATGCTGCCAGCGCGGCATCGGCCTTTCCGGACGTCAGGGCATCGTAGAAATGCTCCATCGTGCCTGCCCCGCCAGAGGCAATCACCGGGACGGAGACATTTTCTGCTATCAGCGATGTGAGTTTTGTGTCATAACCGGCTTTTGTGCCGTCGCAGTCCATGCTGGTCAGCAAAATCTCCCCTGCCCCCAGCCGGTCTGCCTCCATCGCCCACTCCACAGCATCCAGGCCGGTATCCAGCCTTCCGCCGTTTTTAAACACATTCCAGCCGCTGCCGTCCTCTTTGCGCCTGGCATCAATGGCCACCACCACACACTGGCGCCCGAATTTGTCCGCAGCATCCGAAATCAGGCGCGGGGTATTGATTGCGGAGGAATTGACGGAAATCTTATCTGCCCCCTCCCGCAAAAGCCTGCGGAAATCCTCCACCGTCCGGATCCCGCCGCCTACCGTAAAAGGGATGAATACTGTCTCTGCCACCCGGCGCACCATATCCACCACCGTCCCCCGCGCGTCCGAGGAGGCCGTGATATCAAGGAATACCAGTTCATCCGCCCCGGCCTTGTCGTAGGCCGCCCCGATCTCCACCGGGTCACCGGCATCTTGCAGGTTCACAAAATTGACGCCCTTCACCACCCGCCCGTTATGTACATCCAGGCAGGGAATAATCCGCTTTGTTAACATTATGCCTCTCCTTCCTGCCGTATTCTTTACAGGCGGTCACTTTTTCCAGGTTATAAAGTTCTTAAGAACCGCCAGCCCCACGCTGCCGCTCTTTTCCGGATGAAACTGGCATGCCGCAACATTCCCGTGTTCCACCGCTGCATGGATATGGATGGTATATTCCGCCGAAGCCGCCACCTGCCCTTCTTCCTCCGCCTTTAAATAATACGAATGGACGAAATATACATAAGCCCCGTCCGCAATCCCGGCAAACAGGCGTGTCCCCGGCTTTATCTCCAAGCAGTTCCAGCCCATGTGGGGAACCTTCATCCCCGCCTTATCGGGTATCCTTAAGACCTTTCCCTTCAAAATCCCCAGGCCTTCCACCCCCGGGCTCTCCTCACTGCCTTCAAAAAGCAGCTGCAGCCCCAGGCAGATGCCCAAAAACGGAGTCCCCTGCCCTGCTGCCTGGCGGGCTGTCTCCACCAGGCCATACTGGTGCAAACGCCCCATCGCATCCCCAAAAGAGCCTACCCCGGGCAGGATGACCCGGTCTGCCGCCAGGATCACCTCCCGGTCCCTGGTAACCACGGCCTCCTCCCCCAGTGCCTCCAGCGCCTTCTCCACACTCCTCAAATTGCCTGCATCATAGTCTATAATCGCTGTCATGCCAACCTCCGCCCATCCTACGTCCCCTGCCTCTGCGCCCGGGTCCTGTCTGCCCTGCCTTCTTTTCCTGCAACGAGTTTAGCACAGACCCCGTAATTTATCAAGTGGGATAAGCCTTGCTTTTTCCTTTCCGTTTGTCTATACTGGTATCAACAGAGAGAAAAGGAGGCGCCCCATGCAGATCACCTATCTTGCCATCCGTAATTTCAAATCAATCCGGAACCTAAAGATCCACAATATCGAAAATGCCCTGATCTTAGTGGGCAAAAACAACACCGGCAAAACCGGGATTTTAAAGGCGATCCGTGCCGCCCTCGGCAGCTATCTGGTATCCGAGGGGGATTTCAACGAAAGCAACCAAAATATTGAGATCTCCATGACATTTGCCGTCTCCGGCGAGGATCTGCGCCAGTTCCATGCCCACGGCATTGTCAGCCAGTACAAGCGCTTTGATGCATGGAAAAAGGATTTTTCCGCCAAACTCCCCTCCTTTGACGGCAGCAGCCTTTCCTTCACCTGTATGATCAACCGCAGCCGTGTTGTCCGTTACAGTGACAATGTCCGCAAGCATAACCGCTTCATCCCCGAGGTGCTGCCGCGCCTGTACTTTATCGATACCGAGCGCCAGCTGTCTGCCTTCCAGGAGGATCTGCTTATGTTCCAGGAAGATGAACAGCTGATCCGCCTGCGTTCCAACACCTGCATGTTCCGCTCCTCCAAAATCTGCAACCAGTGCTTCAGCTGCATCGGGCTGATCAACCAGAAAAAGCCGGAGGAACTGCAGCTGTGTGAGACTGCCAAGCTTTTAGAATACAAGATGTACCGCTTAAATCTCAGCGACTTTTCCCAAAGAGTCAATGAAAATTACCAGAAAAACGGCGGCATAGAGGAGATCCTCTATACCCTCACCTGCAATTCCGACTCCCTGTTCTCGGTTACGGTGGAAGCGAAACGGGATGGACGGCAGCACCTTACCCCCATAGAGTCCCTGAGCAATGGCATGAAAAGCATCTATATGCTGTCGCTGTTAGAGACCTATATTGAAGGCGAGAAACATATCCCAAGCATTATCATGGTGGAATACCCGGAACTGTTCCTCCACCCCAGCCTCCAGAAAAATGCCGGTGCGATCTTGTTCCGCCTCTCGCGCAAGAACCAGGTGGTCTTTTCCACCCACTCCCCCAACCTGATCGCCAACTTCACGAGCCGCCAGCTCTGCCAGGTGGTCACTGACCAGGAGCACTGCTGCAGCGTGCGCAGCCATGCGGACATTGACCAGGTCTTAGACGACCTCGGCTATGGCGCCAACGACCTTTTAAATGTCAGCTTCGTCTTTATCGTGGAAGGCAAGCAGGACAAAAACCGCCTGCCCCTGCTGCTGAAAAAGTATTATCCGGAACTGCATGACGCCGGCGGCAGGCTGTCGCGGATCTCGATCCTGACCACCAACAGCTGCACCAACATCAAGACCTACGCCAACCTAAAGTACATGAACCAGGTCTATCTGCGGGATCAGTTTTTGATGATCCGGGACGGTGACGGCAAAGATCCCGAACTGCTGGCAACACAGCTATGCCGTTATTATGATGAGAGAAGTTTTGAGGATATCGACAAACTCCCCAGGGTTCGCCGCCGCAATGTCCTCATCCTCAAATACTATTCCTTTGAAAATTATTTCCTGAATCCCGGCGTCATGGCAAAGCTGGGCATTGTGGACAGCGAGGAGGCTTTCTGGCAGACACTCCTTAATAAATGGAAGGAATACCTCCACCGCCTGTCCGGCGGGCGCCGTCTGGTTGATGTTTTAGGAAAAGAGATTCTGACAGTGGAAGACTTACAGGGACATTTTGAAGAATTTAAGATTTATAACCGCGGCCACAACCTGTACGATATTTTTTACGGCCCGTTCAAGCATCAGGAAGCCGAACTTCTGGAACGATATATCGACCTGGCCCCGCGGGAGGATTTTAAGGATATCTTAGATGCCATTGACGCATTTCCCTTCTTTGAAAGCCGGAAGGGGCGCAACCCATAGCAAGGATGGCGGGAGGCAATGGCAAAACGGCTGCCGCCCATAGCAGGAGGCGGTTTTGACCACAGCCGCAACAGCCTCCTGCTTGATATCATGGGAACCTCCCCTTCAGCAGAGGAGGGGATACGTCCGGGGCGCGCTTCCTTTGGCTGCCCTTACATCAATGCCTTATAAAGCGCCTTGATCTCCTCCACCGAAGTGTCCCGCGGATTCCCCGGGCGGCACGCATCTGCAAACGCGGACTCCGACAGGAAATCCACATCCTCCTCCTTGGCAATCTCCTTTAAGTCCGCCGGGATCCCTACGTCTGCGGACAGCTTCTTCACGGCATCCACAGCAGCCTGGCGGTACTCGTCCTGGCTCATCTTGTCCACGCCCGCGACGCCCATCGCCCTGGCGATTTCCCGGTATTTTTCCCCGGTGCATGGCGCATTGTATTCCATCACCGTCGGCAGCAGGATTGCATTGGCCACGCCGTGGGGCGTATCATACACCGCGCCCAGCGAGTGTGCCATGGAATGCACGATGCCAAGCCCGACATTGGAAAATCCCATCCCGGCCACATACTGCCCCAAAGCCATGCCTTCCCTGCCCTCCGGCGTGTTGGCAACCGCGCCGCGCAGGGAACCGGCAATGATCTCTATCGCTTTTAGATGGAACATGTCTGTCATCTCCCACGCGCCCTTTGTGATATAGCCTTCAATCGCATGGGTCAGGGCATCCATCCCTGTCGCCGCCGTAAGCCCTTTGGGCATGCTGGCCATCATATCCGGGTCAATCACCGCAACCACCGGGATATCATGGGTATCCACGCACACGAATTTCCGCTTCTTCTCCACATCCGTGATCACATAGTTGATCGTAACCTCTGCCGCCGTCCCCGCAGTGGTCGGAACGGCAATGATCGGCACACATGGATTCTTCGTGGGCGCAACCCCCTCCAGGCTCCTCACATCCGCAAACTCCGGGTTGGTGATTATAATGCCCACGGCCTTGGCCGTATCCATGGAGGAGCCCCCGCCGATGGCAATGATATAATCCGCACCGGAGGTCTGGAAAGCCGACACGCCGCTCTGTACGTTCTCAATCGTGGGGTTGGGCTTAATGTCCGAATAAACCTCATACGCCAGCCCCGCCTCGTCCAGCACATCCGTCACCTTCTTCGTCACGCCGAATTTCACCAGATCCGGGTCAGAGCATACAAATGCTTTCCCAAACCCCCGTACCTTCACCTCCGCCGGGATCTCCCGGATAGCGCCTGCCCCGTGGTAAGAAGTTTCATTTAATACGATTCTGTTTGCCATGGCAATCATTCCCCCTTCATCAATCTTGGATTTTATGTTATAAGTTTAACGAATATAAAAGAAAAAAGAAAGTGACAATCCCTTCTTTCTGTCACTTTCTTTTAATTTTTGTACAAATATACCAAATCGTTTTGGCTGTTTTTACCATTATCTTCCTGCATACCGTCAAAGGAGCCCCAAACTCCCAAACACCTCGGACAGCTTAGGAGGCATGGCATCCACCAACTTATCAGCCATCTTCTGCGGGCTATCCTTCATCCCTCCCAATACCCACTTTACTGTCATATAGACGGATCCGCGGCAGTACATCTCCAGCTGGAACTGCAGTTCCTCATCCAACGGCTTGCTTGCCTTACGTGCAATCAGGCTGTTGTAAAACTGCAGGATCAGTTCAAAGTCATGCTCTTTTAAAGAATTATGGTCATCCGAACGGAAAGCCCCGCTAAAAAACGCTTTCTCCTCACGGATAAATACAAACTTCCTGGCAAGGCTCTCACGGACTGTCCTCCCTGTCTCGATCTGCCCCAGCGACTGTTGTACCAGCTTGTCAAAATACCAGTTGATCAGGTCGTATTTATCCTTAAAATTCCGGTAAAAGGTCTGGCGCGCCAGGCCGCAGCCCTCCACAATATCTTTCACCGTGATCCGGTCCACCGGCGTCGTCTTCATGCACCTCTTAACGGAATCCGCCAGCTTATATTTTGTGTTCTCCTGCCGCCCCGGGTCTGTGCCCATCTGCTCCCCCTCCTTTTTGTCCTCCCTCAATCCTCACACTCCAGCAGCATTTTCTTCACCTGCAGCATCCGGTCACGTAAGATGGCGGCCTCCTCAAAGTTCAGTTCTGCAGCTGCCTGGTTCATCTTCTTTTGCAGTTCTTTGGCCAGCTTGCCAAGTTCCTTGGCATCCATGGATTCCGGATCCTTCTCGAAGCTTCCGGCGTCTGCCTCTGCCGCCTTGGAGATGGCAATCAGGTCACGGACTGCCTTCTTAATTGTAGTCGGTGTAATCCCATGCTCTTCATTGTACTTCTGCTGGATCTGCCGACGCCGGTTCGTCTCCTCAATCGCCGTTTGCATGGAATCCGTAATGGTATCTGCATACATGATTACATGGCCGTCTGCGTTTCTCGCTGCCCGCCCTATGGTCTGGATCAGGGAGGTCTCCGACCGCAGGAAGCCTTCCTTGTCCGCATCCAGGATCGCCACCAGCGTGATCTCCGGGATATCCAGCCCTTCCCTCAGCAGGTTGATGCCCACCAGCACGTCAAACACGTCCATGCGCATGTCGCGGATGATCTCCGCCCTCTCCAGCGTATCGATATCCGAGTGCAGGTACTTCACCCGGATCCCCACCTCCCGCATATAGTCTGTTAAGTCCTCCGCCATCCGCTTGGTCAGTGTGGTGATTAAGACCTTATTGTGCCCTGCCACCTCCTTGTTGACCTCCGAAACCAGGTCGTCGATCTGCCCCTCCACCGGACGCACGGAAATCTCCGGATCCAGCAGCCCCGTAGGCCGGATAATCTGCTCTACCCGCATCAGTTCATGCTCCGCCTCATATACATTGGGCGTGGCCGAGACGAACATCATCTGGTCAATCTTGCCCTCAAACTCGCCAAAATTCAACGGGCGGTTGTCCAGTGCCGACGGCAGGCGGAACCCGAAATCCACCAGCGTCTGCTTCCTCGAACGATCCCCGGCATACATCCCCCGCACCTGCGGCAACGTAATGTGGGACTCATCGACAATAATCAGGAACTCCTCCGGGAAATAATCGATCAGCGTCCACGGCGGCTCCCCGGGCTTGCCAAAGGTCAGGTGACGGGAATAATTCTCAATCCCCGAGCAAAATCCGGTCTCCCGCATCATCTCCACGTCGAAATTCGTGCGTTCCCCGATCCGCTGTGCCTCAATCAGCTTGTCCTCACTCTTAAAATAGGCCACCTGTCCTTTCATCTCCTCCAGGATGTTTTCCGTAGCTAACAGCATCTTATCCTTCGGAACCACATAGTGGGAGGCAGGGAAAACCGCGATATGCCCCAGCTGCAGCTTCCCCTCGCCGGTAAGCCCGTCAATCTCCGTAATCCGTTCCACCTCGTCTCCAAAGAACTCAATGCGGTACGCCTCGCTTCCGGAATAAGCCGGGAACACCTCCAGCACATCCCCCCGCACCCGGAACGTCCCCCGGTGGAAATCCATATCATTGCGCGTATACTGGATATCGATCAGCTTGTGGATAATCTCGTCCCGGTCACGCACCATCCCCGGGCGCAGGGAGATCACCATCTCTTTATAGTCAATCGGGCTTCCCAACCCATAAATACAAGACACCGATGCCACGATGATTACATCCTTCCGCTCGGAAAGCGCCGCAGTGGCAGAATGGCGCAGCTTGTCGATCTCGTCATTGATGGCCGAATCCTTCTCGATGTAGGTATCGGTGGAGGGGACATAGGCTTCGGGCTGGTAGTAGTCATAGTAGGACACAAAATATTCCACTGCGTTACTCGGAAAATACTCTTTGAACTCACCATAGAGCTGTGCCGCTAATGTCTTATTGTGCGCTATTACCAAAGTCGGCTTGTTCAGCTGTGCAATCACGTTGGCCATGGTAAAGGTCTTTCCGGAGCCCGTAACACCCAGTAAAGTCTGGAATTGATTGCCTTCCCGGAACCCATTGACCAGGGCTTCTATGGCCTGGGGCTGGTCGCCGGTGGGCTTGTATTCGCTGTGAAGTTCGAAGATTTTTTGTTCATTTTGCACAAATGCTCACCTCTGATTTCATAGTAAAAAAAGACGCCTATTAGGCAAAAATTCGTCGTGGAACATTTTATTTTCGTCGTGGCATTTACTCAAATTGGAGAAAAACAGGCCCACGACGAATCCCGTTCACAATTTGCTGTTTTTGCAACTTGGCGCACCTCTGTAATTCCATACGGACGTAGCAGCACCAAAGAGCCTTTTTATCTTACCACAAATCGATAAATTTGTATAGATGCAAAATCGAACTTTTGTTCTTTTTATCCTTTCTGTCACCCTGCATCCGGAAGAAATTCTTTTACATCTACAACAATCTCCAACAGTTCCTTTTTAAAATTTTCTATCTCTCTCAGGTTCGGTAAAACCTCCTTCATATATTCCTCAATTTCCGGCACCCCATCCGCTATGATACCTTTATTATCGGCGTAAACGTCCATAGTTATGAGTTCCTTGGCATGTCCCATAAGCTTCGATACCGCTTTGGGGTTGAATGCCTCTTTTAGCAGGAGCGTGCAGTATGTACTGCGCAAATCATGCCAGCGGATGTCCGGCAGGCCATTTTCAGCAAGAAGCTGTTTATAATACCTGCAATGGAACCCTTTGCTCCTTGCTCTGCCATAGTTGGAACAACAGATACAATCCATATCCTGGAACTCTCCCTTTCTGCGGTTTTACGTTTCTCTCATACACCTGCCGTTCCTTTAAGATTGCCCGGGAAACATAATCAGGAATCGGAATCTCTCTGTAACTGGATTTTGTCTTTAATCCCACTTCCTGTTTCGTAAAAGTTTTCGGGGCAAAATCTTCCTTTACTGCATTATGTATCCTCCCCAGCTGACGTTCCACTTTTAAGGTGCGGTTGATATAATCTACATCCGAATATTTTACGCCATTGATCTCGGACCTGCGGAGCCCCATAAGTACATTAAACAGCACCTGCATATGGATCGGGGTATCTTTGCTCTTTTCCAGCAGAACCGAAATCTGCTCCATAGTCAGTGTTTTCTGTTCATCTATATTTCGGGTCCTGAAGCCTGATTTGGGCTGCGGCTTTTCCGCTTTAGGAAGTCCTATTCCATCCACCGGACTGGTCGGGATCACTTTGGCCGTTACCGCATAACGAAAAGAGACATTCATGATTGTTTTTACCTGCTCTGCTATCGGTCTCGAATAGTCTGCCTTGATATTAAACAATTTTTGAACGTCTCCGCGAGTAACATCCGTCATTTTTTCTTACCCAGGATGGGAATGATATGATTCTTTACTATTCCGCAATAATTATAGTACGTTTCGTGACTGTCTGTGCGCTTTTTAAGATCCGTTTCAAGCCAGAACATCATATAATCAGCCACATTAACTTTTGCGTATACAACAAACGTACCATTATATTCAAAATATTGTTCGCCATACTGCTGCTTATTAGATTCTGCCAGAATCCTTCTTCTTTCAATTTCCGCAGCCACAGCCTCTGGTATCCTCAATAGCCTGTAACTATTGTCCGTCTTTGGCGGTTTCTCTATGACTTCATACGTTTTAATTTTTCTTTCACCCTTTGGAATAACAGGATTGGATGTGATTTGCCGCTGAATATAGATTGTCCTGTTTTCAGCATCAAAATCTCCGAATTTCAAACCTGAAATTTCACCTTTTCTGAGTCCGCAGAACAACCCAAGCAGAATCTCCAGATACCATCCGCTATTGTAAGCAGCTTTCAGAAGTTTTTTCACATTTGCTTTGTTTAAAATAATAATTGTTGGCTTTTTTCTCGGATATGATTTCGTTGCAGGTATCGGATTCCTTTTGATATATTCCTGTATTACAGCCTCTTTCATTGCCATGTTCAAGAACTCTCTGGATTTGTTGCCAGCAGAATCGCATGCCTTTGAGACAACAGCCAGCAGGGAATCAAAATATTCCTCATTTGCATATCGCAATTTTATATCCTGCTGCATATTCGGAAGAATCAGGTCGTACAGTAGGTTGTATTCTCAATCCTCTGTGAAAATCAAAATGATATTTTTCTTCTTTCCGAATATTATAAAATCAGTATCGGTTATCCTTTTTTAGCCTGCTGCATTCTGCTGGTCAACAAAATGCTAACTGGAATGAAACTCTTATTCCACTTGCCTGTATTTTTTCTACTGCCTGAATAGCCATTTCATAACTGACTTCTTCTTCCAGCAAAGCCTCGGTCAGATTTTGATAATCCTCTTTATAAATTTTTTGCTCTATGATCGTTTGCAGGAGTTCTGCTACATCAGCATCATCCTGTGCCGAAGGACATATATTTGAACATTTCCTTACAGTCCTGACTTCTTCAACAAGCTTTTTAAAATTCTCATTCACTCCCACAAACGGCAGTTTTTGTGACAAAAGCCGCAAGATCATGGTCACATAATAATCTTTTTCGATGACAATTTCTGACATTCCCGTATACCCAGCCGTCATTCTGATGGCATCCAAAAATTGTTCCCTGTCCTCATGCAGATACACCCGCAAGTACCCCCGTTTCGTACATATTTTTATATATTTTTTTCGGATAGTAACTTAAATATGGTTCCAATGCCGAAAAGGTAATATCCATCTTCTGCATAATCTCCAACATTCTCTTTTTTAAATCGTCCCCCTCCTCCTCAGAATAAACATCTACATCCCTAATCAAATCAAGAAACTGCAAAATTCTGACATTCTCATCTGTAACCGACACCTTCGGCCTCCTGACAATCACCTTTGTTTTACTTATCATAATTTTCCTATAATCTGTAGTAGCATTGTTTGACACCACTTCATAAACCATCGGAACCTGTGTTGTCAGACCAGCCATATTGACAAGCATATAACCACTTAAATAACCACACACCTTATCCTTATTCTTTAAATATTTTTTTTCAATAACCTGCATCGCAGAAATCGTGGAGCCCGATTTGAATATTGTTTTTTGGGGGATAAAGTAAATACCCGTGTCAAACCGTTTCAACATTCCAGCATCCGTCATCTTTTTAATCTGTACCCGCAATGTATTTTCATTAAGTCCTTCTATGTCTAACTCAGATACGAAAATAGGCGTATTTTCCCCATAATTTTCCATAAGATAATCATATAACATCCTGTATTCTCCTTCTGTAAACATTTAAGAAATTTATATTTTCTATTTTATTATACTCACTTTTTTTGAAAATATCAACAATAGAAAATTAAAAATTTTAAACGGAACATCTCAAGCCATTTCCGCACCTGCTGGATGGACAATTCCAAACTCCACACTTCATGCCAATTAGCATATCGGCATTTTTGTAATCTAAATGCCGATTTGCTAAATCTATAACTACTACCTTTTTTCGTATACCATTCCAATAGTCAATTTGATCTTACAATATCAAGCAAGTGCGATATCCTTATTATCTTTCGTTGAAAAGCCTTTTGTCATTCTGAATTATTAGAATCAGGAAAAAACGTTCCAGCACCTCTATACTGTCCTTAGACGTATATCCCCACAGGATAGAACTGAGCGCGTCAATCGCCTCCCGCCTCCTGCGGTAATAGGTACGGAAACTAATATCCCGGATATGGGGGCGCAGTTTCTCTATGATCTCCTCCACATTTCGGAGTTGCTGCGGGGAGAGGAAGAAGTAATACAGCAGCCAGTAATAGCTCTCCCCATTTTTATGCTTGGTACGGAGCAGGTCGATGGAGGTATCCAGAAGTTTCAGCATCCGGTGGCTCCGCTCGATACATTTGGCATGGTGCTCAATGCTGCGGTCTGACAGGTCTATTCCGACCACATAGACGGACTCCAGGAAATCCTCAATGGAACTCCCATATTCGATCTCAAACCGGCTCCGCACCTGCTGGACGGACAGTTCCAGACTCCACACCACGTCCCTGTATTTCTTCAGCAGTTTCCAGGTATCATGATACAGTGGGTTATCGGCAATGTTCATTTCTTCCTGATTCTTTTTCATGCCCTGGCACCTCCTTCTCTGCTTTTTTCGGTTGGGGAAAGCGTCAGCTCAAAGGTATAGACTGGCTTATCCTCCCCACAAAATACAGTCATTCCAAACCGTACAGCACCTTTCAGTATGCGGGATATATACTCTTCCCTGCAGACGTCTGATAAAGGATATAACTTATATATGGATTTGGGACACCGGAAACAGGAAATGCCCTGTGCATCAAGGACTTGCGCCATTTTTGTGATGACAGCTTCCATGTTCGATTTTGAAACGCTGGTTAATTCCTCTGAAACGCATATCTCATGCTCTGTAACAGTAGAATCTTCCTGTGAATCTGTTTCATCCGGCAGTGCAAGATTGATTTTCAGTACCATAGCAACCTCCTCTTTATCAACAAGGACATCTGATATCTGGAACATAGTGGAAAGGTAGCTGTGCAGATAAATCACGCTGCCCGTTCTTCCGGGGAATGACATTAAGGAGATATAGTCCATGTCAGCAAGTTTTTTCAGCACACGCCCTGTTGTAGCTTTGGAGATGCCCCAGCGGACAGCCATTTCACTGTAAGCTGCCAGCGGAGAGCCGGTGCCGTTGCGGAAATAGACCACCGGGCCAATCTCCGAACCCTGCACCTGGCTGTCATTGTAGACAGCAGACATCCACAGATCCAGCAGGATATCCATTTCAGAGCAGCGGCCGGCGCTGACCAGTTCTGTTGCAATCACAGTCGGCATAAAGAAAAATCCTGTATCCTTTTGACAGGGGCAGTTGTAGTCCAGCACGGTATTATGTTTTTTCCAGTCACGCACCTTATATTTGACTACCTTTCCCCGGTCAAGGAAAAGATAGGATATAAGATGGCGTTTCTGCAATTCATCCAGGATAGAAACTGCCTGGCACTGGAAACGGGTACGGAACCATGCTGTAAGTTCTTTCACGGTGCAGATCCATTCACCGGGGTATACCGTATAGCCGATACCGTCTATGCGGAGATAGGAGGTACGGAAATTTGCGTAGTTGCAAAGCACCGTATAGTAAAAAAGGCCGGAACCCCCGCTTGTGCGAATGCTCCGGTCTGCCATTAAGTTCTGGATAAACTGCCGGTAGATCCGGCAGCGTGGATAATCCACAATCTGTTTGATCTCTAATTGATACTCTGACATGACTTTCTCCTCATTTCTTAAAATTTTCCTGTTGCTAAAATTTAAACTCTCTCATTGACTTATTTTCTGTAAAAAAAATCTACAAGACAAATTTCCTATGCCTTGTAGATCATCATTTAGCTCCTATATTCTTCTTTTAAATACTTTCCACGACGAATTTTGTTCACAATTCCTATGATTCCACCCTGTTTTTTCCCTCCATACATTCCACTTAGTCCACAATATATGGTATAAATGAAACCAAATAATACTATATATAGTTTCAAAAGTCCTTTCGCTTAGTAGGACACAAAATATTCCACTGCGTTACTCGGAAAATACTCTTTGAACTCACCATAGAACTGTACCGCTAATGTCTTATTGTGCGCGATTATCAAAGTCGGCTTGTTAAGCTGTGCGATCACGTTAGCCATGGTAAAGGTCTTTCCGAAACCCGTAACCCCCGGTAAAGCCTGGAATTGATTGCCTTCCTTGAAGCCTTCGGCCGGCTCGGCGATTGCCTGCGGCTGGTCGCCTGTAGGCTTGTAGGGGGTTTGTAATTTGAACTCTGGCATATGAAAACCTCCAATTTCCGCAAGGGATACTTCGTAATGCGGCCGAAAAAGTTTGCCTATTCGCCCGAAATTCGTGTAATTTGATCTTCGATTCGTGTAAAATGGGCTTTCAAAGCTGGCGAATAAGCATTAAAACAGCATTTATATGATGCAGGTCACATTACGCAGTATCTCTTTGGGAAAACCGTATTTTTGAAACGAAACAACACTGAATAGCATCAACCAGTACAGATAGTATTATCCGGCCATTTGGTTTTTCATTATAACATATAAGCAAAAAAGTGCAGACCAAAAAGGATGTGCCAATATCTGTGAACAATGCCCTTCGGCTTCCAAGATCATGTATGGAACATACCAGCTTTTTGTATCAATCCCATAGATGCCCGGTATCCCGTTCGGACAATTTCCTTTCAAAACGGTCCTTACGCAAATCTGCCGGGGGGTTCGTGGGATATTTTCCCTGAAAACAGGCAGCGCAGTAATCCTCACTGCCTGTCAGTTTATTCAGCTTCCCGATGGGTAAATATCCCAAAGAGTCTGCTCCGATCATCCATGCAATCTCGTCCACGCTGTGATGGCATGCAATCAGGTTTTCCTCCGAATCAATATCCGTTCCATAGTAGCAGGGATATAAAAATGGAGGCGCAGAAATTCTCATATGGATTTCTTTCGCTCCGGCATCACGCAAAAGCTTTACAATACGTTTGCTTGTTGTCCCTCTGACAATGGAATCGTCAATCAATACAACGCTTTTTCCATCAATCACCTTTCTGACAGGACTCAGCTTAATCCTGACCTGGTCCAAACGTTCATCTTGTTCCGGAGAAATGAATGTTCTTCCGGTATATTTATTTTTTATCAGCCCGATCCCATAAGGAATGCCGGATTTTTTCGCATATCCCAATGCTGCATCCAGTCCGCTGTCTGGAACGCCGATCACAACATCCGCACATTGGGGATAACTCTCTGCCAGCAATGCTCCGGCTTTCATACGGGATTCGTGTACGGATATGCCGTCCATCACAGAATCCGGCCTTGCAAAATAGATGTATTCAAAAATACAGGTTTTTTGCCTCTGTTTTTCACAGTGTTCTCTCCTTGATTCCACACCGTTTTTTGTAAACACCAGAATCTCCCCCGGCAGCACATCACGGATCAGTTCGGCTCCCACCGCTGACAGGGCGCAGCTTTCGGATGCGGCCACATATGTCCCGTCCGCCGTCTTTCCATAGCAAAGGGGCCGGAACCCATAGGGATCTCTTGCCGCAATCATCTTTGTGGAAGAAATCAGCACCAGCGAATAAGCGCCTTCCAGTAAATTCATCGCATTGCTGACTGCTTCCTCAATGCTTGGCGTCATAAGCCTTTCTCTTGTAATCACATAAGCGATGGTTTCCGTATCGCTGGTTGTATGGAAAATTGCTCCCGATAATTCCAGCTTGTGGCGAAGTTCCAATGCATTGGTAAGATTTCCATTATGGGCCAGGGCCATTTTTCCTTTCTGGTGATTGACTTCTATGGGCTGACAGTTATTTCTTGTGTTACCTCCGGTTGTTCCGTATCTTACATGTCCCACCGCCATATTTCCCATGGGCAAATGAGATAATGTATCTTTTGAAAACACTTCACTGACAAGCCCCAGATCTTTATAGGAAGAAAATACACCGTCATCATTCACAACAATTCCGCAGCTCTCCTGTCCTCTGTGCTGCAGGGCATATAACCCATAATACACAATGCCTGCAGCATTTTCCCTCTTTGTCCCCATCACTCCGAATACGCCGCACTCTTCATGAATACCCATGCCCTTATTCCCTCCTGCTATACAGAGCATTCCGCTCATAAATCACAGCCGCAATAAATCCTTTAGACAACGGATGCGGCTCTCACTATTCCACATCCTGAAGGGCGTCAAATCCTTCTTCCCCGGTTCTTACTTTTACCACATTTTCTACATCATAGACAAAAATTTTCCCATCTCCAATATGCCCTGTGTAAAGTACCTTCTTCGCTGTTTCAATGACTTTGCGGACCGGAACCGCGCTGACTACAATATTCACCTGTACTTTGGGAAGAAGATTCGCTTCTACCTGTACGCCGCGATAGTACTCCGGTTTGCCTTTCTGAATCCCGCATCCCAAGACATGGGATACTGTCATGCCGGTAATTCCCAGGTTCATCATGGCATTCTTTAATGCTTCAAATCTGGATTCCCTGCAGACAATCTCAATCTTTGTAAACTTCGGAGTTCCTTCTTCAAACGCAGGAACTTTCTTAACCGGAATCGCTTCTGCAGCCGGAATATCACCGGATACCGCCACCGGGTCATTTCCTTCTTCCATATACTCCGGAAGCATTGCAAAACCTGCATATGCGGAAGGAAGGCCATGTTCAGTCACATCAAGGCCAGTCAGTTCTTCTTCTCTGTCTGCACGAAGCCCTACAACCCCTTTGATCACAAGGAATGTAACCGTTATAGTAACTGCTGTCCATGCTGCGACACCGGCAAAACCGATTATCTGAAGTTTTAACAATTCAAAACCGCCGCCATAAAACAGGCCGGTTAAAGTTTCTCCCGAAGCATTTGCAATACTGTATCCGGGAGCCGCATCTGTAGCAAATAGCCCAACCGCCAGAGTACCCCAGATCCCGTTCATGCAATGCACGGCAACCGCCCCCACCGGATCGTCAATATAAAGCACATGATCCAGAAGCCATACGCCAAACACGACCAAAAGTCCTGCAACTGCTCCGATTACAGCCGCACCCAGTGCATCCGTCACATCACACGGCGCCGTGATTGCCACAAGCCCTGCCAGTGATGCGTTCAGGCACATGGAAACATCCGGCTTTCCATATTTGATCCACGTAAAGACCATACAGACAACCGTTGCTACAGCCGGCGCTACCGTTGTTGTCAGGAAAATAGAACCAAGCTGTGCAATAGAAGCTGCGGCCGCACCATTAAATCCATACCAGCCGAGCCAAAGGATAAATACCCCCAGCGCTCCAAATGCAATGCTGTGTCCCGGAAAGGCATTTACTTTCACAACGTTTCCGCTCTTATCTCTGGTAAACTTTCCGATGCGGGGACCAAGAATTTTCGCGCCAATCAGTGCGGAAATACCGCCTACCATATGAATCGCACAGGAGCCGGCAAAATCATGGAATCCAAGCTGCGCCAGCCATCCTCCTCCCCATATCCAGTGTGCCTCGATTGGATAAATCAACGCGGAAATTACAGCAGAATATATACAATAGGAAAGAAATTTTGTACGTTCTGCCATTGCGCCGGATACAATAGTAGCCGTTGTCGCGCAAAATACAAGGTTAAATACAAAGCTGGAAAAATCAAACTCCGCATATGCTGTAAATAAATCAAATCCCGGCTTTCCGATAAATCCAAACAAGTCTTCTCCCATCAGCAAACCAAAACCAATCAGTATAAATACTACTGTTCCGATACAGAAATCCATCAAGTTCTTCATAATGATATTTCCTGTATTTTTCGCCCTGGTAAACCCTGCCTCTACCATTGCAAAACCTGCCTGCATCCAGAACACCAGTGCGGCGCCTATTAAAAACCAGACTCCGAACACTTCGCCGGATACCGCTTCCTGCACAAGCACTTTCATCGCTTCATCCATATCTTCTTCCTCCGATCAGAAGTTCCGCAATTTCCTCCCAAGTTCTCTAAATCCGGAAAGAAAGTTGCCGTTTTTATAAATTATTTGACACTGCCAGGTTAAATTGATCAACTTATTTCACGCCAAACAGTAAATCACCATAAGTCGGAAACGGCCAATATTTCTTTGCGGTTATCGTTTCTGCTTCATCGCAGGCAGCTCTTAATTCTTCCATTTTCCCTAAAACAGTATCCCGGATCATATAAGCTTCTGCTTCCACATCTTCCGCACCCTTAAGTTTCATCACTGCTTCTTCCAGTTCCTCTGTCCTGACCGCAATCTGTTCTTCTATTCCTGCAAGTTTTTTCAGAAGCCCGGCCTCATAGCCCCATGAAATGGAATCATCCACTGCCTTTTTTGCTGCCGCCGTATTTGCAAGTTCCAGCACATATGCGCTTACCGCAGGAGCAATCTCTGTCTTTGCCATATCGATCATGGTATTGGCTTCAATCAGAACCGTCTTGCAATAGTTTTCCAGCATAATTTCACATCTGGACTTAAGTTCCGCTTCTGAAAATACGTTGTGAGATGTCAGCATCCGTACATTCTTTTCATCCAGCAGATGGGGCATGCAGTCCGGTGTTGTAGGATAGTTCAGAAGACCTCTCTTTTCCACAGCTTCCTTAATCCATGTGCCGTCATAACCATTCCCGTTGAAAATAACATGTTTATGATCTTTGATGGTCTTGCGGATCATCTCGTGCAGTGCATCTTCAAAATTCTCTGCTTTTTCCAGTCTGTCCCCATAGGTTTTCAAGCTTTCTGCCACCGCGCTGTTCAGCATGATATTGGCACAGGCAATGCTGTTGGAAGAGCCAAGCATACGGAATTCAAATTTATTTCCGGTAAATGCAAAGGGCGATGTACGGTTGCGGTCTGTGGTGTCCCGGTTAAACTTTGGAAGTACATCCACGCCCAGCTTCATCTGTGTTTTTTCCGTTCCCGCATAGGGAGTACCGGTTTCAATGGCTTCCAGTACCCCATTTAATTCTTCTCCAAGGAAGATCGAAATCACTGCCGGAGGCGCTTCGTTTGCCCCAAGCCTGTGATCATTTCCTGCTGTTGCCACAGAAAGACGGAGCAGATCCTGATAATCGTCTACCGCCTTGATAACCGCGCAAAGGAATAATAGAAACTGCGCGTTTTCATAGGGCGTTTCCCCCGGCGACAACAAATTCACGCCTCCATCGGTAGCCAGCGACCAGTTGTTATGCTTTCCGCTTCCATTTACCCCGGCAAACGGTTTTTCATGAAGCAGGCACACAAGCCCATGCTTTGCCGCAACCTTCTGCATAATTTCCATTGTCAGCTGGTTATGGTCTGTCGCGATGTTTGTTGTTGTATAGATGGGGGCAAGTTCATGCTGCGCCGGGGCAACTTCGTTATGCTCTGTCTTTGCCAGAATGCCCAGCTTCCAGAGTTCCTCATTCAGTTCTTCCATATAAGCCCCAACCCTTGGCTTGATCACCCCGAAATAATGATCGTCCATCTCCTGTCCCTTCGGCGGCTTCGCGCCAAAAAGAGTACGTCCCGTAAATCGAAGATCCCTCCTTTGTTCATACATTTCCTTTGTAATCAGGAAATATTCCTGTTCCGGCCCTACGGATGTGCGGACGCATTTCACATCCTCATTGCCAAACAGATGAAGGATACGGATTGCCTGCTTATTTAACGCTTCCATAGAACGGAGCAGCGGCGTTTTCTTATCCAGGGCTTCTCCGCCGTAAGAGCAGAATGCGGTAGGAATGCACAAGGTATTGCCCTTAATAAACGCGTAAGAGGTAGGATCCCATGCCGTGTATCCCCGCGCTTCAAAAGTAGCCCGAAGTCCGCCGGAGGGAAAGGACGACGCATCCGGTTCTCCTTTGATTAGTTCTTTTCCGGAAAACTCCATAATCACACCGCCATCGGGAGATGGAGAAATAAAGCTGTCATGCTTTTCTGCTGTAACGCCGGTAAGGGGCTGGAACCAATGGGTATAATGGGTGGCGCCATGATCCACCGCCCAGTCTTTCATGGCTTCCGCTACCGCGTTTGCTACGCCGATATCAAGCTTTGCGCCTTCATCAATCGTCTTTCTCAAAGACTGATAAACCTTTGCCGATAAAGTCGCTTTCATCACTCTGTCATCAAATACGTTGCATCCAAAAAAATCCGGTACATTCTTCATAATCCCACTCCTTCCAATTTGAAAATAAAAAACAAGGATGGCTTCCATAGCGCTTTGCCTGCGCCACAAAAGACTCCCTTGCCTTTTCCATCGACTTGTATAATTTTCATTTGTAAAAGTAAAAGCGTCTCTGAGAATTTCTTCTCAAAGACGCCCTTGCCTTTACGTGTTGGATAATACACCCTTAAAAATCATTTGTCAATCCTTTTTTTATTTTTTTCTGCCGCCTCAAAAAAATATTGACAAAGCGCATCAGCCGCTGTATAAATATAGACTATGAGCAAAGGCGTTCATTTTCAGAGCAGGAATCACCTGCCCTGAAAGCGGATGCCTTTGCTTTTTTGATTTATGTTGAAAGGAAGGTACAAGACTTATGAAAATCGAGGGCCAGGTAAGGATCCCCTCCGGATGTGCAATCTCAGCAGCAATATCCAAAGACGGAAATAAGATGTCCGGTGAGATGATCATAAATTCCATGAAACCCATGCATGACCGTTCCAACGGATTAGGCGGCGGTTTTGCCGGTTATGGCATTTACCCTGAATATAAAGATTTTTATGCATTCCATATGTTTTTTGATTCCCGCGACACCCGTAAGAAATGCGAAGCTTTCTTAAAGGAGCGCTTTGAGATTGTCCAATCGGAAATTATTCCGACCCGGAAGATTCCGGCAATCACAGACGAGCCGATCATATGGAGATACTTTGCCGCGCCGTTAAAATCGGTTCTTGTATCTTTACAGTCAGAAGAAAAAGAGTTTGTGGCCAAAACAGTTATGAAGATCAACGCCGAAATGCCCGGCGCTTACGTCTTTTCCAGCGGCAGGAACATGGGCGCATTCAAAGCGGTCGGTTTCCCGGAAGATGTGGGCGTCTTTTATAAACTGGAAGAATATGAGGGATACTCCTGGACGGCTCATGGACGTTATCCCACAAACACACCTGGCTGGTGGGGAGGCGCCCATCCCTTTACACTGCTTGACTATTCCGTCGTGCATAACGGAGAAATATCTTCCTATGATGCCAACCGCCGATTTATTGAGATGTTCGGCTACAAATGCACCCTCCAGACCGATACGGAAGTCATTACCTATATCATGGATTACCTGCTTCGCGTACAGGGACTTACCCTCGGTGAAGCCGCAAGTGTAATCGCCGCTCCGTTCTGGAGTACCATCGGGGCAAAAACAGATTTGGAGAACCGGAAGAAACATACCTATCTTAGGACTATGTTTTCAAGCCTCCTGATTACCGGCCCGTTCTCTATCGTTTTGGGATTTGATGGCGGATTGATGGCGTTAAATGACCGTCTGAAACTTCGTTCCATGGTAGTTGGTGAAAAAGACGATAAAGTATTCATTGCCAGTGAAGAAGCCGCTATCCGAACTATGGAGCCAAATGCGGAAAACATATGGTCTCCCGCCGGCGGTGAGCCTGTCATCGTTCAAGTAAAGGAAGGTGTATTTTAATGAGTATCGAATTTATTTATCCTGAATTTGAAGTAATCAGAAATGAAAACCGATGCATTTCCTGCCGTGTGTGTGAGCAGCAATGCGCCAATGAAGTCCACAGCTACGATGAAAAACACAAAATTATGAGGTGTGACGACTCAAAATGCGTAAACTGCCAGCGCTGTGTTTCCTTTTGTCCTGCCAGAGCCTTAAAGATTGTAAAAAGCGACTGCACCCTGCGGGAAAATGCCAACTGGTCAGCCCAGACCGTGAAAGAAATATACAAGCAGGCAAACAGCGGCGGTGTTCTTTTATCATCTATGGGGAATCCAAAACCTTTGCCCGTTTACTGGGACAAAATCCTGATCAATGCTTCACAGGTAACGAACCCTTCCATTGATCCATTGCGGGAACCTATGGAAACCAGAGTTTTTCTCGGAAAGAAGCCGTCAAAAGTACAGCGTACAAAAGACGGAGCCTTAGACTGTAAGCTGCCTCCCCAGCTGGAACTGTCTATGCCGGTTATGTTCTCTGCCATGAGCTACGGCTCTATCAGCTACAACGCCCATAAGTCCCTCGCGCTTGCAGCAACAGAGCTTGGGATTTTATATAACACCGGAGAAGGCGGTCTGCATGAAGATTTTTACTGTTATGGAGAAAATACCGTCGTGCAGGTAGCTTCCGGCCGTTTTGGCGTCCATGCAGATTATCTGAAGGCAGGCGCAGCTATTGAGATCAAAATCGGGCAAGGTGCAAAACCAGGCATCGGGGGACACCTTCCCGGTACAAAAATTGTAGGAGATATATCCCGTACCCGTATGATCCCGGAAGGGTCTGATGCCATTTCCCCTGCGCCCCACCATGATATTTATTCCATTGAAGATTTACGCCAGCTTGTGTTCTCTTTAAAAGAAGCTACGGAATATAAAAAACCCGTTATTGTAAAAGTAGCCGCCGTACATAACATTGCGGCAATCGCAAGCGGTATTGCCCGGAGCGGAGCGGATATCATTGTCATTGACGGATTCCGCGGCGGTACCGGAGCTGCGCCTACCAGGATCAGGGATCATGTAGGTATCCCCATTGAACTGGCGCTGGCAGCCGTTGATCAGCGGCTTCGGGATGAAGGTATCCGCGGCAATGTGTCCCTTGTAGCCGGCGGCAGTATCCGAAGCGCGGCAGATGCAGTAAAAGCCATTGCCCTCGGTGCAGATGCCTGCTATATAGCTACTGCCGCCCTGCTTGCCCTAGGCTGCCATCTGTGCCATACCTGCCAAAGCGGTAAATGTAACTGGGGCATTGCAACCCAGCGCCCGGAACTTGTGAAAAGGCTGAATCCGGAAGCGGGCAGCAAACGCCTGATCAATCTGATGACCGCATGGAAACACGAAATAAAAGAATTCATGGGCGGTATGGGGATCAATTCCATTGAGGCTTTACGCGGAAACCGGCTGATGCTCCGCGGCATCGGCTTAACGGAAAAAGAACTGGAGATACTGGGTATCTCCCACGCCGGAGAATGATAAGCAAAACATAAATAACTTTTGGGAGGTATGGTATCATATGCAAACTATTGATGCTGCAGATTTAGATTATAGAACTGTAAATGAAGCATTGCGTGAAGCAGGAAGCGATTTCATCATCGAAGGCTGCTGCGGCCAGAGATTTATTGCCGCCGGTATGTCCGGCAAGAATCTTACAATAAACGGAATACCGGGTAATGCACTGGGCGCATACTTAAACAATGCCAATATTACGGTAAATGCCAATGCACAGGACGCTGTGGGCGATACCATGAATGAAGGAAAGATTCTGATTCATGGCAATATCGGCGACGCTGCCGGTTATGCCATGCGCGGCGGCAAAATCTATGTAAAGGGCAACGCCGGATACCGCGCCGGAATCCATATGAAGGCTTACAAAGAAAAAATTCCTGTTATGATCATCGGCGGATGTGCAGGAAGCTTCCTGGGAGAATATCAGGCAGGAGGCGTGATTATCGTCCTTGGACTTCACAAAGATGGCAGACCCATTGTAGGCAATTTCCCCTGTACCGGAATGCATGGAGGTAAAATGTTCCTGCGCGGCGGATGTGAGGATATCCGCTTCCCCAAACAGGTAACTGCAAGATGTGCGGCCGCAGATGAGTTAGAGGAAATCCGGGAGTACCTGTCTGAATACTGCTCAGACTTCGGCTACCCGATTGATGAACTTTTATCCGAGCCTTTTACAGTCATCACGCCGGACAGTAAAACCCCATACAAACAGATGTATGTAGCAAATTAATGGTTTCTTAAGGGGGCGGATGCCGGATTTTGAACTCCGCCCCCTTACATATCACATATGTCCTTCGGTGCGCTTTCCCAAGAGACTAAAATTGCGATGACAAAAGGAAGCCAAACTCATAGCGCCCCTCCCATTAAGTGCTCCTTTGCCGCCCCCACGAACCCTTGGAAAAGAGGATGCGGATGGTTGGGGCGGCTTTTAAATTCCGGGTGGTACTGTACGCCCACATAAAACGGCCGCTCTGCCAGTTCCACGCTTTCCACCAGCCTGCCATCCGGAGACAGCCCGCTTAATACCAGCCCATTCTCCTCCAGAATCCCACGGTAATCATTGTTAAATTCATAACGGTGCCGGTGCCGTTCACGGACGGAACGTTTCCCATAGCACCGCTCCATGGCCGTGCCCGCCTGGATCACACACGGCCAGGCCCCCAGCCGCAGCGTCCCGCCTTTGTCAATGCCGTCGCTCTGGCCAGGCATAAAATCGATAACCTTATCCCGGCATTGCTCATCAAATTCCCCTGAATTCGCCCCTGCAATACCAGCGACATTCCTCGCATATTCAATGACCGCCACCTGCATCCCCAGGCAGATCCCCAGAAACGGCAGCCCGCTTTCCCTGGCATAGTTCACCGCCCAGACCATCCCCTCAATACCGCGGCTGCCGAAACCGCCGGGCACCAGGATGCCGTCAAGCCCCAAAAGCTTTTCCTCACGGTTCTGCCCGTTGACCTCCTCTGCGTCAATCCAGTGGATCTCAACCTTCACCTGATGGTAAATGCCGGCATGGCGCAACGCCTCCGCCACCGAGAGGTAGGCGTCATGGAGGCCGACATATTTGCCCACCAGACCGATATGGGCTACCGCGCAGCCGGCCTTGCTGCGCTCCACCATCTGCGTCCACTCCCTCAAATCAGCCCCCGGCACATCCAGCCCCAGTTCCCGGCAGACAACCGACGAAAATCCCGATTTTTCCAACATCAGCGGCGCCTCATAAAGGTTGGGAAGCGTGATATTTTCGATGACACAGTCTTTTTTTACATTGCAGAATAAAGAAATCTTATTAAATATCTCTTCCTCCAGCGGCTCATCGCACCGCAAGATGATAATATCCGGGTTAATTCCCATCCCCTGGAGCTCCTTCACGGAATGCTGGGTCGGCTTTGATTTGTGTTCCCCGGATCCCCGCAGAAACGGAACCAGGGTCACATGGATAAACAGGCTGTCCCCCCGCCCCACCTCCAAAGAGATCTGGCGCACCGCCTCCAAAAACGGCTGGGACTCCATATCGCCGATCGTGCCCCCTATCTCCGTGATCACCACATCCGCACTGGTCTCCTTGGCCACACGGTACACAAATTCCTTGATCTCATTGGTGATGTGCGGGATAACCTGGACGGTAGACCCCAGATACTCCCCACGCCGTTCCTTGTTCAGCACATTCCAATACACCTTTCCCGTAGTGAGGTTTGAATACCGGTTCAGGTCTTCATCGATAAAGCGCTCATAATGCCCCAGGTCCAGGTCTGTCTCCGTGCCATCTTCCGTCACATATACCTCGCCATGCTGATACGGGCTCATGGTTCCGGGATCCACATTGATATACGGATCCAGCTTCTGCGCCGCTACCTTAAGCCCCCTGGCCTTTAAAAGCCTTCCCAGGGAAGCCGCCGTAATCCCTTTGCCCAGCCCCGAAACCACGCCGCCTGTCACAAATATATATTTTGCCATACAAAACTCCTTTCCGGAAAAGTAAAATCAAAAAAGAAGCGCCTCTGAGTCCATGACCCAAAGACGCCCTTGCCCTTTCGTAGCGAATTATATATCTGTCCAGCCCGTTTGTCAACCTTTTCCGTTCAGGATTTCCATAAATTCCTCCCCGCTGATCGTCTCCCTCTCCAGCAGGTACATGGATATCTCGTTCAGCTTCCCGGCATGCTCCTTGAGGATCCCCATCGCTTTCCCGTACTGTTCCTTCACGATCCGGATCACCTCTTCATCCACCATCCTCGCCGTCTCCGGGGAACAGGCCAAGGAAGTATCGCCGCCCAGGTACTGGTTGTTTACCGTCTCCAAAGCCACCATCCCAAACTGCCCGCTCATCCCGTAGCGGGTCACCATCGCCCGCGCCAGCTTCGTGGCCTGCTCAATATCGTTGGCTGCCCCTGTCGTAACCGATCCGAACATGAATTCCTCTGCTGCCCGGCCGCCGGTAAAAGTGGCAATCTTGTTGAGGGCTTCCTCCTTGCTCATCAGGAAACGCTCCCCTTCCTCTACCTGCATAGTATAGCCCAGGGCACCGGAAGTACGGGGGATGATCGTGATCTTATGGACAGGCGCGCTGTTGCTTTGGCAGGCCGCCACCAGTGCATGACCCACCTCATGGTAGGCCACGATCCGCTTCTCCTTCTCGGATACTGCGGCATCCTTGCGCTGATAACCGGCAATTACTACCTCCACGCTCTCTTCCAGGTCCGCCTGGGTGACTACGCCGCGCCCCTGGCGCACCGCCCGCAGCGCCGCCTCGTTGACAATATTGGCAAGTTCCGCCCCGCTCGCCCCGGAGGCTGCCCGCCCGATGGCCTCAAAATCCACGCTGCTCTCCAGCTTCACATTCTTCCCATGCACCTTCAGGATCGCCACCCGCCCTTTCAAATCGGGCAGTTCCACCGGTACCCGGCGGTCAAACCGCCCCGGCCGCAGCAATGCCTTGTCCAAAGACTCCGGGCGGTTGGTGGCCGCCAGGATCACCACGCCCTTCTTGCCGTCAAAACCGTCCATCTCCGTCAGCAGCTGGTTCAGCGTTTGTTCCCGCTCGTCATTGCCGCCTAAGCCGCCTCCGTCACGCTTCTTGCCGATGGTGTCTATCTCGTCGATAAACACAATGCAGGGCGCCTTTTCGTTGGCCTGCTTAAACAGATCCCGTACCTTGGCCGCACCCATACCCACAAACATCTCCACAAACTCCGAGCCCGAGATGGAAAAAAACGGCACATGCGCTTCCCCTGCCACCGCCTTGGCCAGCAATGTCTTGCCGGTTCCGGGAGGCCCCACCAGGAGTGCGCCCTTGGGCAGGACCGCCCCGATATCCGCATACTTCTGGGGATTGTGCAAAAAGTCCACTATCTCCCGCAGCGCCTCCTTGGCCTCCTCCTGGCCTGCGACATCCGCAAACGTCTTCCCGGTCTCAGTCTCGGCATAGATCTTTGCATTGGATTTGCCAAAGGTCATCGCATTGCCCATGCCGCCCATCCGCTTCATCAGCATCCGGCTCAGCAGCTGCCCGATCACCACAAACATCAGGACCGGCATGATCCAGTTCATGAATATCGTCAGCACGGGCGACGCCTGCGTCGGGATCTCGTGGGCAAATGCCACTCCCGCCTGGTACAGGCGTTCCATCAGGCCTTCATCCGGCCACAGGCCGGTCTTATAGATCCCCGTCCCGCCATTCTCATCCTTTCCCCGGAAGGTGATCTGGGTGTCCTGCATCGCTACCTCTTCCACCCGCCCCTCATCAACCATATCCAAAAACTGGTCATAGGTAACCTCATGGACCCTCCTTGCCATAAAAGACGGGAATACCAGCGCATTCAAAAGCATGGTAATCACCAGGACTACAAAATAATAGTAAAGCCAGCTTTTCCTTGATGGCTTTTTAGGGTCTTCATTCTTTACTCCCATTCCGTTCTCTCCTTAATCGATTCATTCCATGTCCTCTTTTGCAGACAAGCTGCCTATCAGTATACAACAAAAGCGAGGTTTTTGAAACCTCGCTTGTCTAAAAAGATTATAAATTATCTCTAAAAGTTCTTTTTCCTCAATCCGGCACCACCGGTACCGCATCCTTGGGGATCGGACAGACATAGCCCCCGGCAGTACGCTTTTTAAACTCTTCCGTTGCCGCTGCCAAAAGCTGCGGGTCGCTTAACAGGTCAATCGCCGTTGCCGCCAGCACCTTGCCCGCATGGAGCGCCGCCTTATGCCCGATCTTTGTGCGGTCACAGGAAACGTTCTGCCAGCTGTGCCCCGGGCAGCCGTTCGGCCACGCCGCCACATGGATCTGGGCGGTGGGAGCCAGCCAGCTCACATCACCCACGTCCGTGGATCCCGGGTGGAATGCCTCCCCCTTATAAAGGGGCGCAAGGAAATCATTCATGGCATGGCCGCCTTCTGCCCGCAGCCTTTCCACCTGCTCCCGGGCGCTGTCCTCATAACGCGCCGCAATCCCCGGAACGTTGTCGCTTCCCGGATAGGTTGCCGCCAGCGCATCCGCAAAGGCGTGCTCCTCACTGGTATATTTTGGCACCCCCAGTTCCTGGTAGTTGTCAAACAAGGCCTGCTCCAGCACATGGTTGCTGACCGTGTCCGCCAGCCCGTCGATGAACCGGCGTTCAAAGGTGGTATCTGTCATCAGCGCCGCCCCCTGGGCGATCCGGTCTACCCGTTCCTGCAACTCTACCGCCTCCGCTACATGGTTGGAACGCACCATGTAGAGCACGGATGCCCGCGGCTGCACCACGTTGGGGCTGCAGCCCCCGCCGTCTGTGATCGCATAATGGATCCGTGCCTTATCGCTCATATGCTCCCTCAAAAACTGTACGCCGATGTTCATCAGTTCCACCGCGTCAAGGGCGCTGCGCCCACGTTCCGGCGCCCCGGCTGCATGGGATGCCACCCCGGTAAATTTATACTGTACCTGGATACAAGAATTGGAGGAGCCGGTCCGCACCTCATTGACATCCTCCGGGTGCCAGGTCAGCGCCGCATCCAGCCCCTTCCATACCCCGTCCCGTGCCATGAACGCCTTCGCTGCCCCGCCTTCCTCGCCGGGACATCCATATAAGACCACCGTCCCCGGGCATCCTGCCGTCTCCAGGTACGCCTTTACCCCAAGCGCCGCCGCCAGTGCCCCGGCTCCCAGCAGGTTATGCCCGCAGCCATGCCCGGTGCCGCCGGCAATGAGTTCCTCCCGCACCAGGCTCCCCGCCTTCTGGGAAAGCCCTGACAAGGCATCATACTCCGCCAGCAAGCCGATCACCGGCCTGCCGCTTCCAAAACTTGCCGAAAAAGCCGTTTCGATGCCGCAGATCCCCCGTTCTACCAGGAAACCCTCCTTTTCCAGCAGTTCACAGTAAAACTGCGCCGACCGCTTCTCCATCAGGGACAGTTCCGCAAATTCCCATATACGGTCTGCCGTATCCGTGACCAGCCCCTGCTTTTCTTCAATGGCAGCAATCGCTGCCTGCTTCTTGCTTAACATATCCTGCCCTCCACATCCGGATTGTCTTTACAGCACCTTTGCCAGGAAATCCTGCAGGCGCGGGCTCTTCGGGTTCCCGAATATTTCCTCCGGCGTCCCCTGCTCCAAAAGCATCCCGTCCGCCATGAACAGCACCCGGTTCCCTACTTCCCTGGCAAACCCCATCTCATGGGTCACCACCACCATCGTCATCCCTTCCCTGGCCAGTTCCTTCATGACATCCAAAACCTCGCCTACCATCTCCGGGTCCAGCGCTGAGGTCGGCTCGTCAAACAGCATGACCTCCGGCTCCATGGCCAGAGCCCGCACAATTGCCACCCTCTGCTTCTGCCCGCCGGAAAGCTGGATCGGGTATGCCCCCGCACGGTCCCTCAGCCCGACCCGGTCAAGAAGCGAGAGCGCCTTTTCCTCTGCCTTAGCTTTCTCCATCCCTTTCACCTTGATGGGCGCCAAGGTCATATTTTCCAGGATCGTCATATGGGGAAACAGGTTGAAATGCTGGAATACCATGCCCATTTTCTGGCGGAGCGCGTCAATATCCAGCTTCACCATCTTTCCGGATTCGTCTTTATATTTTTTCCGGGTTATATCCACGCCGTCAAACACGATCGCCCCTCCGGTGGGCTCCTCTAACAGGTTCAGGCTCCTGAGGAATGTGGATTTCCCGGAACCGGACGGCCCGATCACCACCATCACGTCGCCCCGGTTGATGTCAACTGTCACCCCGTCGAGCGCCTTGATCGCGCCCATGTGGTAGTGTTTCTTCAAATCCGTCACCCGGATCAGGCTATCTCTTGTCGCCATGGCTCATCCTCCTTTCAAAATAGGAAATGATCTTGGAGGTGGGGAAACATAGGCAGAAATACACTGCCGTAGCCACCAAGAGCGGCTCCACGATCACAAAGGTAGCGCCCTTGACCGCATTGACTGCCGACATGATATCCTGTACGCCAATCGTATAGGTGATGGCGGATTCCTTGATGATAACCACAAACTCATTGGCAATGGCCGGCAGGATGTTCTTCAGTGCCTGCGGCAGGATTATGTAGCGCAGGTTCTGTGCCTGGGACAGCCCCAAAGACCGGGCCGCCTCGGTCTGCCCCCCGTCAATCGACTGGATCCCTGCGCGGATAATCTCACACAGGTACGCGCCAGAGTTCATACCCAGGGCCACCACGCCAGGGAAAAAGCGGTCAAATTTGATAAACCCAAACATCTGGAAGGATGGAAGCTTAATCAGGCCAAACACCCCATAGTAGACGATAAATATCTGAACCAGCACCGGCGTGGAACGAAGGATCTCCACATATGCGGTAGCGATAAAACTCAGCGGGTTAAACCGGCTTACCAGCGCAAAAAAACCGCCTTCCCGCAGATGCCCGTTGCTATCCAGCCCCAGGCTGCGGAAAGGACGGACATTGGACATCCTCATCAGCGCCAGGACTAATGCAATGCAGAAGCCGATCACCACCGTGAACAGAGACAAAAGAACCGTCACCAGCATCCCCTGCCTGAACAGCTGGGCATATGGTGCAATTTTGGAAAAATTATCCAGCTGAATAAACTGATCCATAAAAACGCTCCCTCCATAATCATTTGAATTCCCCAAAACACAGATTCCTCCCCGGGCCGCCGGGGAGGAACCGAATATCAATGGATGAACTTACTGCTGAACCTGCCCGCTCTCGTCTAACAGGCCTTCATACTTCTCACCAGATGCCAGTTCATTCGCCTCTGCAATGAATTTCTCCATCGACCCGTCCTCTAACGCCTTCGCGATCGACGCATTCACGGCCGCCAAAAGCCCCTCATTGCCTTTACATACGCCAATGGCTGAACCCTCCTGGTCATAAGGAACCTCCATGATGATTTCCAGTTCCGGATAGTTCTTCTGGTAACTCTTGGCCACATCGGTCTCAATATATGCCACATCCATCTTCCCGGACAGCAGTTCCGCAATAATATCGGTCACCTTCGGGAGCGGCACAATATCTGCATCCGGGCTGTTGGCCGTCGCCAAATCCATTTGGATTGACCCAATCTGCGCCCCCACGGATACCTCCGGCTTATTGACCGCCTCAAAGGAATTGTAGGTACCTGCATTTGCCTTTACCGTAACCAGGGATTGCCCGCCAATATAGTACAGGTCGGAGAAATCCATGATGCCCTCTCTCTTAGGATCCGGGGAGAGGCCTGCCATCCCAAGATCCACGGACTTGGTCTGCAGTTCGCTCAGCACACCGTCAAAATCCACGGTAACCACTTCCAGTTCCAGGCCAAGGTCATCTGCAATATACTTCGCCAGGGCCATATCGAAACCTGCCAGGGCCGGGGTGCCGTCCTCACCGATTGCATAAAACTCATAAGGGGCAAAATCCGGGCTGGTAGCCACCGTCAGCTTGCCGGCTGCCACCGTCTGCAGATCGGCTGCCGCCGTCTCCCCGGCATCAGATGATTCACTCTCCTCGCCTTCTGCTCCGCTTTGGGCAGCGGCCTCGGTATTTGCCTCGGACGCCTTCGTGTCAGCCGCAGCGGACGTCTCTGCGGATGAGCCGCCGCATGCCGCCAGAAAAGCAGCCATACACATTGTAATTCCCAATGCCAAAATTTTCTTTTTCATAAAATATCCTCCTCGTGTGCCGGTATCCTGTCCGTACCATGCATAAATATAATGGGTGCCAAATTATGTTGACTTTATCCATTATACATATTTTTTCTAAATTATCAAGTATAAATGTATAAAAATACACCCCTGGTTCTGCTATAATTAATTATGTAAGAATTGAGCCGCCCAAAATATGGGAATTTATAACCTTCCACAATCCTTTCCCGATTCCCTCGACAAAAATAACGCCAAACATAACATAGGTTATATCTCTTTTCCTTCCTTTATGATACAATTTCACCATAAGTTACAAATTTAACAAACTCAAAGGGAAAGGGGTACTTTAGCAATGGCTAGTACAGCAAACAAAAAAGAGCAAGCCACTCTGATTCACTCCGCTGTCGGTGTAGGTATCATGTTATTCTTCCGGTTCCTGCCTCTCAGCCTCCCGGAGGTCACTCCGGTCGGTATGGAAATCCTGGGCGTATTCCTGGGGACTCTGTACCTGTGGACATTCGTAGACCCGATCTGGGGCAGCATCATGTCCATCGCTATGGTAGGTTTTTCTTCTTACAGCAACATGTCCGCAGTAATCGGCGAAGCGTTCGGCTCCCCGGTCGTCTGCCAGGTATTGTTCATGCAGATCATGTCCGGCGGCCTGGCCTACTACAAGATCACCGGTTACATGGGGCGTTTCTTCCTCACCAGGAAGTTCACCAATGGCAAGCCCTGGCTGCTGATGGGCGTCATCTGTATGGGATGTTACTTTATTGCCGGTTTCGTCAATGCATTCACTCCTATCTTTGTCATGTGGCCCGTTCTTTACGGAGTATTTGACGAAGTTGGCTACAAGAAGGGCGATCCGTTCCCGAGAGTTGCCATCACCTTGGTTGTGATTGCTTCCCTGGTCGGCTTCCCCATGGCTCCTTTCGCTCAGAACGGTTTGGCACTCCTTAGCAACTTTGAAAAGATCAGCGCCGAGATGCCTGGCGGACCGGTTGTGGTCAACAGCGGCGGTTACCTGCTGACTGCCATTATTTTAGGTATGGTTCTGATTACGGCTGTCGTCCTGTTTGCCAAGTTTGTCCTGCGCCCGGACGCTTCCCGGCTGAAAGATTACGATGTGGAAAGCTTAAACCGCAATCCGCTGCCGCCTCTTTCCCTTGGCCAGAAGCTGTATATTCTGGGCTTTGTCCTGGTAATCCTCGGCATGATGATCCCTTCCCTGGTTCCCTCCCTTCCATTTATGGGATACTTAAAGGGCTGTGTCTATGGGCTGGCCATGTTTATCGCCGCCTGCCTGGCTGCCATCCGCATCAAGGGCGAGCCGGTTCTGGACATTGCCAAAGTTTTAGAGCATAACAGCTGGGGCGCATACTTCATCATCGTTGCCGCTATCCTGTTGGGTGGTGTGCTTACCAACCAGGCAACCGGTATTTCCGGATTCCTGCGGGTGATCCTTACCCCGATTTTCCAGGGTATGTCCCCGACTATCTTTATCGTCCTTTTGCTGCTTTTAGGTGCCATCCTTACCAACCTCTGCAACAGCCTGGTAATCGGCATGCTGCTGCAGCCCATCATTATCACCTATTGTACCCAGGCCGGCGCAGATCCCAGGCCGATCGTGACCCTGATGATTCAGTTCGTACTGCTGTCTGCCTGTGTAACCCCGGCAGCCTCTCCCTTTGCCGCGCTTCTGCACAGCAACAAGGAATGGGTTCCCACCAAATATGTATATTCCTACACTCTGCCGATGGTTCTGATCGAACTGGTGCTGATGCTCGTCATCGGAATCCCGGTAGCTACCATCCTGTGTGGCGCCTGAGTATAACAAATGTCCGGCAAGGTGCAGCTTCAGCGCACTTTGCCGGATACTTGGCAATTTTACAGGAATAAGGTCTGTTTCCCGCAAACAGAAAACAAATAATTCACAAAACTCAAATTTTCTTAACATTTTTTATAGAATATTTTGCCAAATAACGATATAATAAAGAATAGTTGACCCTCCTTCCTGTTCAGGGAGCAAAGGATGGTCATAATAAGACAAAATGGAGGAGGTCGATTACAATGGCACAATACGATCTGATCATCATCGGTGCCGGCCCTGCCGGTATGACTGCCGCTATCTACGGTGCAAGGGCAGACATGAATGTCTTGATGCTGGATAAGCTGGCACCCGGCGGACAGATCATCAACACAAATGAGATTCAGAACTATACCGGTGTAGGTACGGTCAACGGCGCTGAACTTGCTTATCAGATGTTTGAACATACCCAGCAGTTTGACACCATCACCTTTGACTATGCCACTGTCAAGGAGGTAATAGACAACGGCAAGGAAAAGCTGGTTCGCTGCGAGGAAGATGATAAGGAATTTACCGCCAGTTCCGTGATCCTTGCCACCGGCACCCGCCCCAGATGCCTGCATGTCACCGGGGAAGACAAATTCCGCGGCAACGGCATCAGCTGGTGCGCGATCTGTGACGGTGCCCAGTACAGGGACAAGGATGTGGTTGTCATCGGCGGCGGCAACTCTGCGGTGGAGGAGTCCATTTTCCTGGCCGGTATCGTCAAATCCCTGACCATCGTCACCATGTTCGACTTAACTGCTGACCCCATCGCCTGCGATAAGCTGCGTGCTATGGACAAGGTAAGCATCTATCCGTACCAGGATATCCTGGAGTTTATCGGTGATACCCGGTTAGAGGGGGTCCGCTTCCGTTCCACCAAAACCGGCGAGGAAAAGACCGTAAGCTGTGACGGTGTGTTTGAATATATCGGCCTGACCCCCACTACCGAATGCTTCAAGGATTTAGGTGTATTAAACCAGATGGGCTATGTGGAGGTCAATGACCGGATGGCATCCAAGGTTCCCGGGATCTTCGCTGCAGGCGACTGCATCACTAAGAACCTTCGCCAGGTAATCACTGCCTGTGCAGACGGTGCCATCGCTGCACAGGAAGCATCCCATTATGTACAGAACCTGTAGCTGCCATAGCTGAAACTGATTGCCAGGGTCTGCCCCGGAAGGCGGTACATTGCTTCCCTAAAGCAAACCGGCGTTTCCCACACGGCAGATCCCCAATAATGTGCCCCCAGAACTGCTGGAACAAGTACAAGAGAGGCTCTGGGAGTACATAATATATAAAAGGAGGTACAACATGTTAAAAGAAGTAAACAGTACAGAATTCAAGGAGTTGGCCGACAAAGGCCTGGTACTCGCCGACTTCTTCTCCACCACCTGCGGCCCCTGCAAGATGCTCGGCTTTGTACTTAAGGATGTGGAAAAGGAATTCGGCGATGATCTCACCATCTTAAAGGTGGATTTTGACCAGAACAAAGAACTGACCGCCGAGTACAATGTGGCAGGTTACCCAACCCTGATCCTTCTGAAGGATGGCGCCGAAGTAAAACGCTTGCAGGGCCTGCAGCAGAAACCCGTCATTGTCAAGATGGTGAAAGAACACATCTGATCCCTTGGCCCCATGGGCACAGGCATTCACCGATATATCTGTATCTGACAAATTATAATGTATATATGGAGGAAAACAACCCATGAGTGTTAATTATATCTTAGAAAAGCATCTGATCGACCGCCAGGCAGAAGCCGAGGAGGCTATGCTGAAGGAATTTGAGGCTGGCAATTACACCATCCAGAATCCGCTGGTAAAATACAACCTGTACGAGGTCAGCCCTTTAAGTGCTGTAATCTGCTTTGAGACCAAGACAGAGACTCCGGTTACTGTCACGGTTCTTGGCAAGACCAAAGAAGCTAATATGGGCCACACCTTCCCCAAGGCAAAGAAGCATGTACTTCCTATCGTGGGACTGTATTCCAATTACTCCAATAAAGTTGAGATCCGTGCCTACCGGGGTGAGTCCAATGTGATCACCATTGATGTGCCGGATGTGTACAACGGCGAGAATCCTATCTACCATATGCATACCACTCCGGAGTATCTCCAGGACAATGTGATCATGGTATCTCCGGCCGGCCTGCAGCTTTCCTCTGCTTTCGACTATGCAGGAGATGCCCGCTGGCATATGAATGTGGCCTGTGTATTTGATATTAAGCGTTTAAGAAACGGCAACCTGATCATGGGTACCCATCGTCTTCTGAAGATGCCTTACTATATGTCCGGCCTTTACGAGATCAGCCCCTGCGGCAAGGTTTACAAAGAGTTCCGTCTGCCCGGCGGCTACCACCATGATGAGTTCGAGATGGAGGACGGCAACCTGCTGGTTCTGACCGATGATTTAGAGAGTGATACCGTAGAGGATATGTGTGTCCTGATCGACCGCAACACCGGTGAAATCTTAAAAACCTGGGATTATAAGAAATTCCTCAATCCTGAAACCGTGAGCCATTCCGGAAGCTGGTCTGAGGAAGACTGGTTCCACAACAATGCCGTATGGTATGACAAGAACACGAACTCCCTGACCTTCTCCGGCCGTCACATTGACTCCATGGTGAATATTGACTTTGACAGCGGAGAACTGAACTGGATTATCGGGGATCCGGCTGGCTGGCCTCAGGATATGGTAGATAAATATTTCTTCAAACCCATTGGCAGCAATTTTGGCTGGCAGTATGAGCAGCATGCCAATGTGATTACCCCCAATGGCGATGTGATGTGCTTTGACAACCATCATTATGGCTGCAAGCAGGTAGACCGGGATACCAAGAACCTGGCTGCCAAGGATAACTACTCCAGAGGTGTTCGTTACCGCATCAACACCGAGGATATGACCATCGAGCAGGTATGGGAATACGGAAAAGACCGGGGCGCCGAGTTCTTCTCTCCCTACATCTGTAATGTAGAGTACTACAATGAAGGGCATTACATGGTCCACTCCGGCGGTATTGCCTATGACAAGGACGGAGCTCCTTCCGAGGCTCTGGGCGCCTTTGTCAAGGATGCGGGCGGCACCTGCCGCAGCATTACGGTTGAGGTCTGTGACGGCAAGGTAATGCTGGATCTGGAAGTTCCCGGCAACTACTACCGGGCTGAAAAGCTGAAACTGTACAGCGACGGCATCAATCTTGAACTGGGCAAGGGACAAATTCTGGGCAAGATGGGCCACACCAAGGAATTTGACACTGAGATCCCCATGGAGAATTCCGGTGAGATGCTTCCGGAGAGCTGCAATGCCAGAATCGAGGAAGAGATCGATCGTTTCACCTTCTTCTCCCGCTTCGAGAAGGGGCAGATGGTTATGATGCTCTTAGAACAGGGTGAGGAGGTTCACCGTTATTACATCTCCACCACCGCTGTCTCCTACCTGGCTATGTGCTGCGGAACCTTCTTAGATTCCGACGAGCGCAACACCAGAACCAGCGTCAACAAGGCTGGCTTAAAGGGCGTGTACGATGTGAGAGTCATTGTGGATGACAAGAAATATGAGACCGGTGTGAAGATCACCTGCGAATAACCGGGAAACTCTTTCTCATACATAAAAGAGCAGATGGACGACGATGGCCTGCCGGATTCCCGGCAGGCCATCGTTTGCCTTTTATTATCAATGCCACTTTATTTTATCACTTCTTTATCCAGCAGATGCCTTCAAGAGCATCAGCAATGAATCTTAACCCCTGTATCAAACTTCTCGTCGTCCACGATCACCCGCACATCATAGTCACCGGAAAGCCCTGCCTTGTTGACACTCAGCATGATCGCCCGCCCATCCTTATTGATAAAGGTGCCGCAGCAAAGAGCCTCAAACTTGTTGGCAGCTGTGGAGATATAGTAGCGGTGCTTCTCCTCTCCCTGCTCTAACATCAGCATTACCAGCTGGCCCTTCTCAAAAACTGCCTTGTAAGTGAAACGGTCATCCTCCTCAATCAGTTCTGAGCCATACTTTTCCGGAATCAGGACACCGGAGGTCTCTAACGGAATATCTGTATCAAACTCTTTGGTCACTCCCATAGAGCCTAAGAAACATCCCTTGCCCATAGTGAGGTTATCCTGGTCATGGTACAGATGAAGCTTCTCTGCCCGGTAGAAGTTCCCTTCCACCTCCAGTTCCATCATCACCTGGTCATCCAATACTTCCACCGTAATACTCCTGGTGGACACATCCGGGTCATCCTGCATCAATGCGGCAAACTGCTCAGAGGCTTCCCCCTTGTAATACTGAACACCGCCGGAATGAACCATATAATGGCCTTCCTTATAGTATTCCACATTGCAGATGTAGGAAGAGAAGAATTCCTGTCCCCGCTCCTTACCATACTGCCATACCTGGCGGATGGTCATATCATCCGTATTGATCTTATAACGGACACCACGGGAGAAATTGTCCTTGTTCAGACGGTACTGCTCCTTAATCTTGGAACGGAAATGTCCATTGTCAAAGCACATTACATCCCCGTCCGGAGTGATCACGTTTGCATGCTGCTCATACTGCCAGTCAAATTCCCCATCCCCCACAGGAGTAAAGAAATACTTCTGATACTTCTCCGGCCATCCGGTGGGATCACCGATAATCCAGTTCAGTTCCCCGCTGTCATAATCGATATTTACCATAGAATCAATATGGCGCCCGGAGAAGGTCAGGGAATTGGTATTCTTGTCATACCACACCGCATTGTTGTGGAACCAGTCATGGGCAGACCAGCTTCCCGACTTGCTGCAGCCCGGTTCCAAAAACTTTTTGTAATCCCAGGTCTTTAAGATCTCACCCGTATTCCGGTCCACCAGGACACACATATCCTCCACGGTATCACTTCTCAGATCCTCCGTCAGAACCAGCAGGTTGCCATCCTCCATCTCAAACTGGTCATGGTGATAACCCCCAGGAATTCCAAATTCCTTATAAATCTTTCCTGTCATGCTCATCTCATAGATTCCCGACATATAGTAAGGGATCTGCAGCAGACGATCCGTACCCACACAAATATTGCCGTTCTTCAACCGCTTTAAGTCAAATACCACCGGAATATTCAGATACCAGCGGATCTCCCCCTGATAGTCAAAACCAGTTGCAAGCTGGGTCAGCGCCGGGGTGATAATGATGACCTGATCCCGCAGATAGCCAGCTGTGGTGTTCATATGTACCAGCTTCGGCACATCCTTGCCCAAAGGCTCTGTCTTGATATGAAGGGTTTTCTTGCAGCCCCGGTACAGCTCAATCTCCACGGTATTATCATAATCTGCATACAGTCCCAGAACCGGCAAAATATGGGTTTTGGCCCGGGGGAAGGTATGGCTGATATTCCCCTGAGGCTGCTCCTTGCCCAGAACGGTCACAGTCACAGCCGTCTCCTTCTCGGTCTTAAACAGCACCACTGCCGCCAGAGGGTTGATCAGATACGGATTATACTTCACAAGAGGTTCCTCAATGGTATAATTTCCGGCCTCAAACTCCGCCAGCATGGCTGCTTCCGCCTCTGCCTGACGGGTCAGGATTGACGGCAGAAATGAATACTTAATGGATTCCATAACAAATTCCTCCTTTTAAGAAAATATAATAAATACTGCCCTCAATAGATGAGAGCATTATTGCTCAATGAATCAGCGCTGTGGCAACAGGTATCCCCACCACAATCACCAGAATCAGCTCAATGGCCGCAAACATCATAGTATGCTTATAAATCTCTCCAGATTTCAGCCACTCCTTATTGCCGTGAATCATGGCCGCAAAAGGCGAAGCCGAAGGAGTCACGGATGCGCTGGCCAGCACAAAAATAATTATCAGCGATGTAATCGGCGCCGAATTAATCCCGCTCGACAAGCAGAAAGATGCAATCACCGGCTGCATCAGCATACCTACCACCAGGCTGTTACAAATATTGGTCAGCAGCAAGGTAATCACCAGAAGAGTCACATAAAATGCCACCAATGACATGCTGCTGAAAATCGGGCGCAGAATGGTATTCAGAAATGCAGAGATACCTGTGCTCTCATTCGTCAGCACGCTTCCCAAAAGAATCGCTGCTGTACAGAGGAAGAAAGTTCCCCAGGCAAAACCATTTAACACCTTGCCAAAGGGCAGAACCGTCTCGTGCTTCTCCTTATCCAGGCTGACACAGCAAAGCAAAGCCGTATAGCCCAAAGCAATCCCATAATTGTTGACGCTCAAGAACTGCATAATCTTCAGCTTCGGCAGCATACTCGGCAAAAGCATGGTCAGAATATAGAACACAAAGGATATGGCCATAAACTTCTGATTGCCGTTTAAAGGCGGAAGCGGATTTTTCTTCAGCATCTCCACATCTAAGTCCTTCAGCTTGGACACATCCGGCCGCAGCACATATTTACAGAACAGTACAATCACTGCGATAGACACAAAACCATACACCAAGGCAACCACCAGATATGCAGCACTGTTGATCATTACCTTGTTTCCCATGTTTTCCGTAATCCCGGCATAGTTGCCAATCAAAGCCAGGGAATTCCCGCTGTATGGCGGCACCGGAAAGCCCAGCAATGTGGCAATTGCCACCAGAATCAGCATAATCGTGGGATATTTCTCCCCCTTCTTGATGCCGATCTCCTGAAAAATATCATAGAGCACCGGCCAGAACAGAAAGATCGGAGAAAACGGCCCTACAAAAGCCGCCATCAGCATAGCACCTGTCATCAGCATAGCAGTAAACACCCAGGGACGCCCGTTGTTGATCTTCATGGTCAAAAAGAAACGGCCGATGTAAGCCGTCAGCTTGTTATAAACCATGGAATTCATAACAATCATCAAAAAGAACATCTGAATCACTACCGGATTTCCAAAAGCGGCAGACAGAACCTGGTTCATAGGCGCATAACTAGACACCCCGATCATAAAAATACTCAAAATACTGGACCAAACCGGATCCACGGTAGTCCAAAGATACAAAGTTCCGATAAATACCCCAATAATCTCCATACCAATAGGAGTAACTTCCGGAAGATGCAATGGAAGGTAGCGGAACAGAAGCATAATAGCCACCCCTACCAGAGAGTGAACTGCCCGGCGGCTGACAGACGCAGAAGAATTGCTCATTGGTAAATACCTCCATTCTTTTCGTAAAATCTGTTATTATTTTAACATCTCTTTAGCCATTTTAGCATAACATATGTTAAGTTTCTCAAAAAATATGGCAAAAATCTATAAATAGTGGTATACTGTTCACAGGATTATTTGATTAAGGACGGTAGACGCATTATGGAATCAAAAAACGGAATATTTGATTGCTTTTTCACCTATGGCGAGCGGGTTGTCGTCGAAAAAAACAAGATCATATATGCCCCGGACAACAAAGCCCAGACAGAATCCCTCTATTACCTGGAATCCGGGCTGGTAGCCCTGATGAGTTATTCGCGGGGGGGGGAGGAACGGGTATACCTTTACATGAAGGGACCCCGGATCATCTCCTTCATGACTCTTCTTTTAAGCGCCACCAACAGCCAGGAGATCACCGGCAATGTGGTTCCTAGCCATTTGGTTCAAATGACCAAGACCCGCTGTATCCTTCACCGAATGCAGGGCTCCACCTTCCGCAAGCTTTTGGATGAAGACTTAAAGTTCAACCGCTTGATCCTGCAGGCAACCGCGGCTAATTTCCAGGAAGTCCTAAGCCATTTCCAGCAGGCTTTAGAGGACAGTGCCAGCGTCCGCCTGTGCCGCCTTCTTCTAGATTTCTATGTTATCAGGGACGGGAAAAAGGTTCTTCCCAAAACCATGAGTTTTTTGGAGATGTCCAAATACTTAGGCACCCACCCTGTCACCGTCTCCCGTATTGTGGCTACCCTCAAGAAAGACGGCTGCATTGTCAAGGAGCAAGGCTCTGTGGTAATCCAGGATGAACAACGGCTGCTGCAGATGATTGAGAATGGCATTGACATCAAATGACCCCCGATACCGCAGGTATCGGAGGCCATTCTTTTCTTATCGCTGTTTTCTGCTTTCTATGGTCTACGCTTAATCCAGCACCGTGTAGCCATAGCTGTTGACGATGGCATCCAGCTTCACGCCGTTTTGGCAATCCGGGCACTCGTCTGGGTCGGAAAGCCTAAAGTCAGGCAGGTCGGACACACCGAACACGGAATTTACCGGATAGCCATCGATCGAATCCACTGCCGAGAAGATCACGGAGATCCCTTCGATGATGCCGCCGTAAGAATTGATGCAGCGGATGCTCTTGGAGATCGTCCTTCCGGACATCGCCGTGGCCAATACCACCAGCACATGCTTGTCCTTCAACATGGGGCGGATGTTGTCACGCACCACCATCTGGCCCGTAGAGTCAAACTCCGGGGTAATAATATAGCTGGTGTGGTGGCTGTTCAGCGTGGTGACACCCACATTGGACAGTTCCTCCGCCACATAAGCTCCGATCACTTCACATCCGTCCATGCAGATGATGGTGTCAATCGGGGTTTTGGTTGCCAAAGAAGCCATCAGCTGCTGCATATCTGCACCTGCCAGGGAAATATTCCCAGCCAGATCCAGGTTCACCCGGCTCACATAGCGGGATACCATTGCCTTTGCCACCTCCTGTGCGTCCTTGCGGCGCATCTTTAAAGAGGTCATGTCAATATAATAATTGATATGAAAACGGTCAGAAGAAAAATGCCCCTTCGTAACCTTCAGCGCTACCTCTGGGTTGTCCTTTGCAAAAATCTTGGCGGGCTTTCCCATGCTCATAGTCGATACCTCCTGAATGATTGATACTATCAGAGTACCTCAAAAAAAGGAAAAAATCCATAACTAAGGTTAATAAAAGGAAAATTTAGAGCACCTTGGGATTTTTGTTTTGCAGGCTCTCCAGGATCTCTTTTGCCTCCCGGGGATGGTCTATGATATATTGGGGGTGGAAGGCCTCCAGTTCCTCGCGCCCCCGGAAGCCCCAGGTAACCCCGATGGTAATCAGGCCTGCTCCCAGCCCGGTTTTCATATCCGTGTTGGTATCCCCGAAGTAGAGGCACTCGTTTGGTTTTATATTGAATTTTCCCAGGATCTGCTCCACCCCGGCGGGATCCGGCTTCTTGGGTATCCCTGGCTGCTCCCCGGCAATATGGTCAAAATACCCTTTTCCGAATATGGTCTCAATGTTGTCCAGCGTCCTTGCATGCGGCTTATTGGACAGCACGGCGATCCGGATCCCCCCGGCTTTTAATTCCTCCAAAAGTTCACAGATTCCGTCATAGGGCTTCACCTGGTAAAGGCAATGTTGGGCGAACAATTCCGTGTAAAGGGAAAGGCTTTCCTCCAGATGCACAAGGTTTTCATCCCCGCAGTAGCGCAGGGCACGTTCCAGCTGCAGCCGGTAGCCATCCCCCACAAAATGTTTTACATGCTCTTCATCCACCGGCTTAAGCCCCCAATGCCTCAACACCAGGTTTACCGTATAGGTAAGCGCCTTTAAGGTATCTAGCAGGGTTCCGTCAAGGTCAAATATGCAGCAGCGTATCATTGTTATCCTCCTTTTATAAGTCTCTTCCTAAAAAATATTTACTTTTTCTTATGGTTACGATATATTTATAGGAAACGCCAGGTTCATTTGCCGTTTCTTATAAAGCAGCTTGAAAATAAATAACAGAAAGGAAACCATTATGCTGACAATCGGATGCCACCTGTCTTCCTCCAAAGGCTACCTGGCCATGGGGAAAGAAGCCGTCAAAATAGATGCCAACACCTTCCAGTTCTTCACCAGGAACCCCCGCGGGGGCAATGCAAAGGAACTGGATCCCTCTGATATAGAAGCCTTCCTGGCCTATGCCAGGGAACATAAAATCCAGCGGATCCTGGCTCATGCGCCTTATACCTTAAACGCCTGCTCCGCCGACGAACATCTGAGGGACTTTGCCCGCCGCACGATGGAAGATGATCTGAACCGCCTGGAATATACCCCTGGCAACTGCTATAACTTCCATCCCGGCAGCCATGTCAAGCAAGGGGTGGAGGCTGGCATCGCATTCATCGCGGACATGCTGAACCAAATCCTAAAGCCAGAACAAAACACCACCGTCCTTTTGGAAACCATGGCCGGTAAGGGGAGTGAAATCGGCCGCACCTTTGAGGAACTCCGCGAAATCCTCGACCGGGTAACCCTGTCCGGCCACATGGGGGTCTGCCTCGATACTTGCCATGTATGGGATGGCGGCTACGATATTGCCGGGCATCTGGATGAAGTCATCCACGAATTCGACCAGGTGATCGGCTTAAAACGCCTGAAAGCCATCCATTTAAATGACAGCTTAAACCCCCTCGGCGCCCACAAAGACCGGCATGCCCGGATCGGCGAGGGCTATATCGGAAAGGATGCCCTGATCCGTGTTGTGAACCATCCCGCCCTAAGGCATCTCCCCTTTTATCTGGAAACGCCAAATGAACTTGACGGCTATGCGGCAGAGATTGCACTGATGCGGGAGCATTTCCTGGAAAGCAGCACCATATGATTCCAATATACTATTCACCATCACAGGAGGTCATTTTATGAACGAACGCACAACCCCTATGGAAAAACGTTATGACAAGCTGGGGCCTAGGGTCGTGGAGGCTCTTAGACGCCGCCATTTTGAGGCTTTTTACTGCCCTACAGGGGAAGAGGCCGTACAAAAAGTACTTTCCCTGATCCCCGCCGGTGACACGGTCGCCTGGGGCGGGTCCGCCACCCTCACACAACTGGGGATCATCGAGAAAGTAAAGCAATCAAACCCTGTCATCGACCGTAACGACGCCCCCACACGAGAGGGTCAGCAGGAACTGATGCGAAAAGCGCTCCTTAGCGACACCTACCTGATGAGCAGCAATGCCATCAGCGAAGACGGCCAGCTTTACAACATTGACGGCAACGGCAACCGCGTGGCAGCATTGGTCTTTGGCCCTAAGAGCGTGATTGTGGTCGCAGGTATGAACAAAGTCACCAAAACCGTCGCTGATGCCGAAGTCCGCGCCCGTACCGTCGCAGCCCCGCTCAATGCCCAGCGCTTCCAGCATGAGAACCCCTGCCTCGCTACAGGCACCTGTGCAGACTGTTTAAGCCAGACCAGCATCTGCGCTTCCATGGTACGCACCCGTATCTGCCGGCCAGCCGGGAAGATCAAAGTGATCCTGGTAGGGGAAACGCTGGGATTCTAAGATCATTATATAATTCTTTTTCAGTTTTTTCAATGCCGGGATCTCGGTTGCCCTGCATGCATAATTTTTAAAAATAAGCCTTTTAGAAGGGAGAGGATGACGGACGATCTGTCATCCTCTCCCTTCTTTTCCGAAAGCAGTTCTCCGTTTCTTGTGCATTTTTACCAAAATTTACCATATTTTCTTTCTTCTCAACCTGACTATTTAGAAAACCTCAAAAGTACTTTCAGAACTTAACGGAAAACTTGAAATTCCATTTTTCGACGTTATACTGTAAAACAACAACCAAGACTCTACCAAAAGGAGGTAAAGGATGAATGAAAAGATAAGGCAGCTTAAGGGAAACCTGGTCGTCTCCTGCCAGGCTCTTCCCCATGAACCACTCCACTCCCCCTTTATCATGAGCCGGATGGCGCTGGCGGCCATGGAAGGAGGCGCATATGGGATCCGTGCCAACTCCCCGGAAGATATCCGGGAAATACGTACCCAAGTAAGCCTTCCTATCATCGGATCCACAAAGCGGGATTATAAAGACAGCCTGGTACATACAACCCCTACTATAAAGGAAGTTGACGAGTTGATGGAAGTCCGGCCGGAGATTATCGCCCTTGACGCTACCAGCGTACTGCGTCCCGGCGGCATATCTTTAGACGATTTTTTCCATACAATCAAGGAAAAATACCCGCATCAGCTTTGGATGGCAGACTGTTCTACCGTAGAGGAGGCGCTCCATGCCGACCGCCTGGGCTTTGACTTTATCGCCACTACCATGGTTGGTTATACCCGGCAGAGCCTCGGACTTAGGATTGAGGATAATGATTTTGCCGTCCTCCGTGAAATCGTGGCAAAATCCATCCATCCTGTCATCGCGGAGGGCAATATTGACACCCCGCAAAAGGCACGCCGGGCCATTGACCTGGGGGCATACTGCGTCGTCGTCGGTTCCACCATCACCAAACCCCAAGTCCTCACAAAGCTGTTTACGGACGCCTTGTAACCCACCCCACTGTTTTTGGCAGCGGTTTTGCCGCTGGCCTTGTGTCATTGCCTAGAGGGACAAAGATTGAAAATGAAAAGTAGAGGGTATCCATTACCTTAAGCACACAACAAACAAGCCATCTTTCGGTGGCTGCTTT
>RAYB01000024.1 GCA_003669055.1 bacterium 1XD21-70
CATCATAAAAATGCCCTCCTCAATTGATATCTTAATTATACCATACAAAAGGTCATTTTTGTTTAGTTTGTCAACAGGTCCAAACTTTCATACACTCTAATTCTGAAACAACGGATTCCATCAAAATTTCCATAGCCTTTTCCCCTGTACCCGGGCAACAGATACATTGAAACAACTTCACCCCAGCCATAAAACGGTTCCGAACGGGATTTGCAAAATCAGGAAAGCAAATGGTTTTCAGCACCTTTCTCCATCACATAAGGCAGCAATTCCCCCAGCCCCCAATATACCTGCCCGTCAAGTCCCACCGTCCGCCCGGCACAAACCATAGAATTTAATATCGCCTCATGAGCCGCCTCCGCAGCCCCCTGAAACGCACGGTTAATCAGGGATTCATGAATCACTGACTGCACTGCCAAGTCCTCCCTCGCTGCCAGCAGAACCCGGTTAGCCGTACTAAATCCGATCATTACCTCACCGCTCCCATGGCCGGTGTAAGCGCCGGTGCGGGCAATTCCCACCGCTGTCCGGCGCAGAATCCGCCGAAGCTGCCGGTCAGACACCGGAAGATCCGTGGCCAGTATGGTCATAATCGACCCCTGATCTAAATGGGAAACCGCCATACTGCCTTCCAGGCTCTTTTGCGAACTTTTTATCTCGTCCTGCGCCAGTTTTTCCAAATCCCCTTTTTCCCTGTTTTCCTTTCCCGTATCTTCTTTTTCCTTCTCCCATTTCTCCTTCAGTTCCAGAATCCTCTTTCCCACCAAAACCCCATCCAGCACAAAATCCTCCGTGGCGCCAAAATTGGACTGCACCAGCACCCCGATGGTATACTCCTTCCCATAAAATTCCACCACCCGGGAGGCAGACCCGATACCGCCCTTAAGCCCATAGCAGATTGTCCCTGCCCCGGCGCCCACATCCCCCTCTGCAAAATCCACCTCTGCACAGGCAATGGCATCCCACACATGCTCCGCCCTCACCCCGCGTCTTTCAATGTGGTTGATATGGCAGTCATTACACTCCCCCACCACCGGATTGAGACTTTTGACCGGAACCTGCTCCCTCTCACACTGCCGGATCACATGCTCTGTCAAGGCATCCCACACCACCCCCACATTCAAGGTATTGGTAAGGGCAATCGGCGTCTCCAAAGTCCCCAGTTCATCCATCTGAATCAAACCGCAGCTTTTTCCAAAGCCATTGTGAACATAAGAAGCCGCCACATATTTGCTGGCAAAAGCATTATCCCTCCCCGGAAGAATCACCGTAACCCCGGTATGGTTCTCCTGGTTTTTAATGGTACTATGCCCCACCAGCACCCCGGCAACATCCGTAATCTTATTCCCCTTCCCTGTCCTCATCCGTCCCGGCACAATCCCAAAATCCCGAATCCGCTTCTGATTCATAGCCCTCTCCCTTTCCTGATTCCTTTTCCCATTCGTTTCTTTTGTCCTCTTGCCCACTGAAGATAACATCAACCATATAAACTTCCTCTACTTAATCCGAAAAACCCGGCTCTCCTCCCCGGCCTTAAACGACAGGAAAACATGCTCATCCTCCTGCATAATCCCCTCCCCAATATGGAAAATCAGCCCCCCGTTCTTCACTTCCCCCGGCTCTACCGAAGCGCTGGCCAAATCTGACATTCCAATCAAATCTACCGGTATATAGCGGTGTCCTCCTGAGGTTATCAGATGTATCATCAAATCCTCATTGGTGCCAATCATACTGAGAAAAGACGTTTTCTCCGCCCCCAGATTCTCCACATCCATATCCATATACGCAAAAACCTTATCCTCATCCGCTTCAAAATACATGGTGCTGCTTTCCAGCCGCTTCTTCTCCTCCGCCTGGTTTAAGGTAATCCCCCATCCCTTGATCTCAACCCTGTCGCCGAAAGATTTCACATCCGACCGGAGAAGATATCCCTCCACCTCCTGCTGAATCTCCCGAACCCGCTCCTGAGCCATTTGAAGTTTCAGGCCGGACTCAATCTCCACCCCTGTAATCCGCTCAAGGATCTCTGTCGAAATACTCTCCTCATCCCCGGCAAACTCCGAACTGGCAATTGCCCTTCCCTCCTCACCATCCTTTGACCAATAGACCACCGGCCTCTGGCTAAAGGCATGTCCCAAAGGCGTCACGCTTCCCGAATACTTATGCTTCTCCCGATCTTCCAGATCCTCCCTCTCCTCAAACACCAGTTCAAACCGGTAATTTTCTTCTCCCCTGGCAAGGGTAAAACAATTCCCATCCGCCGCCGGCTCCCAGCCCTCCTTCTGTGCCATGCGGTAAACCTGAGCAAAATAGAGATTATTAATATCAAAATCCGGATATTCCCTGGTCTCATCCCCGTTAATAACCGTGATTCCGTTGGTATCCTTTCTCACAGCCTGTAATTCTTCCTCCGGCACATCCGCCGGAATTTCCCCCAGGAAATACCGTTCCAAAAACATCAGATAATTGGTTTCCAGATACTGCTGCATGGACTCCTTATCATGGAATCCGGTAACACTGTCCGGAATCCGGATTACCCCCGGCTGGTATCCCTCCGGCGCAAACCCCTGGATCTCCACCCGGATATTGGCGCTGTTCCACCCATCCCCCACTGTACCCCTGGTAAATTTTGCCGGAAGTTCTGCCTCCTTATAGGCATCCGCAATTTGAGCCAGCTTCTCTGCCAGCCCTTCGATCTCTTTGTAGCCCTCAATGGTGGCCACCAGTTCTTTCTCCCCTTCTCCCGGTTCCAGAAAAAGTTCCATCTCCCCGGCCTTTTTCATCACAAAAGCCATGGGCAAAGTGTCGTCAAAGCCCTTGTTTGTATATTCCTCCCCCACAGGATACACCTCAAACTCCAGCTTCTCTCCATCCTTCTGCATCACCCGGTAGGAAGCCTCCTCCCCCTCTCCGGATATCAGTTCAATCTGAAATTTCCCGCCGTACCGGTTTTTCAGATACTCCTCCACTTCCGGATAAGGAGACTTTTCTCCCAGGGCAGAACAGCCTGAAAGGCAAAATGCCAGGCACAGACTGGCTGCCAACATCCTTCCGCCCCAAAATCCCGCTCCTCTTTTCCCTGTCTCTTCCATAATCTCCATAAAATCTCCTCCAAACTATGTAATATACTCCTAAAATCTCCTTGGCACCTGCCTCAACTGCTGATTTTCCGTCCTGTGCACATAAATCTCATCCGCACACGCCCTTGCGCTCTTTCTAAACAGATCCCCCTCTGTACTGTGCCTTAGCATCTGTTCGCTGCACCTTTACATCTCTGCACTTTTGCACCTCTGACAAAAAATCCGCCCACAAAACAAGACACAAAAAGCCTCCGGCAATCCATGGCATAACATGCTGCCGGAAACTCATTACTCCTGTATTTGCGAGAGGGCTCTTGCCGAAATACTTGATTTGTCCCGGGCACGCTCTGAACCGGCAGGCTGCCTGCCCTCCGGCCGTGACGGTAAAGCTGTTCTCCACTGCCTTTACCCCTCAATCTCCTCCATATATTTATCCCTCAGCTTCTTCACCAGTTCCGGGTTCTTCATCCCCACTGCCTTTTTGTCCAGTTCCATGGCACGCATGCTGGGATGGCTGGTACTGGACACAATAATCTCGTCCGCCTCTGCCATCTCCTCCAGGGTAAACGCCCTCTCCTCCACCAAAATCCCTAATTCCCCACAATACCGGATCATATGCTTGCGCTCCGTCCCCGGCAGAATCAGGTTATCCAGAGGGTGGGTGACAAACACCCCGTCTTTGATCAGGGAAATATTGGAGTGGGAACCCTCTGTCACATACCCGTCACGCACAAACACCGCCTCGCTGCACCCGGCCTCTTTTGCCTTCTGGGCTGCCATAACATTGGGAAGCAGGTTCAGGGTCTTGATATTGCAGTGGAGGAAACGGGTATCCTCTATGCTAAGCAGGCGGTACTCATCCGACATCTCCACCCCTTTCCAGGGCTTGCTGTACACATAGAGATTACTGGCCGCCCCTTCCGGAAACAGATGGTTTCTCGGGGATGTGGCACGGGTAATCTGCCAGTAGAGAAACTGGCAGGGACTCTCCACCTTCTCCGCCAGTTCCTCCAGCAGATGCCCGATCTCCTCCTTAGGCGCCGGCAGTTCAATCTTTACCAGGGCAGCGCTGCTTGCCATCCTGTCCAGGTGGTCTTCCAAAGCAAAGATCTTGTGGTGAAACACCATCGCCACCTCATAGATCCCATCCCCAAAATAGAACCCCCTGTCATTGGCCGGTATCATCATATCCTCAATCGATGTGATCTTTCCATTATAATAAGCCAGGTTTTTCATTCGTTCCATAACAATTCCTCTCCTCTCGCGCTTTGACGCGGCATTTATTTTTCATTCCATTTCAGTATACGATTTACGAATTGGTTTGTAAAGAGAAAATGCGTCGCCATCCCGCAGGAAAAAGAACTGCTGCCAGCATAAGGGCTTCAAACTCCTCCGCCTTTTGCGGCTTGGCCTGATAAATACATATTTCACTAAATGGCATAAGCATTCCTCCGTTTCCCAAACAGGGGGCAGCACCATCCCATCCTCCACCCTCAGTTAACATTTTTGATATTTTCCCATACATAACCACCTTTTCAAAAATCCTTCTTCCGCTATAATAAAGCTACACCGAAAAAATGACACAGACACCACAGACAAACACTACACATGCAACAGCACCCGCCAAAGGCAGCTGCCGGGCAGGCTATCCGCCCAAGCCGCTGCCGCCGGGTGGAATCTGACAAAAACGGAGGTACATAACATGGCAATCCTTTTCCATGAAGCAGCAAAAGAGTTCCATCTATACAATGAAACTATCAGCTATATTATAAAAATCCTCGGCAACGGCCACTTAGGCCAGCTATATTTCGGAGCCAGGATCAGTGACCGGCCGGATTTCGACCATCTGCTCGAAACCTGCTACCGTCCCATGGCTTCCTACCAGTCTGAGGGCTACTCCTTCTCCTTAGAGCACATTAAACAGGAATACCCGGTTTACGGCACCACAGACTTTAAGCTTCCCGCCATGGAAGTCCTCCAGGGCAACGGCAGCCGTATCACCAACTTTACCTACCAGTCCCACCGCATCTATCCCGGCAAGCCGGTGTTGGAGGGGCTTCCTGCCACCTACACCGAGTCAGGGGAGGAGGCAGACACCCTGGAGGTGACCTTAAAAGACGAACTCTTAGGATTGCGCCTCGTCCTGCTCTACACCATTTTTAACAACGAGGGAGTGATTGCCAGGAGCGCCCGGTTTGAAAATCCCACACAAGATGCCTTTGACATCACCAGGGCTATGAGCCTTAGCCTGGATTTGCCGGACTGCGATTATGACTGGATCCAGTTCTCTGGCGCCTGGTCAAGGGAACGGCAGGTGAAAACCCGCCGCCTGGAGCAGGGCATCCAGTCCGTCAGCAGCACCCGCGGCCATTCCAGCAACACCCACAACCCCTTTATCGTGCTGAAACGCCCAACCGCGGACGAATTCCAGGGCGAAGTGATGGGCTTTTCCCTGATCTACAGCGGCAACTTCCTGGCCCAGGCTGAGGTGGATACCTACAACGTGACCCGGGTCATGCTGGGCATCAATCCCTTCGGGTTCACCTGGCACTTAGCCCCTGGTGAAAAATTCCAGGTTCCGGAGGCTGTGGCTGTCTACTCCCGCAACGGCTTAAACGGCATGAGCCAGACCCTCCACCGCCTCTACCGCAGCCGCCTGGCCAGGGGGGAATGGCGGGACAAGGTACGCCCGATTCTGTTAAACAACTGGGAAGCCACCTACTTTGACTTTGACGAGGACAAGCTGGTAGAGATTGCCCGGGCTGCCAAGGCGGACGGCGTGGAACTGTTCGTGCTCGATGACGGCTGGTTCGGCGCCCGCAGCAATGACTATGCCGGGCTGGGGGACTGGTACGCCAACACCGACCGCCTGCCAGGAGGCATCCGGGGGCTGTCGGAAAAGATCGAAGCCCTGGGCATGAAATTCGGCCTGTGGGTAGAACTTGAGATGGCCAACATGGACAGCGACCTCTACCGCGCCCATCCCGATTGGCTGATCCAGACCCCCGGGCGTACCCTGTCCCACGGCAGGCACCAGTATGTGCTGGATTTCTCCCGGGCCGAAGTGGTAGACCACATCTATGAGATGGTAGCCAAAATCCTCTCCGAATCCAAGGTTTCCTACATTAAATGGGACATGAACCGTTCCATCACGGAATGTTACTCCCTGGCCTTGGCTCCCGAACGGCAGGGCGAGGTATTCCACCGCTATGTATTGGGCCTGTACTCCCTGTATGAGCGGCTGACCCAGAACTTCCCCCATATCCTCTTCGAGTCCTGCGCCTCCGGCGGCGCCCGGTTCGATGCAGGCATGCTCTACTACGCCCCCCAGTGCTGGACAAGCGACGATTCCGACGCGGCTGAGAGGATCAAAATCCAGTACGGCACCAGCTTCGGTTACCCGGTGGTCAGCATGGGCGCCCATGTATCCGCTGTGCCCAACCATCAGCTCAACCGCATCACCCCCTTGTCCACCCGGGGCAACGTAGCCTTTTTCGGTGCCTTCGGCTATGAACTGGATCTCCAGAAGCTGACAGAGGAAGAACGGGAAATGGTCCGGGAGCAGATCCGTTTTATGAAGCGCTACCGCTCTGTCATCCAGTTCGGCACCTTCTACCGGCTCCAGAGCCCCTTTGAGCACAATATCGCCGCCTGGATGGTGGTATCCGACGACAAGCGGACAGCCATTGTGGGCTACTACAAGATACTGAACGATGTCAACTGCGAGTACCGCCGCGTCCGCTTAAAAGGCCTGGACCCGGAAAAAGTCTACCTGGTAGACCAGTCCGGCATGTGCCACGGCGGCGACGAGTTGATGAACCTAGGGCTCATCACCACCGATTCCTCTGCCGGGCAGACCTCCAGCGGCCATCCGGAGGAAGGCTTTGAAGTCTGCACGGACTTCTGGTCAAAACTCTATGTGCTGACGGCCGACAACAATTAAACGGCATTGCAAAAAAGGATTCGCCCTGCTTCCCGTTTTCAGAGCAGGACGAATCCTTTTTAACTGGCCAGCATATCTTCTTTTGCGCCACACCATCCGCACTGTTTTACAGGCTCTGCAATTCCCTCTGCAGCCGTTCCCTGTAAATCGCCGGCACCGAACTTCTGTACTTTGTCGGCGTAACCCCCATCCTCCTCTTAAAAATCGCCGAAAACGCTGCCGGGTTCTTAAAACCGCAGCTTTCTGCCACCTCCTCCACCGGCTGCCCGCTCAGGGTCAGCAGTTCCGTGGCACGGGTAATACAGAAATTCGTCAGGTACTCTTTCGGCGAGACCCCCAGTGTCTCATTAAAGATCTGATACAGGTAAACCCGGCTCACCGCCACCTCCCGGGCAATATCCGCCACCTGCAGCCCTTCCGAAAAATGCTGCTGGATATAGGCCACCGCCTCCCGCAGATAACGGTTCATATTCTCCCGGTGGCACTCCGGCTCATACTGCTGCGGCTGCTCCTCACGGATCATATAGGAAATAAATTCATAAAACAAACCGTGCAGATAGAACTCATCCCGCAGGCTATTCGTATTATGGCGCAGCATCTCAAAGACCAGGCTCCGCATCCGCTCCTGGTCTCCGTTCTGGAAAGTCAGATGGTTATGGTTATAGCCCAGGCGGTACAGATACTCCGGCGCACGGGGGCCGGAAAAGCCCACCCAGACATAAGTCCAGGGATTATCCGGATTCGCCTTATAAAAAGTCACGGTATTCGGTTCAATCAGAAAACCCTGGCCGGCCTGGAGGTGATAGCGCCGGTTCTCCACCACATAGTCCCCCTCCCCCTCTAAAATATAGTGGACCACGTAATTGGGCCGCACCGCCGGGCCAAAACTCTGATACCGGTCGCACTTCTCATAGCCGCAAAAACACAGATAAAAATCCTGAATCTGCCGGTTAGTCAGCTGCAATACAAACGACTGTTCCATAACCTCTCCCCGCACCTGCCCCTGTCAAATCCCAACGGCATCACAGCGCCCCCTCAATCGGCGGCTGTTTCTCCGTGTACTGCTCCATCTTCTCCTTATGGCTGCGGTAATTCTTCGGGCTCAGTTCAAATTTCTTTTTAAATGCCTTGGAAAACGCCAGGGAATCCTCATAGCCCACGGCAGCAGAAACCTCCGTGACCGGCAATTCCGTGGAAATCAGGAGGTTTGCCGCCTTGTGCAGGCGGAAATCCATCAGAAACTTCTGCGCCGACAGCCCCAGTTCCTTCTGGAACACATGGTTTAAATAAGTACGGCTGATCCCCACATAATCGGCAATATCCGTCACGTTGATGCCATAGCTGTGCTTCCACTTCACATAGTCAATGGCCTGCTCCACATAGACATTGCTGCTATAGTCATAACGGCCGGCACCGCTCCTCTGGTTTATGTAATCATGGTTGTAATTCTCCACCAAAAGCGCCAGCAGCATCATTAAAGAAGAATTTCTTTTTAAATCATTGGAAAACGAAAGCTGAACCGAACTCAAAATGGCATTGATCTGCCCCTCCACCTCACCCCGGTTTTTGAAGGGCAGCACATAAGACTGCTTGGAAAATCCACAGTTTTTCAGAATTGCTTCCGCCCGGATACCGTCAAATCCAATCCAGGCATACGTCCACGGATCCTCCGGGTCGGCGGCATAACGAACCTCCTCGCCAGGCCGGATCAGGAACATCTGGCTGGCCGTAAGAAAATAGGTGATGCCATTGATGGTGTAAGACCCCTTCCCCTCCAGGACAAAATGGATAATGTACTCCTCCCGGATCGAATGTTCAATCGCATGGGTGGGCAGGCAATGCTCCAGCCCGCAATGGATCAGGTAGAGATCCATATAAGTCCCCCGGAGATGTTCCAGACAACGGAACTGGGCAGAATCTGTATACTTAATATTTCTCATAAAATTGTTTCCTCCAGTTTTTTAGCAAGTTTCAACAATCACCGATGACTTTGACACTGGAAAACCGATTCTACAATTATTCATATTATACACCATACTGATTCATTTTTCCATATCTCTGTTTATTTTTCCATGTCAAAGTTTTAAGTTTTACTGTCAGTTATCCATAGACAATAATATCATCTTTTTTTATAATTGTTTCAAGAAATTAAGTCAATATGACGAACACGGGAGGTAATTACCATGAAGAAACGCAACAAATTTCTGGCATTGGGTCTTTGTGCGGCCCTGGCAACAACCAGCCTGGCAGGCTGCGGCGGCAGTGCAGGCGGTGGCGGCGGAGACAGCGCAGGCGGCAATGGGGGGGGCGGCGGCGATGCAGGCGGCAAGCTGACCGTAGCCATCTGGGACAACGGGCAGCAGCCAGGGCTCCAGGAGATCCTCAATGACTTCACCGCTGCTACCGGTATTGAGACACAGCTCCAGGTCATTGAGTGGAGCAGCTACTGGACACTGTTGGAAGCAGGCGCTTCCGGCGGCGACATGCCTGACGTATTCTGGATGCACTCCAATGAAGCCGTCCGCTATATGTCCAACGGCATCCTGTTAGACATCACCGACAAGGTGAATGCCAGCGAGACCCTGGAACTGGACAAGTTCCCGGAGGATTTGAAGAATATGTACACCTATGACGGCAAGATCTATGCCCTTCCCAAGGATATGGATACCGTTGCCATCTGGTACAACAAGGATATGTTTGACGAAGCCGGCATCCCCTACCCGGACGGAAGCTGGACCTGGGATGATTTCTATGAGATTGCCAAGAAGCTGACCAAGGAAGACGGCAGCCAGTTCGGCTTCTGCGCTAACCCGTCCAACGAGCAGGATACCTGGATGAACACCGTATACACCTTGGGCGGATGCGTGCTGAACGCAGAAGGCAAGTCCGGATTTGACGATCCCAAGACCGTTGCTGCCATGGAGTTCATCGAGAAGCTGGTTCACGAGACCATGCCTCCGGCATCCACCATGTCCGAGACCGGTACTGATGTTCTCTTTGGTTCCGGCAAGGTTGCCATGATCAGCCAGGGTTCCTGGATGGTAGCTGCCTTTAAGGACAACGAGTACATTGCGCAGCATGCAGACGTGGCAAGGCTTCCGAAGGATCCGGAGACCGGCAGGAGCATTTCTTTGTACAACGGCCTTGGCTGGGCTGCCTCCGCGGGCACCAAGAACCCGGAAGGCGCTTACAAGCTGATCGAGTGGTTCGCTTCCAAGGATATGCAGCAGAAGCAGGCGGAACTGGGCGTGACCATGGCCGCTTACGAGGGCGTATCTGACAAGTGGGTGAACAATACCGACCTGTTCAACCTGCAGCCCTATCTGGATGCCATGGATGATGTGGTGTTCCGTCCCTCTACCAAGTCCACTCTGGCCTGGTGGAACCCGATGGTGGAAGAGCTGAAAAAGCCCTGGAACGGCGAGGAGGATATGGCTACCGCCTGCGCCAACATCACACAGATCATGAACGAGAAGATCGCAGAAGAAAACTAAAAAAAGGCAGTTGCTTCCGTTTGGCCGTGCCTCCTGTTTCTTGCAGGCAGGGAGCATGGCCGGGCGGCAGCGCTTAATCTAGAGAAGGGGTGAACTTGTGAGCACTATAAAAAAAGGAACCAGCCGGGAGCGCAACGAATTCATGTGGGGATGGCTCTTCATCCTTCCCACCATGTTCGGACTGATCGTCCTCAACATTATCCCGATTTTCCAGACCATCTGGCAGAGCTTTTTCAAGACCGGTGACTTCGGCAAAGGCAACATTTTCATTGGAGCAGAAAACTACATCCGCCTGTTTGGCGATACCGAGGTATGGCAGTCCGTGCTGAATACCTTCAAATACGCCATCGTGGAGGTTCCGTTCTCCATCGCCATCTCCCTGGTTCTGGCCGTTTTGCTGAACCGGAAGATGAAGGGCGTTTCTGCCTACCGTACCATCTTCTTCCTGCCCATGGTAGCGGCTCCTGCTGCGGTAGCCATGGTATGGAGATGGCTGTTCAACACCGAATTCGGCCTGCTGAACCACGTTTTCCACAGCAACGTCCAGTGGATTTCCGACCCGAGGTTCGCGGTATTCAGCATCGCAGTCATCGGTATCTGGTCTATCATCGGTTACAACATGGTACTGTTTCTGGCCGGCCTCCAGGAAATCCCGCGGGATTATTATGAGGCTGCCGACATCGACGGAGCCAACGGAATCGAGCAGTTCTTCAATATCACCATTCCGCTGCTTTCTCCGACCATCTTCTTTGTCAGCATCACCAGGATCATCGGCGGTATGCAGGTATTTGACCTGATCTTCATGGTTATGGACCGGAACAATCCTGCCCTTTACAAGACCCAGTCCATCGTGTATCTATTCTACCAGAACTCCTTCGTGGAGAATAACAAAGGCTATGGATCCACAATCGTCGTGCTTTTGATTGCCATTATCATGGTTATCACCGTATTCCAGATGATTGCACAGAAAAAGTGGGTTTACTACAATTAGGATTAGGAGGAGGAAATTGTTATGGAACAAAGAGCAAAAATGATGTCAATGGTCATTCATCTTATCCTGGTTCTGGTATCCATCACTATGCTGGTTCCGTTTCTATGGATGGCTCTGACAGCCTTCAAGTCAATGACAGAAGCTACTTCCGTCAATCCCTTCGTCATCTTCCCCAGCGTATGGCGGACGGAAAACTTTACTACGGTTATCAACAACATGGATTTCCCGATCCTCTACTGGAACACCCTGCTGCTGATCGCAGGCCGTGTTATCGCGGCGGTTCTGACCGCTACCCTGGCCGGTTATGCATTTGCCAGGCTTGAGTTCAGAGGCAAGAACTTCATGTTCTCCCTGATTCTGTTCCAGATGATGGTTCCGGGCCAGATTTACATCATTCCCCAGTATTTGATGGTCAGCAAGATGGGGCAGTTAAATACCATCTTTGCCCTGGTATTCCCGGGTCTTGTTACTGCTTTCGGTACTTTCCTGCTGCGCCAGGCTTACATGGGTCTTCCCAGGGATCTGGAGGAGGCTGCCCGCTTGGATGGCTGCAACATCGGCCAGACTTTCCTGTGGATCATGGCTCCCTTAACCCAGTCTTCCATGGTGGCGCTGGGCATCTTCACCGCAGTGTTCGCTTACAAAGACCTGATGTGGCCGCTGATCTGTAACCGTGACGTAATGCCGCTGTCTGCTGCCCTGGCTAAGATGCAGGGCCAGTACACCAACAACTATCCGCAGCTGATGGCTGCCTCGCTGCTGGCCTGCGTCCCGATGATCGTGCTGTATCTGGTATTCCAGAAGCAGTTCGTGGAAGGTATCGCAACCTCCGGCGGTAAGCTGTAATCCGGAAACGCGAATTCATATTTCAAACAATCAACTGCAGAAAGCACAGGCTTTGCAAACGAAAGAAAGCCCGCCGAAGCCCAGGGAGTTCCTTGCGGCCCGGCGGGCTTTCTTCCTGATATAAGCTGCCGTTTTGCTAAGCCCTGCTTTTTCGGCTGCCTGCATCCCACCCGGGGCACATCCTGCCGGTCTGAAAGGAGAACCAATGAACCTGTTTAATGAGGACAATTTCCTGCACCAGTTTTTTCTGTTTCTGGGGAAGCTGATTGCGCTGAATCTTCTGTGGATGATCACCTGCATCCCTGTCATCACCGCCGGCGCTTCCACCACTGCCCTGTTCTATTGTACCTTAAAACTCCACAAGGACAAGGACATCAGTTCCTGGAAATTCTTCTGGAAAAGCTTCCGGGGCAATTTCCTCCAGTCCACAGCCATCTGGATTCTGATTCTCGTGGCAGCGGCGCTTCTCTGGCTGGAGCGGATTGCCATCGGCACTATGCCCCAGGGGCTGAAACAGATTTTCACTTATGTGCTGGCTGCCGCGGGGCTGTTTTTGCTTTTGCTCACACTTTATATCTTCCCCACCATAGCTTCCTTTGAGAATAAGCTGTTAAAGCTGATCAGCCATGCTTTGTACTTCATCTTCCGGCATCCTGGATATGCTGCGGCTGTCGCCGCCATCACCTGCCTGCCGATGTATTTCACCCTTGTTGACGCAGAACTGTTCCCGGCCTACCTGTTTGTATGGCTTCTGTGCGGCTTTTCCCTGACCGCCTATGCAGACTCCTGGTTTCTGTGGCGGCTTTTCCGTCCATTTTTTAAGGAGTAAGCATACCGGCAGTTCTCCCCAAGGGGTTGACATTTCCTTATTCATCTGCTTTAATGGAAAAATTGGGAATATTTCTCCCTGTCAGCAAAACCTACAACACTTCATATATGGAGGACACAACTATGGAACCTATCAAATTTAATCCTAAGACAAAAGTATTTACCCTCTGCACCCGCTCCACCATGTACCAAATGCAGATCGAGCGCTATGATACCCTGGTTCACTTATATTATGGCGCCAACCTGGGCGATGCCGAAATCATCCATCGGATTGTAAATTTGGACCGCGGCTTTTCCGGCAACCCTTATGAGGCAGAGGATGACCGCCGCTTTTCCCTGGATGTGCTCCCTCAGGAATATACTGCCGAGGGCAATGGAGACTACCGGATTCAGGGAATTGAAATCCGCCATCCGGACGGAAGCAACTGTCTGCAGCTGAAATACCGCTCCCACCGGATCCTCCCAGGTAAATACAGCCTTCCCGGCCTCCCGGCTCTCTTTGCCAGGGATGAGTCCGATGCTGCTACCCTGGAGATTCTCCTGGCCGATGCACCCGGCGGCGTGGAGGTTAAGCTGCTCTACGGCGTATTTCCCCAGTGTGACGTGATCACCCGGGCCGTGGAGATCACCAACACCGGTACTGCCCGCATTGCCCTGAAAAAAGCCATGTCCTTAGAACTGGATTTCCCGAAACTTTCCCTGGACCTGATTCACTTCTATGGCCGGCACAATATGGAAAGGCAGACGGAGCGGAGGCCTGTATGCCACGGTATCCAGACCATTGAGAGCAAGCGGGGCATGTCCAGCCACCACCACAACCCGGCAGTCATCCTCTGCGACCGGACTGCCACCGAGGATTACGGCAGCTGCTATGGCGTTGCCTTTGTCTACAGCGGCAATTTCCAGTGCCAGGTGGAATTAGACCAGGCGGAACAGACCCGTCTGATTGTGGGTATCCACCACAGCAATTTCTCCTTCCGCTTAAATCCGGGGGAAAGCTTTACCACGCCGGAGGCTGTGATGACCTATTCCGGAAACGGCCTGGAGCAGATCTCCCACCACTTCCATGATGCCTTCCGCAGCCATCTGATCCGCAGCCCCCAAATGAACCGTCACCGCCCGGTGCTGGTGAACAACTGGGAGGCCACGTATTTTGACTTTAACGAGAAAAAACTCTACGGAATCGCCAAGGCGGCCAAGGACATCGGCATTGAAATGTTTGTCCTGGATGACGGATGGTTTGGCAAGAGGGATGACGATATCTCCGGCTTAGGGGACTGGTATGTGAACGAAAAAAAGATCCACGGCGGCCTGCCTGCCCTGGTGAAGAAGATTCACGGCCTGGGCATGAAATTCGGAATCTGGATTGAGCCGGAGATGATTTCCGAGGACAGCGACCTCTACCGCGCCCATCCGGACTGGTGCCTGAAGGTGCCGGGGCGCAATCCCATGACCAGCCGCGGCCAGCTGAATTTGGATGTATCCAGGAAGGAAGTGCGGGACTATGTCATGGGCCAGATCTTCCAGGTTCTGGATGCCTGCCAGGTGGAATATGTCAAGTGGGATGTGAACCGGGCTGTGAGCAACGTCTATTCCCTAAGCTTACCCGATGACCGCCAGGGGGAGGTTCTCCACCGCCATATGCTGGGTGTTTATGACATGATGGAACAGCTGGTAAGCCGGTATCCGAACCTGCTTTTGGAGACCTGCGCCGGGGGCGGCGGACGTTTTGACGCCGGTATGCTCTACTACTCTCCCCAGATCTGGTGCAGCGACAACACGGATGCCATTGACCGCCTGGAGATTCAGTACGGAACTTCGTTTATCTATCCGATCAGCACCATGGGAGCCCATATCAGTGTATGCCCCAACCATCAGACCGGGCGCACCACCCCCATGGATACCCGGGCAGCGGTTGCCATGTCAGGCACCTTTGGCTATGAACTGGATCTGGAGCATATGAATGAGGAGGAAAAGGAACTGGCAGCTGCCCAGATTGCAGATTTCAAGAAGATCGAGCCGCTGGTACAGACAGGGGATTACTACCGGATCACTGCCCCGGGAGATGAGAATAATGCCGTTATCTGGTCCTTTGTCTCCAAGGATAAGGGACAGGCACTGGTGCTGGGAGTGATCCTGCGCAAATACGCCAATCCGCCCATCACCCTGATCCGCCTGCGGGGGCTCGATCCGGAAGCCTTATATGAGGAAAAACTCACCGGCCAGATCTATACAGGGGCCGTGCTGATGTATGCCGGAATCCCGCTCCCGGTGCCGGAGACGGATTACCAGGCCGTAAGATTTGAATTCCGGAAAAAGGATCCGTCCTGCTAGTGCCTTGCCGCACAAAAACACACGCACACCGAGGCTCCCCGCCTCCCATGTGCGTGTGTGTCTTTACTCCTATAACCGTCCCGATGCCTAAAGATCAGTCATCCTCAATTACATCTTTACATCTCACCCAGGCCGCTCTCGATCGCCTGGCTCAAAGTCTCCATGGCAGCTGCCTCATCCTCGCCGTCACAGATCAAGGTGATCTCCGTGCCGGATTTAATCCCTGCCGCCATCACGTTCAGCACGCTCTTAGCAATGATCCTCTTCTCTCCGCACTCGATCAATACATCACATTTAAACTTCATTGCGGTCTGAGAAAGAACACCTGCGGGTCTCAGATGCAGTCCGGATGGATTTACGATGGTTAAAGTCTTACTAAGCATGGCACATTTCTCCTTTTTAATTGATTTATAATCCCTCAAATCCGCACTTTCCAGTACGAACCTCTCATTAAAATTTTATTACAAATCGTGGTAGGTGTCAAGTTAAAAGAAGGAATTCCCGGCATTTTTCACAAGATCTTATTACCTTTCGCAGGCGGGTCCAAGGGGCTTATCCTTCCCCTGTTTTGGAAAAAATACATCCGCAGTAGTTTTGCCGGTACAGGTTATGTTTTTGGGACAGTTCTACCGAACGGCGGTAGCCATTCCTTTTCTTAAAGTCAGAGGGGAGATGCTTGACAGGATAGATGCCTGCCAGGCCTTCCCCAATCTCATTCAGCCATACGGCGTTTTTCAGAGGGCTGATGGACAAGGTGGTGGTAAAATAATCATAGCCGCCCTCTGCCGCCAGCTTAGCTGCTTCTTCCAGGCGCAGGCGATAGCATCCGTAGCAGCGTTTTCCTCCCTCGGGTTCTGACTCCAGGCCTCTGGCCATCTCGTAAAACCGCAGCGGCTCATAAGGGCCGGTTACCATGCGGATCGGATAGAATCTGCTGCCTCCCTCCTGCGGATCCCCGGTATTCTGCCGGCATGCCGTAAGTTCCCCGATCAGGCGCCGTTGTTCCAAAATCCGCTTGTTGTATTCTTCTTCGGGGGAGATGTTGGGATTGTAATAAAATACTGTGATCTCAAAATACTGTGACAAATACTCCAGCACATAGCTGCTGCACGGCGCACAGCAGCTATGCAGAAAGAGCCGGGGAACCCGGCTCCTCTTCTCGTTCTCTTTTATGACTGCATCCAGTTCTTTCTGGTAATTCCTGCGATTCATAATTCCTTTCCCCACTGTGGCTTACAAAAAGTCCCGGATCCTCTTGCTCCTCACTGGATTGCGCAGCTTGCGCAGCGCCTTCGCCTCAATCTGCCGGATCCTCTCACGGGTCACATTAAACTCTTTGCCGACTTCCTCCAGCGTCCTAGGATGCCCGTCCTCCAAGCCAAACCGCAGCACAATCACCTGCCGCTCCCTCTCTTTTAAGTCACCTAACAAGGCGTCAATGTGTTCCCTGAGCATTACCGATTCCACATTGCCCTCCGGGGTCACCACATTGTTGTCAGCCACGAAATCACCCAAATTGGAGTCATCCTCCTCGCCGATCGGCGTCTCTAAGGAAGCCGGTTCCCTGGCGATCTGCATAATCTCCATCACCTTTTCCTCGGACATATCCAGTGCATCCGCCAGTTCTGCAACCGATGGCTCATATCCTAGTTCCAGGGTCAGCTTCCGCTGCATCTTGGACATCTTATTGATCGTCTCTACCATATGCACCGGCACACGGATGGTACGTGCCTGGTCTGCAAGAGCCCTGGTCACGGACTGCCGAATCCACCAAGTAGCATATGTACTTAGCTTATATCCTTTTGTATAATCGAACTTCTCTACACCTTTAATAAGCCCCAGGTTGCCTTCCTGCACCAGATCCAGAAAACTCATCCCCCTGCCGGTATAACGCTTCGCAATACTGACAACCAGACGCAGGTTCGCCTCGATCAGCCGCTCCTTGGCGTGTTCGTCGCCTTCTGCCTTGCGCTTGGCCAATATTAATTCCTCATCCGCACTGAGAAGGGGCACCGTGCCGATCTCTTTTAAATACATCCGCACCGGGTCTTCTGTGCCGATCCCCTCAAGGAGATCCACTGCATCCAGGTCGATCTCTTCTGCCTCTTTCAGGAAACTGTCGTCCCCGACAAAATCATCATCCAAAAGGAGCGGGTCTTCCGCCATCAGGTTCTCGTCGATGATCGGGATCACATCCACCCTGCGCTCTTCCAAGTAGCTATAAATCTGCTCCATCTGGTCAGGTGTCAGATTATCCCCCATAAAAAAATCATTGATCTCTGCCACATCCAATGCGTTATGCTTCGTCTTGGCAACTTCCACCAGCTTTTTCAGCTTTTCTAAAAAATTGTCTTTTTCCACAAGTAACGTCCTTTCACTTAAAGGTAACATAGAACTTATTCAACTAATTATTATATATCAGCAAATCTCAAATTTCAACATTTACTTTCCATATTTCGTATAATTTTGCTATTTTTTCAAGGTTTTCGGCAAAATTCTCCGGATACCGATCTGCTGGCAGAGATTCTCTATTTTCACAGAAGAGTGGCTGCCGCCAAACTCCCCGTCCAAAACCCAGTCCACCATCTCTTCCCCCTCCACCGTCAGGGATGAAGTCTTAAACTTGTGAACCAATTCACAAGCCTCGTCCCGTAACAGAAGGCTGGATACAATACTGCTCAGTTCCAATGGCGTCTTCGGCATTTCAATCAGGAGAACCTCAAAAAGTCCGTCACACAAAGACACGTTTTGCCTCACCAGCCCCTTAAAACCTCCGACGCTGATGGTATTTGTCACCATGCCAAAAATAAAGTCCCCTTCATAACAACCCTCCTCCCCGGCAATCCGCAAAGGATATGATTTGATGGAGGATAAACTCTTCACCCCTTCCAGGACATAGGCCTGATGCCCCAGCAGGTTCTTCTTGTCCTGGGAGGTCAGGTAGGAAACCTCCGTAAATGCGCCAAACCCTGCAACATATACAAAATACCTCTCCCCGCCGAATCTCCCGATATCGATCCGGTAAGGCTCCCCCTCGGCTGCTGCCAATGCCGCCGTTGCCATCTGGCGGGGGATCTTCAGGCTTGCTGCAAAATCGTTGGTCGAACCGGCAGGGATATACCCCAATTCAGGGCGGTGTTCTAATTCCATCAGCCCGGAAATGGTCTCATTTAACGTTCCGTCGCCGCCGCTGCACACTACCAGATCCACGCTGCCCCCGTACCGCATTGCCACGTCCCTGGCCTCTAACGCCTGCTGGGTTATATGCACCTGGATCTCATAGCCTCTTTTGGCAAAAATATCCAATACCTCCAGAAGACGGTTCTTGATCTGCCCCTTCCCTGATTTCGGGTTGATCACCAACAGCATTTTCCCGTTTTTTTCCATGCCAATACTCACCTCCCTTTCATTATCCTCATTTTATCAGCTTTGTATACCTGGCAAACGCATTCGGCAGCGGATAAGTTGTCTTTAATTCCCCCTTTTTTGCCCTGATATACTCTTTGGGCAGCCCGTTTGCCAGGCAGACCCGGTATCCGACCATATGCCATTCCACATGGGAAAAGATATGTTTTGCCGGGGGGAGTTCTTCACAGGCCACGATATCCTCCGAAGCCAGGCCAAAAGCAGCTGACAGCTGCAAAGGAAGCAGGTGCCCCTCCACATTAGGCAGTTCATAAAGAGAGGCCAGAAGACCTGTCCCCTCCCTCTTGCAAAGCCCGATCTGCCCTTTGCTTTCCAGGATGCAAACCGTCCGTTCCTCATATCTTCGTTTTTTAGGCGGAGCCTTTCTTGGTATCTCATCGGTAAGCTTTTCCCGGAAGGCAAGGCATAGCTTTCCCAGCGGGCACTCTTTACATTTGGGCTTCCCGTTTGGCAGGCAGACGGTCTCGCCCAGTTCCATAATCCCCTGGTTAAAGGAACCGGCATCCTGCCTTGGCATCGTCTCTGCCAGCAGGCTCTCCATCTTCTTTTTGGTTGCCTGCTTTAAAATGTCTTCCTGGCTTGCCAGGATCCGGGAAACCACCCGCAGCACATTGCCGTCTACCGCCGGGACTGCCTCGCCATAGGCGATGGATGCAATCGCCCCGGCCGTATAGCTGCCGATCCCCGGCAGCTTTACCAGTTCCTGGTAGCACAAAGGCATCTCCCCCCCATAATCATTGACAATCTGCCCTGCTGCCTTTTTTAAGTTCCTCGCCCGGTTATAATATCCCAGCCCTTCCCATAGTTTCATCAGGCGGTCATCCTCCACTGCCGCCAGTTCCGGCACTCCCGGAAGTTCCCTCATAAACCGTTCAAAATAAGGCTTCACGGCCTCTATCCTGGTCTGCTGCAGCATAATCTCCGAAATCCAGACACAATAAGGCTGCGGATTTTCCCTCCAGGGCAGTTTCCGCGCATTCGCATGGTACCATGCCAGCAGCGGTTCGTTCACCAGGCTTAAGCGCTCCTTCTCTGTAAGGTTCCGAACGCCCTCCTTCTGCCTGGCCGGCTCTCCATTCCCTGCCTGATGCTCACACATAACTATAAATCCCCCGCACAGACACCTCCCCGGACATCACCGTTCGCACCCCATCCTCTGTCTCCACCAGAAGTTCCCCTTTTTCATTGATCCCCCGGCAAATACCGGTATACACATGCCCGGGTGCCAGAACCTTCACCTCCCGGCCTCTGTTGATCAGGCTTTGGCTATATTCCTCTATCAATAAACTTAAATCCAGGGTCTCTAAAAATTTCCCGTAGTAGGCCTCCCACTCCTCTGCCACTGCCGCTGCCAGAGCCGCCCTGTTTACCGTTTTGTCGGTGCACAGGCACAAGGAAGTAGCCTTGTCCCGGATCTCCTCCGGAAATTGGGTGATCCCCACATTAATGCCGATACCCACCACCACATAGTGGATGCTCTCCATCTCCGTGCTCATCTCCGTCAGGATCCCGCACACCTTCTTCCCGTCCAAAACCACATCGTTCGGCCACTTGATCTGCCCCTCTAACCCGCTGACACGGCGAATCGCCGCCACTACCGCCATCGCCGCCACCAACGTCAGCATGGATGCACACTCCGGGGGGAGCTGAGGGCGGAGCAGCAAACTCATCCATACCCCTCCGCCGTTTGACGAAACCCAGGATCTCCCCCTGCGCCCCTTCCCGGCATTCTGCTCCAGGGCAACCACCAAGGTTCCATGCAAAGCCCCCTGCTCGGCCCGGCGCTTTGCCTCATTGTTCGTAGAATCCACCACATCCAGAAACACCAGGTTCTGCCCGGCCCAGCTTGTATGCAGCACACTGCGGATCTCCTCACCGGTAAACACATCCCCGCTTTCCCTCAGGCGGTAGCCCCGGTTGCGGACTGCCTCGATCTCATACCCATCCTCCTGAAGCTGCCGGATGACCTTCCACACTGCAGTCCTTGACACTCCCAGCAGTTCACACAGTTCCTGACCAGACACATATCCTTGCCTGCTTTTTAATATTTTTAATATCTCTGTCTTCACCATTACCTCCGGATGCTGATGGCACTTGCCGCACCGATCAGTATTAAAACCACCGCAAGCACACATAAAGCGGCGCCGTTTACCTTCCGCTTCTTGTCCCTGCCGCTGTTTTTCAGCCGGTACCAGCCATTGATGCCGTTAAGAAGGCCGGCCAGCCAAAAAATGACCGGAAACAAAAACCGGTTCTTTTCCGGTTCCAGAAACGCCAGAACCGCGCAGGTCACGACCAGAATTCCTACTACTATGTGCAGAAGATCCAGCATCATCGCTTCATTGCGGTGATTTCGTTTCTTTTCCTGATTTGCCATGCCTTACTCCTGTTCCACAAGGGTTGCCGCCATCACAGCCTTAATCGTATGCATGCGGTTCTCAGCCTCATCAAACACCTTCGATTGGGCTGATTCAAACACTTCGTCCGTCACTTCCATCTCCGTAATCCCGAACCGTTCCCCCATCTCCTTGCCGATTTTGGTTTTCAGGTCGTGGAAGGCAGGCAGGCAATGGAGAAAGATCGCCTTTTCTCCGGCATTGCCCATCACCTCTGCCGTCACCCGATATGGGGCCAGTTCGCGGATCCTCTCCTCCCACACTTCATCTGCCTCTCCCATGGACACCCACACGTCCGTATAAATCACGTCTGCCCCTGCTGTCCCAGCCTCCACATCCGTTGTGAGGGTAATGCTCCCGCCGGAAGCTTTTGCATACTCCCTGCACTCGCCAACCAGCAGCGGATCCGGGAAATACTTTTCTGGTGCACATGCCACAAAATCCATCCCCAGCTTCGCACAGCCCACCATCAGGGAATTCCCCATATTATAACGGGCATCCCCCATATAAACCAACTTGATCCCCTTTAATTTTCCGAAATTTTCCCGGATTGTCAGCATGTCCGCCAGGATCTGTGTCGGATGGTACTCATTTGTCAGGCCATTCCACACAGGGACACCCGCATAGCGTGCCAGTTCCTCCACAATCTCCTGGCCGTATCCGCGGTACTCGATCCCGTCATAAATGCGCCCCAGTACCCGGGCGGTATCTGCAATGCTCTCTTTCTTACCGATCTGGGAGCCTGACGGGTCCAGATAGGTGCTCCCCATCCCCAGGTCCTGTGCAGCCACCTCAAAAGAACAGCGCGTCCTGGTGCTGGTTTTTTCAAAAATCAGTGCTATATTCTTCCCTTTGCAAAGTTCGGCCAGGATGCCCGCCTTCTTCTTCTCCTTTAATTCAGCAGCAAAATCAAGCAGATATAAGATCTCCTCTGCCGTGAAATCCTTTAATGTCAAAAAGTTTCTTCCCTTTAAATTCATATATACTTCCTCCAAATGTTTAATCACTCTATCTATAACTTACTATAACAGACCCCTCCTGTCAAGAAAAGCCATCCCCGTTTTCCCTGGAAATGGCCTTTCATAATCCTATAGTCTGTTACCAATATTAATTGTCCTGTTTTCCAACCTCTGCCAGCGCCTTCACCAGCCCGGCAACCCCCTGGATCTCAGAGGGAATGATGATTTTTGTCGCCTTTCCGTCGGCTGCTGCTATAAATGCCTCCAAACTCTTTAACCGCAGCACAGCCTCGTCGGCACCTGCCTCTTTCAGATAACGGATACCGTTGGCATTGGCCTGCTGCACCTTCAGGATTGCCTCTGCCTCACCCTCTGCTTCCTTAATCCGCTTCTCCTTCTCCGCCTCCGCATGGAGGATCGCGGCCTGCTTATCTGCCTCCGCATCCAGGATCGCAGATTCCTTCTTACCCTCTGCAACCAGGATCGTGGACTTCTTCTCACCCTCTGCCCGCAGGATCGCTTCCCGCCGCTCGCGCTCTGCCTTCATCTGCTTCTCCATGGCGTCCTGGATCGCGGCCGGAGGTATAATGTTCTTGAGTTCCACCCGGTTCACCTTGATCCCCCAGGGATCGGTGGCCACATCGAGGGATGCCCGCATCTTGGTGTTGATCGTCTCCCTGGATGTCAGCGTCTGGTCTAACTCCAGGTCGCCGATAATGTTCCTCAGGGTAGTCGCCGTCAAATTCTCAATCGCCATGATGGGATTCTCCACGCCATAGGCAAACAGCTTCGGGTCTGTGATTTGGAAAAACACCACCGTATCGATACGCATGGTGACGTTATCCTTTGTGATCACCGGCTGGGGGGCAAAATCAACCACCTGCTCTTTCAAAACCACCTTCTTCGCCACCCGGTCCACGAACGGCAGAAGGAAATGCACCCCCACATGCCATGTCCCTAAGTATGCGCCCAAACGTTCCACCACCAGTGCATTCGCCTGGGGTACGATGCGGACGCAGGATACCAGAACCACCAGCATGACAATCAACAGTATCAGAAAAATAAAAAACGCTCCCATATTATGCTCCCTCCTGTAATTTTTCTACAATCAGCTTTACTCCCTGGATCTCCAGAACCTTCACCATAGTCCCGGCAGCATACGTCACTTCCGGCTCCTTTGACCTGGCCGTCCATTCCTGGCCGCCTATGACAGCCGTCCCGGTGCCCAGTATATTATTGATCTCCGACGTAACGCGTGCCTCTTTGCCCACCAGCCCCTCGGCATTGGTTTTTACCGCCTGGCTGTTAACATATTTTGACACAAACGGCCGCGTGAGAACCAACAGCACAAACGATGTAGCCACAAATGCTGCCAGCTGGATCTCCATGCTGACGTCAAACAGCGACAATATAAAGGCGACAACTGCACCCCCGGCAAACCAGATCGTGGTCAGCGCCATGGTAGCTATCTCAATCCCAATCAGCAGAATGAAACCAAGCAGCCAATAAATGGGTATCATCTCTCCTACCTCCTTTTTGATGCGGCAATCCCGTGCATTTATACACAGTATATCATATTTCCCGGCCACTTACAATTGCGTTTGAAAAATGTAAGGATTTGTCAGTTATGGCCGGCGGCCCCAAAGCCGCTTTTTCTGACTGCCATCAGCCCCACCGCGTCTGCCAGGAACCATCCGACCGGAACGGACAGCCAGATCCCTTTCACCCCGATCCACGGCACCGAGGACAAGGTATAGGCCAGCACCACGCGGGTTCCTAAGGAAACCACGGTCAGCACCACGGACATCCCCGGCCGCCCCATGGCACGGAAATACCCGTAAAACAGGAATAAAAACCCGATCAGGCAGTAAAATGCCCCCTCGATCCGCAAATACTGCGTGCCTACCGCCAAAACCTCCCACTCTTCCGGCTGCACGAAAATAAGGAGCAGCGCCCTGGCAAACAGGCACACCCCCGCAGTGATGATAAGGCAAAACAGCAATGTGCAGATTCCGGCGCTGCGGATCCCTTTTCTGATCCGCCCTTCCTCCCCGGCCCCTACATTCTGTGCCACAAAGGTGGAAAATGCATTCCCGAAATCCTGTACCGGCATATAGGCAAAGGAATCGATCTTCACCGCCGCCGCAAAGGCTGCCATCACAATCGGGCCAAAGCTGTTGACCAGCCCCTGAACCATCAATATGCCAAAGTTCATCACCGACTGCTGCACGCTGGTCAAAAAGGATAAGCGGAAAATCTCCTTCAATACCTGCCAGTCCCATTTCATCCATGCCCTTCCCGGACGGAATTCCGGAAATTTGATTAATGTATAAACCGCAATGCCTGCCCCGGAAAATATCTGTGCCAGCACGGTCGCCCAGGCGGCGCCTGCAATGCCCTGGCCAAAAACCAGCACAAATACCAGGTCAAGGATTATGTTGGATACCGCAGATACCCCGAGAAATGCCAGCGGCACCACCGAATTGCCTACCGCCCGCAGCAGGGATGCGAAATAATTGTACACGAAAATCGATGTGATGCCCCAGAAAATGATCCATAGGTATTCCCTCATCTGGGCATATACCTCCTCTGGCACACGCAAAAACACCAGGATTTTGTCCAGCCCCACAAACACTGCCCCGTTGATTGCCAGTGTCAGCAGCCCGATCATCACAAAGGATAAAAACATCCCCTGCTTCATCCGGCCAAAATCCTTTTTCCCGTAGCAGACGGAAAACATTACCCCGCTCCCCATGCAAAATCCCAATAAGATAGAATTGAGAAACGTCATCAGCGTATAGGCCGAACCTACCGCTGCCAGCGCTTCCCTTCCGATATACCGGCCCACGATCAAAGTGTCCGTCACATTATACATCTGCTGCAGCAGATTACCCATAATCATGGGCAATGCAAACTGCAGCAGGGTCTTTGTAATATTCCCTTTTGTAAGATCTAACGTTTTCATTTTACTTCTGTCCAGCCTGAGGAATTCTCCTTGTTTTCCCTATTTTCCTGGTTATTGTAAATATCCTGGTTTTCCTGGATGTCCTGCTTTCCCTGAATATCCTGGTTATCCCGTTTTTCCTGGATATCCTGCTTTTCCTGAACATTCCGGTTATCCCGTTTTCCCTGGATACCCTGCGCTTCCCGGACATCCCGGGCGCCCTGGGTTCCTTGGCCGTCCTGCCCTTTTGGGGTGCCCTGGCTTCCCCCGTCATCCGCATCCTGGCTGCCGGTTCCTTCCTCCTCCGGGGATTTCCCTTTTTCTTCTTCTTTTTTCTCTTCCGGCTCCGGGATCCCTTTGCAGCGGCGGAAGATCTGCATGAATTCCTTCCCGGTAATGGTCTCCTTCTCGATCAGGAATTCTGCTATTTCATCCATCACTTCCCGGTTTTCATTCAAAAGCCTCTTTGCCTCTTCGTATGCTTCCTTGAGGATCCGCATAATCTCATTGTCTACCTCAGCCGCCGTCGCATCGCCGCAATTCATGACCGTGCGCCCGGTCAGGTACTGGTCCTGCTGCGTGGCAAGCCCCATCAGGCCGAATTTCTCCGACATCCCGTACTGGGTCACCATCGCCCGGGCGAGGCGGGTTGCCTGCTCAATATCATTGGCGGCACCGGTAGTCACGGACTGGAACACGATCTCCTCCGCCGCCCGGCCGCCGAGGTAGCCCACCAGCATCGCCTTGATCTCCTTTTGGCTGTTTAAATACTTCTCTTCCTCCGGCACATGCATCACGTATCCGAGGGCGCCCATGGTACGCGGGACAATGGTAATCTTCTGCACCGGCTCCGCATCCTTTTGCAGGGCGCTAAGGAGCGCATGGCCCACTTCGTGGTAGGATACGATCCGCCGTTCCTCCTTGCTCAGCACGCGGTCTTTCTTCTCCTTGCCCACCAGCACCACTTCCACGGCTTCAAACAAGTCCTTCTGGCTCACGGCATTTCTCTTATGCTTGACTGCCAGGATCGCCGCTTCGTTGATCATATTGGCAAGATCCGATCCCACCGCCCCCGATGTAGCCAGGGCAATGGCATCCAAATCCACGGTATCATCCAGGGAGACATTCTTGGCATGGACCTTTAAAATCTCCACCCGGCCTTTTAAATCCGGCTTATCGACAATGATCCGGCGGTCAAAGCGCCCCGGCCGCAGAAGCGCCGGGTCAAGGATCTCCGGGCGGTTGGTGGCGGCTAAAATCAGGAGCCCCTTTGACGAGTCCACCCCGTCCATCTCCGAGAGAAGCTGGTTTAAGGTCTGCTGCTGCTCCGATTCCCCGCCGCCCCCATAGTTGCTCCGGCTGCGGCCGATGGAATCCACCTCATCGATAAATATGATACACGGGGAGGTCTGCTGTGCCTGCTTGAACAGGTCCCGCACCCGGGACGCGCCTACTCCGACATACATCTCCATAAAATCCGAACCGGAAAGAAAATAAAACGGAACCTTTGCTTCCCCTGCCACCGCCCTGGCCAGCAATGTCTTACCGGTTCCGGGCGGGCCCACCAGCAAGGCACCCTTGGGCAGGCGTGCCCCGATATGGGTGTATTTCCCGGGGTTCTGCAAAAAATCCACCAGTTCTACCAGGGATTCCTTCGCCTCATCCTCGCCCGCCACATCAGAAAAGGTGATTCCCGTGTCCTTTTGCATATACATCTTGGCCGTGCTCTTGCCCACGCCCATGATGCCGCCGCCCATGCGCTTCATCATAAAGTTCATGAATATCACAATGATCGCAAACGGGATGACAAAGCTTAAGATGCTCTCCAAAAGCACGCTGCTGTCCTGCAGTTCCTGCTTGATCTCCACCCCATGTTCCAAAAGGCGGCTGGAAAAATCCCAGTCCGAACTAAGGCGGATCACATAATACTGCTTTGCCGGGTTCTTTTCATTGATGGTGTCCTTGTAGGTGATGTCCAGCACCGAACTCTTTACCAGCACGGACTCCACCATCCCGGCGTTCACTTCTTCCACAAACTGGTTGTAGCTGATCTCCTCCCGCCCTTCCGTCACCATGACGTTGCGCATCATATACACTGCCACCAGGGTGATGATGGCCGCTACCAGCATGACCATGAACTGGCTCTGCGGCCCTTGGTTTTTATTGTTGTTGCCGCCGTTTTCCGGCGGCCGGTGATTGTTATTTTCCATATCTCATATGCTCTCCTATTCCTCTTGCCTCTTTGAGCCAAAACGCACTATTTCCCATTATACTTGTTACTTGCCCATAAATCAAGAAAAGCCCCCTTAAAAATCCGTAAAATTTAAAAGATTTGCCCTTATTTTTACAAAACCCGTTGCAAACTATTCCGGTTTCCGTAAAAACAATACTTTCTCCCTCCACATCTTGCCATTCATAAACCTTCTTTCAGCCGCCATACTATCCTTGGAAGCGTCCCTGACCCGTGAAACTGCCTGGCAGCCTGACGGATATTCCCCAAAGAAAGGAGCCTTTGTATGGAAACGAAAAAGAATGACCCTTACAACTGCGATTGCACTGACGAATTGGATGTCAAGGCCTGCTCCGCCACCGACTGTACCGGCCTCATCCCTGCCCTCCCGCAGTCCGATTCCGAATTGGAATCATATGCGGAAGTATACCATTACCCGGCCGACATCTTCCATGACTGAACCGCCCTGACGGCCTGTTCCATGCACTTAAGGATAAATGCGGCCCTTAGCAGGCAATCCTGCAAAAGGGCCGCGTTTCCGTTCCGGCACATCCAATCGGTACATTTAGTAACTCCCACGTCTCAGAAGCTTCCGGATGCAGGCAAATGTCCTTTTCTCCCCCTTCTCCTTCAACAGTACCAGGATCTTTTCCAATAGCTTTTTCGTCTCCGGGTGCATCGCCCCCTCCAGGTAAGGCCGTTCCCGCTGGTAATATTCCCACGCTGATGCATCCGTATACTCTTTGCCCCGGTATACCTTGCAGGCAGCAATCCGGTCCATCACCATCTCTGCCACATAAGGCAGGGGCATCTTGCACCCGGCAATCCCACAGCTGGCTTTAGAAAAATCCATCCAGTATTCAAAGTGGTGCTTATTCCTCCCTTTATGGTGCAGCCAGGCAGCCGAATACCCCAGCAGTTCCCGTTCCACTGCATTGGGGCTGCGGTTCCCCTGATAATAGCGGACCCCTGTCCAAAATTCCGACGGCATGTATTTGGACAAATCATGCAGCAGCCCCTGCTTGTATAGCCCGACTTTAAAACAATGCACCATAACCAGGCACTTATGCTCCGTAATCGTCACCAAATGCCGCCATATATTCTGAAGCTTCATCCTACCATCCTCACTCCCCGTCCTAATCTGTCTGTTTGTTGGCGTTTAAGCAGCATAACGTTTCTGCCTGCTGCCTCCCCAACAGTTTACCACATTCGCCCCTTTGGCACCAGCCCTTTTGCCCTTGTCCGGGAATTATTTTCGTCCCTGTGCCATATCCTATCGGTTTTATCGAATTTCCCCTGAATTTGTTTGACAACTTTCCCATTCTATGCTATTCTTAGTAAAGTTGCACAAGTCTGCAACCATATCTATTTTTATTCATTTTGGAGGTAGTAACATGAGCAAAGGTACAGTAAAGTGGTTCAACAACCAGAAAGGGTATGGCTTTATCTGTGACGAACAGGGCAACGATGTTTTCGTTCACTATTCCGGCCTGGAGATGGAAGGCTACAAAACCCTGGAAGAGGGTGCTCAGGTAGAATTTGAAGTGACAGAAGGAGCCAAGGGTCCGCAGGCCATTCATGTAACCACACTGTAATTCACGATATCATGGATCAGTATTTCCGATCTCTGACAACACGGGATGGCAAAATGGCAAAACTGCGAAAGCAGCCACGAGAAATCTTCTTGTGGCTGCTTTTCTTTTCCCGATTGCTTTTTCAGGAAACCCAAAGGAAACCGTTACCGCAGGAGAGGGAGGAGGGAATCCCCAATGGTCCCGTCCGGCATTTCCACGCCGAAAACTGCTGCCGCCGTGGCTCCTATTACGCCAAAGGTGTCTGCTTCCGGCAATTCGCCGCTCCCCTCCAGGTTCTTTGCATACAAAAGCAACGGCACCTGCTCCCTGGTGTGGTCGGTCCCCGTGTAGGTAGGGTCGTTGCCGTGGTCTGCCGTGATCATCAGCAAATCATCTTCCCTGAGGTTTTCCAGCAGTTCTCCCAGCTTTTTATCAAACCTCTCCAGTTCCTCCCCATATCCCTTTGGGTCTCTCCGGTGTCCCCACAAAGCGTCAAAGTCCACCAAATTCACAAAACAAATACCATGGAAATCCCCCTTTGCCAGGTCGATCGTCTGCTCCATGCCATGGACGGAACTCTTGGATTTCCATGCCTGGGTAATGCCGCAGCCGGCAAAAATGTCCTGTATCTTCCCCACGGAGATCACATCAAGCCCTGCCTCCTTCATGGCATCCAATGCCGTCCGCCCAAAAGGCGGCACCGCATAATCGTGCCGGTTGCTGGTGCGCCTAAACTCGCCGCGCTTTTTCCCCACATACGGGCGGGCGATCACCCTCCCCACCCTCCACTCGTCACGCATCGTCAGTTCCCTGGCTATCTCACAGCAGCGGTACAGTTCCTCCAAGCCAAAGGTCTCCTCGTTGCCGCAGATCTGCAGCACCGAATCCGCCGACGTATAGACAATCATATGCCCGGCAGCGATCTCTTCTTCCGCCAGTTCTTCCAGGATTTCCGTCCCGCTGGCACTCTTGTTGCCGATTATTTTGCGCCCGGTCCGCTGCTCCAGTTCTGCGATCAGTTCCGGGGGGAATCCGGTGTCCGTAAAGGTAATAAACGGCTTTTCCGTCTTCAGGCCCATCATCTCCCAGTGGCCGGTCATCGTATCCTTCCCCCGGCTCCTCTCGTTCAGCCGTGTAAAATAGCCAAGCGGGCGGGCAGCCGGTTCCACCTGCTTTAACGCGTGCAGATTGGCAAGCCCCAGCTTTTGCAGGTTCGGAATCTCAAAATGCCCCACGCTCTCCGATATATGCCCCAGGGTGTCCGTCCCCGCATCTCCATAGTCCGCCGCATCTGCGGCGCCTCCAATCCCCAAAGAATCTATCACAATCACAAATACCCGTTTCCAGGACTTTTCCATTCTGCTTCTGCTCCCTTCCCTCATCCTTTTTCCTTCAGATTATCCGGCCCGAATCCCATAGGCAGCAGTTCCTGCAAGGAATATTCCTGCCAATGTTTTTCATCCTTTGCCAGGATCACCCGGAATGTCTCCGGACAGCAAAACTCCATCATCACCTGGCGGCACACGCCGCAGGGCGCCGTGTACCCGCTCAGCACGCCATCCTGGCCGCCCACAATGCAAATCGCCTCAAACTCCCTCTGCCCTTCACTGACTGCCTTGAAAAATGCCGTCCTCTCCGCACAATTGCCCGGTGTATAGGCCGCATTCTCAATATTGCAGCCCTGGTATACCTTGCCGTCTGCACACAGCAGCGCCGCCCCCACCCGGAATCTTGAGTACGGGGCATAGGCGTACGGCATCGCCTCGATTGCCAGGCGTACCAAATCCTCTGTTGCCATCCCTTTGCTCTCCTTTCCTGGCCACGTCATGCTTCTTCGCCCGCTTCCCTCACCAGGCGGATCACGCGGCTGCTGCCCAGCCTCTGTGCGCCCAGTTCCAAAAACCTCTCTGCATCCTCCAGGGAAGAAATCCCCCCGGCTGCCTTGATCTTCACATCCTGTCCCACATGCTGTGCAAACAGTTCTACATCCTCAAAAGTTGCCCCGTCCGTGGAAAAACCGGTAGATGTCTTTATATAATCTGCACCAGCCGCCGTCACCACCCGGCACATGCGGATTTTCTCTTCCCTGCTAAGCAGGCAGGTCTCAATAATCACCTTCAGAAGCTTCCCTTTGCAGGCGGCCTTCACCCTGCGGATCTCGTCCTCGGCCTTATCATAGAGGCCATCCTTCACCCAGCCCAAATTGATGACCATATCAATCTCGTCCGCTCCGTCCTCCACTGCCTGCCTTGCCTCAAATACCTTCGCCTCCGTAGTGGAATAACCGTTGGGAAAGCCGATCACCGTACAGACTGCCATACGCTCCCCCACATATTCCTTTGCCTGTTTTACATAAGACGGCGGGATGCAGACAGAGGCTGTCCGGTATGCGATTGCCTCCTCGCACAGATCCCGGATAGACTCCCATCCTGCGGTCTGTGCCAGCTGTGTGTGGTCCACATGGGCCAATATCTCTTTCCGTTCCATAAATGATAACTTCCTTTCTGCTTTTATCCCCGGTCCCTTTGGATCAGGATGCGGACTGCTTCTACTGCTGTCCGGATTGCTGCATCCGTATCATGCACCACCGGGTTTTCCAACCCGGCCTTGGCGCGTTCCTGGTTAGCCATGACTAACAAAACCGTCCCTGCACGCACATGCAGATAATTGGCTACTACAAATATAGCGGCTGATTCCATCTCCGATGCCTTGCAGCCCAGCCGCACCCAAGCCTCCCATTTGTCCATCAGTTCCCGGCTTACCGGCTTGCTCTCCGGGGAGTGCTGGCCGTAAAAAGAATCCTTGCACTGCACCACCCCCACATGGCAGGGCAGGTTCAGCCTTTGGGCAGCCTCCGCCAGCGCTGTCGTCACCCCGAAATCCGAAACAGCCGGGAATTCGATAGGGGCATATTCCCGGCTGGTCCCTTCCATCCGTACCGCCCCGCTTGCCACCACCAAATCGCCGCTTTTCACCTGCAGGTCCATGCCTCCGCTGGTCCCGACCCTAAGGAACGTATCTGCCCCGCACTGTGCCAGTTCTTCCATCGCTATCGCCGCAGACGGCCCCCCGATGCCGGTGGATGTGACGCTGACCAATTCCCCATCCAGCCGCCCGGTATAAGTGACATATTCCCGGCTGTCCGCTACCTGCTTTGCATCCTCAAAATATCCTGCGATCAGACGGCACCTCTTGGGGTCTCCCGGCAGGATCACATACCGCCCGACCTCCCCTTTTGCCACCTGGATATGATATAGTTTGCCTGCATTCTCTGAATAATCAACCATACCTTTACTCCTTCCTGTCAAAATTGTGTGCTTAGCCGCTTAGACAGCCGGGCTGCTGCCGGGCGCCAACAATCCCTTTAGTTCATCCACAGTCACCGGATAATGGCTGTTACAGAAATGGCAGTTGACCTCTATCGTCTCCCCCTCGTCGATCATCTGCTGCAGTTCCTGCCTCCCCACACTGGCCAATGCCCTCTTTATCCGCTCCTGGGAACAGCTGCAATAAAACCGTACCGGTATCCGGCCTAGAATCTCCAGCCCAAAATCCCCCAGCATATACTCCAGGATCTCCTCCGGCGCCATCCCTTCATCCAAAAGCGCTGTGACGGAGGTAAGCTGTGCCAGCTTTGCCTCCAGCCCGGCTATCACTTCCTCCGTGGCCCCAGGCATCATCTGCAAGATAAAGCCGCCTGCCTGGCGAACCGTATTCTCCCGGTTCATCAAGACTCCCAGCGCCACGCTGGAGGGGGTCTGCTCCGAGGTGGTGAAATAATAGGTCAGGTCCTCGGCAATCTCCCCGCTTACCAGGATGGTCTGCCCCACATACGGCTCCTTCATCCCGATGTCACGGATCACCGTCATCACCCCGATCCCCAGCGCACCGCCCACATCCAGCTTCCCCTTATCGTTTGGAGGCAGCATCACCTCCGGGCAAAACACATATCCTTTTACGTTGCCCTTCGCATCTGCCGTCACCGTCAGCCCCCCGATCGGGCCGTCTCCCTCTATCTTAACCGTGAGGAGATCCTTCTCCCCCTTCATCATTGCGCCCATCATCGCGCCGCCTGTCAGCAGGCGCCCCAGCGCCGCCGTCGCCACCGGGCTGGTATTATGAGCCTTCCTGGCAAACTCCACCGTATCCCGCGTTGTCGCGGCAAACGCCCGGATCTGGCCGTTTGCCGCCGTAGCCCGAATCATATAATCCGACATTCCCTGCCTCCTGTATTCCCTTCATTTATGTTTTGCAATCTAAGCCTTCCCTTCAAATTCCTTCTGGAATGCTGTCAGGTCCTGCCCTTTAAGTGCCCGCTCCAAAAGCGCCGGCAGCCGCTGCGGGCTGCACGCAAAGCAAGGGATGCCGGCCGCGGCGATCCGCTGTGCCATCTGGGCGTCATAATAAGGTTTCCCGCCGTCCGCAATCGCCAGCAGGCAGACCACCGTCACCCCGGATTCTTTCATCTCCTCCAGATGCCGCAGCATCCCCGCCCGGTTTCCCCCTTCCATCAAATCACTGATCAGGAAAAACAGCGTTTTTTTCGGATTCTCGGCAAACTGCCTGCAATACTGGATCGATTTGTTGATATCCGTGCCGCCCCCCAGCTGAAAACCAAACAGCAGGTCTACCGGGTCTTCGCATTTTTCCGTCAGATCCACCACCTGTGTGTCAAAAGCCACGATCCGGGTGCGCAGCGCCGCCATGCTGGCCAATATACAGCTCATAATGGACGAATAAATCACCGACTCCCCCATGGAACCGCTCTGGTCCACATCCAGGATCACCGTATATTTATTGGCGGCCGTCTTCGTTGTACGGTCAAAAAAATAATAATGCTCCGGAATGACCTTCCCCAGCTTCGGGTTGTAATTCTTGATCCCCCTCCGGATCGTGGTGGCAAAGTCGAGCGCCGCCGCAGACGGGACCGGCGAGTGCTGCCGCCGGTTGATTGCTGCCGTCACCGCCCGCCGGATATCGCTCTCCAGAAGCTTATTGATCTCCTCCACAATCTTTGCCATAAATTCCCGCACGCTGTCCTTGCTTCTTTTCGGCACCTGGTCTTTCAGCAGCAAAATGGTGGTGGCCAGGTTCATGTCCGGTTCCATCTGCTCTAAAAGTTCCGGCTCAAAGATCAGCTGCTTTAGGCCGCACCGTTCCATGGCATCTGCCTGCACAATCTTCACCAGTTCTTTGTCAAACAGGGTACGCACGTCCCCCAGCCAGCGGGTGACCTGCGGGTTGGAAGGCCCCATGCCGGCGCCCCTCCCACCCGGCCCGAAGCTGCCGAAGCCCCCGGCGGTGCTCTTGTTGTAGATGGCCGCCAGGGCCTGGTCCATCAGCCACTGCTCCTGCGACAGCTGTGCCCCGCCTGCCCCGTCCATCGTGTCGAACTGCCCCTGGCTTTCCTCCCCCAAAATCAGCCGCCAGCGCTTCATCTGCTCCCTGATCTCCATATTCCTGCTCCCTTTCAAATATCCCCAAAATCAAAATCATCCAACCCCGAAAGCATTTCCAGTTCCTCCCCCGAGACCGGCCCGTTCAATACCTCGCTGGCCTGGGATGGGTTCACCTGCCAGATTTCCCCCAGGTTCTCCGCGATCTGGTTCTTCTCCTCTGAGGTGAAATCTGCAAATGCCCGCCGCAAAAATACCAGAGCCCGCTTAAATTCTTCATCGTCCAGGGTCACCAGGTACTCACTTAGCTTCTCCCACAAATTCAGGCGTGCAATCAATGCGTAATGGTTCTTCATAGACAGGCCCGCAAACCAGCCCGCCCCCAGTTCTGCCGGGATCCCTTTTGAAAGGCGCCTCTGCACCTCACACCCCAGTTCCTCGCTGTTCATCTGTCCGGCTTCCAAAAGAATCGCCGCCGCCAGCCCTGACAGGCGCGTGTTGAGGTCATCACGCGCGGCAATCTCAAAAAGCACCCGCCGCCACCGCTCGCCGTCCAAAAAATCATGGTTTACCGACACCTCATGCAGGGTGGCCACTGCCTGGGCAATCTGCTTTGCCGCCCCCTCGTCACAGGCACATTCCCCCGCCAGGAGCAGGCACGCGCGCAGGAAAAGCTGGGACAGGATCGGAACCAGCGGCGCACGGTCCAGGTGGCGGATGTCCCCATAACGCAGCACCGACGACAGACGGCCTGCCGTCTCGGCAATCTCCGTCACCGACACCGCGTCCACTGCCGTGCCCTGAAGGGCGCTGACTGCATATTCCATCGATGTTGGCATGCCGCAATCACAGGCATCCTCAATCACCGCTGCAATCCCGGCAATCCCGCTGCTGCCCATGGTGCGTTCCCGCAAGGCAAAAGACGCCGCCTGCTCTATGGTATCCCCTTTCAGCACGGCCTCCACGATCTGGATCTCTGCCTCCGGCGTCCACCGCAGCTGCCACTGCTCCGCCCAGGTGGCGCGTTCCTGCTTCACCGCCTGTATCGCGGCAAAGGAAATTCCCAGCACCCGCAAACGGTGCAGGAAAAAGGAACGTTCCAAATCTAAAAATGCCGATTTCTGGGATTTCACTGTCAGCTTTTCGCGCAAATCCAGCGACAGGTCCTGTGCAGCCACCGACTTATACCTCTCCAGGCGCAGTTCACCCAGGCGGCGGTAAAAATCAGACTGGATGGAAGTCTGGCTGACCCCCTCCGGCAGGCTGCCGATCCTCGTGCCGATCTCTGTGTCCGCCACTGCCAGGGCAACCTCAGAAAAGCTTCCGTGCCCCATGCAGGTCACCGCCGCATCCCGCAGGTCCCGCAGCGTCGGCAAACGCCCGCCATGGAGCCCTGCCAAGGAAAGGGAAAGGCGCATCGCCTCGATGATCTCCGCCGACGATACGAGGTTGCCATGCTCCCTCTGATACGCCGCTAAGGCGGCCAGATAGCGGCGGGCAGCATAATCCGGCTCCTGTCTGCAAAGCCCCTCCCACAAAAGTTCATAGTACGCCGGTGCACGGTTCCCCGCCCCATAGCCGGAGCGCTCCGAAAGGCGGAAGTAGGAATAGGGCATCAGTGTCTTCTTAGCCTCCAGCCGGGGAAGCTTTTTCCATTCTTTTTCCGTCATCGGCTTGCCTTCGCCCATAAGCCCCTCTACATGGAAAGCACCCGTGATGACCACGATTTTTTCCGGCGAGGTTCCTTCTTTCACTGCCCTGGCAACCACCCGCCGCATGTACGCTTCACGGATCCGGTTCTCGGCATTTTCCCCGCCGTCCTCCCGGCGCCCTTCTTCCCCGCCATCCGGCATGCCCCCGGCACCTTCTGCTTCCTCTCCCTCCCGGGCCGCCCCGCTTTTTGCCGCCTTTTCGGTTCCCGGAATGTCCCCGGAGGCCAACGCCCTCAGTGACCTCCCAAATTCTGCCGCCCCCTTGTGGTAGCCCTCCACATCCCCGGCATGCTCCATCGTCCGCTCCCAGAAGGTCTCATTGTCCCCGTCCCCTGACAGTTCATCCAGCCTTCGGTACACATAAGCCACAGGGCTCTCCGGCTCTTGGCATGGCTCCTGCTTCTCCTCCAGCTTCTTTTGCCATTTCTTACGCCGCTCCTCCTCCAGCCCTAAAAACACCTCGGACGGCAGGTCGCAGAACCTGCATTCACAGCCATGTTCTTTTGCCCACAGGATCGCCTGGTACTCCGGGGAATACACGGCAAACGGGTAAAGAACCGTCCGAACCGGCAGTTCTTTGGTGTAAGCCATCACAGCCACCGGCGGTTCTATCTCCTCTGACCCCAAGTCCCCGATCAGCTCCGAGAAATCCTCCGGCCCTTCAATCAGCACCAGCTGGGGATCTGCCCGATCCAGGTATTCCCGGACATAATACGCCCCTGCCGGTGACAAGTGCCGGATGCCAAACGCATGCGGCATGCCCTTTTTTGCTTTTGCCCTTGTTTTTTCTGCCTGCTTTTTTTCTGCTCTGCCTTCCATCAACGGTTCAGCTCCTTGCACTCCTGATACAATGAAAGCCATCTCGACCCACGCTTCTTCATGATATTTTCCAGATATTCTTCCCAGGCCTTCCCGTCCTTGCTGTCCTCCTTGACGATCGCGCCCTGAAGCCCTGCCGCCAGGTCATAATCCGTAATCACGCCATCCCCAAAGCTTCCGGCCAGAGCCATGCTGTTGGCTAACAATGAGATCGCCTCCGCCGTAGACAGCACCCCGGAGGTTGCTTTGAGTTTCTGCTTCCCGTCCAAGGTAACGCCCCCGCGCAGTTCCCGGAAAATCGTACATACCTTCTCCACAACCTCTTCCTCCGGCAGGCGCGCATTGAGGTCTAAGCTTCCCGAGAGCTGTTCCATCCGCGTCCGGACAATATCCATTTCTGCTTCCAGGCTGTCCGGAGCCGGCAGCACTACAATATTAAACCGCCGCTTCAAGGCGGCTGACATCTCGTTGACCCCTTTATCCCGCGTGTTGGCCGTGGCGATCACCGAAAAACCCTTCCTGGCCGGTATTTCGACCCCCAGTTCCGGCACCGAGATCCGTTTCTCCGACAAAATGGAAATCAATGCATCCTGCACCTCGGACGCGCACCGGGAGATCTCCTCAACCCGCGCAATCTTGCCCTGCTCCATGGCCCGGTAGATGGGGCTGGGAATCATTGCCTCCCTCGACGGCCCGTTGGCAATCAGCATGGCATAATTCCAGGAATAGCGGATCTGCTCCTCCGTCGTGCCGGCCGTCCCCTGGATCACCCGGGTGGAATCCCCGTTGATCGCTGCCGTCAGATGCTCCGACAGCCAGGACTTCGCCGTCCCCGGCTCCCCGATCAAAAGCAGCGCCCGGTCTGTCACCAGCGTGGAGATGGCGATCTCCACCAGCCGTTTATGCCCGATATATTTGGGGCTGATCTCCACCTCCCCGGACCTGCCTCCGCAGATGTAAGTCAGCACGGACTTCGGCGACATCTGCCACCCGGTCGGCACCGGATATTTCTCATTGGCAACCAAAGCTTCGATTTCTCTCTGAAACAGCTGCTCCGCCGGCAGCCTCTGCACATTCTGCTCCATGTTAAGCCACTCTCCCTCTTTCCTTTCCATGAATGTTTGGCGAATGCCGCAAGGCCAAATCCGCCTTACAGTTTCTCCACTGCAACCCCGCTCCAAAGCCCGTCCCGCCAGTGCTCCAGGATCGCAATCCCATTGTCCAGCTTCCCGTTGCGGCGCCGGATGATCTCATCGAGTTCCCCCGCCAGTTCCTCATTCGTCAGCGGAAGCTCACTCAAAAGCTGCCGCAGAAGATACGACGGGATGGAATTCCCGTCCTTGACGCAGGAGGCCAGCAGGCCGTTATACTTTTTCCAGCCGCAGCGCTTCATCATCCGGATCCCGTCTGTTGTCGGGGTCAGGCGCAGCGCACCCTCGTAGAAAAATTCTCCGTACGGCTCCTGTAGTTCCTCCACATCCGGCCGGTATAGCTTCGCCACCATCCAGTCATAATAATTCCGGTACATGCTATAGCTGTTGCGCCGCCCTGTGGCAAAACGCCCCGGGTAGTGAAGGAGCAGCGGATACCACCGCAGATCCAGCCCTGCCGGAATCCACCGGCATACCTTCCGCTCCCGCAGCGGATTGTTCAGTTCCTCCAATGTAATGCCGTATTTGCCTTCCTGCTCCCGGTAAACGATCTTGGCAAACCCGTAAAGCACCCCCGTGGCATCCTGCTTTTTCCCGGTCAGCTTGCGCAAAAGCCCTTCTGGACTGAGGAATTCGTGGAACCTCTCATAGGTCTCCCCGGCCGTGGCCGTCAGCACGGAAGCCAGAAAAACCGGCTCCAGGAAGTCATCGCCGTGCTTTGCGTACAGTTCCTCCGCCAGGCGGCACAAGGCCGGGTGGCAGCTGCGGATCACCGACTGGGTCAGCACTGCGGGCACCTCCTTGGGCAGGATCCGGTACATGGTCTCATAACAGCCGCAGATCCGCTCCGAATGCTTTCCTGCCGCTGCTTTCCACAGCAGCTCCAGCCGCTGCCGGTACTGGTCCCGCTCAGCCCGCTCCTTGGCGCGTTCTTTCGCCCGCTCCTCCTTGGTCTCCTTCCCCTTCGGCTTCTCCTCCGGCTCATCCTCCGCAGGAATGCCGCGCGCAATCCACTTTTCCAATTCCTCTGCAATCAAATCCCCTGCCCAGTCCTGATCCGAAGGGGTCAGATGGAGCGCCGTCTCCTCCGGCTTCTTTGCCATCCGTTCCTTCCAGAATTTAGCCGCAGGCTCCCCGTCCATATAAGACAGAGCCTGCATGGCGGCCTCCTTGCATTTCCCCTTTTCCGACTTCTGGTAATCTAAAAGCAGGGACAAATTCGACATGTCATGCCGCATCGCAAAAAGTGCCGTCTCCCGCACCTCCTTGCTTCCCTCCTTCGCGGCCATGCAGTAAAACGCATTCTCCCCTGCCCCGGCAATCCTGTCCATTACCTGCACCCGCCGCGCCATCTCCCGCTTCCCGTCTGCCACAAAACCCTGCTTTAACAGAGGGATCACCGCATCGCCCTCGTGTTCCAGCCACCCGGCTACCATATCAGCCAGTTCCGCATAGCTGTCGCCTAACGCCTGCACCATCCAGTATTTCATCCGGTAATCCTCAAAAATCTCCGGATCTGCCCTGTGCGCCTCCTCTATCACCGCATAGCGGCCGCTTCCGGTGCCACGGAATGCCTCCAGCACCGCCGCCATCCGGCCATAGGAAATATTCCGGTAGAGATCCCCCGAATACCCGCTGCACTCCGGCGGTGCAAGTTCGCCCCCAACCTGGTTCGCCGCCTGTGTACAGAGAACGGCATCCAACAGCCCCAGCGCATCCAATAGCAGCCCGGCTCTGTCCTCACATTCTTCCTCGGTCACCTTGCCTGCCATCGCGGTAATTTTCTGGAATACCGGTGAAGCTTTCGCCAAGGGTTCCATCTGCTGCACCGCCCGCTTCAGGCGGAAATCCTCTGTGATCAGGTTCACACCGGCAACCGCCGCCGTCTCCAGGCGTTCCCTCAATTCATAAACCACATCCCAATTCATAAAACAATGCTCCTTATTGTTTGGTTGCAGCCGTTTTGCCACGCAAAACAGCTGTGGCGCAAAAACTGTTACCTTTATATCATGATGTTAGTACAAAAGCCGCACAATTCCCTTATCTGTCACAATGCTGCAAGGATACATCCGGATCCGGCGTTTCTCTGTGTCATAATACAACAGCCCGAAAAGTGCCTGGCCTTGAAACACCTCCGGCTCCGGGATCCGCCGCAAGGCCTCCATGCTGTCCTCCCATCCGTCCCGCCCGGCCAGTTCGATCCGCCCGCCGGCGCCATCCTCCAGCACCCAGCATTTTCCCTGCCCTGTCTCCTCGACGCCGATCCGTGCAAAGGACAGCAGCATCCCGCAATAATCCTCCGACAGCAGGTTCTTCATCTCATTCTTCGCCAGCTTAACAGCCGCGGCGACCTCCTTTTGCGCATGCCCCTTTACCGACGCCAGCACCTCCGGCGTCACCGGCGCGAACGCCGCCGCATCCCAGCGGACCCTTCGGTTAATCCCGCCCGGATAATAATAAAGCCGGCCAATCTCGGCCACCTCAAAACAGGAGTCCTCCTGCTTCACATATTTTAACGCCTTCACCGGGCGGTAATTGCAGGTACAGGAAATCTCCCCGGTATCCAGATCCATCCAGTAGCCTAAGTCTATGTACTCTTTCCTCGCAGCGTCGTAATCCACCTGGAAGGACAGCTGCAGAAGCCTTGCCTGTTCCTTCATCAGCCCCAAGTCCCCCAGCTGCTCCAGCTTCCAGATCCCCCCCAGCTGCTCATAAAGAATATCATCATCCGCCTCCGGCCTGTCGGCCTCCAGCTTTTCGTTCAGATAGGCCGCCGCTTTTTTCTCCAGGGCACGCAGCCTCTTAAGCACCTCCACCGCCTGATGGTAATGCCGTTTATCCGAATCCTTCTGATAAGCCTCCATCTCCAGCACAAGCCGGTTCAAATAATTCTGCGGCCCCGGCAGATAATAATCCCCCAGCTGCTTTGCCAGGTCCCGGTAATTTTTGAGGGAAACGCTCCCCATCGAGGACAGCCCCGTATTCATCAGCTGGTCTGTCAGCTGCTTCATCAGCCTCAGCCCCTCCAGCTGTTTTTTGATCTTCTTGGCCTTCGCCGCCTTCCCTGCCCGGACGCTTTTTTCTGAGGCCGGTTTCTTTTCGCCCGCCGGATCTGCCTTCTTCGCCTCACGGGCCTGCTTTTTCTCCCGCTTATCCAGGATATCCGCCGGGATCTCCCCCACCGCAAAGTCCTTCCCCGCAGCCATCTCAAACATCAGCGCCAGGCTGTGTTTGCAGGGAAACTGGCGGCTGGGGCAGCTGCAGCGGAACACCGGATGCTCCTCATCTGCAAAATCCGCCGACACCACATAATTCGATTTCCCGCTCCCCTTGCATTCCCCCATATAGAAACTGTCGTCCTTGGATCTCATGCGCGATACAAACCCGCCCCCTGCAGAAATCTTCCTGCCATTGCCCACCGCATTGGCATTCGGCGCAAAAGCCGCGATCTGCTGCTCACTAAATGACCTCATTCTGCCTCCTCCTTAAATAAGAATCAAACAGGGGAAACCGAAGCAACGCTTCCATCCCCCCTGTTTCTGTTTCAAACCAGTACCCTGATGAACCAAAAAACCGAACAGACCAAACGCCCGCCTGACCGTTTTCCTTTTATCATTTTATCCTCTTACGGCGCAATCCGGGCACCCCTCGTGCCCCATGGCCTCCATTCCCTATTCATCCCAGTTATGGTATACCGCCTGCACATCGTCATCGGCATCCAGCAAATCAAGAAGCTTGTTCATCCTCTTGATGTCTTCCTCTGCCGTCAGTTCCACCCAAGTCTGCGGGATCATCGTCACATCAGCCTCCAGCATCTCAATACCGGCCTTCTCAAGCGCTTCCCGCACCTGGCTGAAATCATCCGGGTCGGTAATCACCTCATAGCTGTCCTCTTCCTCGGCAAAATCCTCCGCGCCTGCATCCAGTGCCAGCATCATCAGTTCGTCCGGATCCATCTCGCAATCCTCCTTGCCGATGATGATCTGCCCTTTCTTGTCAAACATAAAGGAAACGCTCCCCTGCGCGCCTACATTGCCGTTGCCCTTGGTAAAAGCGCTCCGCACGTTGGCCGCGGTGCGGTTCTTATTATCCGTTAGGGCATCCACGATGACCGCCACGCCGCTCGGCCCGTATCCTTCATAGGTCAGCAGTTCATAATTTACGGAATTCGCATCTCCGGCCGCCTTCTTAATCCCCCGGTCAATCGTATCGTTCGGCATATTATTCGCCTTTGCCTTGGCAATCACATCGCGAAGCTTGCTGTTGTTGGCCGGATCCGGCCCGCCCTCCTTCACCGCCACCGCAATTTCCCTTCCGATCACAGTGAAGACCTTGCCCTTCGCGGCATCGTTCTTCTCTTTCTTATGCTTAATATTTGCAAATTTAGAATGTCCTGACATACAGACCCTGCTCCTTATCTTTTCTCTTTTCGTTCATCTGATTTTCATTCTAACACTACTTCCCCAGAATATCAACCCTGATTCCCATTATGCTTAAAATTATATTTTTAAATTATATATATAATAAAAAACCTTGACCTTGGAACGGTTCCAGCCTTTATAATAAACAGCATTGTTTTATTTACAAGGAGGATAAACAGATGAAACTGCAAAGAGTGGTGAAGAATATCACGGTTTGGGGGCTCGCCGGAAGCCTCACGGCCTTGCCGGTATTTCCGGCACAGGCCGCCGCCGGCTGGACCCAATCTAACGGCAAAACCTATTATTACCAGCCGGACGGGAGCATGGCCACCGGCCTGGCCGTCCTGGACGGGAACTATTATTATTTCCTGGCTGACGGCTCCATGGTAACCGGCTGGCTCAAACTGGACGGGGAATACTATTATATGCAGGAGAACGGGATGCTCTCCACCGGCTGGCGCCAGCTTGAGGGGGAATGGTATTACCTCCGCCCGGACTCCGGCAAATGTGTGATCAACTCGGCGGTTGAGATCGACGGCTATTGGTATTTCTTTAAGAATGACGGCAAAAAGCTGGGCGGATGGCTGAAACAGAACGGCTCCTTCTATTATTTTGACCCGGAAGGGAATGGGCGGATGATTGCTGGCATCACCAAGGTGATCGGCGGCGCCAGCTACAGCTTCGCACCTGACGGCGTTTGCACTTCCGTCGGCCATATTGATAATTATTACGATTCAGCCAGCGCATCCCAGGCATCCGGCCAGGGTGCCTCACAGGCATCAAACGGCTCGTCCGGAAGCCGTGTGGTCTCGTCCGGCAGTGCAAATTCCAACAAAGGGCCAGGAGTATCCCAAAGATAGCCGCATCCGGCCAAGGAAGCCTAGCCCTTCTCCCGGTTGACCACATAGATCCCCAGGCAAACCAAAATCAGTGCCGCCAGGGTATTCCAGGTCAGCGCCTGCCCGCTTTCCCCCAGGAAAACCGCCGAGAGGATCACGCCGAACACAGGATTCATAAACCCGAAGACCGTCACCCGGCTGACAGGGTTATATTTCAGCAATACCCCCCACAGCGTATAGGCAACCGCAGACAAAAAGCCCAGATACAACAACAAGGCAAAAGCGGACGGCCCTACTGCACCGGACAGGGTTCCCCGGCAGGCTGTGCCGATCACCGACAGGACCGCACCGCCTGCCATAAACTGATATCCGGAGAGGGTAACCACATCAAAATCCTTAGAGAACTTCTTAATCAGGGAACCGGAAACCGCATAGAAAATCTGCGCCATCAGCACAAACCCCTCCCCAAAAAAGGACAGGGAAAACACCTCGTCTGATCCGGAGCCCGCCAGGTTCACCAGGGCAATCCCCAAAAACCCCAGGACGCACCCAATGACCTTATGCATGTCCAGTTTTTCATACCGGAAAACCAGGCTGGCACACAGCATGGAAAAGAACACGTTGGTCCCGGTAATGATCGCACTATGCACCCCGCTGGCATGGGACAGCCCCACATAGTAGAACAGGTACTGCAAAACCGTTTGGGACAAGGCCAGGCTGGCAACCGCTGTCCCTGACCCCTTCGGTACCATGACCCAGCGCCTGTTTATTATGCTGTGATATGCAATCACCAAAAAGCCGGCCAAAAAAAAGCGGATCCCGGCAAACAGCAGAATCGAGGCCGTATCCGCCGAATCGATCCGGAACAGCCGGTAACCGATCTTGATCGACGGCGCGGCGCTCCCCCACAAAAAACAGCAAAGCCCTGCTGCCAAAAGAACCATCTTCATATCTGTCAAGTCTATTTTATTCTTCAATTCCCCACCTGCTTCCTTCCCTACTATTTTTCTTTCTGAGCCAAACGTATTATATAATCCTTTCGGCGAAAAATCAATAGGGCATGGGTCTGAGAGCCGGGGCATGCCTTACGGGCCGCAAGAAATGGTTGTGACGGTGAAGGAATACCGGTATAATAGGTACGTACCCTCCATGGCTAAGGAGATACACATATTATATATTTATCAGAATTTTAGGAGGTATACTTATGAAAACCCTCAATTACCGGATAGCGGCTGCGGCCGCTTTGGCAATGCTCGGCGCCCTTGCTGTTTCCTGCGGCTCACCTCAATCCGGCAAAGGCCATGATATGGGGATGGAAACCATGCTTGGGGATAAGGCACAGGCAGACGGCTCCTGGAAAAAGAAGGGCTCTGCCCAAGATATTTTGGATAATTTTGACAGCTTTGCCGAGGCACACGACGCCTTTACCACTACGCTTGCCCGCAAGGAGAATGATAACAATCCCATCCCTGCACCTCCAAACGGGTTGTTTGACCTGGTCCGCTACCCTTCTAAGGCCGGGGATCTGGCCGCTTATTTGTCCTGCGACCCGAAAGACGGGCAAAAGCACCCTCTGATTATCTGGGTCGTTGGCGGCTGGGGCAATGGAATCGACGATTTCCCCTGGGTTTACCCGGAATGGGAGAACGACCAGACCGGCTCTGCCTTCTGGCAGGCGGGCCTGCTGGCTATGTACCCTTCCTTCCGGGGCGGCAGCGGCAATCCCGGGCATTATGAGGCTCTCTTCGGCGAGGTAGACGATATTTTATCCGCCTACGAATATGCGGCCTCCCTGCCCTATGTAGATCCCGGCCGTATCTACCTGGGAGGCCACAGCACCGGCGGCACACGGGCTCTGCTGGCCTCCGAATACACGGACAAATTCCGGGCTGTCTTCTGCTTTGGCGCAGTGGATGAGATCAAATACCACAACAATACCCAGTTTACCTTCGACACGGGCAAGGAAGAGGAATATATCATGCGCTCCCCTATCTACTGGTTGAGCAGCGTGAAAAGCCCCACCTTCCTCATCGAAGGCCGTGACGGCAACTCCGAGAACCTGGAACGGATCCTGGAAGCTTCCCAAAATGACAGCATCCACGGCTTTGTTGTCGAAGGCGCTGACCATTTCTCGGTGTTAGCGCCTGCCACGAGGCTCTTGGCACAGAAGATACTTGCAGATACCGGCGCCAAGCCCAATATCTCCATCACCAAGGAGGAACTGGCAGAAGCCATGGCGCAAACGCCTGCCGTGCCCAAGCCCGTGATGGACAGGCGAAGCATAGACGAACTCGGCCTGAGTTTCTCCTGCCCTTATGTGTGGGAAACCATGCCGGAGGAGGACGATTCCTATCTGACCATCTATTCCCGCTATGAGGGGGATAACGCATGGGATATGTCTGTGCTCTATCTCTCTTCCTACCAGCCGGAAGATGATGCTTACCTGCAAGGCCTGGCCGGATACCTGGCTCAGAATGGCTACAGCACAAAGGAGACCACCATAAACGGCTACCCTGCCCTTGACGCCTCCACCATGCTGCAAAGCGATGACGGGGGGGATTTTTACCAGCGTTTCGTGGCCGTGCAGCATGGGTCTGCAGTCGTGGATTTTACTTTTGTGGTTCATGAAAGCTACAAAGAAGAGGCAGAGGTGATCTTCCAGGAAGTAATTGACAGTATTTCTTTTAGCGAAGGATCCTCGCCAGAGGGCTGACCACGCAAAATGACGGGCACAAAATGCCCGTCATTTTTTCAGGAGGGATATCAGCACAGTTCCTCCAATGGACACAATGCAATCCCTTCCCGGCTAAGCGCCTGCCGGATCCTCTGCACAAAAGCAAGCGCCTTCTCCCCGTCCCCATGGACACACACGGAATCCGCACGGATCGGGATATCCTTGCCCGTGACGGCAGTTACCGTCCGCTCCTTCACCATCCGGACCACGCGGGCAATTGCCTCCTTTTCATCGGTGACCATGGCTCCCGGCTTCCCCCGTCCAACCAGGGTTCCGTCCTCCTCATACGCCCGGTCAGCAAATACCTCCAGGGCAGTACGAAGCCCCATATCCTGAGCCGCACGAGCCAGCTGGCCGCCGCTTAATGCCAGTACGATCAGATCCTTATCAAACTCCGCGACCGCCTGGCAGACCGCCCTGGCCAGCCCATAATCTTTGGCCGCCATATTGTATAACGCCCCATGCGGCTTCACATGCTGCAGCCGGATTCCCGCAGAACGGCAGAACCCGTCCAGTGCGCCCAGCTGATACAGCACATAGGCCTTCGCCTCCTCTGGAGCCACCGCCATTTCCCTCCGCCCAAACCCCATCAGATCCGGGAATCCCGGATGTGCGCCCACACGGATCCCGGCTTCCTTTGCCATGGCAATAGTCTTTGCCATCACCACAGGATCCGAGGCATGGTAGCCGCAGGCCACATTGGCAGAAGTGATCAGCGGGATCACCTGCCCGTCCATCCCCAGTGTGTACCTGCCAAAGCTTTCTCCCAAGTCACTGTTTAAATCTACGCGGTACATTTTTCATCCCTCCACTCTTTCCCCAAGACACCTCCTGCACGATACGCCGCCTCTTGTTTCCAGGCATCCCGTCCTTGGGGGCAAACAGGTTCCAGCCGCCATGCGGGCAAAAAACCGTCACAGTTCCGGCACGTCAAACGCCGGCTGCTTCATATTCATAAACTTCTCGATAAATCCCGTGTCTGCCTTCCCTTCCCCAAATACCGTGCTCCGCAGGATCTGGAACTGGAAATCCAGGTTCGTATCTACCCCGGTGACCACCATCTCATCCAGGGCAGTCAGCATCTTGCGGATGGCTGCCGGCCGGTCAGGTGCATGGACAATCACCTTGGCAATCATGGAATCATACTCTGCAGGGATACGGTAACCGGAATACAAGGCCGTATCCACCCGTACCCCATTGCCCGCCGGGAGATGGATATTCTCGACCACCCCGGGGCTGGGCATGAAATTGCGCCCCGGGACCTCGGCGTTGATCCGGCATTCAATGGCATGTCCGCGCAGCCGGATCTCCTCCTGGGAAAAGCTTAAGGGTTCCCCCATGGCCACGCGGATCTGCTCAATAATCAGATCCGTGCCCGTCACCATCTCCGTGACCCCATGTTCCACCTGGATCCGGGTGTTCATCTCCATAAAATAGAACTCACCTCCGGGGCTGACGATATATTCAACGGTCCCGGCATTGGCATATCCCACCGTCTTTGCCGCCAGCACCGCATATTCGTTCATCTTCTGGCGTGTCTTTGCATCGATGGCCGGGGAAGGCGATTCCTCAATCAGCTTTTGATGGTTCCGTTGGACGGAGCAGTCCCTTTCCCCCAGCGCCACCACGTTGCCATGGGAATCGGCCATGATCTGGATCTCCACATGGCGGGGATTTTCGATATAGCGTTCCAGGTACATGGTATCGTCCCCAAAAGCATTGGCCGACTCCCTCTGGGCCAGGTTAAACTGAAATTCAAACTCATCCTCATCGGCAGCCACGCGCATCCCTTTGCCGCCTCCGCCGGAGGAAGCCTTGATCATAATGGGGTACCCGATGGCTTTTGCCAGCGTTTTCCCCTTTTCCGCGTCGTAGACCGGCTCCCTAGTGCCCGGCACTACGGGGACACCGGCATCCATCATCGTCTGCCTGGCCTGGGATTTGTTCCCCATCCGGTCGATCACATCCGGGTCCGGCCCGATAAAGACCAGCCCGTTCTCCCTGCATTTTTGCGCAAAAGCACTGTTTTCGGACAGGAAACCAAATCCCGGATGGATGGCATCCGCATCCACGTTCAGCGCCGCACTGATGATCCGCCCCATATTCAGGTAGCTGTCCCTGGCCGGCCCTTCCCCAATGCAGACCCGCTGGTCTGCCAGCTGGGTATGCAGGCTCTTCTCGTCCTCCTTGGAGTAGATGGCCACGCTTAAGATCCCCATATTCCGGCAGGCACGTATAATCCGCACGGCAATCTCGCCGCGGTTGGCAATCAAAACTTTTTTAATCATCGCTCCAACCTCCTGGCATTTAGATTTTCTTCACACGGAACAAGGGCTGCCCATACTCCACCTTCTGCTCGTTGCTGACCAACACCGCCTCAATCTCACAGTCATACTCGCACTGGATCTCGTTCATCAGCTTCATGGCCTCCAATATACACACGGTCTGCCCCTCCTTCACCCGGTCGCCTACCCGGACAAAGGCCGGCACATCCGGAGCCGCCGCCGAATAAAAAGTCCCTACAATCGGTGAAGTGATAAACAGGGATTCCTCCTCTTTGTCCTCCTCCTTTCCCTGCACCGGCGCTGCCGCCAAAGCGGCGCCCATGGCCGGCATGGAAGGAACCCCTGCCGCCACGATGGGAGGATGCTCCAATTTACTCATGGTGATTTTGACCTCACCTTCTCTATAGGTAAACTCCTTCAGGGAAGAATCTTCTATTATTTTTACCAAACCTGCAATCTTTTCCAAATCCATATTGTTCTCTTCCTTTCCTGTCACTGTCCACGGCAATCCAAAAAGCCCAAACGGCTTCTGCCGCCCCCTTCCCGCCTGTTAAGGGAAGAGCCTCCGGATCCTTCTTGACACCTGGCGGCATTCCAGCACCTCCTTACAAGGCTGGTGGATCGTCTTCCTCATCCGGTTCAATTCCTCCGACTCTGCCAGGTACAGCCTCTGTGCTTCCTCCACGCTGACCGCCTTAAACCTCACCTTATGGTCGGTCTTGCGCTGCACCAGCCAGGGAATATCCGCCGACACCACGGTAGCGATCTTCGGGTACCCGCCGGTCGTCTGCCGGTCGGCCAAGAGGACAATCGGCTTTCCATGGGAGGGCACCTGGACCGAGCCAAAGGCAATCCCGTCGGAAATCATGTCCGTGTTTTCTTTCCTGGCAATAAACGGCCCTTCCAAGCGGCATCCCATGCGGTCGAAATCACTGGTCACCGTATATTCGCTGTTTAGAAATGTCTCAATCCCCTGTTTGCTGAACCGGTCGTCCTGGGGGCCTAAGACCACCCGCAGGGTCACGTCGTCCTGGTTAAATTCATCCAGTTCCAATGTACGGGATAAGAAAAACGGAAGGTATCTCCGTTTGATACGGAAACCGATATAATCGCCGTCTAACAGCTTCCTCCCCTTAAACCCTCCGATAGAACTCTTCATGTTGGTACAGCGGCTCCCCATCACCACCGGAACCTTTAAGTAGCTGGAAAATGCGATGTAGCCCCGGCTTCCCGTGCGGGCACTGCCGAACTTCAGCACATCCCCCTTATGGATGTCTATCGCCGTATACATCGGCGCCGGTTCTCCGTTGATGGTAGGCTGGAAGTCCCCGCCGGTAATGGCAATCAAAGTCCCTGCCGTGAATTCCATAGTCGGCCCGATCAGGGCAAACTCCAGCACCGCCTCATTCTCCGGATTGTCCAAAAGGAGGTTGGCAATCTTAAACGAACGCACATCCATCACCCCGGCCACGGAAAAACCCTGGCTCTGATAACCGGTACGCCCCAAATCCTGCACCGTGGTCATCATGCCGGCCTTTAAAATGCGAATCCCCATGCTACACCTCCTCATAAACGGCGCACTGGTAGCTGCCGTTTTCCACTTCTTCCTCAATCCGCCTGTACTCCGCCTCACCGACCGGCACGAACCGGATGTAATTCCCCGCCTCCACCAAGATCGGGATATCCCGTTTCGGGTCATAGGTCTTCACCGGCGTCATCCCCATCAGCTGCCAGCCCCCCGGGGAATCCAAAGGATAAATCCCTGTCTGGGAACCGCCGATGCCCACGCTCCCGGCACGGATCTTTAGGCGCGGATTCGCCAGCCTGGGGGTATGGATGCGCTCATCCAAACCGCCAAGATAACAAAACCCAGGCAAAAACCCCAGCATATAGATCAGGTAATCCCGGGAACTGTGGATCTTTACCACCTCGTCCTCGCTCAGCCCCGCATGTTTTGCGATTGCCCCCAGGTCAGGCCCGTATTCCCCGCCGTACAATACCGGGATCTCAAAAATCTTCCGCTTCCCCTCTCCCACCTTGATATCCACCCGCGCAAGGCTTTCCATCCTTTTTTTCAGCTTCTCATAACGGATCACCCGTGGGTCATAATTGACCAGCAAAGAGCAGAAGGCCGGGATCACATCCACCACGCCCTCGATATGCTGTTCCCGCATCAGTTCCACCGTTGCCGCAATCCTGCGGTTGATCTCCGGGCTGATCTCGCTCCCAAACTCTATCAGCAGGGAAGAATCCCCTGCCGTCAAAATCCGAATGTTCTGCATAGTATTTTTTGGTTCAACCCCTTTCTTCCTATATCCTTTTCGATACCCCAAAAAGGTGCAGCCGTCGCCCAGGCCACCCCTTTTCGGATACCGCTCCTAAATTTTAGAAAAGTTTCCCCATATTCGACATAAATGTCGTGATCCCCAGGTACGCGGAGATGACTACCACCACCGCACCCAAGACCAAAAGGGCAGCCGGATGGGAGTACTTCTCTCCCATGATCGATTTCTTCTTTGCCGCGACCAGGCAGATGCCCAGTGTAATCGGCAGGATCAGGCCGTTGAGCGCACCGGCTAACACCAGCAGCTTAGCCGGTTGGCCAAGCAAAATCATAATGACGGTGGACACCGCAATAAAGCCAATGATCACCCAGTTCTCATTCTGCTCAATCGCCGGATGGAAGGTCTTTAAAAAAGATACCGAGGTGTAAGCCGCACCGATGATGGAAGTAACCGCCGCACACAGCAGCACCAGCCCGGCAAACCGGTAGCCCAGCTCCCCTGCACCTAAACGGAAGGCATCTGCAGCCGGGTTGGAAGCATCCAAAGCGGCTCCCTCTGCCAGCCTTGTAACCACGCCCAGAACTGCCAGGAAAAGGAAGATCCTCACAATGGTTGCAATCCCCATCCCCATCAGGGAACTCTTGTTGATTTCCTTCAAATTCTCCTCACCGGTCACTCCCCCGTCAATCAGCCTGTGCGCACCGGAGAAAGTGATATATCCTCCCACCGTGCCGCCAAGCAAGGTAATGATCGCCGGAACCAGGTTCGGCACTCCTGCCGACGGCACAAACGTATTCTTCAGTGCATCTCCCACAGGCGGCTTCACCACAACGATGATGCCGAAAATAACCACAATCATGATACCTCCCAGCACCTTTGCCAGGTTATCCATGGCCGATTTGGCATTCTTTACCAGAAAAACCGCAATGGCAATGATGCCTGCCAAGACACAGCCCACCTGGGTCGGGATGCCAAGCAGGGTGTTAAATCCCAGGGCGCCTCCTCCAACGTTACCGATATTGAATGCCAGGCCTCCCAGCGCTACCATAAATGCCACGAAATATCCCAGCCCCGGGAGCACCTTGTTTGCCACGTCCTGTCCGCGCATGCCGGACACACACAGCACCCGCCAAATATTTACCTGGGCAACCGCCGACAGGATAATGGATACCAGGATAACGAAACCAAAGCTGCCTTTATGTGTACCCGTGAACTGGGCGGTCTGGGTCAAAAAACCTGGCCCGATAGCAGATGTAGCCATCAGAAATGCCGCTCCCAACAACGCGCCGCCACTCTTTTTCTCTTTCATAGGAAATACCTCCTTGTGTTCAGATGTTTCGTGTTATTATACATGCATGGAAAGGAATTGTCAATGCTTTTTACAATTATTTTATTGTATTAGCCACAATTATTTTATTGTGACTAAGGCTTGTTTCCAAAAACCCCCCTTCTATCCCCCCTAAAATCTTCTATACAATTTATTGTGCAATTATTGTTTTCTCATATTTTTTGAATAATATTATCTCACCTTTATCTATTTTCAGATTTGGCGAACAGGTATTTTTATACAGAAATATCGCTAATATTTGAATAAATATTTGAGCAGGCATAGGGCTATCCGGATGGCTGCCGATTAAAATTGCCGCGGCCTTGCAATCCTATCCTGTTTCCTTTATAATAACGTTGGAAGAAACAAAAGCAATTGTTCTTGGCCAGCCATATGTATCTATACGGAGTGAAGAGATGAAAAAAACAACCAAGCCGCTGCGGTTCCTTTATATTTTTCCCTTGGCCATTGCCGGGGCACTCACCTTCTTAGCCGGGCTGGGGGTGCTAAAGCGCCCAGACCTGGCAGCCTGCGACGCACTCTATCAGCAGCCCGTGGGCACGGACGGCAAGATCGTCATCATCGGCATTGACCAGCAAGCCCTGGAGGCCTACGGCCCTTATCAGGAATGGTGCCGGGAAGGGATTGCCCGGACTCTGGATATTTTAAACGCCGACCCGGGCAGCCGCCCGGCCGCCATCGGCATTGACGTGCTGTTTGGCGGCGAGACGGCTTCCGGGGCAGACCAGGCACTGGCCGAGGCGGCCAGGCGGGGCGGCAACGTCATCACTGCCTGTGCCGCCGGGTTTGAGACGGGCTTTGCGGAAACGGACAGCGGCTTTGTCCATAGGAATCTGCTGATGACTGCCTTTGAAGAGCCTTACCCGGCTCTGAAAGACGCCACAAAACAGGGGCACATCAACGCCATGCTGGACAAGGACGGAATCCTGCGGCATCACCTTTTGTATTTCGACCTGCCCGACAAAACCCGCATCCCCTCCCTGGCACTGGCTCTGGCAGCACAGTACCAGGAAAACCTTGGGCTTTTGCCGGTTAACTCATACGGTTTCTGGTACCTGCCTTACAGCAAGACACCAGGGGACTTTGAAATCCGTTCCATTGCCAAGGTGCTTGAAGGCGAGGATCCGGCCAGCTACTTCCGGGATAAAATCGTCCTGATCGGCCCTTGTGCGGCCGGGCTCCAGGACAGCTATTTTACTTCTATTGACCACGCCCGGCAGATGTACGGTGTGGAATACCAGGCCAACGCCATACAGGCCATTCTGGACGGCAATTACAAGCGGGAGGCGGGGGACGGCATCCAGCTGGCCGCCCTTTTCCTGCTTTTGCTGGCTGCCTTTGCGGCGTTCTGGCGGCGGAGGGTGCGAACCTCCACCGTGCTGTGGCTCGCCTTATGTGCCGGATGGGTGCTGCTGTGCAAAGGGCTGTATGAAACGGGATGGGTGCTCCATGTCCTCTGGGTTCCGGCGGGCGTCACGGTGCTCTATGCCGGATGCCTGGCGGCAAACTATATCCAGGCCGCACTGGAACGCCAGCGGGTGACCCGGACCTTCCAGCGCTACGTTGCGCCGGAAATCGTTTCCGAACTGATGGGCGCCGACCCTGCCGCCATGAAACTAGGCGGGAAAAAGTGCGATGTCGCAGTGCTGTTCGTGGATATCCGGGGCTTTACCGCCATGTCGGAGGAACTTGGCCCGGAGCAGGTGGTGGCAATCTTAAACCAGTACCTGACCCTGACCACAAAATGCGTCATGGACTTCCACGGTACGCTGGATAAGTTCGTGGGGGACTGCACCATGGCTTTCTGGAACGCACCGCTGCCCCAGGAGGATTATGTCATGCTGGCCTGCCGCGCGGCAATGGCCATGGCAGAGGGGGCGAAGCCCCTGGCGGAGCAGCTTATGGCAAAGCACAAACACACGGTATCCTTCGGCATCGGTGTCCATACAGGGCCCGCCGTAATCGGCAACATCGGCGCACCCATGCGGATGGACTACACTGCCATTGGCGACACCGTGAACACTGCCGCCCGGCTGGAGTCCCACGCCCCTGCCGGTACGATCTACATCTCCCGCGCCGTGGCCGATGCACTGGCCGGGCGGATCGCGGCAACGCCGCTGAAAGACCCGCCGCAGCTTAAGGGCAAGTCTGCGGGGTTCGAGATATTAACGCTGGATGCTATCTTATAGGAGGAACTCTGGATGGACGAAATATGGAAGGTTACCGTCTGGGGAGTCCGGGGTTCTCTCCCCAGGCCCTCTCCGGCTTGTATGGAATACGGCGGCAACACCGCCTGCATTGCCTTGGAGCAAAAAGGCCATATCCTGGTACTGGATGCAGGAACCGGGCTCCTTTCCCTGGGGCAGGCGCTGGCGTCCCAAAAAAACATCAAACGGCTGGACATCCTGCTCAGCCATTTTCATATTGACCATGTAATGGGTCTGTATGCCTTCCCGCCGTTTTTCGACCCTGACAGGGAAATCCATCTATACGGCGGCACCGGCCTGGCCCGGTATCTGGAGACGTTGGTTGGCCCGCCCTTCTGGCCGCTGGGGATACACGGCTCCCCGGCCAAAGTAAGCTTCCACGAGATACAGCCGAAAGACAGCTTCTGCCTGGACGGCCTGACGGTATGCACCATGGCGGGGAACCACCCGGGAGGCAGCCTCCTGTACCGGATTGACGGCAGCGGGAAGCGCCTGACCTATGCCCTGGACTGCGAGGCAGGCGGGCCGGTCTTTTCCTCCTTGGCAGAATTTGCCCGCAAAAGCGATCTGCTGGTCTGGGATGCCTCGTTCACCTCTTTGGACCTGCGCCCCGGCTGGGGGCACTCCACCTGGGAGCAGGGGCTGGAATTGGGCTGCGCCGCGCAGGCCAGGCAGGTGCTGATGACCCATTACAGCTGGGACTATCTCGATGAATTGATACGCTGCCAGGAAATGCAGGCCGGGCAGGAAGGCATTTGCCGCTTTGCAAAGGAAGGAATGGTGATAACGCTGTGACACAAGAACAAATCAAAAAAATATTAAATGTGGGCGTACTGCTCTCGTCGGAACGGAACCTGAACCGTCTGTTAGAGCAGATCCTCTCCTCGGTGATGGAACTGGCCCGCTGCGACGCCGGGACACTGTACCTTTTGGAAAAGGAATCCCTGCGGTTTTGCATTATGCGCAACGATACGCTCAAAACCTACTCCGGAGGGGACGGGAAGCTGCCTGACCTGCCGCCTGTGCCCCTGACGCCGGAAAATGTATGTGCACGAGCCTTGCTGGAGGGCAGGACCATCCATGTGGCGGACGTGACCTGCAGCCCGGATTACGACTTTTCCGGCTCTGCCCGTTACGATGCCATGACCGGATACCACACTCGTTCCATGCTGGCGGTGCCTATGCGCAACCGCACAGGGGAAAAGCTGGGGGTTTTGCAGCTGATAAACGCCATGGACGAAAGCGGGAATGTGCAGCCTTTCCCCAAGGAAATGGCACTGGTGCTGGAATCCATTTCCTCCCAGGCGGCAATCACCATCCAAAACGTCCGTTACATACGTCAGATCCAGGAACTGTTTGCCTCCTTTGTGCGGGTGATGTCCTCCGCCATAGATGAACGCAGCCCCTACAACGGCAGCCACACCCGGCACATGGCCGCTTATGGAGAAAAATTCCTGGACTATCTGAATGCCCGGGCAAAAAAAGAGGGCAAAGAGCCGCCCTTTTTGCCCCAGCGCAGGGAAGAACTTCTCATGAGCATATGGCTCCACGACATCGGCAAGCTGGTCATCCCCCTGGAGATTATGGATAAGCCTGCCCGGCTCCTGCCGGACCAGCACAAGGCATTTCTCCACCGCATGGAAGTAATCCGCCTGCTGGGCGAGATTGAAACCCTGTCCGGGCGGCGCACTAACTTAGACGAACTGGTTCAGGAGACCAGAGCGGCCGAGTCCCTGGTGGAATCGGTGAACGCCGCAGGGTTTGTAACCGATGAAAAGCTGGCAGCGCTGGAGAATCTGTCCGGAAAAATGTACCGGGACCGGGACGGGCGGGAACTGCCCTGGCTGTCCCGGGACGAATACGCCATGTTGGCCATCCGCAGAGGAACGCTCTCCGGCAAGGAACGGGACATCATGCAGTCCCATGTGGCCATGACGGACAAGCTGCTCTCCCAAATCTGCTTCTCCCCGGAACTGTCCCACGTCCGGGGATGGGCAGCCAGCCACCATGAGTTCCTCAACGGCAGCGGCTACCCCAAAAAGCTGTCGGATGACGAAGTCCCTGCCGAAGTGCGCATCATCACCATTTTGGACATTTTCGATGCCCTCACTGCCGATGACCGGCCATACAAGCCGGGGATGCCCGCAGAACGGGCGCTGTCGGTGTTGGACGCCATGGCAAACAAAGAGGGGAAACTGGATCCGCTGCTGGTCCGCCTGTTTGAGGAAAGCCGGTGCTGGGAGCAGGCCGGGGAAATGATAAAAGGAGAAAAATGATGACGAACCCGTATAGATTGCCGAAGCGCTGCACAGCCATGCTGCTGATTCTGTCGCTTTTATTATCCATGGCTGCCTGCGGCAATCAGGCGAAGGCCACGGACATGCACCTGAAACGGACAAAAGGGGACGTGGACGTTGCCGATGAAAAAGGTGCGGACGTGCCCGTGCTAAAAGACCTTGGCCTATACAGCGGCTACGATGTGGATACCCGTTCCGACAGCTTTGCCTGGATTAGCTTAGATGACGTGAAGCTGGCTAAAATGGATCAGAAAAGCGAGGTCTCCATCCAGAAAGAAGGCAAGTCCCTGGAAATCGAGGTCTTATCCGGCAGCCTTTTCTTCAACGTAGCCGAGCCTCTAAAGGACGATGAGACGATGGACATCCGTACCTCAGCCATGCTGGTGGGCATCCGGGGCACCTGCGGCTGGGTGGAGGTGCCGGACGACGAGCATATGATGCTCTACCTGCTGGAGGGCAAGGTAAAATGTACTGCCGGGGAAAACACCTCTACCGTCACTGCCGGGGAAATGGCGGCTATGGCAGAGGGCGGGGAGATTATTGTGGCCAAGTTTACCTCCCAAAACGTCCCTGGCTTTGTCCGGGAGGAACTGGAAGAGGACGATGATTTGGCCGAAGCAATCCTTGAAGATTCCGGTATTGACGTGCTAAAGCCTCTGGACCCGATGGCGCAGGCAATGGAACAGTACCGCGCAATCATCAGCGACGCCCAGTCCTATGATATCTATCACTCCTTCCGCGAACCCTACGAAACCGTTACCAAAAACTACAAATATGCCCTGGTTCCAATGGACGGGAACAGCCCGGTTCCTGCCCTTCTCTTGTCGCAGGAAACCTATATCACCCAGGAAGACATCACAGAACAGGCAGGAATCCTGCTTCCCCAGTCCCCGTATTATAACTATTGGACAGAAATGTTCCAATATATCCCTGACAGCCAAAAGGTGAAATCTTTTGACGGCCCATGGGAGGGCATAGACTTTGCCACCGGCGAGGCACAAAAAATTTTCATGGATGGGAACGGGAACGGCGTTCTGGGTTACCGTGCCGCGAAATCCGATGCAGGAGAGAACCTTACGTATCAAACCGTCCGGTGGGCCATTGACGGAGAATCCTGCGATATGGCCACCCTGTGGGATTCCCAGCTTATCCAGTTCCCCGAGGATGTGGTTTTTCAGGAGATCTCCTGGTACGATGCGGGGGATTTAAGCGGCCTGGATAACTGGCCGCCAGACACACAGCCCTCTGCCGTGACACCTGATATCAGCGATATCACAATGGCCGGAGCCGGCGGTTTTGGCCTTCCTGATGACGGAGGCCGGATCGTGTTCACAGGAACCCTCGGCAACTATACCTATAGCGAGTTGCTGGCTTTGCAGGGAATGCCCGAATCCTATGTACACTACAACGACCCCAGCCAGACCTCCTGGCCCGGTGACCTCTCGCTACAGCCGTCTACCAACGATGTCCATGTGCTTGGGCCGACAGCTGCCAAAATGCCGCCGCAGCCAACAGCCATACCTGGTTCATGACCGCGGCAGAGGCTCTTTAATGTCTTCCACCCTTACACCACAAACCATGCCTTTGATCAACCTCCTGCCTTGCCCTTCCCTTTTTTATTGCTTTATTGACAAGGAGACGGTACACTTTTGAAAAATCCATCTGATATAGTTTTTCATTTCCCATAAAATACAATCCTCCATTCTTACGGATGGTTCCCCGTCTCATAGCACCATCTGGCAATATCCAAGATCAGTTCTGCCGGAACCGCCCCACTGTAAGGAAGCTGTATTGTCCCCTTGCTGGTCCTGTAGTCTTTCAGGCGTTCGGCAAACTCCCGGACAGCTTCCGGCCCCGGATATAGGCCCACATGGTTTTTAAAACCGGCGAACTGGATGATATTATGCTTCTTCCAATACGTCGGCATGCTCCAAGAAATCCGTTCCTCTGCCTCCGGCAGAGCCGCACGCAGCACATCCCTCACTTCTTTCAGGTACCGGCGTACTCCTTCCGGCTGTGCCGCAATATATTCTTCAACCGTTTCCGGCGCTTTCTTGCAGTAATGGCTCTGTTCCTGCCGTTTAAAAATACGCCCGCACTTCGGACATGTCCACAAAATCCGCACCTCCCTTATTCCCGCTCCCTGGCCGTCACCAGCACACTGTCCCCCGGCTGCTTCCCGATCCGGGAACGGATATCTTTACGCAAGCCTATCATATAACACACACTCCCGTCAGCATTCCTTACCCCCATATTTACGATACTGCCATCATACGGCTCCCCGTCAAACGTAGCATGCACTTTCACCCGTCCCCGCCCAAACTCTTTCCTGATATCATAAGGGAAAATGACATAAGCGCCGCCTGTCTTCCCCGCTTCATAGATCAAAGACTCATATTCATACACTTTACCGGCCACTGTCTGCACCCCGTCCTGTTTGTTTCCTACATTATACCATGTCCACTAACCTCATGCCGCGCCTTTGGCTTGCATTCGCTAAGGGGACAGGTATGGCTCTCACTAAGCTCGGAAATACCTCGCTAAGTGTTCACAGTATACCATGAAATCCGTTGGATTATCCAAAAAATGATCTGAATTATCCATTTTAGGCATTGATTTTTAAGCTGTTTTGATATATAATCCTGTACTAGAAATAACGTTGCTCTTTTGCCACCGGGTAAAGAGATTATGCGTCCGGCTTTCTATCGTTAGGTCATAGAAGATAGAAAGTTATGGCGCTTTTTGTTTTTTAAGGAGGTATCTATGAAACCAGAAACACTTTTAAAAGAATTTTTTCAATATGTAATATTAAATGTATGCGGCATGGTCGGATTATCCTGTTACATACTTGCTGATACTTTTTTCATTTCAAATGGTTTGGGAGCAAACGGCCTGGCTGCACTTAACTTAGCCATTCCTATTTATAGCCTGATTCATGGAAGCGGCCTGATGTTTGGAATGGGAGGTGCGACAAAATATTCCATTTACAGAGGACAAAAAAGATACCATCATGCAGATAAAGCTTTTTCAAACACGATATATACAATGGCTATACCGGCTGTCATTTTCATGCTGGCCGGTCTCTTCTTTTCTGAAAAGCTGACAAGATTATTAGGTGCTGACGCAGATGTCTTCCTTATGACAAAAACATATTTACAGGTTATTTTGCTCTTTGCTCCGGCATTTATGGCAAATGACACACTAACCTGCTTTGTAAGGAATGACAAAAATCCCAAATTAGCTATGATTAGTATGCTGACCGGAAGTTTCTCAAACATTATTTTAGATTATATATTTATCTTCCCCCTTAATATGGGAATATTGGGCGCAGTATTGGCAACAGGGTTAGCACCCGTTATCAGTTTGTCTGTTTTATCCAGGCATTGGCTTACAAAGCAAAATCAGTTTCATTTAGTACAAACCAATCCGTCCTTTTGCCTGGCAGGGAATATCATTTCTTTAGGCGCTCCGTCTTTCATCACAGAAATGGCTTCCGGAGTTGTAATGGTGGCCTTTAATACTATTATCCTGCATTTGCAAGGGAATATCGGGGTGGCTGCTTATGGTATAATTGCAAACTTGTCACTTGTGGTTATTTCAATTTATACCGGGATCGCACAGGGAACACAGCCTATTTTAAGCAGGGCATATGGATTTGGGGAACGTGAGAACCAGAAACAGATCTTGAAATATGCCTTAAGAACCATGTTGGCTATATCATGCGGCATTTATTTGATTTTTTTATTATCTGCCGGTCCCATAGTAAGCATATTCAACGGTGAGCAAAATATACAGTTACAACGCATTGCAGAAGCAGGGTTAAAATTATATTTTACCGCTATTCCATTTGTGGGGTTTAATATAATGATATCCTCATATTTTACATCGGCAGAAAAAGCCCTGCCCGCACAAATCGTTTCACTTTCAAGAGGGTTTTTAGTTATAATCCCTATGGCGTTTTTCCTGTCTTTTTTATTAAAGATGACAGGCGTATGGCTGTCCTTTCCCATTACTGAATGTTTTGTCACGTTAGCGGGCATTGTATTATATATCAAATCAGAAAGAGGTAAGGGAAATGTCTAGGGATTCATTCCGGGACTCACGCAAATCACTATGATGGGTAAAGAATGAATTCCCCAGCTTATTTGCCATGGCATAAACGCATTTTTGATATACACTTACTCTTTTATGAAATGGCTGTCCGGCTCCGGTATCCCCTCCTCATCAGTCAAGTATCGTTCAGCCCTCATATGCAGATCATATTTTATCCTGAGAGTTATAATCTTCTCCATCATCGGAGACGCATGGTGCATATCTATTGCATTTTGGTCTTTCCAGCAGTCAATCAACAATACAGTCTCCGGATCTGCCATAGGGAAGAAATAGTCATAGCGCAAATTCCCCTCCTCATTACGGATTGCCGCCGCTATTCCGCTGCTCTCCATTTCTTCCGCAAACTTCCGTGCAGAACCGTTTGTACCTGTATAATATATATTCACAACAATTCCCATATCCTTTTCCTCCATTAGCAGGCCTGATCCGGCTGCTGCCCATCATGCGCTTTCCATTGGCAATCCAATATATTCATATCAGAAAACACCGCCCTAAATGAAGACTCTTCCGGCGAACAGGCATAGATGCCGAACTGTATTTTCCCCCTTCCACTATACATATGGCAAATACGCATTTGGCTGAACGTCACCCCATCAGCTGAACACTCAATGCAATAATCATCTTCCCTCCGGCTGAAACGATACCACATAGACTTCACCGAAGCATCTATAACTGTTGTTGCCCAATCGGAATACCCGTTGTTTGTAACCACACTTCCCAAATGCTGGTATTCATCATTTTCGTATTCGACAGAGCCTTTCAGCCAGTTTTCACTATCCAAATACATCACAATTCCACATTGGTCAAATCTGTGATGGCTTTCCTCAAATTCAGTTTTAACAATAAAGCTAAAATATTTCTCTTCTGTTTCCATCTGGAAAACAGGCGCGTTATCATTTTGAAAATGATAGTAGGTTCTCTGCCACAAATCCGTATGGGGCTTTGTAACAATCTCTACTGTATCATGGCCTGTTTTGTAGCTTTCCGGCTCTCTTGTCCATTTAAATTTAGTCAGATCCATTTTCTCTGCCTCCTTTCCATTGAGAAAAAAACATCTTTCCCTACTACAAAATATACCAGAAAAGAGCCATCCCCACAATCGGAACATAGCCAAAAATCATCGAAATCGGACTGCGTGGCCAATTTCGCATAAATATCTGGCGCATATCCCCCGGCTTATCCCGCTCCCTGAAAGCTTCTATACCCATTACAAACCAATCCCGGTGTCAATCCGGTAAAAGAAAAGCGAGGTATCTATACATATGGGCAAAAAAATCATAATTCTAAACGGCAGCCCCCGTCCAAAGGGCAACACGGCAGCACTGATCCGTTCCTTCACTGAAGGCGCCAAAGCCGCCGGACATAACGTCACCCGATTTGACCTGCAGAAGATGGATATCCATCCCTGCCTTGGTTGCTGCAGCGGAGGCAAGGATCCAGAAAGCCCCTGCGCCCAGAAAGACGATATGCTCAAAATCTATCCTGCATACAAAGAGGCGGACATTGTCGTCCTTGCGTCACCTCTATACTATTGGACGATCAGCGGCCAGCTAAAATGTGCCTTTGACCGCCTTTTCGCCGTAGCGGAATGCAGTCCCGACCTTGCCAACCCGGTAAAAAATGCTGTCCTGCTCATGGCCGCAGAGGGCAACGGTTTTGAGGAATCCGTTTATTGGTATGAGCGCACCATGAACCATCTGGGCTGGAAAGATTGTGGGAAAGTATTATGCGGAGGCGTATTCAATGCCGGGGATATTGAGGGCAATAGAAAACTAGAGGACGCCTATCAGTTAGGGAATAAACTGTAACCGCACCCATAAGAACCCGGCATCAGCCAGGTTCTTATTCTCTATGGCCAGATACAGATGGGACTGCTCCTTTGGCAGCTGTTCAGCCATGCGCAATGCCATCTTCCAGATTCAGTTTTTCTTCATACAGAGCAGCTTTTTGAAACAGAGGGGTTCACCAGAACAATTGGTGAACCCCGTATTTTTTAATTTTTTCCCGTTAATTTCCGAATCATATCTAATATCCTCCCTGCGCTGCTTCGGATCGCTTCCTCGGAAAGTTCCCCTTTTTCGTAAGCCTGGCGGATATTTTGATCGTCGTTGGAATTTCCCGGCATAATAATATCATTTCCGGCAGCTATACACTTCCACGGTACACTCCCGTTTTCAGGAACCGTGGTATTCCAGTCGGACATGATTACCCCGCTAAATCCCCACTCTTCCCGCGCAAGTATCGTACACAGATCCCTGCTGTTTGCTGAATAAACCCCATTGATTCGGTTGTAGGAAGACATAAGGGCTGCCGGAGCGCTTTTTTTCACGGCAAGTTCAAATCCCCGGAAATAAATCTCCCGAAGCGCCCTCCCGGAAACACAGGCATCCACGCCCATCCGGTTATCCTCCTGGTTATTGCAGGCAAAATGCTTCATGGTTACGCCGCAGCCGGGATGGCTCTGTACGCCCTTTGTCACTGCCGCTGCCATCATTCCCGACAGATAAGGATCTTCCGAATAATATTCAAAGTTACGTCCGCACAGGGGATTCCTCTGGATATTCATTCCTGGAGCCAGCCACAGATCTACATAAAATTCTTTCATTTCCACAGCCGCGGCATCGCCAAAACACTCCATTAACTTTACATCCCAGGTCTGTGCCAGCATCGTTCCCACAGGAAAAGCCGTACAGTACTGATAATACCGGTCTGCACCTTCATGCTCTTCCATCTCTTCCAGAAAACCATTCTCTAAAGAACCCAGCACGCCTGCCCCGTATACGGTATCAGTCTTTCGGTCAACCTCATAACTCTGCCGCAGGCGCAGCCCCGCCGGGCCATCCGCCATAATTAACGAAGGAATCCCATAACTTTCTTCCAGAGCCTGCGTTGTTTCACCTGCGGAACCAGGAACACGGACTCCGGCAGAGCCAAGGGTACTGCCGTTCGGCGTAATATTTCCATACAGCAGATAAATCAAATCGTCTACATTCTGATCTCCGGCATAGTATTCATCTCTTACCTTTTGAACTTCCTGTTCCGGCAGAAAAGAAAGCACCGGTACGTGCTCCTCCTCTGCTCTGGCCAGCCATTCTTTTTCTTTATCCCTGGCAAATGAAGGCGCTTTAATCTCTTTAAATGCCGCTGTTTTTGGGCAAACCCGGTTTGTCTTTTCAATCACTGTGGTTTTTTCCACCTCCAGCAAAGCAGCTATCTGTAAGGAAGCCGAATCCTGCCCAATCCATATTCCATACTTTCCTGCCTCAATCACCCACGCACATGTTTCTTCTGCATAGCTTGCAAGCTGCTTCTGTTCCAAAACAATACGCAGTTTCTGCCCCTCCCCCGGTCTTAGAATTTCTGTTTTTGCAAATCCTGCCAGCCGTTTTTCCTCTTTTTCCATCTCTGTCTGCGGCGGTGCCACATAAACCTGAACAACCTCTCTTCCCGAATAGCTTTCGCCGGTATTTTCACAAAAAACCGTTATTTCCACACCCTCTTTTATCCGTCTTATTTCCGAAAACGAAACCGAAAATGTCGTATAGGAAAGCCCATAGCCAAAAGGAAACAGGGGTTTTACACCAAAACAGTCAAAATAGCGATAGCCCACATAAATCCCTTCCCGATATTCTTCCGATATTAAGTTTCCGTTTAGGGCGCCAAAGCTTTCTGCAGAAGGATAATCCTTATACCGCCTTGCCCATGTAGCGGTGAGTTTCCCTCCGGGCACGGCATTTCCAAGCAGTACATCGGCAACGGCACGTCCTCCCTCCTGCCCTGGCAGAGAAACCAGCAGAACCGCCTGAACATTCTTACATTCTTCAAGGATATCTGTTAATTCTACCTGCGCTCCCGTATTTAAAAGTAAAATCACCGGGATTTCCATCTGATTCAGAAAACGGATATCCTCATCTTCTTTTCTGCTTAAATTATAATCCCCCTCGCTTCTTTGCCGATCCTTTCCTTCTCCCGCAATCCGGCTAAGCACATAAATTGCTGCCGAAGCGCCCTCCAAATCCCCGGCAAGAATCTCACGTCCCTCCGGCAGTACAAAAGGGTTTGCCGAATAAGCGTCAAAGGGATTTTCCACATGCTTTGCATCCTCCAGAATTTTTTCTCTCCATACAGATCTGGCATGTGTATAGCGCTGCTCAGCATCCTTTAACCAGTCTGTGCTGATAATTGTCATTCCTGCTTCGCGCAGCCCCCGGACGATGGAAATGCTTTCCCGGTTATTCACGTCTCCGGAACCAATCCCTCCTTTAACCGTTCTTACCGCGCCGCAGCCAAATACAGCAACCGGTGCAGAAACAGGAAGGGGAAGCAGCCCGTTATTTTTCAGCAGAACCATTCCCTCCGCCGCCAGCTTCCTTGCCAGTTCTCCGTGTCTAATCTCTCTTGCCAAAGGAGACGATTCTAAGCTTCCGCTGTGGATCAATTTTTCCATATTTTTTTCCTTTCAAACGTTCACATCTTTTATTCTATAAAACCGTTTTCCTCCAGGCGCACCAACGAAACAGCCAGCCGGAAAAGCAAAAACAGCTGCCTTTTGCTGTGGTAACCGTTCCTTCCAAAGAAAGCTTACTCTTTCACACCCCCAAGGGTAACTCCCGCAATAATGTATTTGGACAGGAACAGGTAAACCAGGATAATCGGAACAATCGCCACCATAATCATGGTATAAATCTTTCCCATATCAAAGTTCATATAATCCGCACCGCGCAGTGTGGCAATCAGAATCGGAACCGTCATCTTATCCTTCGACTGAATCACCAGGGCCGGAACGAAATAATTATTCCAGGAACCGACAAAGGTAAAGATAGCCTGTACGGCGATTGCCGGTTTGGTAATGGGAAGTACGATGGTATTAAAGGTTCTGAATTCCCCGGAACCGTCAATTCTCGCCGCCTCAACCAAAGACATCGGCAGAGAGGACTGAAGGTAGCTGTACATAAAGTAAAATACGGACGGTGAGGCAATGGAGGGAATAATCAGCGGAAGCAGGGAATCATACATTCCCATATTGGTAATCAGCCGCAAAAAACCCATGGCTGTTACCTGTGTCGGCATAACCAGGATAGCCATAATAAAGGTAAATGCTGCCTTTTTCAGCTTAAAATTATAGGCATACAAGCCATAAGCCGTCAAAGCCGAAAAATAAGTACAAATCGCCGCACTGCTGCCGGAAACAACCAGGCTGTTTAAAATCCCGCGAAACATCGGGAAGCTGCCGTCATTGGCAACACTCATCAGGTTTTTCCACAGATAGGCGCCGGGAAGGGCGGAAAAACCTTTCTGCAGGTCAGCATGAGAACGTGTCGCATTGACAAACAGGATGTAAAAGAAAAACAGGCACATAAATGACAGGATCACCAGCATAACATGGGCAAAAATACTCCGAAAATAATTAGATCCCTTTGATTTCATATCCTCATCCCCTCTTTTCCTTTTTTGCTTTTTTTGCTGCTGCCTTAGAACCGTCCGGGTCATCATTCGTGGTCATCTGATAAACAAAGAAGCATAAAATACCGCTGACGATAAACAGGTATACGGACAGTGCTCCTGCCATACCATAGTTTTTGCTTTTCAAATGGCTGTTTAAGAACATAATCAGGGTCATGGAGGTACGGTCAGGGGTTCCCTGCCCATTGGTCAAAATCTGCGGTACATCGAACATCTGCAGACCGCCGATAACCGAAGTAATCAAAGTATAAGCCAGGATGGGGCGGATCAGAGGAAGGGTAATGGAGAAAAATCTCTGTATGCTGTTGCACCCGTCCAGCTCCGAAGCTTCAAAGATATCCGGGCTGATTCCCATAATTGCAGCCATTAACATAATGGTGGTATTTCCGAACCACATCAGGAAATTCATTAACCCTACCAATGACCTTGTTCCTGTCACAGAACCCAGAAAATCTACAGGCTGCTTAATCATCCCCAGGGAAATCAAAATCGAATTTACCGGACCGTTTGTAGAGAACATGGTAAAAAACAGCATGGCAAAAGCAGAAGCCATAATCAGGTTCGGCAGGTAAATTACCACTTTAAAAAACTGTGTGCCGTGGATTTTCAGACGGGCATCCACAAACCATTCTGCCAGCATCAGGGCAATGACAATCTGCGGGATAAAACCAATAATCCACAAGATCAGGGTATTGGCCGCATATTTGAGCATATCGGATTTTATCAGGCTCACATAGTTTTCCATACCCACAAAATTCGGGCCGATTTCCTTAATTCCTGACCGGTAATATTCAAAAAAGCTGTACCTCACCGTATCCATCAGCGGAATAAAGGAGAAAATGAAAAAGCATATAAAGAACGGAAGAATAAAAATATAGCCCCATTTTGAATAGTCGATTTTCTTACGTTTTGTGTTCATCGCACACCATCCTTTCTGGGATTATTCCGGCCACTGCACCTGTGTAATTTCCGGGTAGCGCTCTAAGATTGCCGTTTCAAAGTTTGCTTTAGCCTTGTCAAAATCAACCTGTCCCTGCAAATAATCGCTGAAGGAATTCTGAATCAGTTCCACACATCCCTGGTCATAGGGCGAAAGAGGAGCCATCACAATATTTTCTGCTACCGGCGCAAAATATTTGAATGCATTCTGTCCGCCAAGGAATTCCGAAGAAAAATTTGCGTCATCCTTTGCCGCGTTCTGCATACTGGTCTTCGTATTGGTGAAATCCGAAAAATCCCGGGAAATCTTCAGCAGATTTTCTTTATCTCCTGTTACCGCAAGAATAATATCCTTCACATGCTGCGGATTGTCTGTGCCGGTACATGCATGGATATAGGAACCGCCCCAATTGTACTCCTGCGGCGGATTGGTAACGCCCCACATTCCTGTTTCACCGTCCCAGTTGGGCTTTAAGGTAAAATCGATTCCCCATGCCGGGAAAAGGAAAGCAAATACTTGGGAAGCCGAACCCATAGCCTGGTTCCAGTCTGCATTCCACTGCCCCTTGACGGTCTTGTCCAGATAGCCCGCATCCAGCCATTCCTTAGAATCGCTGACCCAGTTCATAATCTGCTGATCTACACGGATTACATTTTCCCCCGGCTTTACCCAGGGCTCGGCAATGCTGTTGCCGTACAGACGAAACGTATCAGCATAAGAAGCAAAGGTAAAATAGCCTTTTGCTTTAAGTTCTGCTGCGGTTGCCTTCATCGTATCCCAATCCTTAACCTTCTCACCTACAGCCTCCGGATCATCTGTCCCAAAAACATCTTTTGCAATATCCCTGCGGTAAACTAAAAGACCAGGGCAGCACTGCCAGGTTGAGCCGCGCTGTATGCCGTTAACATCCGAAGCCGTTACTTTGGTAAATGCATACTGATCGGCAAGATCGGTTTCCGGGTCAATGCCCAAATCTTTAAGCGGCATGGCTACATCGGCGTCGGCATCGGTATATTTATTAACATAATCCGTTTCCGATAAAAAGATGTCCACCTTATCATCTGCGGAGGCATCGGCCTGCTTTAACAGCGCTTCATCCAGCTTCTGCTGATAAACACCGTCCTGGTTCGGATTAATAATCCAATGAATTTCCGTTCCGTCCTTTAAGGTCGTCACCGTGCCGTCCTTAGAAGTTTCGGCAACCTCCGGGTAAACGGCTTCCACACGTTCTTTAAACTCGTTGTTCCAGGAATAAATATTAATTACTTTTCCTTCTTCCCCGCCGGATGCTGCCGAACCCGGATTGCTGCCGCCGCATCCTGTCAGTGAACCTGCTGCCATGGATGCCGCCAGTAAAATACTCACTGTTCTTTTTTTCATGATAAAATCCTCCTTCTGCTGTTTTGGTGTCACTTTCTCATTGCTTTATGGGGAAATTATAGCGCAATCGTTACCGCAGATATATTATGGATTTTAACAAAATATCAAATTCATGATACATTTTGTATGACTTTTCTTCCTTCGTTTTCTGGCTGTTTTCCTGTTATAATCTAAGGTTTTTTCTATATTTCGTTTGCTTCATCACTTTTATGTCATTAATCTGATATTTTTTTCCTGTTTTTTATTTTTTTTGCCGAAAATTTCCTCTATGATGATTCTATCTTATCATTGATAACAAAACCAAAAAAGAAAGGAGTATCTAAATTGAAGGATATTCACTTTATGAATGAAGACGGAAGCTTCTGCCTGAAACAGCCGGAAAATATCAGCTACCTGTATTTTCCCCTTGCTTCCACCAAAGGTTTAAAGAGTTCGGTTACGCCAAATCTCGGCGGGGATGCAAAAATGGATCAAGAAACCTTCCTGTTAGAACCGGTAAGCGCAGAAAACTTGCATAATAACCGATCCGTAAGAAATTTTTGGTGCAGGGTAGAAGGTCTTGGTGTCTATGCTGCAGCCGGTGCCAGTGCAGAACAGGAGGCTTTTAGGTTTACCGACGAGCAGGATGAAAGCGAGCTGACTGCCGGTCTGATGTGGCACAGCATTACGCGATCTTCCCGAAAACTCCTCCTGACCTCATCGGTTACTTCCTTTATTCCCTGGGATGCCAACGTGGAAATCATGGTTGTTACTATAAAAAATCAGGCAGCAAAAGCCCGGACGATTACTGCCTATGCTGCCATTCCTATCTATGGGCGCAGCGCAGACAATCTCCGGGATCACCGGAACGTAACTTCGTTGCTCCACCGGATAACGACAGAAAGCCACGGCGTTTTTGTTTCACCCACCATGGCTTTCGATGAAAAAGGGCATCGCCCAAACCGTCATATTTACTATGTTCTGGGATACACCGGAAATGGCAGCACACCGGAAAGCTTTTATCCTACGGTAGAAGACTTTATCGGTGAAGGCGGAACCTTCCTCCACCCCCGTGCCGTCTATGCACCGTCTAAGGGCTGCCCGGCAGGAAGCAGCGCTGCCGGAAAAGAAGCAATGGGTGCTTTTTGTTTCCCTCCGGTTTCTCTTGCGCCGGAAGAAGAAGCTTCCTACATCATCCTTCTTGGCATGGAAGACAGCAAAGAAGAAATCCTTTCCCTTGCCGAACACTACTCCACGGCAAATAAGGCAGAAAAAGCCTTGAATGAAACAAAAACCTATTGGAAGAACCAGGTAGCTGCCAGCTTTCGCACAGGAAATACCACTATTGATTGCTGGATGAAATGGGTCTGCTTCCAGCCGTTTCTGCGCAGGCTCTTTGGCTGTTCCTTCCTGCCCCACCACGATTACGGCCGCGGAGGACGCGGATGGCGGGATTTATGGCAGGACTGTCTTTCTTTACTTTTTACGGAGCCGCAGAGTGTGAGAAAGACGATTGCCGCCAATTACGGCGGCGTGCGCATTGACGGGACGAATGCTACGATTATCGGAAACAGCGACGGAAGTTTTTTTGCCGATCGCAACGGAATCAGCCGGGTCTGGATGGATCACGCACTCTGGCCTTTAATGACCACAAAACTCTACATTGACCAGACCGGTGATTTTGAAATCTTAAACCGGACGGCGCCGTATTTTAAAGACGGGCAGACCATGCGGGGAACTGCCGTGGATCATCTCTGGAAAGCCGAGGACGGAAACGAACAGCGCACAAAGGAAAACAGCCTTTATCGGGGAAGTATTCTGGAACACCTGCTGATCCAGAACCTCACTTCATTTTTTGAAACCGGAGCACACAATCTCTGCCGCCTGCGCGATGCCGACTGGAACGATGCCCTGGATATGGCCTCCGAACACGGGGAAAGCGCAGCCTTTACCTGTGCCTATGCCGGAAATCTGCTGGAACTTTCTGCCCTGATTCGCCTTCTGCAGGCAAATACTTCACTCGACTCGGTAAACCTGCTGGAAGAAATATCCGTTTTGCTGGACAATGATCCGGAAATCTTTGAGGACACAGAAAAAAAGCAGAAAATCCTGGCTGACTACACTGCCCGGTGCCGACATACGGTCAGCGGAAGGAAAAAAAGTTTTTCCCTGTCTTTCCTGGCACTGAATCTGTCGGAAAAAGCCAACTGGCTGATGAACTATATCCGAAATCATGAATGGATTACCAGTAAAAACGAGGAAGGCTGGTTTAACAGCTACTATGACAACCACGGACAAGCTGTAGAAGGGGTATTCAACAATCAGGTGCGGATGATGCTGACCGGACAGGTTTTCTCCATTATGAGCGGCGTGGCAGAACACAGCCACATCCAGAAAATCGTAAAAAGCGCAGACCGCTACCTCTATCAGAAAGAAGCCGGCGGCTACCGCTTAAATACCGATTTCCATGAAGTAAAATCAGATATGGGACGGATGTTCGGGTTTGCCTATGGGGAAAAAGAAAACGGCGCCGTCTTCTCCCATATGACTGTAATGTACGCCAATGCCCTGTACCGCCGCGGTTTTGTTAAGGAAGGCTGGAAAGCATTAAAGACCCTGATCGATACTGCCATGAATTTTTCCGTCAGCCATATTTATCCCGGCATACCCGAATATTTCCGGGCAGACGGACGGGGAATGTATTCCTACTTAACCGGTGCGGCAAGCTGGCTGATGATGACTATGATTGCCGAAGTCTTTGGTGTCAGAGGCGAAGCCGGAAACCTTGTTCTCCATCCCAAGCTGCTTGCGGAACAATTTGACCAGACAGGCGCTGCTTCCATTACGATTCCCTTTGCAGGAAAAACACTGGAGATTATTTACCGCAATCCTCAGGGCAGAGATTTTGGCAGCTATATTATTGAATCGGCATCCTGTGACGGAATGGAACTCACGGTAAATGAAGAAGCTTTTATTCTGCTTCCCCGCCGTCAGCTTACCGCACTGCCCGGAAATCAGCACACCATTATTATTACTTTACAAGGAGGCTGCGTATAACCCATGAACTATGGTTATTTTGATAATAAAAACCGCGAATATGTAATTGAACGTCCCGACACACCTGCACCCTGGGTGAATTACCTGGGTTCTCCTGCATACGGAGCAATCATCTCCAATAACGCCGGAGGCTACAGCTTTGCCCGTTCAGGGGCAAACGGCAGGATACTGCGCTATGTATTCAATCACTTTGACCAGCCTGGGCGTTATCTCTATCTTTATGACCAGGACACAAAAGATTACTGGTCTGCTTCCTGGCAGCCGGTAGGAAAAGATCTCTCCGTCTACAAAAGCCAGTGCCGCCACGGTCTTGGCTATACGCGGATGATTTCCGACTACGCCTGTGTCCATGCCGAAGCCCTGTACTATGTACCCGCAGAAAAAAACTATGAAGTTTGGTCGCTTTCCGTAACCAACCATGCAGACTGCACAAAAAACCTTACCTTAACCGGCTATGCAGAATTTACCAATCACGGCAATTATGAGCAGGATCAGGTAAACCTGCAGTACTCCCTGTTTATCACACGAACCTTATTTGAAAAAAACCGGATTATCCAACAGATACACGGCAACCTCGATGCTCTTGCCGAAGATGAACAGGTAGATAAAAAACAAGTATCGGAGCGCTTTTTTGGTCTGGCTGGCGCAGAGGTTTCTTCTTACTGCGGCGATAAGGAAATTTTTCTGGGAAAATATCACAGCTACGGTGATCCGCAGGGCGTTTTTTCGGGCAGTCTGGGAAATGCTTTAAGCTACAATGAAAATTCCTGCGGGGCATTATCCTGCACAGTTACACTAAAACCCGGGGAAACAAAAACAGTTGTTTTTCTCCTTGGTGAAGGAAGTTCGGATGAAGCAGAAAACATCCTTAACCGTTATACCGAACCAGAACAGCAAACATCCCGGGAGGTTCTTCAATTATCCCATGACTGGGAGAAAAAGCTTGAACACTTTCAGGTTCATACCCCCAGCCCAGAATTTGACACGATGATCAATACCTGGAATGCCTATAACTGTTTTATCACTTTTATCTGGTCGCGTGCAGCCTCTTTGATTTACTGCGGTCTGCGCAACGGCTACGGCTACCGGGATACGGTGCAGGATATTCAGGGAATCATCCATCTTGCGCCGGAAATGGCAAAAGAAAAAATCCGCTTTATGCTTTCTGCCCAGGTGAGTCACGGGGGTGGGCTGCCCCTGGTCAAATTTACACACCATCCGGGCCATGAGGACACTCCGGAAGACGCCTCTTACCGTCAGGAAACCGGACATCCGGCCTACCGCGCCGATGATGCTCTGTGGCTGTTTCCAACGGTTTATAAGTACATCGCTGAAACCGGAGATACGGCCTTCCTTGACGAAGTTATCCCCTTTGCCGATAAAGAAAAAGGAAGTGTTTATGAGCATTTGACCCGGGCGCTCCAGTTTTCTTTCAGCCACCTTGGGCCTCATGGCACACCGGCAGGGCTTCATGCGGACTGGAATGACTGCCTGCGCCTGGGGGCAGACGGAGAATCCTCCTTTGTAGCCATGCAGTTCTATTATGCCATATCCATTATCTACCAGTTTGCCCGCTGCAAAAACGACATGAAAAGCAGCGAATACTGGGAAAAGAAGCTGGAGGAAACTGGAAAGCTTATCCAAAGCCTGTACTGGGATAACGACCGTTTTATCCGCGGCTATACCCAGGCAGGAGAACGCATCGGGGCAGCGGCTGATAAAGAGGCGAATCTCTGGCTGAATCCGCAAAGCTGGGCAGTTATCAGCGGGCTTGCCTCTAAAGAGCAGGCAGACATAGCCTTAGAAGCCGTTTACCGGCATCTGAACACCGAATACGGGGCCGTCCTGATGAATCCGCCTTATCACAGTCATGCCTTTGACGGTGCTCTGTCCGTTATCTATAACCAGGGAACCAAGGAAAACGCGGGAATTTTCTCCCAATCCCAGGGCTGGCTGATTCTTGCCGAAGCCATGTGCGGACACGGAGAACACGCCTTTACCTACTTTATGGAAAATGCGCCGTCCGCTCAGAATGACCGCGCCGAAATCCGCCGCTTAGAACCATACTGCTACGGACAGTTCACCGAGGGCAGTGCCAGCAGACATCCCGGACGTTCCCATGTCCATTGGTTGACCGGCACAGCTTCCACGATGATGGTCGGATGTGTCGAAGGCATCCTTGGCATCCGCCCGGATTTAACCGGAATCAGGCTTTCGCCCTCGATTCCCAAAAACTGGGACTGCCTGGAAATTCATAAGGACTTCCGCGGAAAACACCTTCATATTGTTATTCAAAATCCAAACCGGAAGGAATCCGGCGTGCAGAAGCTTGTCCTTAACGGCTCAGAACTTGCCGAAAATTACATTCCTGCCAGTCTTCTTAACGAAAAAAATGAAATTCTGCTGACGATGTGATGATATCAAAGCCAAAAACCGAACATCTGACAAAAGATTGTTTCAAGAGATTGTTGAACTTTTTAGGGCGCGGTGTAAACACCACGCCCGGTTCTTTTTTATTGATTTTCAGTCGGTTCTGTTTTCGTTTCAATATCCCATTGTATTGCATGGTTCAGATCACGGTATTTCTTTGGTGTCATACCCACAGATTCACGAAATTGCTGAATAAAATGGCTCTGTGAGGAAAAGGACAGGCGGTTTGCAATTTCAATCATGGAGTATTCACTGTATTGAAGAAGGTTTTTTGCCATCTCAATTTTTTGCGTGCGGATATACGTACTGACGGAATCACCGGTTTCTTTTTTAAACAGCCGGGAAAGATAACTGGCTGAAACACCCAGCACATCGGCCAGGTCTTCCACCGTAATCCGCTCTTTTATATGGGAATAAATATATTCTTTACACACATTGATGTGCCGGGAATTGGTATCGCTCCTGCAGATTCTTCGCATTTTTTCCGTATAATCCAAAACCATGGCATCGTGCAGGCTCCGCACCCCTTCTATCGTATGAATATCATCCAGCTTCTGAATGTAAAAATCACTCATCCGAAAAGCCAGTTCCAACTCCATTCCTTTTTGCTTACACATGCGGGTAATCATTGCTGTTGTTATCACAAAATGGTACTTTAAATTGGTAATGGGATTCCTGGAAAGTACGCCTACCCCGTCGCTGTCCAAAAAACGCTGCTGCTCACAATTTTTCTTTACCGCATCAACATCACCGTTGGTCACGTTCCGGTAAAATAAATATTCTTCTGTGGGGGGACGATGTTCTACCTCATCAATTTCATCTTCTGCCTCTAAAAGAAGCCATTCATTTTGATAACTCATGGCACGTACTTTTCCTGAAACCTTACGCTTGCCGGGAATTTTCCAGAGATTTTCCGATCTGCTTTACCGCATTTATACGCGTATGTACCCTCAGGAATCCTTGCAAAGACATGTCCTGCTTCGTTTAACTGTTCTTTCCGGAATCCATATTTTACAAGATTTTTAATAGCTTGATCAACCATTTCCCAAATTCTCCTCGTTCTTTTCCGGGGTGTGTATGAAAGCTGATATCATGAAAGGTTATTTGGATAAACTCACATAATATTGTTAATTTGTCATAGTATTCAGTTTAGCATATTTACAGGACATCTACAAGATTCCATACACCAAAAATCAAAAATTTCATTTTTCAGGAGTCTGGCATTGGTTTACACCCCTTGCCTTTTTGACCGCAAAAGTGGTAAAACAAAAGGCGCAGCCCAAAAGACAGTAGTTCATAAGGAAACACGGATTTTTGACATTTCTTTTTAACATCCTATCGCCAAAATCCTTTATTCAAGCCAACTATGGCTTATTTTTTATCAAATTTTTCTTAATAATACACGCCTATTTTTACATCAATTACATCATTTATTATGGCTTGCTGATTTTCTGTTGCCAAAATGTTGCCTCGCATTTATTATAGCAAATCTCTGAAAATTGGCAACTGATTTTTAAAATGTTTATTCAATAAATCCCGGTTTTTCCCCCTATCTACCCTTATTACATGATGATAGCATATGTACAAATAATCATTAAGGAAAAGACTGTTTGTGGCTTATCCGCCCCAAATAGGGATTTGTGAAACGCCGAAAAACAGCAACTTATATAATGCCGTTCCTCGCTTTTTTTGTGGAATTTTTTCAAATTTACTTTCTTGACTCTAGAAAACTGATTTTGATATAATCGTTGAGGCAAAAAATAAATATAGCCATTCAACGACACATGTGGTGCTTCGCAGGTAAATCTGATTATGGTACAGAAAGTGATTCTATCTTGCATAAGAGCCAAAACAGAGTCAAGAGGGAAAGCATAATCAATTTCCATTTTATTGTAGGATTACAATACATGTGTTACAACTGAATATTTAAAAGACAGAGATACCTGTTCTGTGTTATATTTTAATCGCCAAACCAAAATCTAACCAGAAAGAAGGTATCTCCGCATGGCTACTATAACACAGGATATGAGGTTTCGTCTATCGCTTATTAAATACGCTGACCAATATGGGGTTACGAAAGCCGCTGTCAAGTACAAGACGAACAGGCAGTATGTCTACCGCTGGAAACGCCGTTATAACGGCTCCATCGAGTCTCTGCGTGGCCTCTCCAGAAGGCCGCACCACCATCCGAACCAGCATACCCCGGAAGAAATCAAGCTTATTTCCGATATGCGCAGACGCAATCCCGACGCCGGTCTTGTCATTTTCTGGGTCAAGCCCATGCAGCGCGGCTATTCCCGTTCCATTCCCGGCTTGTACCGTTTCCTCAAAAAGCAGGGCATGATGGCTGTCCATCCCCCTAACCCCAAGTATGTCCCCAAACCCTATGAACAGATGGGACATCCCGGACAGCGTATCCAGGTGGATGTAAAATTCGTCCCCTCCGCCTGCCTTGTCAACAGCCGGGTGACCGGCAAACAGTTCTTCCAGTATACCGCCATAGATGAGTATTCCAGGTGGCGCTTTGTGGAAGCCTTTGAGGAGCACAGCACCTATTCCTCCGCCCTGTTTGTGGAACACCTTGTGAAAGCTTTCCCTTGCCCCATTGAGTGCATCCAGACGGACAATGGCACCGAATTTACCAACCGCTTTACCACCCACAGGGATAAGCCCACCCTTTTCCAGGTGCGTTTGGAGCAGCATGGCATCCGGCACAAGGTAATCCGCCCCTATACGCCAAGGCATAACGGCAAGGTGGAGCGCAGCCACAGGAAGGACAATGAGAGGTTCTATGCTACCCATCGCTTCTATTCCTTTGAAGACTTTGCCAAGCAGCTTAAGGCATACAACCGAAGGGATTACAACAGCTTTCCTATGCGTCCTCTGGGGTGGAAAACTCCGAATCAGGTATTAAGAGATTATCTGCGGTCGGTGTAACATATGTTTGACAAACTTACAGTATACAAAAGCTTAAAAAATAAAAACTATATTGCCTGTGAAAGCCTGACTCGCGGCAAATGGATCATTCTGAAATAAGATGATGATAATATGCCAAGGCAGTTTAAAAACAACAAGACTGATTATCATAAATGCCGCCACGCATCGCGACTACAGCATCTGAACAACTTGCGCCAGATCCACTTTTCCCGCAACCCGAAAATTGCTGCATTTCTGCATGAGTATGATTATGTACAGGAATTCGGAGAAGGCGTTGACCGGATGTATAAGGAGACGGAGAAAGCAGGGCTGTCGGCGCCTGAATATAAGGATGTCGCTTTTATGCTGCATGCGGCAATCCGGAACGGCATCAATGTCGTAGATAACCATGCAGCCATAATAAAGCTTTCCGCTACGGAACAGGAGATTCTTGATCATTTGCAGAATTCGCCGACACTTTCTGCGAAAGAGTTTGCCGCTCTGCTCCACACCCTCCAGAACAATCCAACGTAATATAACTGCATTAAAAGAAAAAGGATTGTTACGGAGAGAAGGTTCTGACAGAAAAGGCAAATGGATTTTATTAAAGTAAAGAACCGTGATAAAGTACCAAGACAATTCAAAACAGCAAGACTGATTAACAAATTAAAAGTCATCGAAGCCGCCGAAAAACTTGGCGTTTCCCAGCCAACGGGACTATCCCAAGTTGGACCTGTTGACAATCTCCTTTTCCCATGTTTATTTTGGCATATTTTTTTCTGTAATAGAATAGAAGGGCTGGTA
>RAYB01000001.1 GCA_003669055.1 bacterium 1XD21-70
TGTCTGATATCATAGCCGGTTAACTGCCAGCTACTGAACGGCAGGAATTAAATTTGCGAAAAACTATTGACACTATCGAAAAATTTGATTAGATAATCACAGCACAAATGATGTTACATGGGAAGCAAAAAACAACCATGCCCCAGCGATTATTTTACCGTTTTTTTCTCTGATTGATAGGCGTACCCATTTTCTTTGACTTTTGAAGAATACGGATAAACCAGCGAAATTCTTCTTCCGACAGATTTTTATAGTTGATACCGAGCTGCTTGCAATAAAGAAACACCAGCTTCTCCTGACGGCTGCCCTTGAAATTTTCCACCGCGTCCAGATTTTCTTTCAGTTCATCGGCAACCGTGGTCTGGGGCGCGCTCTCGCTGTCGTTTTTATGAGCTTCCCGGATGTCGCGGATAATCAGGTTTATATCGTCCAGCACCATACGGCTGAAATATTCATCATCCGTCACATGGGCGGCTTGCAGCACTTTCAGATATGGGTCATCTTCACCGGGACGGTGGCGTTCAATGATTTCATGCCGGATAGAATCAACAAGGAAGTGAAACAGCTTGAACAGCGAATGGCAGAGCTTGCCGCCCCAGGTGTGGCAGGGCTTAATGAACCAGGCAGCCAGCACCGAGCCGCCCCGGAGCGTTGAGGAAGTGAAGTCCATGCTGGAAAGCACCGAGAAAGGCGGCGTCCGCAACAGTATCAAGAACTGCCTGACCGTGTTCCAGCTTGACCCGCTCCTGTCCGGGGCGGTTGCCTACAACCTGCTGACCGACAGGACAGACCTGTTAAAGCCCATCGACAGCCAGAAACGCCCCGGCAGCTCCATGACGGACACGGATATGAAGTATATCCGGCTCTATCTGGAAGAAACCTACGGGCTGACCAGCGAGAAAAAGATAGCGGACGCCGCCGACCTTGCCGCCCACCAGAACAGCTACCACCCGGTCCGGGACTACTTAAACAGCCTGACATGGGACGGGACGGAGCGGATTCGTTTCTGCCTGCGCCACTTTCTGGGAGCCGCAGCGGACGGGTACACCTTTGAAGCCCTGCGCCTGTTTTTGCTGGGAGCCATCCACCGGGCATTCTGTCCGGGCTGTAAATTTGAAGTCATGCTCTGTCTGGTGGGCGGACAGGGGGCGGGGAAATCCACCTTTTTTAGGCTCCTTGCCGTGAAGGACGACTGGTTCTCCGATGATTTGCGGAAGCTGGACGATGAGAACGTGTACCGGAAGCTGCAAGGGCATTGGGTTATCGAAATGTCGGAAATGATTGCCACCGCCAACGCAAAGAGCATTGAGGAAATCAAGTCCTTTTTAAGCCGCCAGAAAGAGGTTTACAAGATACCCTATGAAACCCACCCGGCAGACCGCCCCAGACAGTGCGTGTTTGGCGGCACTTCCAACGCCCTTGACTTTTTGCCCCTCGACCGTTCCGGCAACCGCCGCTTTCTCCCCATACAGGTATGCCCCGGACAGGCGGAGGTTCACATTTTGGAGGACGAAGCCGCTTCCAGAGCCTATTTAAGCCAGGTGTGGGCGGAAGCGATGGAGATTTACCGGGCGGGCAACTGGAAGCTGTCCTTCAGCCCGGAAATGGTGCGATACCTGAAAGAACGCCAGAAGGACTTTATGCCGGAGGACACCAAGGCAGGCATGATACAGGCGTTCCTTGACGGCTATACAGGGGAAACGGTCTGCTCCAAGCAGCTCTACAAGGAAGCCTTAAACCACGCCTTTGACGAGCCGAAGCAATGGGAAATCCGGGAAATCAACGAGATTATGCCAGTGCGTTACCGGCTGGCGGTACTTCTCCAATCCCCGGAACTTTGCCGGGTACGGCAGGCAAAAGGGCTGGGAACGGGAAAGCCTGACAACGGACGCCAGCAACGGGGGCGGAAAAACCCCTGACGGCTTCCAGCTGGTATCGGAGCAGATGGAGCTTCCGTTCTGAAAAATCCGGGGAAAAACAGCCCCGTTGCCGGACTTCGTTGCCGACCATCCCCTGTCTGGCTCTTTTCATGTATGGAGGTAAATGCCTATGGCGAAAAATCGAACAGAGTTTCATGTTACCACAGTCTTTGACGGCGAGCTGGACGCGACAGACGTTTTTGTGAGCCTGATTGCACAGAAACACAGCTACAAAAAAGGCGGAAAGAATGATAAAGAATATCTTGTTAAAACGCAAGATTTAGGGTATAATAAAGGTGAGGTTCAGAAAACCAGTGTTCCGTCTGGATTGTGCGGGTAATGGTTATGATGAACACAACAGAATATACAGGACAAAGCGTGGACGCATTGCTGGCCGGGGGCTTCCGGGCTGCCATCTACTGCCGGCTCTCCAAGGACGACGACCTTGACGGGACGAGCGCCAGCATTGCAAACCAGCGGGATATGCTGGAAAAATACTGCGAAAAGCAGGGATGGGAGGTAGCGGCAGTCTATCAGGACGATGGCTACACGGGGCTGAACATGGAACGTCCCGACCTGAAACGGATGTTGAAAGCCATCGAGCGCAGGCAGATAAACCTTGTGATAACAAAAGACCTTTCCCGGCTGGGGCGAAACTACTTGCAGACCGGGCAGCTCATGGAGGATTTTTTCCCAAGGAACGGCGTGCGTTATATCGCCATGAACGATGGAATCGACACCCTGCGGGAGAACAACGACATTGCCCCGTTCAAAAATATCCTGAATGAGATGTACAGCAAGGACATTTCCAAGAAAGTCCATTCCTCGTATCTGCTGAAAGCGCAGAAAGGGCAGTTTACCGGCTGCGTCGCCCCCTTTGGCTACCGCAAAGACCCGGAGAACCGCAACCATCTCCTGCCGGATGAAGAAACCGCCCCCATTGTCCGGCTGATTTTCGGATATGCCCTTAACGGGCGCGGCCCGAATCACATCCGGCGCAGGCTGGAGGAAGCAAAAATCCCCTGCCCGACCTGGTGGAACCGGCAGCGCGGCATCCGCAACGTCTTTACCAAGTGGGAACGCAAAGACCCGGAGAACGGGAGGTATATGTGGGATTTCTCCGTGATTAAGGACATCCTGACAAACCCCGTCTATGCCGGGGCGATGGCTTCCCAGAAGAAAGAGTACCGCTTCAAACTCGGCACCATACGGGAGAAGAAGCCGGGGGAATGGATTGTGGTGGAGGACACCCACGAGCCGCTCATCGACAGGCAGAGCTTTGACACCGTACAGGAAAAGTTAAAGTCCCGCCAGCGCCCCGGCGAGTGCGGGGAGCCGAGCCTGTTTGCAGGGCTTCTCAAATGCGGAGAGTGCGGGAAATCCTTAACCGTCCGCTACACCAACGCCAAGCACCCCCAGCAGATTTATTCCTGTAAGACCTACAACGCCTTTGGGAAGCAGCATTGCACCCAGCACCGGATTGAGTACGACACCCTTTACAGCCTTGTGCTGAACAAAATCCGGGAGTGCGCCGCTGCTGCCCTGATGGACGGCGAAGCGGTGGCTGGCCGGTTAAACGACACCTGTGAAGCCGAGCAGAACGGCAGGCGGGAAGCATGGGAACGCTCTTTAGCCAAGGACGAGGAACGGATTGAGGTTCTGGAAAAGATGGTGCTACGGCTCTATGAGGACATGGTAGCCGGACGCATTACGGAGAACAACTTCCATCTCCTGCTCCAAAAGACACAGAACGAACAGGCGGAGCTAAAAGCGAAAGTCGAGGACGGCAGGAAACGCCTTGCCGATGAAATCCGGCTTGCGGTGGACGCCCGGCAGTGGGTGGAATCCATCCAGGAGTACCGGGACATCACCGAGCTGGACGCCGCCACCTTAAACCGCCTGATAAAAGAAATCGTTGTCCATGAAAGCATAAGCAGCGATAAGACAAGACACATTTCTATCGAAATTCATTTCAATCTCAAACCCATCCCAGAGGTGGAGCAGGTCACAGGCTGACCTGCCGCCCCGCCGGGAGGCTCTTAAAACAAAACCACATAGATTTCTTGACGCGCCGCCGCCTGCCAGATAGCTGTTGTTTCTCCTAATTGGGGATAAAACAGTCCATGCCTGGTTGGGGGAGATGATTTTCTGCCAGGGTGCACCTGACGGGAAAACCGCCGCAAAAGCAGATATAAAAAAGATCCTGAAGCTTCCTTCCATTTGCCAGAAGTTTGTGCCAAATAAAACAACGTTGCCGGCAGGCAAAAGCACACCCGCCCGGCACCGATCACAGTTCAATCACCGCAACCCCCAGCAATTCGCACAGCTGCTTTAACTCCTCTGCCACATCTGCCCACACCAGGCTGTAATGGTGGGGGATCCCCTCCCCGATAATCTGTTCTATCACCTGGCGCACCGGACGGCTAACCTTTACATTGGCCATGATCCCCCGTGTATACCGATCCTGGTCAATTGCTTCGCCCTTCATCAAAAAAAGCTTATATTCCCCTCCCAGGTTGCAGAACCGGGCAATGGTCACTGCCCCCGGCTTTAAGGCACCCCAGAAAGCGCTTCCCTGACCGGCCAGGGGATGGTTGCGCATCCACAGTTCGTATTTCGGATTGGCCAGGGAGGGCGCCGCGTTGCCGCAATGCCAGAAGGCCATGGTATTCTTCTCTTCATCGATATTGATCATATCCGTAATAAACGTAGGCAGCCCGGTCAGATAGTTCTGGGCGATCTGTGCCAGTTCTGCGTCCACATCCCCTTCACATCCGATCGGCACCCCATCATCCGCCAGCCGTCCCAGCACCGCACAGGGGGTGGCATGGAGATTGCCCATCTCCGGCCAGCATTTGATCACCCCGAAATCATAACCCTGCTGCTTCATCACCTCTTTTAAAGCCAAATAGAGCCGGGCGTGGTTTTCCAGGTGTCCCTCCGGCAGTTCCACATCATAGGCATCCTGGATTCTTGCCGTCTCTTCCCGGCAGTCCTCCTCCGAAACCTCTGCCATCTTGTCAAACACAACCTTTAAATCCGTCTCCTCAATCTTCACCCCAAAGGTTCTGCGGATCAGCCCCTCATCAAAGGCACAATTGTAAAAGGCCGTGGGGCGGTATCCCAAAAGCCCCAGGTTGGTGTGGCGCATAGCCTTTTTGGCATGGTAGGCGAGAATCAGCTGCCGCACCTTGCCAGAAGCCCGGCTGTCCCCAAGGCTCCCGTAAACCGTATGGCAGGCCGCCCCCAGCCGGTGCAGAGCCGCCGCATTCATGGTCATGGCACAGAGGGCATTGGCATAAAGCCGGGTGTCCTTCTCAAAAGGAACTTCATAGGGCGCCCACAGGATAAGGGGCACACCCACCATCTCCGCCAGGAATGCTGCCACATCATCACCCGTAAAAGCGCCATATACCATGACAACCACATCGGCGCCGGCCTGCCGGAACTTTTCTGCTGCTTCCAGGGTATCCTTATCGCAGACTACCTGCCCTGCCCTTACCACCTGTGCCTGCGGAAATTCCTCTGCCAGCCATGTCCCATACTCTGCATCCCGCTCCTTTGGCAGTTCCCTCGGCCATCTTCCGGAACAGGTGGTCAAAAAACCAATATTCAGTTTATTCTTCATGAAAACCTCCCATTTTTGTGTTTTGTATAATTTTGCATTTGTAAATACGAGTGTATATAGTACATATTACCATTTCCCTATTGTTTGTCAACTGTTTTTTGCAATTAGTTGTATTTTTGCATGGGAAATGCGCTGCCCGGGAAATGTATGGCAAAAAAGAAGGGAGGAGGCCTCCCCTCCCCCTCAGTCTCCTTTCCGCTTCTTAACCTCCCACTTCCGTGCACAGAAAATAAAATGCCCCAGCCTTGTCTCAAACAGCAGGCTGATGGGATACCTGGTCATAAAATCCTCCCGGAACTCATCCTTTGTCAGCAGTTCTTCCTTGTCGAGTTCATACTCTGTATCGGATTTAAATAATTTTCCGCAATGGTGGAAAAATTGCTTCAGGATCTGCACGGAAGCCTCTTTCACCATCTCCGGCTTCTGCATGGCCGCCAATCCCAGCATCATGCCGACCCCGCGGCGCGCCAGCTGCTCCTCCAGCCCCATCAGAAGCTGTACCTTCCCTCCGTCATCCATGTCATAGCACAGGCGGTAATAATATCCATTGCGGATACTCCTGCCGTTATATTCTGCACTGACCAAATCCGCATCCAGGCGGAATACATCCTTCATGGCCTGGTTGACGGCGCCGGCCACCACCGATGTATCCGTGCTTTCCTCGTACTCTCTTTTTGCGGCCACATTTCCTATAATCGCCTGGTCCTCCACCATGATATGGCCGGTCAGCCAGCCAACCATCACATTCAGAAACCGCTGTACAGCCATGGGAGAATAATTGGAGGACTTTAAATATTTTTTCAGGGAAACCAGGGTGCTGTCCCTGAATTCATCGTGGATCCTTTTATGCTTTTCATACCCCTTGTAGCGGATGGAACGCATATAGGCTTCTTCTTCGGAAAAATGTGTCATTGTGTAATCTTCCAGAAATTTAATGCTTTCCTTGCAGGCATTTTGGCTGTCCGGCTCATACTCTGCCAAATCCATCAGCTTTCCCACCATCCGGAAAAGCCTGGCATGGGCCTTATCCACCACCTCAACCCCAATATTAAGTTTCTCATTCCACGATAATTTTCCCATTGCTTCTGTTCCCCTTTCTGCTGCTATATCCCTTTATTTTTTAAATATCAAAAAATTTTTATTTTTCTGCCCTACAAAACCATCATCAGCGTCCCCGCCCCGATCAACAGGCACCCTGACGCGGACTTGGCTGTCAAATCCTCATGCAGAAGCACAAATGCCAAAACCACTATGGTACGGATTGCCGCAGCCAGATTGGAGTTGACTCCCCCATGCCCATTTTCGCCAAAATCGATGTCAATGCCGCAAACACAGCTGACAAAGCAGCAAATATCAGCCACATAGCGCCACCTCCCCCTTCTGCCTATTGCTTAAACCCCAAAAATCATCTAAAATAGGCCTTATAAAAAATACAAACATCTCATGGAGAAAACCCAATGATGGAAATAAACAAGCTGCGGGTGGGCGGCCTTCTGCTGCCCTCCAATATCCTGATGGCTCCCCTGGCCGGATACACCTCATACCCGTTCCGCATGCTGGCCTATGGGCTGGGAGCCGGATTATGTTTTACAGAGATGGTCAGTGCCAACGCCTTGAAATACCAGGACCGTGCCAACAAGCTTCTGCTATTCACCACAAAGGATGAACCCATCAAAGCAGTGCAGCTTCTGGGCGGCTCCCCGGCAATCATGGAAGAGATGGCGAAAAGCTCCCTTTTAGAGGGCTTTGACCTGATCGATATCAACATGGGCTGCCCGGTTCCCAATGTGTTTAAAAGCGGGGAGGGAAGCGCCCTGATGCTGGATATGCCCCGGGCCTCCGCCATAATCCGGGCCTGCAAAAAAAGCGGGAAGCCGGTGTCCGTCAAATGCCGCACCGGGATCCGGGAGGATGAAATGTTTGCGGCGGAATTTGCCCGCATGTGCGAGTACTCCGGCGCAGACATGGTCACCATCCACGGGAGGAGCCGCAGCATGATGTATGGGGGAACCCCCTGTTACCAGGAGATCGCCCAGGCCAAGGCGGCTGTGTCCATCCCGGTAATCGCCAACGGCGGAATCTTTTGTGCCGCCCAGGCGCACGAGATGATAGAGCGAACCGGGGCGGACGGCATCATGGTCGCCCGGTATGCCCTGGAAAACCCCTTTATCTTCAGCGAACTGACCCAAAAGCCCTGTGGCCGGACAATCCTGGACATCCTATTGGACCAGATGGAACTGGCCGCTGCCTGTTATGACGAGAGTTTCACCTTGGTTTATATGAGGAAGCTGGCTTCCTATGCCATGAAAAAACGGAAAGGCACCAAGAAGTATAAGGCACAGCTATACCAAACCGGCAGCCTAAAGGAACTGCAGGAGCTTCTCCTGGCCATCTTCTCTTAAAGCCATAAAATCCCCCGGTCCGCAAAAGGCGCCGTCCCGCAAAAGATACTGCCTGCCAAAAAGCACCTCTCGGGCACCCCCTAAAACATAATCGGTGAAACCAGGTTCCTCAGCAGCGCCACTACGCTCCAGGCGGCAATGGCGCTGGTATTGGAATAGATGTCCACCACTGCCTTCACCCCTTCCGCTTCTGCCGTAATCCTGTGGTCATCCCCCTCCATGCCTGGGACGCTGACTATGGAATACCTTGTTTTTTCCGTCCCCGCAGTGGCCAGGGAGGCTGCTATGGATACGTTGACCTTGGTTGGGAGGAGTTTGATCGCTTCTTTGGTGCTTCCGGCAAAAACCTCCTCCTCTGTCTGGCTCTCCGTCAAACCCTCCCTGAAAACCGGGGTGTTCTTCAGGGAGTCCGGCCCTTTATGTGTCACCATCTTGGTACTGACCTGCCCCATCAGGGAAATGGTCCGCAGCACATCAAAGCCGCCAATGGCCCCGGAGGCGATATGTACATGGGTTCCCTCTTCCCTGGCTATCCGGCTGACCTCTTCATAAAATGCCTCCTCTGCAAAGGCTCCCACAGACAGCACCACCAGGTTGGCTCCATGGCGGAGCACTGGCTCAGCGATCTCCTTCACCAGCTGCACAGAAGCCATCTCTGCCACATAATCCGGTTTCTGTTCCAAAAGTTCCTGGATATTTTTGCACGCCGGGCACCCGGCCTTAGCAGCCAGGGAAGCCGCCCGCCCTTCGTCCCGCCCCAAAACACCCGCGATCTCGTACTCTGGCAAAAGCCCGCTTTTCCATGCATCCACCAGGATATTCCCTAAAAAACCGCAGCCTGCTACGGCAAGCCGCTTTTTTCTTCTTTCCTCTTTCATTTGTAAATTCCCTGCCTTTCTTCTTAATTTATTATATTTACCCTCAGTGAACAAGGGAACACTCGGTTTTTCACCACATAAGCCGGCAGCATTTCCCTCCCTTTTACCGGCTCCTTGGGGGAAAGGGTTCCCTCTCTCCATGCTTCCGTTTTTGAAATGCCTTTACACAAGCTAAAATGGCCAAATAGATCACAGCTATGTCCAGCAGCAGCCCTAATGGGTTTAAATGCATTGACAGGAAGGGGCTTTTGCAAACCCCCGTATCATAAGCCGATAGAAACGGCATCGGGAAGCCCACCTGATACCGAAAATTGTCCGTCACCCAAAAAGGCAGGAAATAGGATAAAAGAATCTCTGTCCACAATGCCCAGTTTAATATTTTCCAGCTGAATTTTTTCATAATCCCCCTAACTCTTTCTGCCGTCGGTAACCGGAAAAGTTAATTTTTTTTACTTTTCTTGAAATTATACCATAAAGTTCTCCATTTTACTATACATCATCTTCTCCTCCTATCCCCTTTTATGCTATAATGGCTCTGTTTGGGGCAATGCCATCTGCCTAAAAAGGCAGGGCGGCGGTTTGCCTGCCAGGGAGCTTTTATTCCCGGCATCCCCCCGAATCACTGATAAAAGGAGCACCAGGCCATGAACCATCATTTTCACATTCAGGATGACATCCTGCTTCGATACGAAGGGAAAGAAGAATCTGTCATAGTTCCGGAGGGCATCCGTACCATTGGGGAGGGGGCTTTTAAGGCTTGTGTCTCTTTAAAGGAGGTAACCCTGCCCCCTGGCCTTAGCCGCATCCTGGCAGGGGCTTTTAAGGGCTGCCGGAAGCTTGAAAAAATCGAAATCCCCCAGGGAGCCTCCGAAATCGGCGATTATGCCTTCCACCGCTGCCATTGCCTGAGGGAGGCCGTGCTCCCTGCCTCTGTCAGCCGCTTAGGGGACTGTGCGTTCCTCTACTGCGACAGCCTCACAAAAATCCGCATGCCCGGGGTCCGCCGCTTAGGGAGGCAGGCATTTGTCAATGATGTGCTTTTGGAAGAACTGGAGATATCCCGGGAACTTTGTGAGGAGGATCTCTGCGATGTGTTTACCGGCTGCGGCAGGATCTCCCGTATCGCCTTTGCCGACGGGGAAGAATTTTCCTTTCCCAATGTTGTGGAGGTTGTGGCCGGTAAAAGGGAAGTCCCCCCGCTGATCCGGGCGGTTGCCGTGGACGTCCTCCGGATGATGGAACTAGACGGGCGGCAGCTGGTACGCTTTCTCACCAACCTCAAGCATGTGGAAATCCCGGAGGGCATCACATCTATCAAAAAAAGCTGCTTTTTTGATAAGAGGGGCATTTTGTCCCTCCATCTGCCTGCTTCCCTGCGGGTGATTGAGAGCCGTGCTTTCCGCAACTGTATTGGCCTGGAAACCGTGGTTTTCCAGCACAATGACGTCCAAATCCAGGAAGATGCTTTCCAGAACTGCACTGCCCTTAAGCACGTCACCGTCTGCGGCCAAACCAAGTACACCTTCCAGGGGATCACAGGCCTGGCCGGACATAACGCGCCTCCCCTGGTGCAGGCCATTTACCGGCAGGTGATGGGGAATTTCCGGGTCAGCGGCACCATCCTCCTCAAATATCTGGGCAGCGAGTCCCGGGTCGTGGTTCCCCAGGGGATTACCGTCATCGGGGAGGAAGCATTTGCCGGAAATGAAGCCATCGACCGGGTTATCCTTCCCGGCAGCCTTGAAGAAATCGGCGCCGGGGCATTCCGGGACTGCCTGGTGCTGCAGGCCGTTGAATTCCCTGCGCAGCTGAATTTTATCGGCCCCGGGGCTTTTGAAAACTGTGTCAAGCTGATACGGGCAGCCCTTCCCGGCGGGATCACGGCTGTGGAGCCAGGCACCTTTAAGCACTGCCGCATTTTGCGGGAACTTTCCTTTAGTTCCTGCCTGAAAGAGATTGGGGAGATGGCATTTTATGGATGCCTTTCCTTAAAGCAGGTGGATTTTCCCCAAAGCCTGGAGACGGTCAGGAAGATGGCTTTCTACCGCTGTGCCGGGCTGAAAGAAGTGCACCTGCCCCCTTCCCTCCGCCATGTGGGCAGCCTGGCTTTTGCCGAAAGCGGGCTCATCAAGGCATCTGTGGCCGGGGATGGGCGGGATTTCGGCACCGGCATCTTCTCCTATTGCCCCCGCCTGCGCACCCTGGTGATGGAGCCTGGGGTCCGCCATATCCCCCATAAGCTGGCCTTTGGCTGCGGGAAGCTGGCGCACGTACATCTGCCCGAAACCCTCAAGGCGGTGGGGAGGCATGCCCTGGAAGGAACCCCTTTCCTGGAGAAATGGAAGCAGGAACGGATGCAGTCGGCCTTGCTTCCGGCAGGGGAACCTAACGGCTGCGGGATGGGCACAGACCCCATGGAGGAGGTCTTCTGGGACGGCAGCGGCCTCTGCGGCGAAGTGCGGCTGGCAAAAACAGTCCGCCTTGTGGCCGGCGGTGCGTTTTATGGAAATGACGCCCTGACACAAATACATTTCCCTGAAACCGTCACCTGGGTCGGGGCGGCTGCCTTGAAGGGCTGCAGGCTGCTCTCTATGGTATCCTGGCCTTCGGGCATAGATGAAATCGAAGAAGAGACGTTTTCCGGATGCGTCAGCCTAAAGGCCGTGCTCACCTGCCTCCCAAGGCAGAACCAGAGCCCCTCAAACTGCAAAAAAACGGATGACCCTTCCCTTCCTGATGCCTTCCCTGCCGTTATCCGCAGTGCCGGGACACGGGCGTTTTATTGCTGCAGCAGCCTGGAGCAGATCCATATAGGCGGCATGGTATCTGCGGGGAAGGAAGCCTTCCGCGACTGTGCGTCTCTTTGCCGCCAGCCCCTGAAATCACTGCTTTCTGTGGGAGAGGGCGCATGGGAAGGAACCTGTTATACCGCCCTTTTGCCCAACCAGGGCATGGATGCCTCCCTCCCTGTCCTCAACCATATCCTTCTCTCCGGCCAGGGATATATTGGCGAGGCCTGCCTGCCGCAGGGCATCCGCTCCATTGCCCCCTACGCCTTTGCCGGGAACTGCGGCCTTACCAAGGTGACCTTTCCGGACACCCTGGTACACATTGGGGAGGGCGCCTTCTGGGGCTGCACAGGGCTGCAAGAGGTGGAGTTTTCCCATACTGCCTGCCAGATCGGACAACGGGCATTTGAGAAATGCGCCTCTTTGCGGGAACTCAAGGTATATGCCTCCCAGGCCAAAAGCCGCGCCTTTGCCTGCTGTCCGTCCCTTACCCAGGCAGAACTTTATGGGCTCTTCTGCCTGGAAGAAAGGTTATTTGAGAACTGTTCTTCCCTGGAGGATTGCCTGTGCCCCCAGGCAGAGTCCGTACAAGATTTCTGTTTTTGCGGCTGTAGGAACCTGCGGGCTTTTGACAGTTCCCGCATAAGCCATATCGGCTCCTATGCGTTCCAGGATTGCGACCATCTGCGGTCTGTTGATTTGGCAGACGGGGCTGTGCTTATGCCCCATGCCTTTGAGGCCTGCGGGAGATTGGAGGCTGTACGGCTTGGGGGAACCAAGAAAGCGCCTCTTCTCCGGGAATACGCCTTCTGCGGCTGTACCGCCCTCAGAACGGTTAGCTGGCAGGAAAAAACCTGGCAGCTGCGGGCCTATCCGGATATCCTGTCCGATGGGCTGCCCCAGGCCGCAAGGCAGGTATTTGCCAGCGCCCTCAGCTGTTTTGTGGTGGAAAAGGAAGATATCCTCACCGGCTATCAGGGGCAGGGGCGGATTGTGCATATCCCCAGGGGCATCCGTCAGATCGGCGCCGAGGTTTTCCGGGATATCCTGATGCTTGAGGAAGTGGAAATCCCGGATACCGTGGCATTGATTGGGGCAAGGGCATTCCACGGGACTGCCTGGCTGGAAAAACAGCGCCGAAAATCGCCGCTGGTGACAATAAACCACATGGTTTTGGACGGTTCCTGCTGCGCAGGGGAGGTCGTGATCCCAGAGGATATCCGCCTGGTGTGCGGCTGGGCCTTCGCCGGGGGGCTGGATATCCGGCGGATCCGTTTCTTGTCAGACAAGGTTAAGGTAGGGGAATATGCTTTCCGCAATTGTATCAATCTTGAGGAAATGGTCCTGGCTGACGGCACTGCCATACAGTTTGGGGGCATCGCTGACCGTAAACGGGAGTTTTTGCCCGTGGCAAAACAGGCGGTGATGGACCGCCTGAACTGTTTTAAGACGGATGATGCCGATGCCTTGGCTGAGTGTACCGGCAATATCCCCCGGCTTGTACTCGCAGAAGGCATCACTGCCATCAAAGACCATGTGTTCCAGGACGCGAACCTGCTGACCATGGTCCGTCTCCCTTGTTCCGTGGCCTCCATCGGGGCATGCGGGTTCGCGGGCTGCAAATGGCTGCGCAGGGTGGAGCATGGAGTAAATGTAAAGCGGATCGGTGACATGGCATTTTCCGGCTGCAGCCGCCTGGAAGCAGTGGAACTGTCTGAAAAGCTTCGGTTTATCGGGGTGCGGGCATTTGAAAACTGCACTTCCCTAAAGGAAATTTATATTCCTGAAGGTGTGGCGGAGATCCCTGAGCGGGCATTTTTCCGCTGCCACAGCCTGGAACAGGTGACATTGCCCTCCACCTTGCAGCGGATTGGCAGGGAAGCCTTTGCCTTCTGCAAAAACCTCCGCCAGCCTTTGGTCAGGAATGGGGTTTTCGTGGGGGAGCGGGCATTTGCGGGATTGTGGGAACCCGGCGGCTCCGGCAGCCTTTGACTGCTGCCAAAGCACAAAATACTGACAGCAAAAACGCCCCCTGGCCTTACAGCCTGTGCGGTCGGCAGGGGATGGCGGCAACTTTATCACGGTTTTTATGCCTGGGAGGGAATGGTGGCATTATGAGATATCGCAGACTTGGCAATACGGGACTGGCAGTTTCGGAAATCGGCTTTGGCACCATCCCCATTCTCCAGGGAAGCGTCCCGGTGCTGCCGGACTATTTCAACCTCAGCGAGGAGGACGCCCTGTCTGTTATGGGGCATGCCTTTTCGCTTGGCTGCAACCTGTATGACACGGCTATTGTGCCGGAATATGGAGACGCGGAATTAAAGCTGGGCAAATTCGCCGCCCATCTGGAACGGAACCGTATTGTCATAACGGATAAGGCGAGATTTTATGACGGAAATGAGATGTACCAGGCTGTGCTGGCTTCCTGTGAGAATTTGGGAACCTGGGCTGATGTGTATTTTGTCCACCAGGTAGACCCGGGCAGTGAAGACGAGGTGTTTGGAAAAGGCGGGGCGCTGGACGCCCTTGTGGAACTGAAACAACAGGGAAGCATCCGTTTTACCGGCATTGCCTCCCACTATTATGACATTCTTCTGCGGGGCGCTGCCGACCGGCGGGTAGACGTGCTCCAGGGAAGCGGCAATGTGCTGGAACGGGGCATGCTGGACCGGATCCGCACAGAACCCCTTTTTACCGGCAAGGGGCTGCTGGTGAATAAGGTCTATGCCGCCGGGCTTCTGCCTGCCTTCTTCCCGGTGGAAACCCTGATCGGCACAGTTCTCTCCTATCCGGTCTCCTGCGCCTTAATCGGCATCGGCACCGTAAAACAGGCAGAGGCGGCAATGAGATGGGAAGAGAACTTTTCCGGCTTTGTCCCCACCTTTTTGCAGGTTCTGTCCGTGCTGGAAAAGCACGGTTCACCGATCCCCTGCGACCGCTGCCAGCGGTGCGCCTGTCCCCACGGCACAGAAATCCATACCGTTTTCCGGCAGTTCCAATATGCCTTTATGGGCAAGGAATACTGGGCGCTGCGGAAGCTGAACCTGGGGATAAAGGACTCTGCCCGGCTATGCCGGGCCTGTGCACAAATGCCCTGCCTGAAAATGTGCCCGGCAAATATCCGGATTCCTGAGGAAATGGAGAAAGTGGCCTCCTACGTCCTTCAGCGGAGCAAAAACACCTCCTGACTGGTCCTTCCATGTGCCCTTGCCTTTTCATGGCTGTCATAGAAGATATCAATCTTATGCCCCTGAATGGCAGAGCCTTTGTCCTCCACGGTGTAGACCGTATTCCCAATCCGCACCCTGCTCCCTAGAGGCAGGATCGTTAAGTCGGCTGCAATCGTGTGCCCTGCCTGCGGCACCTTGCCGGAATATGTAATTTTGCTGCCGCCGCTGCATTTATCGCAATTGCAATAGCCGCTGATCGAAAAGACCCCCAGGGACTGGCTGCTGTCTGAGCCTGACGGCTGGGATGACTCTGCCGGGGAAGAAGCCGAAGCCTCCGCTGCCGGCTTTTCTTTGCTGTTCGTTGTGTCTTTAGCGGAACTCTTTGCTGCCTTTGAAGAGCCTTTACTATAGCTTACCGGCTCACCCAGGACATAATACTCGCCGTCCTTTACCGTATACGCCTTGATCTTAAAGTCACTGCCCTCAAGCCCGGACCAGTCTACCTTTACCGAAAAGCCGTGCCAGCCGTCCTTTAGTTCGGCCGCTAGATCCTCCCGGTACTGGTCTGCCGCCACATGGAGGTACTTGACCGGGTCAGGCTTCCCCGACCGGAAAATATGGAGTTCCACCTGCTGCACATCGTTCGTATCCTCCGGGTTCCACGCCCAGCCGGATATGGAACCCGAATCCACCCCCGTGACCTTCCCCCTGGCAGGTGCCGCACTGGATGGGAATGTCATGGCAAGCATGGTGATAAAGGATATTATTGCAAATGACCACGGTTTCAAACAATTCTTTTTCATTTTCGTTTCTGGCACCTCCCGGCATATGTTTTTTATTTGGAGTTGTTATAACAACTAAAACCAAGGGCTAAACCACCCCAGTTGTTACAAGATGGTTATTATTATATTACATAATTGTTAAATGGTCAAGTCATTATCTCCAATGCAACTTCCGGCCAGGCCTTACCCAAACTCCCGCACCCGTTCCTCAAACTGCCCGTAAAAATCCCGTCCGCCGTCAAACGGCCGCAGGTAAAATTCTTTCAATATCCTCATGCACACCGACCGCGCCAACTCCCCGTCCGGTTCCCCGCATACTTGCCCCTGCCATTTTTTCAAAAAACCGTGCCATGCGAGGACAAACTTCTCATACCGGCTAAACTCCGGCACCCCGATCCACTTACGCACTTTTACTTTTCCCCGGTTCTGGCGGCGGCATTCCTGCACCTGCAGAAAATACCAAAACCCGTCCCCCTCATAAATGCGCCCCAGGGGGAACATGCGGCAGAAGCCAGGCCGGAAGGGATGTACCCGGCAGCGTCCCTGCCCATCCAAAAAGCCGCACCGCTCCTGCTCCCCCGCCATCTTTAAATTGGGCAGGATCAGCCCGTCCGCCACATTCAGTTCCAGCACGGAAGCCAAAAGCTGCTCAAACGTCAGCGAAAGCCCCTTTGCCAGTTCCTGTACATCATAGGGATCCAAAATTACGGATTTCCCCATCCCTTCGCAGCAGGAAGAGCAGCCCTCACAGCCGCCGCAGTCTGCCTTCACCATGTCATTGGCACCATAGCGGCGGCCGTCGGAAATCTCTGCTAAGTCTACTTGCCGTTTCATCGCGGTTATTTGGCCAACAGGCCCATCAGCTTTGACAGGGCAGCCTCATCTCCCACCAGGGTCACATCGCCATGGAACTGCAAGATCGATGCCGGAACCTCCGGTGTCACCGGCCCGCAGAATGCCTTTGCCAGCACGTCGGCCTTCGCCTCCCCGGACACAATAATCAGGATCTTCTTCGCCTGCATGATATTGCCGATCCCCATGGTATAGGCCTGGCGCGGCACATCCTCTTCCTTTTCAAAAAAGCGCTTGTTTGCCTCAATCGTGCTTGCCGCCAGATCCACGCAGTGCGTCTCCTTCTCGAAACACGCAGACGGCTCGTTAAAGCCAATGTGCCCGTTGTTGCCTAAGCCTAACAGCTGCAGGTCCACCGGCCCTTCCCTGCGGATGATCTCATTGTAATCCGCACATGCCTTGCTGCTGTCCGGCTCCAGGCCGTCCGGCACAAAAGTGCGGCTCTTGTCTATGTTTACCTGGTTAAAGAGATTGGTATCCATAAAGTAGCGGTAGCTCTGGTCATTGTCCCCGGAAAGCCCCTTGTACTCATCCAGGTTCACCGAGGTTACCTTGGAGAAATCAAGTTCACCTGCCTGGCAGCGCCGGACCAGTTCCTGGTATGCCCCCACCGGCGATGACCCGGTAGCCAGACCCAGCACACAATCCGGCTTCAAAATCACCTGCGCCGCAAGAATCCCCGCCGCCCGGCGGCTCATAGCCTCATAATCCTTTTCACAATAAATCTTCATTCCATAATCTCCTTCCGTTTATTTATTGCCCTGATTTACCGTTTATTATAAAGGAAAGATGGGGCGTCCGTCAATGGCGCCCCACCTTCCTTTTTATCTTTTCCATTCCCGTTATTTACAAAGCTTCTTAAACTCGTCTGCCACAAACTGCACCTGGGTGCCGATCACCACCTGCACGCTGGTCTTTCCGGGGCGGATTACACCAGCCACTCCGGCTGACTTGATCTTCTTTTCATCCACCTTGGTATAGTCCACAACCTCCAGGCGAAGGCGTGTGATACAGTTGTCAATGGAAGTCAGGTTCTCCTTGCCGCCCACGCCTTCCAGGATGATCTCTGCAATCTGGGTGAAGTTATCGTTAGCCAGAACCACTTTCATCTCGTCCTCGTCATCATCCTCACGTCCCGGGGTTTTCAGATTCCAGGCCGTAATCGCAAAACGGAACACCAGGTAGAATACAACAAAGGCAGCCGCGCCCAGGGGCAAAATCAGCCAGGTATTCTGTGCTGCCGGAAGGGTTGCAGAAAACAGCAGGTCTGTACCGCCGGCAGAGAAGGCGAATCCTGCACGAAAGCCGAGCAGCACGGTAATTGTGGTGAAAATTCCATACAGCAATGCATAGACCACATACAGAGCCGGAGCCAGGAACATAAATCCAAATTCAAAAGGTTCTGTGACGCCGCAGATAAATGCACAGATCGCAGCGGAAGCCACCAGGCCTACTGCCACATCCCGCTTCTCAGGCTTGGCACAATGCACCATGGCCAGAGCAGCTCCGGGGATACCAAACATCATACAGGGGAAGAAACCTGACATGTACATTCCCAGAGACCATTCTACATCTGCCGAGGTCTCGCCGGCCCAGAAATGGCTCAGATCTCCCAGCCCGATGGTATCGAACCAGAAAACATTGTTCAGGGCATGATGCAGGCCGGTAGGAATCAGCAAACGGTTCAAGAACGCATAGATACCGGCTCCGACTGCATCGATTCCGATAATCGCTTTACCCACGGAAATCAGTATGCCAAACACGATCGGCCATACGAACAGCAATCCCACAGAGGCCAGGATGGAAACCACGCCTGCCACGATTGCCACACACCGCTTGCCGCTGAAAAATGACAGCCAGTTGGGCAGCTTTGTCTTCTTAAAGCGGTTATAACACATGGAACCGATGACTCCGGACAGGATTCCGATAAAAGGATTGGCAATCTTATCAAACGCCAAAACCTTATCCGGATTCTCTGCGATTGAGGGAATCAGGGTGGTCACAAAGCCTGTGGACAACAGGGTCGTTATCATCAGCCAGGAAGTCAGAGCCGCCAAACCGCCGGTTCCGTCATTGTCCTCGGACATCCCGACACCAACGCCGATTACAAACAGCAATGCCATATTGTCAATTAGCGCCCCCCCTGCCTTCACCAAAAACAGCCCGAGCTTCGGCAGAAAACCGGTAATATCGCCGCCCTGCATGGATGCCGGGCAGAATAAGTAACCAAATCCCATCAGGATACCGCAAATGGGGAGACACGCCACAGGAAGCATTAACGCTTTCCCAAGTTTCTGAAGATACTTCATAAATATCCTCCTCTCCATAAATAAAAAATTTGGTGGTTTATTATAAAAATCCGCCTGCAAAAGCAGATCTTCATTCATCTGCCGCCTGTTCTGCCGGGATACCTCTGTTCCCAATTTAATTTTTACATTTTCTTAACAGAGATCCTTTCCATTGTACAACTTAACTATTTCAATTCCGTTTTAGGCTATTATATCAGTCATATTTTACAATGTCAATCTTTTTGTTTATTTTTTATTTATATTTTCTTTATATTTTTTATTTTTCTCAAATATATCAGGGCGGATCCTGCTGCCCCCATTCTGTTGCTTTCCGGGCCTGAAACAAAATGAAATGCTGCCCAACCAGCTGCCAAAGGATATCCGGATCCTGTATGACCATGCCCATGGCATGAAAATTGCTAATTGACAGCGCCCGGCCTGTCTGTTAAAATAATGCTGTCAGAACCTGCAGGAAGCAGGGCTGCAAGGCCGAAGCCTTTTTACTGTAAATCCCTATTTCGATGTGTGCTATGAAAGCATTCACTTTCCAGAAGGAGAGTCCTATGCTTTCTTTTTTGTTGCTGCCTGGACATTACTTGCAGAATGAGGAACCTAACATGAAAAACAAATTATTACTTACTCTTATGGCAATCGCCCTCGCCTGGCCTTTGGCTGCCTGCGGCTCCCCAAAGCCCCAGGCCACAATGCCCTCCCCGGATATAAAATCCCCCTCCCCGTCAGCCGCTGAGGATAACGGCAAACCGCAGGCAGACCTGCCTAAAACCAGGGTGGTGACCGATGTGTGGAACCGGGAAGTAGAAATCCCCTATGAGGTAAATTCCATTATTTGCCTGGGTTCCATGGCTCCCCGGTTTGCCGCCTATCTGGATGTCGTGGACATGATGGTAGCGGCGGAAGACGGCGACATCGAAAAGATGTCTGTCCGCTATGACTATAGCCCGGTATACCACGAACAGCTTAAACAGCTGCCCAGCGCAGGCCCCGGAGGGGGCAGCGGGGAGAATAACGGGTATGCGGAGCAGATCATCCGGCTTCAGCCGGATGTGATCCTTGCCGGTTTTAACGAAGACGCGGCAGACGAACTCCAGCGCCAAACCGGAATCCCGGTGATCAGCATCCGCTACCGGACACAGGGCTTTATCGACGAGGGCTTCCACCGGGCCATGAGGGTTTTTGCCGAGGCCGTAGGCGCCGGGGAACGCTGCGAAGAAGTCCTCTCCTACGTAGATGCCTGCAAAGAAGACCTGTCCGCACGCACAAAGGACATCCCGGATGAGGATAAACAGAAGGCTTACACGGGCGCCGTCACTTTTAACGGCCGCCACGGCTTTGCCTTTACCTATGTCAATTTCCCTCCCTTCACGGCTGTCAATGCCCATAATGTGGCAGATGCCTTTTTGGAGAGACAGACCGGGGAGGCCGCCGCAGCAGCCGCTGAGAGCAAAAAGGCTTACATCGGCAGCGACGGCTTTGAGGTGGACCTGGAACAGATCCTCCAATGGGATCCGGATATCATCTTCCTGGATCCCGGGAATATGGATTTAGTCCAGGATGAATACAAGCACAATCCCGGCTATTTTGAGTCCCTGCGGGCTGTCCGGGAGGGAAGGGTTTTCACGATGCCCTCCACGAATGCCGCCGGCCCCAACATTACCTACCTTCTGGCCAACGCCTATTATGCAGGCATTGTCCTGTACCCGGAGCAATTCAGCGACATCGATTTGGAGGAAAAGGCCGGGGAAATCATGGAGCATCTGTTAGGAAAAAACTTTTTTGACGAGATGGAAGCGGGCGGTTTGTATTACGGAACCATCACCATCGGCGGGTAATGCTATGGAAAAACCACAAAATCAATACCATCTATATATCCGGCGCAAGCGGCTGGTCCTGCTGGCCCTGGCTGCCCTGACCCTGGCTGCCGGCCTGGCCTCCTTGATGGCCGGGTCATCCGGCCTGTCTTTGGGCGAGGTCGCCGCCGCACTGGCAGGGAGGGGAAGCAAGCAGGGCACTGCCATCGTGTGGAATATACGGATGCCCCGGGTCGCCGCCGCCTTAGCCGTGGGAGCCGCCCTGGCCATGTGCGGCTGCATCATGCAGAATGTCCTGAAAAACCCCCTGGCATCCGCCTCCACCCTGGGAGTCTCCCAGGGTGCCTCCTTCGGGGCGGCGGTATCCATCATCTGCATAGGGGCAGGAACCCAGGTCAATGCCGGGGGCACAGCCGCCTCCCTGACCATTACCCATCCTTACCTTGTGACATTATGCGCTTTTTGCGGCGGCATCACCACCACCGTTTTTATCCTCTGCCTGTCCAGGCTAAAGGGGATCACCCCGTCCGCCATGGTGCTGGCCGGGGTCGCTGTCAGTTCCATGTTCAGCGGCGGCACCACTTTGGTGCAGTATTTTGCCGATGACGTGATGGTTGCAACCGTAGTCTATTGGACGTTCGGCAACCTCGGCCGGGCCGGATGGGGGGAAATCGGCCTTATCGGCATCCTAAGCCTGGCTGCGTTTTTCTTCTTCTTTTTGCACCGGTGGAACTACAATGCCCTGGAGGGCGGGATACATACGGCCAAAAGCCTGGGGGTTCCGGTGGCGTCCCTGATCCCTTCCAGCATGGCCGTCTGCGCCTTGCTCTCCTCGGTGTCCGTGGCCTTTGTCGGGTGCATCAGCTTCATCGGCCTGATTGCCCCCCACATCATGCGGCGCCTGGTAGGGAACGATTTCCGTTTCCTGATCCCCGCCACGGCGCTATGCGGCTCCGTCCTCCTTTTGGCATCCGACATCGCCTGCCGGGTGCTCATCCCGCCTGTGGTGCTGCCGATCGGTGCGCTGACTTCCTTTTTGGGGGCGCCTTTGTTTTTATACCTGGTCATGAGAAAGGATGGGGTGAAATGATCGAGATACAAAATATCGGCTTTTCCTATGGCAAAACCAGGGTTCTTTCCGATGTGAGCCTAAAGGCCAAGGCAGGGGAGTGTGTGGCTATCCTCGGCAACAACGGGGCAGGAAAAAGCACCCTGATTACCTGTGTAAACCGTATCCGCCAGCCCAAAAAGGGGGAAGTCCTCATCGACGGCCGCCCTGTCCGGCGCATGGGCCGCAGGGAACTGGCGCAAAATGTGGCCTATGTGGCACAGAAAAACGAGATGAGCCAAACCACGGTATTCGACTGTGTGCTGCTGGGGCGCAGGCCATACATGAAATGGGGGGCATCCGGCGAAGACATCGAAAAATGCCTCGCCATGCTCCGCCGGGTAGGGATGGAAGAATTCCAGCTGAGAAGCCTGGATGAGATGTCCGGCGGGGAACTGCAAAAGGTCATGTTAGCCCGCGCGCTGGTACAAGAACCCAAAGTGCTTTTGCTGGACGAGCCCACCAGCAGCCTGGATCCGAAAAACCAATATGAGATGATGGCCTTGGTTCGGGAATTGGCACACGAACGGCAGATCACGGTGTTGGTGGTCATCCATGACCTAAACCTGGCAATACGCTACTGCGACAGGTTCTTCTTTTTAAAAAATGGGAAGGGATACTGTTATGGGGACAGCCAGGCAGTGACCGATGACGTGATCCGGGATGTCTATGGCATCTGCGGCCATATAGCCAAAATCGACGGCAAAAAAGTCGTGGTCATCGGATAGGGGCAGAATCAGAATATTGCAGAAAAAGGAGGTCTAAAATGAATCGCAACGAAAAAGAATACTGGGAGAAGGCCGCCGCCTTCCACGGCCATGTCTGCGGCGGGCTTGCCATCGGGTTTCAGGCGTCGTTATATGCCATCCGGCTGCTGGGTCTGACATTTTCGGAGGATGAACAGATCGTCTGCATTGCGGAAAACGATGCCTGCGGCGTGGATGCCATCCAGGTTATCTTAGGCTGCAGCATAGGGAAAGGCAATCTGCTTTTTCACCTGGCCGGAAAACAGGCGTTCTCCTTTTATAACCGCAAAACGGGAAACGCCGTCCGCCTGTACCTAAAAACCAGGGCGCCGGAAGGCCTGGAAAAAGCGGAGGCCTGCCGGTTCTATCTGGATTGCCCGCCCGAAGAAATGTTTGCTGCCTCAAAACCTAAGATCGCCCTGCCGGAGCGTGCCCGCATTTTCCGCTCCGTGGCCTGCTCCCTTTGCGGCGAGATAACCGCAGAAAACAAGATCCGGACAGAGGGGACAAAACCGCTCTGCCCGGACTGCTATTCCTCCTATGACAGGTTCTCTGTATAGCCTTGGCAAACAGGAGTATTACAGAAATTGAATGATATTATACACACAAATCCCCATAATCACCACCATCAGGCCAATGAACAGACGGTTTACCATACCGGCATCCAGCTTCCGGTTCACGAAGCGTCCTGCCACTCCTCCCAGAATACCACCGCCCACCATCAGCACAAAAAGTCCGATCTCAAACTCCGGCACAGTGTTCGTCACCAGGGTATTGATCAGGCTGGTGATCTGGGAAAACAGTATGATATAGAGAGAATTTTGCGCCGCCGTCTTGGTATCCATGGAAAAAAAGTAAAACAGAACCACCAAATTGATGGGGCCGCCGCCGATTCCCAGAAAGGAAGAACAGATTCCCAGCGCCAGTCCAATCATAACACAGGCCCAGATCGCTGTCACATGACGGGTGGGAATTTTATCTTTTTTTATCATATACAATAATGTCCCAAAGGTGATCACCAGCAGACACGCCGCCTGAACCGCCCCCACCCGGTTCCGGTCGGGAGACAGTTCCAAAATATACTGGAACATCATCTTCCCAGCCACACCGCCTGCCGCAGCGCCCACGGCAAGGCTGGTTCCGGTTCGCATCTCCACTAAAGACTCCCTGCTCATCCTGGCCTTCACCACCGAATAGCAGGACATGGAAAGCACGGTGCAGCCGGAGAGAAAGCTGATGGAAGCCACGCTGAGCACCCCAAAAGCATCCAGAAGAGGCTTAATAAGCACTCCGCCCCCGATTCCGCAGACAGCCCCCACCACTGAGGCCCCAAAACTGACTGCCAAAAATATTACATACAAATACCAAGACATAAAATCCATTCCTCCTAACCTGCATCAGATATCTGCTCTGCTGCCTGTATTCTAACCAACCTGCTGCTCCGGCAAAAAGACAGAAAAGGGAACGATAACCCCCGCCGGAAACCATATCCCAGGCTGTTACCGTCCCCCTTTTTGCCCACCTACTTTTTATACCGCTCTGCCATCTCGTCTAAGCTGACCTGCTCCACAAGGGGCGCCTTGCCAAAGGAACCAAACTGGACGATCAGGGTTCCCACCACTTCCTTCACGCCCCGCTCCACACAGTCCACGATAGCGGCCACATCCTCATCCGGGATATTCCCGTACATCACCGTGTCCATGACAGGCGGCAGGAATGCCCGGGGGTCAAACTGGTTCTTCTTTGTCTCCAGAAGTTCATAAATGCCGCCAATGGAGGCACTGCTTTGTTTCTCCGGGTATCTGGCAAACAATTCCTTCATATTCCGGGTCACAGCCAGGCGGATATCCGTATCCACGTTGATCTTGCTGATTCCGCAGGGAATCGCCGCCTTCAACTCCTCAATGGAAATGCCATAGGTGTCGGAAAGCTCCCCGCCCAGGCCATTGATCTCATCCACAATATATTTGGGCACTGTGGAGGAGCCGTGGGACACCAGCGCCCCGAAAATCCCCTGGTGGTTCATGCACTCCCGGATGGCAACGGCAATCTCCTTCCTCAGCTTTACGTCCTTGCCCTTGGAGGCTCCGTGCATGGTGCCATAGGAAATGGCCAGGGCATCCACCTCGGTCTTTTTGAAAAATTCCACCGCATCCAATGGATTGGTGTAGGTGGAGGAAGCGGAGAACACGTGGTCTTCCACACCGGCCAGCACACCCAGTTCTCCCTCCACGCTGACGCCCCGGGCGTGGGCATATTTCACCACCTCCCTGGTCAGTTCCATGTTCTCCTTAAACGGCAGGGAAGAACCGTCAATCATCACCGAGGTATACCCGCCCTCAATCGCCGCCACACAGGAATCAAAATCCCGGCCGTGGTCTAAATGCAGCACAATGGGAATCCTGGAATCTGCCCCGTACTTTTTCACCGCATCGGCAATATTTTTGGCCCCTGCCTTTTTATCCTCTAAGGTGGCGTTCATAAAATCCGTCCTTCCACCCATAAACCCGTTGGCCAAATCCGCTCCCTGCAAAATCGCCGCTGAGCGGAACATCTCATGAACCTCAATGGCTGCCTTGGCCTGGGCTACCGCATTGACATTAAACGCCCCCTGGCCAAAGCCGTACTTTACCGTTGCCTCCAGCAAAGGCCGCAATGGAATTAATGGCATAATTTTCCCCTCTCTTTCTCTTATCTGCTCCTGCTTTCCCTGTTCCTACCCGTGCATATGAGCCGCACAGTGGCAGTCCTCTGCCCCCTTGCCGTTGTACACCTCATCCTTCATCATCAGATGGACAGCACTCAGCTTAAAGGTCTGGGGCAGCGCCAGGATATTGGGGGTTGGCCCCACAAATTTCTTCTTGGCATCCTCTAGGGCCTCCTCGATGGTGGCCCGTGTTTTCAGCCCCATGCCGCGGGCAAAGCCAGGCTCCTGGGCGCCGCACACATAGATGGCAGAGGTGTTCATCTCCGCAATATGCCCGCAGCTGATCATGGAAAAGCCATGGAACGGATGGAATGCATTGCAGTAACGGTACTTGCGGATATACTCCTCATTGGTGGCAAAATACTCCCCATACCGGTTCATATCCGGCAAAGTATTCATATAATCCTTCTGGAACATCTCATACATTTCCCTGGTATACGGCCACAGTTCATCGTGGAAATACCCGTTGCAGATGGAAGAACAGATAATCACACATTTATCACTCATAATTCTCTTGTGGCGGATCACCTGAGCCGAGATGGCCTGCATCAGCATAATGGGATTGGTTCCCATGCCCTCCCCATAGTGGAAAAACTGAGGCATGCCAAACACCATCACATCATACTTTTTCTCTGCCCAGGGCACATAAGTGCGCTTGTCCGCCGCCATCCAGGAATGAGGCTGCATCACCTTGGCATAGCCGCTGTTGATCTCGATCTGACGGGATTTGGTATCCAGTACCGCATCACAGCAGAAGAATTTCTTCCCCATGCATTCTTCCATGTGCTGCCCGATCTCGTCAAACTTGGTGCGCATCAGGGAAGTGCCGCTCACCGGGGTAAAATCCTTCCGGTGCATCACCTCCGGCACATGGTGGGAGGCAATGGAGCGCCAGTGGGTGATGCCTGTGGCACAGTGCTTATAGCCGCCGGAATATCCCCCATAAGGATTCCCCTGGGTATGGCCGATGAGAATCGCCACATCACTGTCATAGACATACTTGTTCATCAGCACCGGGTCGCCCCTGCGGGTGGTTCCCAAATCAACCAGATGGTCGTAATCCTCACTGTCATGGTTAATGATCTGATGGGTGTACCAGAACTCGTTAAACAATTCATTCCCCAAAACCCCCCGGATCTCCTGCTCCGTGTTCTTCCGGTGCAGGCCGTTGGAACAGATCAGCAGAATGTCCTTTTTCTCCACTCCCGCCTCATACAGTTCCTGGAGAATCAGCCGGATGGAAACCTTCCGGTGAGAAGTGGGCTGCTCGCCTCCCTTTACCCTGTCCGGAAAAATAATCGTGACCTTAGAGCCCTTGTGCGCCAGCTTGGAAAGGGGCTCCATGCCCATGGGATTGCGGATGGATTCTAAAGTCCTGGCCTCAATCTCTTCCTCCGGGATACAAGGGGGATCCGGCACCGTCTCCCCGGGAATAAATACATCTGTGGTATCCGGCAGCTCTGCTGTCATCATTCCCTGCCCATATTCAAACGAAAGCTTCATAAAATACCTCCTTCTTTCTATCAGAAAATTTTATACTGTCTGTGACACAATTATCATCACTCAATGAAAATATCCGGCTCCGGGAGAACCTGGCCGAAACCTCTCTTCTGTCATTTTCCCATATAAATCCGGATAATATCCAGATACTCCTCCGGATAATACCCGATCTCTCCCGAGAACCGGGTCAGGGCAATCAGTCCGCCGTCCATCACGGGGACAGAGGCCAGCATCTCAGCGTTGTCCGTCTTAAGCCCGCCGCCATACACCACATCCATCCCGCCGGTCACTTCCTTCACAAATGTCCCGATCTTGGTGATATACTCTTTGTCCGGCGGCACCTTGCCCGGCCCGATGGCCCACACCGGCTCATAGGCAATCGTAACCTTTTCCCTGTCCACTCCTGCCAGACCTGTCTCAAGCTGCTCTTTAAGTACCTCCTGCCACCGCTCCTGCTCCTCTGAGGTCTCTCCGATACAGTAAAGCACAAAAAGCCCTGCCTTCACCGCTGCCTGAATCTCCTTGTTCAACAGACGGTTTACTGCAGCCGTGTCACTCACCCCAGCCTCCGCTAAGATACCTGCCTTGTCCCGGCGCTCCTCACAGTGACCGATAATGGTGGTGACGCACCCCATGGCTTTCACTGCATTGGCTGTGCGGTTGGTGGTAAAGGCTCCAAAATTGCCCCCAACTGCCGTATCATCCCGATACACGCCCTGGCACCCCACCTTCACCGGACTGTTCTCACAGAGGGCTGACACCGCTGGCAGCAGATGAGCCTCCGGGAAATACATGGCAAACTCCACCTCATCCCCCTCATACTTCTTTAGCTGCTCCTGGGTGTGCTCTACAATATAGCTTCCCCACTGCTCAATGGGAGCAATGGCATTTACCCCTCCGAACTCCTTTGGGATGTCAAAACGTTTCAGATTCAAAAAGATATGCTTCATAAATCTCCTCCTTCTCACAATTCCCTGTACGATTATCTTTTCCCCCACACCGGTCCGTGCCTTCTTTTCATGACACTCCCGGTCTTTTGGGCCCCGGATCCTGTCACTTTCCCTCTTTCTCCCGGTACAAATCCTGGAAGTCAATATACTCCGGAACCTCCGCTCCAATCAAGGGCTTACACCACTGAACAAACCCTTCTCTCACATCATTGCCCCGCTCATTGATATATTCCTCCGGGACCACCCGCTCATAGAGCATAACCTCCTCAATGGGAATCATGCGCACCGAGATGCGGTAACTGCCGTCCGGAGTCTCCTCACGGATAAAGCCCACCATTTTGCCGCCTTCGCCCCGCATGGCCGCCTTCAGAGCCTCCCGGCCTGCCAGCACCGCTTCGTCCCGGTCTGCCAAAGACTGGAGTTTGATGGATGCCCGGCCGCAGATGCCCGGCTTCTCGCTTCTGGCCTTGATGCCCAGCTTCTTGATCACCAACTCCGCCAGATAAGCGCTCACATCCCCGTAATAGACGGATCTTCCTGTCTGGAAAATCGGAGGCACAATCGGCTTTCCGGACTCATCCTTAAGCCCCTCGCTGGCTACCACCACCACGCCTCCCTTTTCCTCATAGAGCCGCTTCACATCCTCTAAAAACTCCTCCTCATGGAACGGCCTCTCCGGCAGATAGATCAGATGAGGCGCATCCCCCGGCTTTTTCCTGGCCAGTGCGGAGGATGCCGTTATCCATCCTGCATTCCGCCCCATAGCCTCCACCACACACACATGAATCGGCAGGGACTTCACATCCACCCCCACTTCTGCCACAGTCTCCGCCAGATAGCGGGCAGCGCTGCCATATCCCGGAGTGTGGTCTGTGATGGCGATATCATTGTCTATGGTCTTGGGAATCCCCACCACACAGATCCCTGCATCCTTACAGGCCCGGTGAATCTTCCCGCAGGTATCCATGGTTCCGTTGCCTCCGTTCAGCAGCACATATTGAATGTCATGCTTCTGAAAAATGGCTGTCATGGCCTCATAGTCCTCCTGCTCCAGGGCATACCGGGAAGAACCGATTGCAGTGGCCGGAGTAGTCAAAAGCAGCTTCAGCTTCTCCTGCGGATACGCTGCCAGGTCAAGAAACCGCTCCTTCAAAATCGCCTCGCTTCCACCTATGGCGCCATACACATGCTCAATCCCGCCGCACTCTGCCGCCTCCTGAATCACTCCGTACAGGGAGGCGTTGATCACCGCTGTAGGCCCTCCTCCATGCACCACCAATACATTTGCCACCTTCCATTCTCCTTTCCCTCATGGCCTTTTTCTGCCTTTCCCTTGGCCGCACTGTCCCGTTCTTTGCCGCTTCCTGCCGTAAGCCAATTGCCGCAGGCCTTCAGCCATGTACCTGTTTCATGATACCATCATACCACATTTCCAATTCAATTTGTGCTGTTTTTACTCAAACGTTTGTCTTTCCCGTATGCCGCCAAAATGCCGGCGGCAATATAATTTTCCTCTGCCGGATTCCCGCCTTTTTCCGGCAAAAACAAAACATCCGGCATTCGGCCTGCCGTATCGGCCAGGCCAAATGCCGGATGCTTTGCCTGTTATGTTTACAAACTTCTCCTCCGGACGCCCCACGGTTTCCGCCGCAGCCTTTTGGGTACTGCACCGCCCCGCCATCTGCCGCTCACTTCCCCAGCGCCGCAAACATGCTCCTCTTGTACTCCTCCACGCCCTCCTGGTCAAAGGGATTGATGCCCATCAACTCCCCTGAAACCGCACAGGCCACCATAAAATAATAATACAGTTCCCCAAAGCTTCTCTCCGAAACCCTGTCCGCCTCAAACCGGATACACGGCACCCCGCCCCTTAAGTGGGCTTCCCAGGTAGCCTCCTCGGCTGCCCGGTTAATATCCGCAAAATCCATGCCGTCCAGATAATCAAACCCGTCCCCGTATGCCGGGCAGGGATCCACTGCCACCAAAGCCCCCGGCTCCTTCACAGACACAAAGGTCTCGATCAGGTTCCTTCTCCCGTCCTGCATATACTGCCCGATGGAATGGAGATCCTCCGAGTAAATGGAAGCAGCAGGAAAAATCCCCCGCTTCTCCTTTCCCTCACTCTCCCCAAAAAGCTGCACCCACCATTTCGTAAAAAAACCGTACCGTGGCTCAAAAGAGACCATCATCTCAATATCATACCCCCGGCCATACAAAAGCTGCCGCACTGCGCCGTACCGCACCGCCGGGTTGTCCTCCCCATGCTCCCTGCAATCCTTCTGGGCCGCGGCCATACCCGCCAGATACTCATCCACATCCAGCCCGGCTGCCGCAATCGGAAAAAGCCCCACCGGAGTAAATGCCGAATAACGCCCGCCCACCGGCACCGGGAACTGCAAAAACAGATAGCCGTTCTCCGCTGCTATCTCCTCCAGCCGGGAACCCTTTGTTCCGGTGACAATAATCCGCCTTGCCATCTCCTCCTTGTCATAACGGCTTCCCATCCACTGCCGCAGAACCCGAAAATGGCTCCCCGGCTCCAAGGTCTCAAAATTCTTGGCAATCACATTAATAAAAACGCTCTTTCCCTCCATCTCCTTTAGCGTCTCTCTGATGGTATAAGGAGAAAGCGTGTTGCCCAGATACATGACCTTCGGTCCGTCCGGCCGGGGCAGCGCCTCAATCACCCCCCTGGCCGCCTGGTTGGAACCTCCCACCCCCACAATCACAAACACATCCGCTTCCCGGCGGATTTCCTCCGCCTTTGCCTTAATCTGCCCCAGCTGCAAAACGGAAGTATCCTCCGCCAGCCAGCCCAGCACCTTGTCTTTGTCCTCCCTCTCATACAGCAAGCGGCAGACAGCCGCCGCCTTCGCCTTGGCCTCCTTTAACTCATCCTTTCCCAGATAGCCCTCTGCCTTGCTCAAATCAATAGAAATCCCCATATTCTGCCTGCCCCCATAAATGCTTAATCCTGCTCCATCGGATACACGATCCCCCACTGCCTGCGCAGTTCGTCCATCCACCGAAGCATCCTTAAAGTCTCCTCATGGGGCATCTCAGGGCACTCCAGTTCCCCGTTCTCAATGGCGCGGACACAGGCCTCCACCTCATACTCATAGCCGGTGATCTGTTTCGGCGTCTCATACGATGCCACCAGCTTCCTCTCTGTGTCAAATACCTTGATGCCTTCACAGTTGTTGATGTTCTCCGTCTCAATATATCCCTTATCCCCGTAGATAATCCCCCTGCGGTCGCTTAAGCTGCGGGCGCTGGAATTGAGGGCAGCCATCCTGCCGTCCTTATACAGGATGGTAATATTCTCCTGCATATCCATGCCATGCTCATTGAAGGTGGCTGTCCCGGTGATCGTCTCGATATCGTCCCCAAACGCCATGGATGCAAAATTCAGCGTATAGATGCCGATGTCCAGCAGCGCACCTCCCGCCAGTTCCGGCTTTCTGATCCGGTCCTTCCAGTCAATAATATAACTCAGATTGGCCGTCAGCATATAAGGCGTTCCAATCACCCCGCTTGCCAGCACCTCCTCCAAGGTCTTCCTCATAGGCATATACCTTGTCCAGATCGCCTCTGTCAAAAGAAGCCCCCTCTCCTTTGCCATGGCAAACAGTTCCTTAGCCTGCCCTTCATTGACCGTAAATGCCTTCTCACAGAGCACATGCTTGCCATGCTCCAGGCACAGTTTCACATGGTCATAATGGTGGGAATGGGGTGTCGCAACGTACACCAGATCCACCATGGGGTCTGCCAGCATCTCCTCATAAGAGCCATATGCCTTCTCAAATCCGTACTGATCTGCAAAATCCTTCGCGCGCCCGTAATCCCTCGCCGCAATGGCATACCGCTCTGCCGTGCCCATCCCCTGCAAGGTCCTTCCCATAAATCCGGCAATCCTGCCTGCACCAATTATCCCCATCCGTACCATATTCCCTATACCTCCTTGTCATAATTAAAACCGCCAAACGGCTTAGCCCCATCGAAGCAGCACTCCCCTTTCACATAAGTCGCTTCAATCCGGCACTCCCCGTCCAGCACCACCACGTCAGCATCCTTCCCCTCTTCCAGGGAACCTACCCGGTCATACACCCCGGCCAGCTTTGCCGGGTTCTCCGTCAGCAGGGGCACGATCTCTTCCAGCGGCCGCCCGGTGAATGCCAGCAGGTTCTCCAGCGCCTTCCCGGTTGTCAGGGTGCTCCCCGCACGGCTTCCGCCATTCGCCAGGCGGGCATCCCCGTCCACTACCACCACGTCATTGACCCCCAGCTTATAATTCCCGTCCGGCAGCCCTGCCGCCATGATCGAATCCGTGATGGCCACTACACGGCCTGTGCCTTTGGCCTTTAAGATCAGGCGCACGGTCCCGGGGTGGAGATGGCGCCCGTCGCAGATCATCTCACAGTATACTTTGTCGTCCTCCAGCACTGCCCCCCAGATGGCCGGCTCGTGCTGGTGCAGAAGCCGCATGGCATTGCTGGTATGGGTCGCCCCCATGGCTCCGTTGGCGATCGCTTTTCTCGCTGTCTCATAATCTGCCCCGGAATGCCCGATTGCCACAACCATCCCTAAGCGGCACAGTTCCGGGATAAAATCCGCCATCCCTTCAATCTCCGGGGACACGGTGATATAGCGGATCTCCCCTCCGGCCGCCTCCTGATACTCCCGCACCAGCGCCCCATTCGGCTTCTGCAGCAAATGCTCCGGCATTGCCCCTTTATACTCCGGGCTTAAAAACGGCCCTTCCAGGTGGATCCCCAGCAGCCGTGACCCCTTGTGCTCCAGGCCCTTCCACCGCTTATACTCCTCAATGCACCACAGCGTCTGCTCCCTGGTGTCCGTCAGCACCGAACACAGCCAGCCGGTTGTCCCCTGCCCCGCATGGAAGCGGCAGATTTTCTCATAATCCTCTGCCGTGGCCGCATTCACATCCACGCCGACTGCCCCATGGGTATGGATATCCAGAAATCCCGGCACAATCCGCCTGCCTGACACATCCGCCACCTGGGCATCTGCCTCCGAAAGCCCTGTGCCGATACCTTCAATCACCCCGTCCTGCATCCGCAGGTCTGCACGCACAAACCCATGCCCCTGATACACCATACCGCCCTTCAATAATATTGCCACTTCTCATACCTCCTTCTGAAACTTGTTGTGCTTCCGTCTTTTCTATATATAATGAACATCCCGCCCCAAAATATTGCCCTGCTGCCGTGTCAGTCTTCCAGCCGCGCCACATACTCCGTAAATGTCAGCGTGATATCCTCATGCCCCCGCAGAAGGCTCACCGGGAAATCCGCCGTGGCCTCCCCATACCCGGCCCGGCGCACCACTGCCCGGTGCCAGTTGCGGAAACATCCCAGCCGGATCTTCCTGGCATGGGCAATCTCATAAATCCCCACCGTCACACAATATTTCGGCATGTCCTCCAGGGCTCCGCCGAAATCCCCGATCGCGTTGGCAGCCCGGGTCTCCGGGCTGATCTCCAGCACCCGGGTCTTCTGTGCCAGGAATTCCTCCCCGGACAGCGATGCATCCGCCTCATTAAATGCCACATGGCCGTTAATCCCGATCCCGCCGAAGGCAATGTCCACGCCCCCTAGTTCCTCGATCAGCTTTGGCACCCGCCCCACATCCTCCGGGTCCGGGAAGACCCGCTGTGCCTTTGGCATCACCAATTCCGGACGGATCTTTGAATATACCACCCGCTCCATAAACCCACGGAAGCTTAAAGGATGGTCTATGGGGATCCATTTCTTATCATCATCCAGATATTCGTCCATGTTGATAAACCATACATCCTTTAGGCTGATGCCCCGGGTGTTGACCATATCCACAAAATAGGGATACTGCCCCACCGGCCCCACCGGGCAGATAAAGACCGTCCGCCTCCCCTTTTTGTTGTTCGCCTGGATCTCCTCTGCCATCTGCCCTGCCATCTGGCGAAACACCGCCTCATTGTCCTCCATGCAAAACAGCTTCATCTTAGGCGCTGCTAAAAGCTGCTCCTTGTTGTAACCGTAGTATTCGTGCCTCATAACCATTCCCTCCATTTTTTTAAACGCCCGCTCACATGAACAAATGTGAGATATTTAACTCCTGGATCATCGAGACAATCTCCTTTGTCCTGCTGCATCCGAACTTGCGCAAAAGCCCCTTGATCTGCGTCTTGACGGTAATGATCTCCACACACCGGATGCGGGCGATATCCTTTACCTTGTTCCCTTCCAAAAGCAGCCGCAGCAATTCCCTCTCGGCTGCCGTCAGCTGGGACACATTGTTAATAAAGAACAAAAGGCTTTGCTCCGACCTCTGCAGGCGGCTATATTCCCGCATGATCGTCTCCTGGATCCGCGACTCCATCACCGGCTTCCCGCCATAGGCATTGCGGATGTGCTGCAAAATTTCCTCATCCGGGCAGCCCTTGACCACATAATCCACTGCCCCTGTGCCCATGGCCGTGATGATCATCTGGTTTGTCTCATGGGCTGTCAAAAAGACTACCTGCTGCCCCCGCCCCTGGTCCCGTATCTTCTCCGCCGCAGCGATTCCGGCATTGACAGTCTCCATCTCAATGTCCATCAGTATGATGTCTGCTTCCCGTTCCCCGGCCTTTTCCACTGCCTCCTGGCCGCTGGCGGCCTGCCAGGCAACCTCCATATCCGGCTGGCCTGCAATCAACTCGCTTAAATCTTCGCGGATCAGGTCGAAATCCTCTACAATTGCCACTCGAATCATAATGCCTGTTTATCCCCCAAAACCATTTTTAACCATGTTTCCCGTCATTGGCGCCCCTTCCCTCCTCTGGCCGGGCGCTGCCCGCCTCCCCCTGCCGCTCCCTCCTGGGTTCAAAGCGGGGGATTGTCACAAAAAAGCTGCTCCCTTCTCCCGGACGGCTGTCCAGCTTCATCTTGCCAAAATGGCTTTTCACAATCTCCTGCACATAATGCAGGCCCATCCCCCAGTTGGTATTGGTGTTTTTGCTGGTGTAAAAGGGATCAAATATCTTGCGCTGCTCCTGCTTGGAGATCCCCGGCCCGTTGTCCCGGATCTCAAACCCCACATAAAGCCGCTCCGCATGGACTACCAGTTCCAGCCTCTCCCCGCTTTTCCCTGACATCAGAAACGCTTCGTGGGCATTGGTCAGAAGATTGTAGAGCGCTTCGCTCAGATGCTGTTCATCTGCCAGCAAAGACTCCCCGACACTGCCCGATACCTCCACCGCCGTGTCCTGGTATTTTTTGTGGAACAGCATCAAGGTGGTATCCACAATCTGCCCTGCCCTTACCGGGGAGAGGGAGATGCTCTTTTGCCGGATGCTTTTATAGAGTTCCTCCATCCTTCCTAGCATGCTCTCATTCACATCATCCAAGCGGTCTGCATACTCTGTCAGCCTGCCCAGGTCCGGCTCCGGCTCCGCTAACTCTTTGCGGATCTTCTTGCAAAGCACCCGGTTGGACAAAAGCTGGTTCTTAATGCTGTGGACAAACACCGACACCCCCATGCTTGCCGTATCGAATTTCCGCCGGATACGGACATCCTCCCGGTTTTCCTTCCAGTCGATCATCATGTAGTTCTTCAGGTTCCAGAACCCCATGGCCACCGAGGCCAGCGTAAAAAGGGTGAAAAGGTACCATCCCTGCACGCCCATCAGCGAATTGGCATACAGCCTGCCGCTAAACCGCATATATTCCGTGGAATAGATCTGATATACCTGCAAAGGATCCTGGGTGCAATATATTGCATACTGGGCTGTAATACAAAAAAGGAACACCATAATATAGCGGAACTGCTTCTTGCTATACGGTATGGTAATGTCCCGGTACTCATAAACAATCAGCAGCACTGCCAGCAGCACATACCCAAAGATCCACCCCTGGGTCAGCTTCATCAAAAGAGCCTGCAGCCCGAACCGCCCCTTCACCAGCCTGAAAAATATCTCCGGATAATAGACCACCAAGCTCACAAACGGGATCAAAAACACCAGTACGCCGTTTTTCCGAAAACGGAACACTGACGGAACCATGCTGTAATTCATGGCAATCATCAGGAGAAACGGCGGGAACAGATACCTCCCGATGGCAATCATATACCCTAGCTTTTGCAAAGGGAAGATCATATAGGACAGCCTTCTCTGAATCCTGGTGCCAAAAAACAGGAACGTCTTCTGTTGGGGGGAAAGGCCGCCTGTCTTTGCCAGATAGATGGTAATCCCCACAAACATGAAAATAAAACTGAAGCACAGCCCCAGCAGCCAAACCGTCTTCTGGTCCCGTTTTAAAAAGAAGAGCGCCACAGAGGACACGGCAAGAAACAAAAGTACGATCAACAGCATTGTTTTCCCACCTTTGCACTTCATTCTTTTGTCTTTATCATATCACATTTCCCCCGTGAAAACACGTGAAATTTCCACAAACGTTTTCGCAAAGGGTGCGCAGCCGGGTCAGGTCAGGGCATGGGAAAAGCGCCAATCCCGGCCTGCCCCCTGCTTTTTCCCCTACCGCCACAAAAGAGGCTCTTACAAGCCCCTTTTATGCTGGATTCCGCCTGTCTGGCTGATCACGGTTATTTATTTGCCTCGTATGCTTCCTTCATGACATCAAACAGTACATAGTTATTGACATCCACCTTCTCAGTCAGGCGGCCGCCGTCAATGAATACCTGCTGCTGGTTCTCGTAATAGGTCTTGATGGTGCCGTCCTCTAAGGACTTGCCCAGGAAATCGCTGGTAATGGTCCAGTTGCCCTCGCCCACGGTTGCCTTCATGGTGTCGGCATCCACCTCGCACTGCTTAGCCACCCAGCCGGCTACCTCTTCGATATTGCTGTTGCGGTAATCCGCAGCCTTCTGCAAAGCGCGTGAGAAGCGTACCAGCAGATCATGGTTGCTGTCAGCAAACTTCTGTGTGGTAATATAGCTGGACGGGAAGGTTACCTGGTTCACATAATCCTGGTTGGTAGCCAGCCATACGGTCTTATCCCCCAGGGCATCCTCGATTGTCATGGTTCCCGGCGACCAGGTTGCGCAGGCATCCACATTGCCGCTGATCATCGCCGTAACGATGCCGTTGGCATCCATCTCAACCACCTCTAAATCATCTGTGGTCATACCTTCCTGCTGCAGAGCCAGGTTCAGGATGATCTCCGCCGAGGTTCCGCTGGTGGCTGCCACCTTCTTCCCCTTTAAGTCGGCAATGCTGTTGACTCCCTTATCCTTATTGCCCATCACTGCATCCGCCAGGCTGGTACAGTCAATCTGGAAGATCACGGCTTCCCCCTCCGCGCAGAGTGCATGGGCGCCGTGGCCAATCTGGGAAATGTCAATATCGCCGGAAGCCATAGCAGCGATCTCTGCCGGGCCGCCCTGGAATTCTACCAATTCCACCGTAAGGCCCATCTCCTCAAAATAGCCCTTCTCACGCGCCGTCACTGCCAGGGATGCACTTCCCATGTTCGGCATGTAAGCTACCCGCAGCGTTGCCGGTTCAAAACTCTCCGCCTCAGCCTCAGCTTCTGTCTCGCCGCCCTCTGCCTCCGCTTTTGTCTCTGCTGCCTCAGCCGCTGTGCTAGACGGAGCCGCAGTGGACGCCGGAGCCTCAGAAGAGCCGCCCCCGCCGCAGCCTGCCAGCATGGCAGCCATCATAGTTGACACCAGTACAAGACTCATTTTCTTTCTCATAAAAAATTCCTCCTTTTCCTCCCTCTTTGGGTAATCATTGGCAATCATCCGGTTTCCCGGGCTGTTGCTGTCATTTACTTGCGTACTTCCAGATACTCCTGATATACCTCGCCCCAGATATAACTCTTCAAATCCAGGAAAGGCAGTTCCATCTTCATCTCCTGCGTCCTCGGATAGGGCAGGCCGATATCCACAATCTTCTTGATGCGCCCCGGCCTGGCACTCATGATGATGACCTTCGTGGCCAGGATAACCGCTTCCTCCACATCATGGGTGATGAAAAAGCAGGTCTTCTTCTGCTCCTGCCAGGTCTTAATAAGTTCTGACTGCAGCTGTGTCCTGGTCTGGGCATCCAGCGCCCCGAACGGCTCATCCATCAAAAGCACCTGCGGATTGACCGCATAGGCCCTGGCGATCGCCACCCGCTGCTTCATGCCGCCTGACAGTTCCTTGGGATAGGAATCTGCAAACTGCTCCAGATCCACCATTTTCAGGTATTTCATGGCGGTTTCCCTGGATTCGGCTTCCCCCACTCCCTGCAGCTTTAAGCCAAACTGTACATTCTTCAGCACTGTCAGCCACGGGAACAATGCATACTGCTGGAATACCACGCCCCGCTCCGGCCCCGGCCCTTGAACCTCTTTCCCGTCCACATAGACAGCGCCCGAGGTCGGCTCCAAAAGCCCTGCAATCACGTTCAGCAGGGTGGACTTTCCGCAGCCGGAAGGGCCGACCACGCAGATGAACTCATTTTCCATGATATCCAGGCTGACACCGTTTAACGCAACCATATCGCCGTTACGGCCGCTATACACCTTCTCGACCTTGTCGATCTTTACCTTTACTGCACCGTTTCCTGCCATCCCGTCAGCTTCCTTTCTAAGAATTTAACCAACTGCTCCATCAGCATCCCGATAATCCCGATAATCAGAATTCCCAAAAGCACCGTCGCCATATCGTAATATCCCTGTGCCTTCTGGATCATCATGCCCAGGCCCTTGGAGGCACCGGTCAGTTCTGCCGCCACCAGGGTGGTCAGGGAAGCCGAAAGCCCGAGGCGGGCGCCGACTAAGATGAACGGGGTGGAAGCCGGGATGACTACCTTAAAGAAAATATCCTTGTCAGATGCCCCCAGGACCCTCGCTGCCTTGATCAATGTGGCGTCCACATTGCACACGCCCTGGTAGATGGTAACCACCAGCACCAAAAACGAGGCGATAAAAATCACGATCACCTTTGCCTTCTCGCCCACGCCTGCACCGGTAATAACCAGCGGGATATAGGCCAAAGGCGGGATGTTCCGGACAAACTGCACCCACGGCGCCACCACATTCCTAAACGGCGCGTACCATCCCATCAGAAATGCAATCGGGATTGAAATCACAAAGCCCAGGGAAAAACCTGCAATCACCCGGAAAAGGCTGATGTAAGTGTGCTGCCATAAGGTTCCGTCAGACACTTTCGCCACCAGCTTTGCAAATACCTCCCACGGCTCTGCAAATACCACGCCGCCCGCTTCCGTGGATGCGATGAAGATCCACAGCAGAACCGCTGCCGCCAGTGACAGAAGCATCCATGCGCCGTCCGGGATCTGCGTCCAGAAAGACTTATCTTTTTTTCTTGTCTCCATGTGTACCCCTCCTTATTCCCATAATCCTGATAGTTCATAGTTTACTTGTTTTTGCCGAAAAAAACAGTATGAAATATTTTCATACCGCGCCTCTTTTTACTCAAACGTTTGTCGATATCGCTATAGTATTTTGGGGGAAAATCCGGTACAATAGAAACAGACCGCCATACAAGCAGACATTGCAGGAAGGAAAACTGGATATGACTTTAAAAGAAATTGCCGCCGAGGCAGGAGTTTCGGTCTCCACCGTCTCCCGTGTCATCAACAAGAGCAGCAAATCTCCCGCCAGCCAGGAAGTACAAGACCGCATCTGGGAAATCGTGCGCCGGACCGGCTATACGCCCAACAGCAGCGCCCGCCAGCTGAAAATGGGCAGCCACACCGCCCCCGCGAACACCTCACATTCCATCGCCTGCCTTTTCGCCCGCATCCATGAGGCGGAAGCGGACACGTTCTTCGCCTCCCTGGCCCGCAGCATCGAAAAGGAAGCGTTTAAACACGGCTATATTGTGAAATATACCTTCACCGCCTTTGATGTCAATGACCCCAACATTTTCCGGCTGATCTCGGACAACCACGTGGATGGGGTTGCCGTGCTAGGGCGCTGTGACAAGCAGCTATTGAAATTCTTAAAGCAGTATTTCCGGTATGTGGCCTACACCGGCCTCAACGGCCTGGATGCCAAGTACGACCAGATTGTCTGCGACGGATATCAGGCAGCAGTGGCTGCCATGGAACACCTTTTGAAGCTAAAACATACCAGGATCGCCTATGTGGGGGAAACCAGCAACGAAGACCGCTACCGCGGATACTGTACGGCACTGGCCGGGGCCGGGCTCTCCTTCTGCCGGGAACTAATAGCCAATGAGCCCCTGTCCTCAGAAGGCGGATACCGCGGCACGGACATGATACTAAAAAAGGGAGTGCCGGTCAGCGCCTTTTTCTGCCCTAACGACGTGACGGCAATCGGAGCCATGCGCGCAATCAAGGAACATGGGCTGGCAATCCCGGAAGACATCTCCCTAATCAGCATCGATGATATTGACACCGCACAATATCTGACGCCGATGCTGACTACCATCCATATCCCGGTAGAGGAGATGGGGCAGATGACTGCCAAGATCCTGATCGACCGGATCGAAGGAGGGCACACGCTGCCGGTAAAGGTCAGCCTCCCCTTTTATATTGCAGGGAGGGAAAGCTGCGGGGAGTGCCCGGTTTTAAAGAAAAAGAGATAGCTTGGATGCAATGTTATAAAATATAAAGAAAGGACGTAACAGCCAGTACCTGCCTGTTGCAAAAGGACACTGCCATGATCATTACAATCAAAGACAAAGCCGCGCACACTACCGCCGCCATCGACTCTTTCGGCGCACAGCTCATCTCCCTTAAGGATGCAGATGGAAAAGAATATATCTGGCAGCGCGACCCCGAGATTTGGCCCCGCTGCTCCCCGCTCTTATTCCCGGCTGTCGGCAACTGCCGGGACGGTCGCACCCGCTTTGACGGCGAATGGTATGAGATGGAAAAGCACGGCTTCTGCAAGGAATCTGATTTTCTCGCAGACGGCCAAAAGGAGGATGCCGCCACATTCCGGCTCGCTGCCAACGCGCAGACCCGTGCCTCCTATCCCTATGGGTTTATCCTCTCCCTCACCTACCGGCTGGAAAACGGGGTGCTGCTGATGGATTACTGTGTGGAAAACACGGACAGCCGAAAGATCTGCTACTGCATCGGCTCCCACCCGGGCTTTATCTGCCCGCTCGCAGAAGGGGAAGACTTTAGCGATTACCAGCTGGAATTTGAGAAAGAGGAAGATACCTGCGCCATGCCGTATGATTTGCAGGCCCTGCAGTTTGATGCCGGGAAAAAGGGGCTTGCACTGGAACGCACCAGGGTTCTCCCGCTTTCCTATGAACTGTTCCGGGAGGATGCCGTTTACTTTGATAAACTCCGCTCCCGCAAGGTTGCCCTGCTCCATAAAAAGACCCGCCGGGGCGTGGAGGTCTCCCACCCGGGCTTTGAGACGGTTGCCTTCTGGACACCATATGGAAAAAATGCCTCCCTCCTCTGCATTGAGCCGTGGAACGGCTGTGCCATCCGCTCTGACGAGGATGATGACTTCATCCACCGGCACCATGTCCAGGTCCTTGATCCCGGTGAAAAGAAAAACTACCACATGGAGATCCGTATCCTATAACCAAGCAAAGCCGCCCCGATTTGAAGCGGGCGGCTTTTCCCAAACCGGCCTGCCCTGATCTCCTGCCCCGGCCGTACAGGCTTCTATGCGGCAGCCCTTACCGGAACTCCTCGCACCAGGCTGCTGCCCCGGCCGCCAGCGACCTCTTCACATCCAGGATCCGCTGGTTCTCGGAGCCGCGGAATTTCAGGCGCAGGTTCTTCTTCTCCTCTACGAACTTCCCGTCCACCATCACATCAAACAGCGGCACCAATTCCCGGGTCACCTCAGAGGCCGGGAACATCTTTCCCATGATATCTTTCTCAAAATCATAGCCGGTAAAACACCAGATGGTCTTTTGCGGGAACTGCCCCCGCACTTTTTTGATGAACGGCAGCAGCCCGGCCTGGTTTGGCGGCTCCATCGGCTCTCCCCCGAGCAGGGTAAGCCCAACGATATACTCCGGCGACAGCAGGCGCAAAAGTTCCTCCTGCGTCTGATCGGTAAATTCCTGCCCATAGCCAAAATCCCATGCCTCGGAATTGAAGCATCCCTTGCAGCCGTGGGTACAGCCGCTGACAAACAGTGTTACCCGCACGCCCGGGCCGTTGGCGACATCCGTCGGCTTGATGGTGGCATAATTCATCTTCCCTTACTCCCTCCTGTCTTATGCGGGCACCCCTACAGATGCAGCACCCGGCTTTTGATCTCCCGTGTCTTGCCGTCGTTCCAGAAATTCTCCCCCAAATACCCGCATGTCCTGCGGGTCACATTCATCCTGCTGCGATCCTTGTTGCGGCACTGCGGGCACTCCCATTCCATGTCATCGTTGACCTGGATCTCCCCGTCAAAACCGCAGGCGTGGCAGACATCCGACTTGGTGTTAAACTCCGCATACAAAATATTGTCATAGATATAGCGCACCACCGCCTCCAGTGCCTCCGGATTGCCTGCCATATTTGGCATCTCTGCATAGGATATCGCACCGCCGGTGGATATATCCTGAAAATCACTCTCAAACCTGAACTTATCAAAGGCATTTATCTCCTCGCGCACATCCACATGGTAAGAGTTCGTATAATAGCCTTTGTCCGTAACGTCTGCAATCACCCCATATTTCTCCCGGTCGATACGGGCAAAGCGGTAGCACAAGGACTCTGCCGGAGTCCCATACAGGCTGAACCCCAGCCCGCTCTCCCTGCGCCAGCGCTCCGTGGCCTCCCTCATATGGCGCATGACCTTTAAGGCGAACTCCCGCCCCTCTGGTGTCGTATGGCTGGCCCCCTTCATCAGCACCGTCATCTCATAAATGCCGATATACCCCAAAGACAGCGTAGAATAGCCTCCCTTCAGATAAGGGTCAACCACCTCTCCCTTTTTCAGCCTGGCAATCGCGCCGTACTGCCAATGGATCGGGCTGACATCCGAGAGCGTCCCCAAAAGCGCCTTATGGCGGCACAGCAGCGCCTCCTGGCACAAGGCCAGCCGTTCGTCCAAAATCTGCCAGAACTTCTCCTCATCCCCCCGTGCTAAGATACCGATCTGGGGCAGGTTGATGCTGACTACCCCCTGGTTGAAACGCCCCTCCCATTTGTAATGGCCGTCCTGGTCTTTCCAGGGCGAGAGGAAGGAACGGCATCCCATGCAGCTGAATACATTCCCCTCATAGTTCTGCCGCATTTTCTTTGCAGAGATATAATCCGGATACATCCTCTTTGCCGAACACCGGACTGCCAGGCGCGTCACGTCATCATAAGCCCCGCCCTTTAAGCAGTTGCATTCATCCAGCACATAGACCAGCTTGGGAAATGCCGGGGTCACACAAATCCCCTGCTCATTTTTAATCCCCTGCAGCCGCTGGTTTAAAATTTCCCGGATAATCATCACATTCTCTTCCACGTATTCATCATCCGGGTCAATCTGCAAAAACAACGTCACAAAAGGCGCCTGTCCGTTCGTCGTCATCAATGTATTGATCTGGTACTGGATCGTCTGCACGCCGGAGCGAAGTTCGTCCCGCAAACGGATCTCTGCCACCCGGCTCAACTGGGCCTTTGTCATGAACCCCAAAGATCCCCCCAGTTCCCTTTGCAGTTCCTCCTCATATTTTTCCCGGCTGCGCCGCAGATACTTCGCCAAATGGCTCACCGCCACCGACTGGCCTCCGTACTGGTTGCTCGCCACGGCCGCAATAATCTGCGTCATCACAATACAAGCCACCTGAAAGCTTTTGGGCGTCTCAATCAGCTTGCCGTTCATCACTATCCCCTGATCCAGCATGTCCGCGATGTCAATCAGGCAGCAGTTGAAAATCGGCTGGATAAAATAATCGGCATCATGGAAATGTAAAACACCGTTCTCGTGGGCCAGCGTAATCTTCTCCGGCAGCAGCAGCCGCTTCGTCACATCCCGTGAGACCTCCCCGGCGATATAATCCCGCTGGGTAGAAGCCAGCCGGGTATTCTTATTGGAATTCTCCTCCGCCAGTTCCTTATTCTCATTGCGGATCAGCTTTAAGATCGACTCATCCGTCGTGTTCGACTTGCGCAGCAATGCCCGCTGGTAGCGGTAAATCATATATTTCTTGGCCAAGGCGTATTTATTGCACCCCACCAGCCGCTCTTCAATCATATCCTGGATGCTCTCCACAGCCAGCACATCCCCTGCCTGCTCCTCCACGCAGCGGATGGTCTCCTCAATAAGCGCCTCGTCTGCCCGCTCCCCGGCTTCCACCGCCGCATTCGCCTTTTCCACCGCCGCCCGGATCTTCCCTGCATCATAGGCCACGATCCGCCCATCCCTCTTCTGAACCTTCATCCCGTTTCCCCTTCCGTCGATGTGCCCTTTATATTGCGCTATATACTGTACTTTAAAAACACAAAAACACTATATCTGGTTCCATAGAATATCAGCTGTAAATCTTATTATAATCGCCGGATCCCAATTTGTCCAGCCGGCTTTCCGTTTTGCATTTGCGCCTTACATCCCATAGAGCAGGCTTCCCAGCCCGCCTGCAAGCACAATCAGCACGATCGGTGATACCTCCTTTTTCCCCGCCTGCTTCCCCACAGCCATCACTGCTGCCAATATGCCCAAAATAGCCGCAGCCGCCGGGTCGGCCGAAACTTTCCCGTCAGCCAAAAAAACCGCCTTCACGGCCATAAATACCCCTGTCGCAAAAATTACCCCCATCAGGCAGGGCTTCACTCCCCTCAGCACTGCCTGCGCCTTTTTGTTTTTCAGGCACCCGCGAAACAATGCGGTGACCACTAAGATAATGGCAAATGACGGCAGCACTACCCCCAGCGTGGCCACGGCCGCCCCCAGGATTCCCGCCTGGCTGCTGCCGACATAGGTGGCGGCATTTACCATAATCGGCCCGGGCGTAGACTCACTGATTGCTATCATATTGGAAAACATCTCCTCATCCATCCACCCATGGGCAAGCACGCTCTCCTGGATCAAAGGGATCGCCCCATAAGCGCCGCCGAAGGTAAACAGGCCGATTTTCAAAAAAGCCAGAAACAGCGAAATATAGATCACCTCCTGCCTCCTTTCTCCCCTGGCAGGGAATAGAGGGCAAACCCGGCAGCACCCGCAGCCAGGATCAGGTAAATGGTCGAAAAATTGACCGACAGCAAATTACATAGCAGTGTAAATCCCCCAAAAACAGCCACAAAAGCCATGCTCCCTATTTTATCAGTTGTTTTTTTCAGCATCTTGCGGATCATCTTAACGGCCGCCTGGATGATCAGCAAGGAAACGGCAATCCGGATGCCCCGAAAGGCATTGGCAGCCACCGGATATTGCAGCAAATCCTCCACCCATGCAGAAACCAGCAAGATAATCAAAAACGACGGAAGAACCATCCCTAAGGTTGCTGCAGCAGCGCCTGCCATGCCGGCCTTCTTGTATCCCGTATAGGTGGCACAGTTGATCGCAATCGGGCCGGGGGTCGATTCCGCTATCACGGTAATGTCCATCAACTCCTCCGGGGTAATCCAATGCTTTACCTCCACGCATTCATGGTCAATCAATGAAAGCATCGCATACCCGCCGCCAAAGGTGAAGCTTCCTATCTTGGCGAATGTAAGAAAAAGTTCTTTTAAAAGATCCATCTGTACCCTCCCTCCTGGACCGCTTACTGCCATGTTGCCAATAGAACGGATAAGCTTTATTATAATTTAAAAGGCAGGGGATAGCAAGGATATAATAGGTACACCTCACACATGAATGTCTTCGCGGAAAAAATTTTCTCAGCTGTTGGGCAAAATGCAGCAAAAAACAGTAAAAAGCAGCAAAAGAAGATATGATGTCTTTTGATATCACAACATGACGTCAGACATCACTCCAATTATTTTATTAAAAATAAGCCTGTTTATAGCCATACAGCAAAAAAACCGGCCGCTTTCCCTTCCTCCCGAAGGTTAGCAGCCGGTTTTTCTCTGTTCTAATTGTTTTTTAGGCAATCCCTGTTTCCGGGATTTTTCACCGTTCTTCCCGGTAGCCGTAGTTTTTCATCAGCAGTTCACTGTCCCTCCACTCCTTCCGGACCTTTACCCAAAGCTGGAGGTTGACTTTGGCCTCCATCATCTCCTCCATCTCCCGCCGGGCAGCGGATCCGATCCGCTTTAGCATGCTGCCGCCCTTGCCAATGATGATCCCTTTGTGGGAATCCCGCTCACAGATGATCGTCGCTTCGATATCCATCATGCCGTTCTTCCGCTCTGACATCTTCTCAATTGTCACCGCAATACCATGGGGGACCTCCTCCTCCAGAAGGCGCAGCGCCTTTTCCCTCACCAGTTCTGCCGCGATCTGGCGCATCGGCTGGTCCGTCACCGTATCCTCATCATAAAACTGGGGCCCGTAGGGAAGGTACTGAAAGATCAGGTCCGTCAGCATATCCGTGTTCTTTTTTTTCAGCGCCGATACCGGGACAATCTCCGCAAACGGGCAGATATCCTTATAGGCATCGATAAATGCCAGTATCTCCTGCGGATCCTTTAGGGTATCGATCTTATTGATCACCAGGATCACCGGCTGCTTCACCTTGTTCAGCTGCTCTGCAATATGGCGTTCCCCGGCTCCGATAAAGAGGGACGGCTCTACCAGCCATAACACCACATCCACCTCTGCCAGCGTGTGCTCCGCCACATTGACCATATACTCTCCCAGTCGGTTTTTCGCCTTGTGGATCCCCGGCGTGTCCAAAAACACAATCTGCCCCCGCCCATCCGTATATACGGTCTGGATCCTGTTCCTGGTCGTCTGCGGTTTTGCCGAGGTGATGGCAATCTTCTGGCCGATCAAATGGTTCATCAATGTTGACTTTCCCACATTCGGCCGGCCAATCAGCGTCACAAAGCCGGATTTCTTCTGGCCGTTTTTCACATCCATTGGTTTTCATCCTCCGTACAGGTTTCTGACTTCTCCAAACAGCTTTCTGTTGGCTTCGATCTTGTCTTCATTTCCTACCACGCAGAAACTCCCGGTATCTAAAAGCGCCCGGATATGGCCTGCCAATGCCCGGATATCCTCCTTCGTGGCTGCCAACACCTGGTCCCGCTCCTCCTGCAGCATCCCGTCCGTCACACCCGACAGGTATGCCGACAGCGCCCGGCTCCCCTTTACGGAAGGCGTCAGGGGGGTGTCTAAGTTGCTGATGGTCCCGATCACATACTTTGTCATATCCCGCTCATCCGGGTCAAACTCCTCCAGGTATTTCACAATCCCTTCATATACCTGATCCGTCTCCTTTAGGTTTGGATCCCGGTAAGATACCAGATATCCTTCCCCGGATCGCCCGAATCCGCTCATACACCCGTAGGCGCCGCCCTTCACGCGGATATTCAGCCACAAATAATCATAACTTAAGATCACCTGAAGGATCCTCAATGCCCCGGTATAGGCATATCCCTTCTGGCGGAAATTCCCGCACCGCGCCACATAATTGACTTTGGAGGAGGTTTTCAGCCCCTCATTGCGGTTTTCTACCGGATGGCTGAAGCCGAAATGTTCCCTGCCCCCTTCCGGCAGCCCGGCCGTCAGCTTTTTGAGCGCCTCTGGCAGCTTTCGGTACCCCTCCTCGTCTGCCGTATAGCTGACCAGCATATTGGCACGGGTGAACAGCTTTTTGCTTACCTCCTCCAGCCTGGCAATGATTTCATCTTTCCTGCTGTCAAAATCCTTTTCTGTCTGCTCCAGGAAATGGTAATACGCCGTCCCCCCCACCATCTCGTTAAAATAGGCGGTTGGAGAAAAATACGAGGTTGCGCGCGACACGGCAGTGCTGTGCCCGGCATTCTCTAGCTTCATCCGGGCACGGGAACGGGTCTCACGGATCACCTCCCGCAAGCGTTTTTCATCCTTAAACACCGAATGGCAGAGTATCTCCTCCAGGATCCCAAACCCAAAATCCAGCCGGTCATACAAAACCCTCACACCGGCTGCCAGCGCCCCCGTAAAATGTTCCGGTTCTGTAATGTTTGCATAAGATACCGCGGAGATGTCCACCCCGCCGCTGTTGAGGTGGATCTCACTGGTCAGTTCGGAATAGCTGTAATGTTCTGTGTCCACGCCGCCCAGCACAGACTTCAAAAGGCCGACATAAAAGAGATCCTCCTGCGGCAAGGCATCCGTCATAAACAGCACCTTCAGATACCCGATCCCGGAGGTGAACAGGTTGTGGTGGAGTACCTTGATCCCATCCTCCTGCTTTTCGGCCCAATATAGCTTTTCGGCCTGCCTGTCTATGTCCCCGCGCTTTAACAGCGGGATCTTTGCCAGCATCTCCGGCGATGACGGTTCGTCCTGGTACTCTTCGAGTTCCCTTGTCGCCTGCATGAGTGCTTTTACCTGGCTTTCGTCCAGGGATGCCTTATATTCTGCAAGCTTCTCTGCCGTCTGCTCCTCCTGCCTGGCCGTCAGGTTCCTCTGAGGGCTCAAAATCACGATGGCCTCAAACGGGTTATCCAGCAGATAATCCCGGATCAGCTGCTCAAAATATCCCTCATCTACCGACTTTTTCAGGAAGTCGAACGTGTGCTGGTATTCCAGGTGCATCATCGGGTCGCCGTCATACAGCCAGCTGTCTAAACTCTGCAGGCCCCACATCAGCCCCTTGGGGGTCGCGCCGTAATCTGCTTCCCTGTATTTGAATTCATAGTAATTCATGCCTGCAAGAAGGCTCTTGCGGTTAATCCCTTCGTCGGCCAGCTTCCTCAGCGTCCCCTTAACCACTGCCAGGAACTCCCCCCGCTGTTCCCGCTCTGCCTCCTTGGCGATCACCGTAAAATAAGGCTGTAGGATGCCGCTCTCGTAACCTCCCAAGATATCCTTCCCGATCCCCGCATCAATCAGTGCCTGCTTTAGCGGCGCACCCGGCGCACTCAGCAAGGTGTATTCCAGGATCTGGAATGCCACATACAGAACCGGATCCAGGTCCGTCCCCACTACCGTGCTCAGGGAAAGGTACGTCTTATTCTCTTTCGGCTCCTCCTCCGTGATGGAATAAAAGACCTCCCGCTCCACCGGCTTTTCAAATGCCTTCTGTTCCAAAATCCGGGAATCCACCGGCCTCTCCTCATAGTGGCCAAGGTATTCCCGGTCCAGCCATGCCAGTTTCTCTGCCATGTCCATATCCCCGTACAGATAGATATAGCTGTTGCTGGGATGGTAATAGGTCCTGTGGAAATCCAGGAACTTCTCATAGGTCAGCTGCGGGATCTCTGCCGGGTCGCCGCCGGAATCCTTGCCGTAGCAATTACCGGAAAACAGGGTATTTTGGATATAGCGGTCCAGCATCCCCTCCGGAGCCGAGTAAGCACCCTTCATCTCATTGTAGACCACGCCGTTATAACTCACCGGCCCCGTCTCTTCTTCCAGTTCATAATGCCAGCCTTCCTGCCGGAAGATCTTTTCTTCCTTATAAATGTTCGGATGCAGCACGGCATCCATATACACATCCATCAAATTCTGGAAATCCTTGTCATTGCAGCTGGCCACCGGATATACGGTTTTATCCGGATAGGTCATGGCATTTAAAAATGTATTCAGAGACCCCTTCACCAGTTCCACAAAGGGATCCTTTAAAGGGAATTTCTCCGACCCGCACAGCACACTGTGCTCTAAGATATGCGGCAGCCCCGTATTGTCGTCCGGCGGTGTGCGGAAACCGATACAGAACACCTTATTCTCGTCCTCATTAGAAACCAAAAACAGCCTTGCCTTTGTCTTTTTGTGTTCCAGTACAATCCCTTCCGACTGTATCTCCTGAATCCTGCGGTGCTCCACTACCCGGTAAGAATCCAGCCTTTCAATCCGCTCCAACTGGCTGTGCCCTGTTTGACCCATCTCTCTTTCTCCTTTACCCATGCTCTGATTTATCTTGCTGCACCGCCCTGCCTCCGTCACAGGTTCCCTGCCAGCCTTTCCTTGAGTACCGCCAGTCCGTCCCGGAAGCAAAAATGCACGAATAAAATCCGGTCAGACGCAGACGCAATCCCGCTGACATTCTGCATTCCCTGCTTCCTGGCAATCTGCATTGCGCGGTACAGATGAAAATTGCTGGTGAGGATCCCAATCTGGTGGGACTCCGCCTTCTGCCCCATCGCGGAAGGCAGATAAGCGGGCAGAACCCTCTCATCGGGGTTTTCTTCCCTCTCCTTCTGTCTCTTTAGTGTATCGATCAGGATCCGGCTGTATGCAATATTCTCCACGGTGCTGGCAGAACGCACCTCCAGCACCATCTGCCCCTCCGGCACCCCCTTTTCCAGCAGATACCTCCTCATCACCTCGGCCTCTGCCATCTCGCCGTCCCCTTGCCTGCCCCCGGACAATACCATGACCGTCTCCGGGTTCTGGATGGCATATTCCGCTGCCTTCTCCAGCCGGAGACGCAGAGTCCTCCCCGGCACCTCCCCGCTGACCGGAGCCCCCAGCACGATCACATATTCCAGGCCCGATTCCGCAACCTGCGGCACCTTGCTGATAATAAGGATCTGGAGAACCAGCATAATCACCAGGCCAGCCCCGCATAGCGTCACCAGGGACACCGGCAAACGCAGCGGCAGCTTCCGGGGATAGTGCTGGTAATGCCACACGCACCAGGCCGTCACCCCCATCCCAAGGGCGAGCAGCAGCCAGATAAAAGCATATGCCGTACCGATGCCGGAATAGAAGACTATCACAATAAAATAAGCCAGGCAGAGCACTGCCCCTAACGCCAATACCCAAGCCAGCATCCTTGCCCCTCCTTATCTTTCATCCCTGCGCAGGATATCAAAAGGTTCCGGCACGGCTCCTAAGTCCACATAAAGTGTCTGGCTGGCATGCGGAGCGCTCTCCATCGGAGTCCCCTCCTCATCCGTGATCCCTTTCACCTGCACAAACAGGTTCTGCCCGTTTGGCTTCATCACCTCAATCTCTTCCCCTACCGAAAACTTATTCTTCTGCCCGATCCGTACCCGGCCGTCCTCCGTCACCTTTTCCACGGTGCCCAGATAAGTGTAATTCTTCTGGTAAGTGCTGCTCCCATAGATCTGGGCGCGCTCATCCGGCCTCCCGAAATAAAACCCGGTCGTAAACTGCCGGTTCGTGCATTTGCCGATCTCTTCCTGGTACCACTGCAAATTCGCCCGGTAGAGCGCCGGGTCCCGGCGGTAATCGTCAATCGCCCTCCGGTACGCACGGGTCACCACCGCCACATAGAGAGCCGTCTTCATCCGCCCCTCCACCTTAAAGCTGTCAATCCCTGCTTCTATCATCTCCGGAATATGCCCAATCATGCACAGATCCTTGGAATTGAAAATAAAGGTTCCCCTCTCATTTTCAAAAACAGGCATATATTCCCCGGGGCGGCTTTCCTCCATCAGCTGGTAACTCCAGCGGCATGGGTGCGTGCACGCCCCCCGGTTGGCATCCCGCCCGGCTAAAAAGCTGCTGAGCAGGCACCTCCCGGAATAGGAAATGCACATCGCCCCATGCACAAAACTCTCGATCTCCATCTCGTCCGGGATATGCCTGCGGATCTCATGGATCTCTTCTAAAGACAGTTCCCGCGCCGACACCACACGCTTTGCCCCCAGGCCATGCCAGAAGCGGTATGTCCCGTAATTTGTATTGTTTGCCTGGGTGCTGATATGGATATCCGTCTCCGGCATGACCTGCTTAGCAACCGAAAAGATCCCCGGGTCTGAGATAATCAAGGCATCCGGGCCATATCCCTTCAGTTCGTGGAAGTAGGCCTCTGCCTCCTTCAAATCGTCGTTATGCGCCAGGATATTGGCAGTGATATAAACCCGCACCCCATGGGCATGGGCAAAAGAAATCCCTTCACGGATCTCCCCGCCCGTGAAATTTTTTGCTTTTGCCCGCAGGCCGAACGCCTCCCCGCCCAGATATATTGCGTCAGCCCCGTAAACCACCGCCGTTTTTAAGATATCCAGGCTGCCTGCCGGGATTAACAGTTCAATGTTTCTCATGGCAAACCTCCCCCCGCCTCACACTCAGAGCCACACCGTCCCCGACAGGCACGATGCTGGTCTCCAATTCCGGATGGTGTTTCAGCTGATACAGATATTCCCGCATACGGGCATGAATGGTGCGGTCGCGCCGCCTGACGGCAAAACGGGACTCAAAAATATCGCCATCCTGAAACACATTGTCAGAAAAAATCACAGATCCTGCTTTTGTCAATTCCAGGATCCGCGGCAGCCAGGAAAGGTACTGCCCCTTGGCTGCATCCATAAATACAAAGTCGTATAAGCCGGGAAGCTGTCCTAAGACCTCCCCGGCATCGCCTTCTATCATCGTAATCCGCCCCTCCATGGCGGCCTGCCGGAAATTCTCCCGCGCCTTAGCCACCCGGGGGGCATAATTCTCAATCGTGGTAATCGTGGCGTCCGCCGGCATCGTCTGTGCCATCAAAAGGGCGGAATAGCCTACCGCCGTCCCCACCTCCAGTATCCGTATGGGGCGGACAATCGAAACCATTGTTTTTAAAAACGCCGCCGTCTCCGGCTTAAGGATCGGCACATGCTCCTTTTCTGCCTCCCCGGCAATCCGGTCACACAGGCTCCCATGGCCGCTGTCTAAGGAACGGATGTAATCAGAAACACGTCCTGCCCCGGTCATAGCCCTTCGCCGTTTTCGGCTTCCGGCTCCTCCTCGATCGCAATCCCTTCCCCGCCGTCCCCGGCTTCTTCCGGCTGCGCACCGTCTCCCTCCGGCCCGCCGGTCTCTTTGGGCGCCGGTGTGCTTTCTTCCACTGCCTCCGGTTTCACATTGAGCTGCTGTAAAATCTCCTTGGATGTCATGGCAGTGCTCAGTTCGTAAGTGCCCGGATACACCTCATAATCATAAAACCACATCTGGATCCGGACCGCATACTCGTTGCGGATCAGCCCTACGTCCTTCAGCACCCGCGCCGTTTCCGCCGCATCCTGCCCCTCCGGTATGGTCAGTGCATAGCGGATCCCTGGTTCCGGATCCATGGCAGTTGCGTAGAACACCTCATGGCCAAACGCGTATCCCCGCGTCATTCCCTCTACCAGCAGAAGGATCACCAAAGCATAGATTATCAGTTTCCCGGAAACCCCGATAATTGTTCCGGTTATCGCATTGATCTCCTTTGTCATCTGGCTCATAAAAAACCACCGCCTTTACTCCACTTCCATGATAATCGGCAGAATCATAGGATTGCGCTTCATCCTCTTCCATAAAAAGTCGCTTAAGCTGTCCCGGATAATGTTCTTAATCTTACCCCAGTCTGTCAGATGGCGGTCCAGGCAATCGGTAACCGCGTCATCGACAATGCGCTTGGCCTCGTCTAACAGATCCTCGGATTCCCGTACATACACAAAGCCGCGGGATACGATATCCGGCCCGGCCAGCAATTGGTTGCTGTATTTTTCCAAAGTCAGCACTACAATAATAATCCCGTTCTGTGCCAGGTTCTGGCGGTCACGCAGCACGATATTCCCTACGTCCCCAACCCCTAAGCCGTCCACTAAGATACCGCCGGAGGGCACATGCCCGTTCACCCTGCAGGAATCCGGCGTAATCTCCACCACATCCCCGGATGACATCAAAAGCACGTTCTCTTTGGGGATCCCCATCGACAGCGCCAGCCCCCGGTTGGCAACCAGATGGCGGTATTCCCCATGGACCGGCAGTGCAAATTTGGGGTGCAGGAGGGCATACATCAGCTTGATCTCCTCCTGGCAGGCATGTCCGGACACATGGGTATCCTGGAAAATCACCTCCGCCCCCTTCTGGGACAGTTCATTGATCACCTTGTACACCGCTTTTTCATTGCCCGGGATCGGGGTGGAACTGAAAATGACCACATCGTTAGGCTTGATGGATACCTTCCGATGCAGGTTGGATGCCATGCGGGACAGTGCCGCCATCGATTCGCCCTGGCTTCCGGTAGTGATCAGCACGGTCTGTTCATCCGTATAGTTCTTTAGCTGTTCAATATCAATCAGCGTGCCCTCCGGGATTTTGATATATCCCAGTTCGCTGGCCGTGCCGATGACATTCACCATGCTGCGCCCTTCCACCACCACCTTCCGGCCATATTTGTAGGCGGAATTGATGATCTGCTGCACCCTGTCCACATTGGAGGCAAATGTCGCCACGATAATCCGGTTGCCCTTGTGTTCCGCAAAAATCCCGTCAAAGGTCTTGCCCACGGTGCGCTCGGATGCCGTGAACCCGGCACGCACAGCATTGGTGGAATCGCTCATCAGCGCCAGCACGCCTTTCTTTCCCAGTTCCGCAAAACGCTGCAGATCCGCAGCATCCCCAAACACCGGCGTATAATCGATCTTAAAATCACCGGTATGCACGATCACGCCTGCCGGGGTGAAGATTGCCAAAGCCGCCGCATCGGCGATGCTGTGGTTCATCTTGATAAACTCCACCCGGAAACAGCCTAAGTTGATGGACTGCCCATGGCGGACCACCTTCCGTTTGGTGGATTTCATCAGGTTGTGTTCTTTTAATTTATTCTCTATCAGGCCGATCGTAAGCTTGGTCCCATAGACCGGCACATTGATTTTCTGAAGGATATACGGGAGTGCCCCGATATGGTCCTCATGCCCATGCGTAATGACAAACCCTTTTACTTTATCTAAGTTCTGCTCCAGATAAGTCACATCCGGGATTACCAGGTCGATCCCCAGCATATCGTCAGAAGGGAAGGAAAGGCCGCAGTCCACCACCATAATACTGTCCTCGTATTCAAAGGCCGTGATATTCATCCCGATCTGCTCCAAGCCGCCTAGGGGAATGATCTTCACCTTCGGCAAGGCTCCCCCTGCGGGATGCTTGTCCCCTTTTTTCTTCTCGGCCTGGTTCCCGTTTGTTTTTGCCTCCTTCAGTTCCGCCGCAGCTACCGGCTCCCGGCTCTCCCTTTGTTCCTTATGGTTCTGGCTTTTTCCGTTCTTTTGGTTCTTATTATTCTGGTTTTTCCCGTTCTGATTCTTCCCGTCTCTCTGATTTTCTGTCCTCAACTGAATTCCTCCATATATTTTCCTGTTCCAATCTGTCTGCACATTCCCTGCAATACCCCGTCAGCTTGACTTCATGGTCCTTCACCACAAACCCCAAGGTATCATAAAGCGCCTGCTCTAGCGTCTCTAACAAATCCCCTTCAAAAGAAATCACCTTGCCGCACTCCTGGCAGATGGCATGGTGATGATGGTGGCGGCTGTCTTCTCCTGCCTCCCCCAATTCATAGCGTACAAACCCGTCGTCAAAACTCACCTTATCAATCACATTCAGATCCACTAACACCTGCACGGTGCGGTAGATCGTTGCCAGACCGATCTCCGGGTATTTTACCCTGGCCAATTCATAAATCTCCTCAGCCGTCAGATGCTCCCCCGGGCGGTCGGCAATCGTCTCCAAGACCAGCAGCCTCTGATTGGTAACCTTCAGCCCCCGCTCTCGCAATACCTCTTTAAAACGTTCCTGCTCCATACCCCTCCGCTCTCAGCCATGGCTCCCGCATGCCTACTTTTGGATTTCCACATCCATATCCTCTAAAAGTTCCGTGAAAATCCGGTACAAATACTCCAGTTCATCGTCGTTTTCCACAAACTCGTAGACCGCTTCGCTCTCCTCAGAGCCTGACACGTCTTTCAGGACATAGCATTCCCCGTCCTCTTCCTCCTGCGAATCCGTCACCATCAGGTAATTCATCCCGTTGATCCGGGTTTCCTCCAGCACATAAAAATCCACCGCTTCCCCGTCATCGGTCCGTAGTGTAATCTTCTCTTCCTGCTTCACGTTGTCTTCTCCCGCGCGGCATCCATGTAGGAACGGAGGATCAGCACAGCCGCGACCTTGTCAATCACGCTTTTTCGATCCTCCCTGCGGACTCCGCTTTCTATTAAAATCTCATTCGCTTCCATAGTTGTCAGACGTTCATCCCACAGAATCACAGGCAAGCCTGTCCTGCGTATCAGCATGTCACGGAATTCTTCCGTTTTCTTTGCACGTTCCCCCACTGAGTCATCCATATTCTTAGGATAACCCAAAATAATGGTTTCAATCTGATATTCCTTGGTCAATTCCTCAATCCGCGCCAAAGTCCTGCGCAGCTTATTCTCCTCCTTACGGGTAATCGTCTCCACCCCATGGGCAGTAACCCCCAATAAGTCGCTGACCGCCACGCCGACTGTCTTTGACCCATAATCAAGCCCCAGCATCCTCATAAGCCGCCTAATTTCCTTTCACACGCCCGAAAAGACTGCCAGCCCGGCAACTTCATTCGGGCTGACAGCCTCTACTTATCCTTTGGCATATATCAAAGATTCTCCTCCAGTCTCGCACCAATATAAACCGACATCAGCTCTTCGAGGATCTCATCCCTTTCCACCTTCATAATAAGGCTGCGGGCACTCTTATGGCTGGTAATGTAGGTAGGATCTCCGGATATAAGGTACCCCACGATCTGATTTACCGGATTATACCCTTTTTCTGTCAGAGCATCATATACCTGCTCTAAAACTTGGCTGACATCCATTTTATTCTCCTGTATTGCCTGAAAAAACTGTGTGTTATGAATTTCGCCCATGTTTTTCACGTCCTTTAACTATTCCCCTCTATTCTATACCACTTTATGGAATTCGGCAAGGGGAATTTTTTACGATTCCTGGCTCCTTTCTAAAACCCGGCTGAAAAGGCGGTTTATGCCAGTATCTCCTCCGTCAGCATCCTTTCCGGAGTCACCTCCACCAAAGTATTCGGGCAGTGCCCTTTGGCAGGAACTGCAATTTTTACGTATTCCCGCGTATGCCCAACCAGGTAAGGCACCCCGTGGACGGTAATTTCTTCCTCCAGCAGCACCTCCCGGGGGACATTTAAAAATCCCTGGCGGTATTGGAGCGACATCTCCTTTTCCAGGGCGAGCAGTTCCTCGCTGCGCCGGGTTTTGGCTGCCTCCGGAACCTGATCCGGCATTTTGGCCGCCCGCGTCCCGGAACGCACGGAATATTTGAAAACGTGCATTTCATAAAAATGGATTTTATCCAGAAAGGCTTTCGTCTCTGCAAATTCCTCCTCGCTCTCCCCGGGAAAGCCGACGATTACATCCGTGGTGATGGCGGCAGCAGGGAAAACATCCCGCAAAAGGGCACAGCAGCGGGCATATTCCTCAGCGGTATAATGGCGGTTCATCCGTTTCAGTGTCTCGTCACAGCCGCTTTGGAGGGATAAATGGAAATGAGGGCAAAACTTTGGCAGCCCTGCAAGAGCCAGGGCAAATTCCCTCGTAATGATCCGCGGCTCCAGGGAACCCAGCCGGATCCGTGCAATGCCGTCTAGGCAGTGCAGGCGGCGGATCAGCCCCAGCAGGCTCTCCGGCTCTAAAAGGCCGATGCCGTAAGAACTCAGATGGATGCCGGTAAGGACAATCTCCTGGTAGCCAGCCGCCGCCAGTCCGGCCGCTTCCCGCTCTATCTCCTGTGGAAGGCGGCTGCGCACGCGCCCGCGGGTGTATGGGATGATACAGTAGCTGCAGAACTGGTCGCAGCCGTCCTGGATCTTGATAAAGGCGCGGGTATGCCCGGCAGCACTGCCAATATGCAATGCTTCATATTCTTTGGTATCGCCAATATTGATGATGTGCTTTGCAGTCCCCGTGCCTCCCATCCCCGCGCCGGAGGCCTGGCGGAAATACTCTTCCAATATAGGGACCAAGTCCTGCTTTTTATTGTTGCCGACCAGCACATCCACCGCTAAATCCTTTTTCAGTTCCTCTGCAGCCGACTGTACATAACACCCGGCAGCCACCACCACTGCATCCGGGTTCTGCTTCTTTGCCCGGTGCAGCATCTGCCGTGATTTCCGGTCTGCAATATTAGTCACGGAGCAGGTATTGACAATATACACGTCCGCCCGTTCCCGAAACGGCACGATCTCGTATCCCGCCTGTTCAAGAAGCTGCTGCATGGCCTCGCTCTCATAGGCGTTCACCTTGCAGCCCAAGTTATGAAGTGCCGCCTTTCTCATAAAAGATCCCTCCTTTTTGGGGTAGCGCCCCCCTCACTGGTACAATATTGCCTCAATTTTGGCGGATCCGCAGCCCGGTATCCGTATCATCTGTTTTTGCAAACTTCCTACTTGACTTTTCTGCCATATCTGGGTAGTATTGATATAAGGCAGAGGGAGACGGGCATCCCGACGCCAACAACATAAAACATGAGCGACCATTAAGGAGGTTTTGTACATGAAAACAGTTCGTATTTCTTTAAATTCCATTGATAAAGTGAAATCCTTTGTAAATGACCTTACCAAGTATGATGTCGATTTTGACCTGGTATCCGGGAGATATGTCATTGATGCCAAGTCCATCATGGGCATCTTCAGCCTTGACCTTTCCAAGCCAATCGACTTAAACATCCACGCAGAGGCCGGTATCGATGAGATCCTTGATACCTTGTCTCCCTACATTATCCAGTAAAACCTTTTTGTAAGAATCCGGCAAAGCGTACCAGCGGCACGCTTTGCCGGATTTTTAATCGCACCATACCATCTCTGCTGTCTGGATGGCCGTCTCTGCCATCTCTTCTAATCGTTCCTTCACACTCTCTTCGGATTTGCGGATCCGCTCCAGGTCCGGCTTGATCACCGGATGCTTGGCCACAAAGATCGTGCAGCAATCCTCATAGGGCTGGATGGAGGTCTCAAAGGTTCCGATCTTTTGGGATATATCCACAATCTCCTGTTTGTCAAAGCCAATCAGCGGCCGGAATACCGGCATACTGCAGACCTCATTGGTCGAAGCCAAAGACTGCACCGTCTGTGACGCCACCTGGCCGATGCTTTCCCCGGTTATGAGGGCGAGCCCGTCCGTATTGCGGGCAAGGCGCTCGGCAATCCGCATCATATAGCGGCGCATAAGGATTGTCAGTTCCTCATGCGGGCACTTTTCATAGAGATAAAGCTGGATATCCGTAAAATTGACAACATACAGGGGGATCGGCCCTGAATACCTTGCCACCAGCTTCGCCAAATCGACCACCTTCTGTTTTGCCCGTTCACTGGTATAAGGCGGGGCATGGAAATATACGGCATCGATCTTTACCCCCCTCTTGGCAATCATATACCCTGCCACCGGGCTGTCAATGCCGCCCGAGAGCAAAAGCATGGCCTTACCGTTGGTTCCCACCGGCATCCCGCCGGGGCCCGGGATCATCTGGGAATAGATATTGACCACCTTGCGGATCTCCACCCGCAGCAGTACGTCGGGCTGATGGACATCCACCTTTGCCTGGGGGAACCGCCCGAGGATGGCCTCCCCCAAGTCGCGGTTGATCTGCTCGGAATGGATGGGGTACTCTTTGTCCGCCCGCCGGCTTTCCACCTTGAATGTATAAGGCCTGTCTTGATAGACCTCCCCCATATATTCCAGCACGGCCTTCTTGATAGATCCATAATCCTTATCTTCCATCTGCAGCACCGGGCAGATCCAGGCAATACCAAAAACCCTCTGGAGTGCCTCAATCACGTCATCATAATCGTATCCGCCCTGTGCCTGCACGTAGATGCGCCCCGATTCCTTGGAAGCCAAAAACTTCCCGTCCACTTTCTTTAGGGCATTCCTGATCTGATGGATCAGGGCATCCTCAAACAGGTAGCGGTTCTTTCCCTTGGTGCCGATTTCCGCATATTTTATTAAAAATGACTGATATACCATACTTTCCTCCGTCTGGCAAGCCGCAGAAGCCTTGCCCTTGATGTGTCAGCCCCTTTGGTATCTTCTGAGTATTGGCAGCAATTCCTTTAATGCCTCAATGCAATAATCGATCTCTTCCTTTGTATTAAACATCCCGAAGCTGAACCGGACCGTGGAGTCTAAAAGTTTCGGCGAAAGCCCGATCCCCTTTAGGGTGCCGCTGACGCCCGGATGGTGGGCAGAACAGGCAGACCCGGAAGACACATAGATCCCCTTATCCTCGAGTGCATGGAGCAGCACTTCGCTGCGCACGCCCTCAAAGCTGGCACTGACAATCTGCGGGGCACTCTGCTCCCCCTTTTTGCTGTTGACCACAACGCCTTCCAACTCGGATATCCGGTCAGTCATATAGTCTTTCAGGCCAATCAAGTGTGCCACCTTTTCCTCATGGCCGGTATACATCTCCCTTGCTGCCACGCCAAGCCCTGCCACGCCAGGGACATTCTCCGTACCGGAACGCATATCGGCCTGCTGCCCGCCGCCATAGATCATAGGTTTTATTTTGACCCCGTCACGGATATATAAAAAACCTACCCCTTTTGGCCCGTGAATCTTATGCCCGCTGACCGAAAGGAGGTCGATCCCCTGCTTTTTGGGGCGGATCACATACTTTCCATAGGCCTGGATGGCATCCACATGGAAAACGGTACGGGGATTTTTCTTTCTGAGCACACGGGAGATCTCCTCAATGGGTTCCACTGCCCCCACCTCATTGTTCACATACATGACCGAAACCAGAACCGTGTCCTCACGGATTGCATCCCCAAGCTGCGCCAGCGAGATATGCCCGTCCCCATCCACCGGCAGGAAGGTCACCTCAAACCCCAGTTCCTCCAGGTATTCCAAGGGGCGGTACACGGAAGGATGCTCAATCCCCGTGCTGATGATATGCTTCCCCAGGCGCCTGTTGGCCAGGGCTGTGCCGACCAGCGCCAGGTTATTGGACTCCGAGCCGCCGGAGGTAAACAAAATCTCCTTATCCAGCACCTTTAAGGTCTTGGCAATCTCAGACCTCGCCGCCCGGATATACTGCTCCGCCTCCATGCCGCGCCGGTGCTTGGCGGCCGGATTGGCATAATCCTCTGTCATCGCCTTGACCACGATATCCTTTACACTGTCCAAAACCCGCGTAGTCGCGGAATTATCAAAATATGCTTCCATTATGTTTTCCCTTTTCTTCCCCAAAGCAGCTGCCTGGCAGCCGCCCTGCCCTATCACTGCTCCAGATAAAACATCAGAACCGACAAAGCGGCCATGCCTGCCGTCTCCGTCCGCAGGATCCGGCGTCCCAGCGTGATGGGGAGGATGCCCGCCTCCTGTGCCTGTTTTACCTCATCCACATCAAACCCGCCCTCCGGGCCAATCATAACCGCCACCTGCATGCCCGGCCGGATCCCGGCCAGGATCTTTTTTGTCTCCCCCATCCCCTCTGCCAGTTCATAAGGGATCAGGGCACAATCCAGCTGCCCGGCCATGGCGCATGCCTCTGCAAAGCCGGCCACACCGGCCACCTCCGGCACGACCATGCGCCCGGACTGCTTGGCGGCGCTTTTTGCTATGGCATTCCAGCGCCGTACCTTTGCCTCTGCCTTTTTCGCATCCAGCTTAACCACCGCGCGGCGGGTTTCCATGGGAATGACCTTATAGGCTCCCAGTTCCACCGCCTTCTGGATAATCCAATCCATCTTGTCGCTCTTAGGAAGCCCCTGAAACAGGTAAACACGGCACGGCAGTTCGCTGTCCGCCTTCTCCTCGGACAGTATCTTTGCACGGATCCTGTCTGTTCCCAGTTCCTCAATGCTGCAAATATAATTCCTGGATATCCCGTCCCGGATGCCGATCTGCTCCCCCTGCTTCATCCGCAGCACGTTCCGGATATGGTTCACATCCTGGCCGGTGACCACGCAAAAGCCGTCCTGCACCTGTTCTGGCGTCACAAAAAAATGGTACACGTCCCTCTCCTTTTCCTTTCCAAGCCGCGCTACCTTCTCCTGGCTGTGATGGACACCCAGTCCCCCTGATATGTAGTCTCCAGGATCTCAAGTTCCTGGTTTTCCTCTATTGCCCTTCGTACTTCATCTTCCTTGGTATTGATAATCCCCGAGGTGATAAAAAGGCCGCCCCGCTTTAAATGGCGGCAAACCACCCCCTGGAGTAGGATGATTACCGGAGCCAGGATGTTCGCTACGGCAATATCATAGGCTTCATCCCCCACCTGGCAGCTGATCGCTTCATCATCAATAATATTGCCCTGCACCACCTGAAACTGCCCTTTCGGGATCCCGTTCGCCTCCAAATTCTCCGCCACCGCACAGATGGCATTCTCATCCAGGTCTGTCCCAAACACCGACCCTGCCCCCAGCTTTAGCGCCGCAATCCCTAAGATCCCGCTGCCGGTCCCCACATCCAGCACCTTGGAGGTGCCGTTCACATACTTGCGAAGCTGCCGGATACAAAGCTGGGTCGTCTCATGCATCCCTGTTCCAAACGCCGTCCCTGGGTCAATCTGGATCAGCAGCTTATCCTTGTGCTCCTCGGGCACTTCCTCCCAGGTCGGCTTAATCAGGATGTCGTCCACGGTAAACGGCTTGAAATACTGCTTCCAATTGTTAATCCAATCCTTGTCCTCTGTCTCGGAAACTGCAATCACCGCCTCGCCGATATCCACAAACTGGCGCAGTTCTTCCAGCCCCTCTTCCACCTGCCGTATCACCCCCGGAACCTCCCGCGGATCCTCCAGGTAAAAACTGACCTTCGCCGTCCCGTCATCCGGCGGCAATTCCGGCAGGATGTCAATAAACATCCCCTTCGTGTCTTCCTCCGAGAGCGGGATATTGTCTTCAATCTCGATCCCCTCAATCCCGATCTCGCCGAGCATGCTGCTAATCAGATCCACTGCCGCTGTCGTGGTATTCAAGGTAAACTTTGTCCATTTCATGAGAGTTCTCCTTAATAAGGCCTTTTTATAGCAGATGTTATCATAACATATAATTTACGCCTTTACAACCATTTCCAAAGGCATGGCCTTCAATTTGCCTCCCCGAATACCGCCTGGTGGATCCCCTCGGAGATTGTAAAGCCAAGATGCCCTACCATCTCATCAATATTTGGCGGCGTCACGTAAAGACTCCCGAATTCCGGCTCCAAAAGTTCCCGGATCAGGTCATATTGCTCATCCGGCGACATCCCCTGCATAAATTCCCCCATCCCTTTTGTCGCCATGTTCGAGGCCAGGGTCTCAATCATCGTGTTCACCGTATCATGGACAATCGCTGCCGCCCCTACTACCGTCGGCACCCCGATTGCCAGCACCGGCACTCCCAGGCTTTCCTTCGTCAGGCTATGGCGGTGGTTGCCCACGCCGGATCCCGGATGGATCCCGGTGTCTGTCAGCTGGATCGTCGTGCCCAGCCTGCGGATGCTCCTGGCCGCCAGCGCATCGATTGCAATCAGCAGGTCCGGTGAGGTTTCGCCGATAATCCCCTTTAAGATCTCCGCCGTTTCCATCCCTGTCTGTGCCATGACCCCCGGGACAATGCCGCTGATCACAGGCAGGCCGCGCTCCCGGCAAAACCCTTCCCCATACTGCTGCTCCAAATGGCGCGTCACCTGCAAATTCCCGACTGCCTTCGGCCCTAAGGCATCCGGCGTCACCGAAGGGTTGCCCAGCCCAACCACCAAAACCTTCCAGTCCCGCGTTTCCTGTTTCCTGTCCCCGGGCGCCATGCTCGCAATCAGCTTCCGGATATGTTTTGCCAATTCCTTTGCCACCTCTTCATGGTAATCCTCATCCTTTTTTGCCAGCTGGTCCGCTTCCAGCGTCAGGTATGTCCCCTGCGGCTTTCCCATCGCGGCGGCGCCTTTCTCATCCAGGATCCTTACTTCCGTCAGTTTGACCTGGCTTTCCTCCTCCTGCCACTCCCGCAGCGAAACCCCGGATATCTCCCCGCCGTCCCCCGGGAAACTTTCCCGTTCCTCCAACGCCAGGTCTGTCCGCACCTCAAAATCAGGTTTTTCTTTCTCAATCACATAATCTACTGCCATCTTTTCTCTCCTTTTGTTATTGGGCTCCCTTTCCCTGCCGCGGCCCAAAGGCGCCCGGCATGCTATTCACTATTTTTCGCAAAATCCTCCAAATTATGTATTGACATTTTTACCCGGATTGGCTAGAATAAAACAGTATGTTTACATTGAACTGTCCGTGTCCAGACTTTGATGCAAACCAGCGATTAATAACCATAAAATATCGGAGGTGAACAGATTGGCAAACATTAAATCTGCAAAAAAGAGAATCTTAGTTAACGAGACTAAGGCTGCAAGAAATAAGGCGATTCGTTCAAGGGTAAAGACTGCCTGCAAGAAAGTGACTGCCGCCGTGGCTGCCGGTGACAAAGCTGCTGCTCAGGCTTGCCTGACTGCTGCAATTTCCGAGATCGATAAGGCCTGTACCAAGGGCGTGTACCACAAGAACACTGCTTCCAGAAAGGTATCCCGCCTATCCAAAGCTGTGAACACGATCGCATAATCAGATAAAAAAGCAAAATCCCCTTCCGGAAGGTGTGCCGGAGGGGGATTTTTTTGTCTCTTTTTTTGCCCCTGTTTATTATTTCCAGGAGGATTCGCTTAATCTGCCGTATACCATGACCAGTTATGGATAATATACATTACTGGATAATGCTGGTTTAATTAAGGCAGAGGTGAATCAAATGATTATATACGACCGACTCTGGGAAACTATGAAAACAAAAGGCATCAGCCAGTACCGCCTGATTAAATATTACGGCTTCAGTGCCGGGCAGATCGGACGGCTGAAAAAGAACTCTTATGTATCCACCCATACCCTTGATGTGCTTTGCACCATCCTAAACTGCCCGATCGAAGATATCATAGAGTTCCGGCTGGACACTTCGATCCCTCCGGATCGTGAAACGGATCTTTCCTCCTGTGCCGAAGCATCCGCAAAAAACAACAGGCAAAAAAAATGACGGATATTCCGAAAATGCAGCCCAAAACCGTTCTTAAGGTTTGGGCTGCATTTTTCTTAGTACTCTTTGGTAAGCAAAAGTTCCACGGCCAGCCGGTCTGAAAGCCGCCCCGTCTTCACAGCCTCTTCCATCTCCACACACAGGCTGACATAAGAAAGGATCTCCTCCCGGGAAAACTGCCTGGCCTGCGGCATGGCCTTTCCCACCACAAACGGCTGCATTTTCAGCTTGGAGGCGATCTCCCCCCGGGCCATCCCCTTTTCCATCAGTTCCTTTACCTGCAGCAGCTGGTTGAACTGCCTGGCAATCAGGAACAAAATCCTCATAGGGGGTTCTTTTAAAGCCAGCAAGTCCTCATACAGGTCCAAGGCTTTCTTGGCCTGCCTGTTTACAATGGCCGCAACCATCTCGAATATCCTGTTGCTGACACGCACCGTGCATATAAGTTCCACGTCCTCATTTGTGACCACATCCCGCCCCATGGTATAGCATATGAGTTTTTCCAGTTCCCTCTGGATATGCTCCATGTCATCGCCTGCCATGTTCAAAAACAGATCCATGGTAGTGTTGGTAATCTTCTTCCCTTCCCTGGCCAGGATAGCCCCTGCCCAACGTGCCAGATGGGCGCTGTCCTGCCTTGCCATCTCGGCCGCATAGCCCATGCTTTTAACCTTTTTGTAGAGTTTCCCCCGCTTATCCACCTCCGACTCCACGAACAGCAGGCACGTCGTCTGCGGCATCACAGAAAGATACTTCAGCAAAACCTCCTGGGCACTTTTAAAAAAACCGCTGTCCTCCACCAGGATAAGCCTTTTCTCCGCAAAAAACGGCATGGTATCCGCCATGCGGATCAATTCGTCCACATCCAGGCCTTTTCCCTCAAACCGGGAAAAATTCATGGCGTCTTCCCCGGCAATGGCTTCCCGCAGCCGGTTCTTATAGCTGTTTTTTAGGAAAGCCTCCTCCCCGAAAAGCAGGTATACCGGCTTAAAGCTATGTCCTTTAATATCCTCATTCAGTGTCTGCATCTGCCCCTCCAGCCATCCCCAGGATGGAAAATGCGTCCCTTCCGGAACGCATTCTTATCATTTCTTTCTGCCAAGAACCCGCAGCAAATAGATAAAGAGATTGATGAAATCCAGGTATAACTGCAAGGCCGCGAATACGGAGGCCTTCCTCGCCATCTGCGGGTCATGGGAATATGCCTGATGGTACGCCTTGATTTTCTGGGTATCATATGCCGTAAACAGCAGGAAGATAAAAATACCAGCCGTACATGCCAGGATCTCAAAACGTTCTAAGTTGATGAATAGGCCGGCCAGCCAGAACAGCAGCAAAAATACCAGGCCGCCTGTCAGGAAATTGCGCAGATTGCTCAAATCTGCCCTGGTGGTATATCCGATTAAGGCCATAATCCCGAAAAACAGCGCCGTTGCCCCAAACACAAACACCAGGCTGGGGAACGCATAGATCAGGAAAAACACCGAGAAAACCACCCCGTTTAGCACGGCATAAGTAAAGAACAAGGCTCTCGCCGTCCCCACTGAGACTTTATTGATCTGCGATGACATATAAATCACTACCGCCAATTCTGCAATGCCAAGCACAAAAACCGCAGAGGGGATCGCAAACACATACCATACCAGCCCGGTCAGGTACAACCCCATGGCAACCATGAATGTCACCAATAGCCCCATTGCCATCCACCCAAAGGTTTTGGCCGTATAGCGGTTCAGCGGCTCATATTCCTCGGCCGCGCTATACACCCCATTGTATTGATTCAAATCCCGATAATCCATAAAAACTCCTTTCTGCAAAGACAATTCGCAACTATGGATTGATTTTACCACACTTTCCTGGATTTGAAAATGGATATTCTTAATTTTTTCCGGCCCACAAACTCCACCACACCCGTTCCCCGTCCGTCCTGACGCTAACCGCCCCGCTTTTCCCCGTTTCCATCACCTGTACCCGCCTTTCTGACAAATTCTTTAGCACCTCCTCCCCCGGATGCCCATAGCGGTTCCCTTCCCCATATGAGATCACTGCCCACACCGGCCTGACCTCATCCAGCCATTCTTTGCCTGTCGAATAGCGGGAGCCGTGGTGTGCCACCTTCAGCACCTGGATCCCTGCCAGTTCTGTCTCCGCGGCCCCTCCTGCGCCCTCCCGCTCCTGCCTCAAAAGGGATGCTTCCCCCTCCCCTGTCATATCCCCTGTCAGAAGCATATGGAAATCCCCGTAATCTACACGGAGCACCAGGGAATGCCCATTGCGGTCTTCGGCTGCCCGCATCCCTGCTTCCCTGCCCTCCGCGCCCGGATACAGGCAGCGGATCCTTAGCCTGCCAAACGAAATCTTGTCGCCCCTCCCCATCCAGGATACCTCTGTTCCCTTCCTTTTTGCCAGCCCCTCCAGCCTGGCATAAACCTCATCGCCTTTCCCGGCTGCCGGAAGCACCAAATGCCGCACCGCGACCTCCCCCTCTTCCATCAGGTACAGCAGCCCGCTGATATGATCCTGGTCCCCGTGGCTGACCACCGCGTAATCCACTGCCGAAATCCCTTTGCTCTTTAAAAAGGGTTCCAGGCGGTTTTCCCCCAGGCGTTTCTGGTCCGTGCTCCCGCCGTCAACCAGCACCGTCCTATCCTGTGTGCGGATGCAAATCCCGTCCCCCTGCCCCACATCCAAAAAAGTCACCTCCATCCCTTTGAGGGGGAAAGGAAGCAGCAGCAGGGCTGACACTGCCGCAGCCGCTGCCGCCCTGCGCCGCCGGCCTTGTTTCACAAGGCAGAAAGCCGCCGCCTGCGCCCCGAAGCCGGCCATCATCTGGTATGGGGTTGGCTGGCCCAATATCAGGCAGCTTCCCGGCAGGCATTCCCACAGCCTGCAAAGGCATTCATACAGCTTTAACACCACATGCCCGCCCCCGGCGGCAAACCTCCCTGCCTCCAGGCTAAAACTCCCCAGCACGATTCCCGCCGTGCCGGAGGCAACCACAATCCCCATCAGCGGAACCACCAGCAGGTTAAGAAAAATCCCATAGAGGGGAAATTGGAAAAAATGGCGCAAGACAACCGGCAGGGTTACCAGCTGCATACTTCCGCTGGCCGCCAAGGACTGCCAAACCGCCGAACCCATCCCCTTATGCGGCTCATAAGCCTTCTTTCCATACAGTTCTGCGCTGATTCCGATTCCTGCCACTGCGCCAAAAGAAAGCTGCATCCCCGATTGGCAGAGACGGTAAGGGTTATCCCACAAAAGAAGCACCGCAGATAGCCCCAATGCAGACAAAAGGTCATAGCTGCGCCCTAAGTAAGAGGCCAAAAAACCGCAGGACGCCATGATAAAAGCCCGCACCACCGAAGGCGATGCCCCCGTCATCACGGCATAGGCAGCCAAAAACAGGCACCCCGCGATCCCGGCCTTCCCATACCCTGTGCCTAATTTGCGCAAAGTGCCGTAGGCCGCTGCACTTACCAGCGACAGATGCAGGCCGCTGATAGCCAGCAAATGGGCAATCCCGCTTTTTTGGTACAGTTTCCGGATCCCGCTGTCCAACCGGCCTTTTTCCCCTAAGATCGCCGCCTGGAAAATACCGGCATCCTCCGGGTCTGCAACCTGCCCCAATATCTGCCTGGCATAGCCCGAGCACAGATACAGAAACTCCCCTGCCCTGCTATAGCTTGAGCCTGTTTCTTTCCAGGCAACCGCAAACATCCGGTAATTCAGCTTCTGGGTGCGGTAATAAGATCTGTAATCAAATTCTCCCGGATTTTTAGGCGCATCAAACCTGTTTACCTCCCCTTCCGCCTGGATCCTGCTCCCTATCTTAGGACGCCCCTTTCCGCACTCTAAATAAACCTGGAGCCTTTCCAGCCTTTTCCCGCTTCCGGCCTCTTCGCCTTCTGCCCTTTTGCTGCGCGGGGTGCAGGCACAGTCCTGCAAAAGCAGTATCCGGTATTCCCCGCTTTCTTTGACGGAAATAACCGTTCCCCAAACCCTTTGCTGTGTCTTGTCCAGATCCATCTGCTGCTCCCGGATGTGCCATTCCAGTGCCAGGCCTCCGCGCCAGAAGCCCGCAAGCAAAAAGCCGGCCGCCAGCAATGCCCACACGGATGCTTTTCTTTTTCCCATCCCCCGCCTTATGGGACATGGCTGCCTGTCTTTTTGGGGCTTTTCTTTCCGTCCCATAAAAAAACACGGCAACAGCACCAGCAAAAAAGCCAGCGCCATTGCCATAACCATCTTCACTGCCAAAAACCCAAACAACCCTAACGCCTCTCCAAGCACAAATCCTGCCGTCAATATCAGCAGTGGCCGTTTGATCTTTATTCCTCCTCCATCCGTTCCAGTGGTTTTAACTCAATCTGCCCTCTCTCCTCCCCAATATAGTCCAGGTTCCTCTCAAACAAAGCATTCAATTCAATCGAATCGCGAAATTTCATGTTCTGCGCCCCGTTAATGCTGATCTGCACACGGTTAACAGAAGAAAGTTCTGACAATGAATTGACAATCGAGAAAATGGGGATATAATCCTTCACTTCCAGTGAATTATTTAAAAATCCGGCATCAAAATTCAAGTAGCACACATTTTCGTTCGTGGAAACGTTCAAAAGCTTGGTTCCTGGATCCAGGGTGGGTTCCAGGCCTGGCTGCCTTGGCCCGCTTAAGAGTTCTTCCAATATCACCTTTTCCACAGATGTATTGATGTTATGGACCACCTCCCGCTTCTCGGCAAACAGCTGCTCCCCGGCCGGATCCGTAAAATACAGTGTAAGTTCTGTCCGCTCGTAGGCATTGACATCGCTGATGCTGTCCACAAAATCCGAAGCCGACAGCATCCCCGCAGGCATACCGCTCTTATCCATCAAAAGCTGGTCACCGGAATAAATCGAGATATAATCAATGCCGGGAACCTGTGTCAGGGTACGCACCAGCGCTGCCCGGCAGAGGATCTCCCGCCCGGCAGGCATGGCGGCATAGCCACTGTCAAAATACAGGTATAGCACCATATCCTCCTGCTTGTATCCCTGGTATACCACTTTATTTGACAGTGCTGCCTGGGAGTCTAAATCTGCCGGTACTTTCATGAAGCGATCCATCAGTTCCTGGATCAGGAGGTCTGCATCCACAGTCCTTGTCCGGTACTCCTGCGGCGCTAAGCGGGTCGCAGAAGAATTCAGGTAATAAACCTGGTATAATACTTCGCCCTCCTCTAGCGGCACCTCCCCCCTCGCACAGCCTGCAAGCAGAAAAACCGTAAGCAGAACCAGCCATATCCTTAACCGTCTCATTTTGTATCCTCCACCTGCCGCATCCCCGCCTGTAGCAGGCCCCGAATGCGGCAGTCCATCTCTTCTCACGCAATATAATTCAGGGGGATCCGCACGGTAAACGTGCTGCCCTCCCCCTCCCTGCTGGTAAGGCGGATCGCCCCCTTATGCATCAGGATCACCCGTCTAGTAATGGCAAGCCCCAGCCCGCTGCCCCCGGTCTGCCTGGAACGGGCTTTATCCACACGGTAAAACCGTTCAAAGATCCGGTCCTGTTCTTCCTCCGGTATCCCGATTCCGGAATCCGCCACCTTGATGTAAAAGAATTTGTGGTCTGCATCCACAGTCACCCGCACCCATCCCTCCGGGGAATTATACTTGATAGCATTTTCCACCAGGTTGCTGATGGCAAGGGAAAGCTTTGTCTCATCCACGTCTGCCTCCACCCCGCGGATGCTTTCCAGGATCAGTTCCACCTTCCGCTTATTGGCAATCGGGCGCAGGCGTTTTAAAATCTGCTTGACCAGCACTACAATATCTACCTGGGAAAGGTTGATCTCCGCTTCGGATTTGTCCATCTTCACCAGGGAAAGCAAGTCATCGATAATCTTGTTCTCCCGGTCAATCTCATCGGATATGTCCTCCATAAACTCCCGGTACAATTCTACCGGAGCCTCCCCCATCCCCATCAGGGAATCTGCCAGCACCCGGATGGAGGTGATCGGCGTCTTCAGTTCATGGGAAACATTGGACACAAACTCCTGGCGGGACTGGTCAACCTCCTTTAACTTTGAAATCGTGCTCCCTACAGTCTGGGCGATCTCCTTCGTCTCCCGGTAACCGTCTGTGCTGATATCGGTATCTAACGCCCCTGCTGCTACCTGGTTCAGCTTCCGCTGCAATTCCTTAAACGGCTGCAGAAGCACCGTCACCGCAACCATGGCGGCCAACATCAGAATCACGGCTACCAGCAGCTGCAAAAACAGCATTTTGTCGGCAACCACATCCATCAGCGATAAAATCTCTTCCGTAGATGCCGTGATCACCAATACCCCCTCAATCCCCTTTACCGGCGTATTATCATAGATCGGAACCGTCTGGGCAAAGTAATGCCGCTCTTTATTATACCGGCTGCTGCTTTCCCCCTGAAAGCAGCGGATTACCTCTTCTGCAACCAAAAACCTCCGTTCAGCAATATGAAACGTGTCCTGGACTATCCTAAAATCGCGGTTTACCACCACAATCCTTCCATTATACACATCTGCCATGGCTTGGATCTCGCTGTCCACCGTCCCGTCCCTGGCTTCTCCCTTAAGGTACCCTGTCCTGGTCATCTTACTGCTCAAAATCTGGCATTGGTTCTGAACCTCTATCATCCGGAAGTCCGTCTGGCTCTGGCGCAGCGAACTGATCAGGATCTGGGTGCACAAAACCATAGGCACCATCCCAAATAATACCAGCAGCACCGCCACCGGCACCTTTAAGCTGACCGAAAGACCCGGGGTGCAGAATATCTGCCATCGTTTCCTTCCATTCTCCATCATCACTCCTGCTGCCCTAACCTAACATCCACGCCTTTTTATCTCTTCGGAAAGGCACCGGGTCACTGCCACTGCAAGCGCACCTGGCCCGATATGGCAGGCCACGCTTAAGGACAAGGGATCCGCGATAATTTTCCCTGTCTTGGGGTACAATCCTTTCAGTTCGTCAGCAAACTCCCGGGCCGCTTCATAATTGCAGGTATGCGCCACCGCGATCCAGGTATGTTTTGCTTCCGGGTCATCAAAACGGTTTTTAAGATCCTGGGCGATTGCCGACAGCATAATCGTCTTGGCCTGTTTCATCGTCCGCGCCTTAGAAAATGCATCCAGCTTTTCTCCCTGGATCTGCAAAACCGGCTTTATCCGCAAAAGTGTCCCCAGCGCTGCCGCAGCCGGTGTGACACGCCCTCCTCTTTTTAGATATTTCAAGGTATCAATTGTAATATAGATACTGGATTCTGTACTGCTCCTCTCCAGTTCCTCCCCTATTTCCCCTGCATCCATTCCAAGTGCTGCCATCTCCATCGCATCCATCACCGCTTGGCGCTGTGTGATGGAAATCCTCCGGTTGTTCACCACCCGCACCTTACCGCCGTAATCCTCTGCCAGCATAACAGCCGTCTGGCAGGAACTGCTCAGCCCGCTGGACATAGGGATATGGACAATCCCATCATATTCTTTTAAAATCTGGTCCCATAAATTCATTACAGTCTCCGGGGAGGGTTGGGAGGTTGATATCTTTGCATCCTCCTTCAGGCGCCCATAAAATTCTTCCTGAGTCAGGCTGATGTCTTCCTCATAAGTCTCCCCGTCAATCATAAATGGCATCGGTATCACAAAAATCCCCAGTTTTTCCCCTTCTGCCTGGGTAATGCCGCTGTTGCTGTCCGTCACCACTGCTATTTTCATATCACTGTCCCATTCCTTTCCGTTTATTCCCGCAAACCATGGCCAATTGCCACGCTATTCCCCATGTCCTGCCCCTGTTCCTGCGCCGATTGGTAAAGCTGGTAATAGATCCCCTGCTTTTCTAAAAGTTCCTTATGGCTGCCCTCTTCCTGGATCTTCCCTTCCGACAGCACCAGGATCCGGTCTGCATTCTGAATCGTAGTCAGCCGGTGGGCAATCGTCAGCGTCGTCCTTCCTTCCGCTAAACGTTCTAAGGATTGGGACACCAGATGCTCGCTCTCATTATCCAGCGCCGAGGTGGCCTCATCCAAAATCAAAATGGCCGGGTTTTTCAAAAAAACACGGGCAATGCTGATCCGCTGTTTCTGTCCCCCAGACAGCTTCACACCGCGTTCCCCCACATAGGTGCCATACCCATCCTTTAATGCCTGGATAAATTCATGGGCTCCTGCCATCTGTGCCGCCCGGACCACGTCTTCCTTTGAAGCCTCCGGGTTTCCATAGGCAATATTCTCATACACCGTGCCGGAAAACAGATAGACATCCTGCTGCACAATCCCGATATTCGTCCGCAGGCTCTGCAGTGTAATCCCCTTTAACTCCTGTCCGTCAATCAATACCGACCCGTCTGTAGTATCATAGAAGCGGGGGATCAGATTACACAATGTTGTTTTCCCTCCGCCGGAAGGCCCCACCAGCGCGATCCTTTCCCCTGGCCTTATCGTAAGGTTGATATTTTCCAATACGGAATTATGGTCATCCGGATACTCAAAACTCACATGGTCAAAACAGATTGCCCCTTTTACCTCCGCAAGAGGTTTCGCCCCCGGCTCATCTAAGATCTCCACTTTGGAATCCATGATCTCCACAAAACGTTCGATACCGGTCATCCCTCTCTGGAACTGCTCTGCAAATTCAATAATCCGGCGGATCGTCGTCAGCAGGGTGGTAACATACAGGGTATAGGCCACCAAATCCCCTGGCTCAATCAGCCCCTTGACCATAAATATCCCCCCGGCCACAATCACAACCACATACATCAGCCCGTCAAACATCCGTATCGTGTCCTGGAATGCCGCCATATACAGATAGCTTTCCCGCTTGATGGCCAAAAATGCCTGGTTATCCTGGCGGAATTTCTCAATCTCAATGTTCTGGTTGGCAAAAGCCCGCACTACGCGGTTGCCGAGCAGATTGTCTTCAATGCGGGCATTCAGTTCTCCGATCTGCTGCCTCTGTTTCCGGAAGGCCTGCTTTACCTTCAAATTAAAATAGGTGCAGGAAAACACCATAACCGGAATCACAAGGAAAATAATCACCGTCAATGCCACGTTGATCCCTGACAGCACTGCAAAGGATATCACTGCCTTCAAAAAGGCGATAAAAAACTCTTCCGGGCAGTGATGGGCAAACTCGGTCACGTCAAACAGGTCGCTGGTTATCCGGGACATAATCTGCCCGACCTTTGTATTGTTAAAATAGCTGTCCGACAGCTTTTGCAGATGCTCAAATGCATCTTGCCTCATATCTGTCTCGATTCGTGTGCCCATCACATGCCCCGTATAGGCCATATAGAAAGCCGCAAGGCCGTCTACCACCCGCAAGGCAAAGTAGATCCCTCCCATCCGGAGGATCAATCCCGTACTAAGGGATGCCAGATCCCGCATCCCCTGGTTTGTAATATAGCGGAGCAGCATCGGAAAGACCAGTTCACATACCGTAGTCAGCGATGCGCAGAACAAGTCAAACACCATCGTCTTCCAATACCGCTTATAATAGGGCAAAAACCGCTTTAAAAGCGTTGATGTCTTCATATATATCCTCCCTTTGTCCCTCATTTGGGGAACATCCTGGCTTTGCTTTTCTATTCTAAACTATTTTAACTGGAAAGGGAAGCAATATTTTGCAAATTTGCTGGACGGATGGGAGGCAGGGGATTATAATGGACAGATGGGGTGGCTGTCCGGGTTATCTGGACGGTTACCGGATAAGTAAAATATAAGGAGGATTTTGGAATGCCTTATTGTCCGAAATGTGATATGGAATTCATTGATGGCATTACCGTATGCAGTGACTGCCATGGCCCCTTGGCAGAATCCCGGGAGGCTGCCGAGGCCATGAAAAAAAAGGAGCAGGAAGAAACCTTCATGCGGCTGCAGGAAGAATACGAATATCAGAAACAATCCATCGAAGAATTAAAACAAGCCTATGAGGAGGAAGAAAAAGCTAAGCCTAACCGTGTACCGGAATTCACCCGCGCTTATGTCAGCAAAGCCCAAAAATATGATGACCTCAAGTCTTCTGCCTCTGCTTTTTTCCTTGTGGGAGGGCTCCTCACAGCTTTTTCTGTCCTCTCTTGGACCAATATGGTCCGTTTGCCCTTTGGCCTGGTGGGACAGGTGTCCCTCACAGCCCTCGGCCTCATCTTCCTGGCCATTGCCGCCAAAACCTCCATGGATGCCCAGGCCGTCAGCGGGCAGATTAGCGAGGAGGAGGCTAAGACCCAGCAGATCGTCAGCTGGTTTACCGGCCAGTATACCGGAAAACAGCTTGACGGGCAGCTTCTTGCAGACTATGGAGAACTCGCGCCCGAGGAACAGAGCCTGAAGCGTTTTGACTTAATCCAGGATATCCTCATCACCAACCATGACTTAAATGACCCGTCTTACGTGGACAAGCTGGCGGAAGACATCTATGGGACATTATACCAGGATTGATTCCGGAAAGGAGCAAACTATATGGCAGACCATTCTTCACAGCAGTTTCTATTCGTAGGCTTCCTCTTGTTTTTCCTGATCGTCCTGATCCCGGTTCTCCAAAAACGGACCGGCAAGGATATCACCCACATGCTGTTTGGGATCCGCAGCCGGAAAGATCCGGCTTCCCAAAACGTGGCAGCCAAATCAGCCCGGGAGCCCCGCGTCCGCAACGGCACCAAAAGCGAACTGACTTCATTTGTCGCCCAGCTGCTGCGCTTTACTTCCAAAAACGGTATGCGCCTTGTTGCCCCCGGCACAATCACCCATGGCGGGAAAACCGCACGCCTCACGGCGCTGGTTGTCGCCCCAGGAGGAATTGTCGGGGTATACTGCCTCGGCTTTGGCGGAACCATCGCCCCTGCAAACCGCAAGGAACCCGCCGGGAAATCCCTTGCCTGGCGCCAGCATATCAACGGGGAGGACAAGTCGTTTGACAACCCCTTAAAGGCCTGCCAGGAACAGGCCGAACTGATCCGCCTGGCCATGGATGAGGCCGGCATTCAGGCCGAACTGAATGTGGTGACAGTATTTACCAATCCCCACGCCACCCTGGAGTCCACCCCGTCTTTTGTGTACAGCCCCAAAAGCTTTATCCAATATTTAAAAGAAAACGGAGAGTTGAAAACCGGCAGCCTTGATATCCATCAGGCAGCCCTGAAATTAGCCGAACTGGCTGGTATCCATAGCAATAAGAAAGGGAAGAAGAATCCGTAAGCAGGCAATGCCCGCTTACGGATATTTATATTTGGTTATTTCACCAGCAATGATTTCCCGGTCATCTCCTTCGGCTGCTCTAAGCCCATCAGTTCAATAAGCGTCGGGGCAATATCTGCCAGGCATCCGCCTTCCCTCAGCTTGTACTCCGAACCGGCATTTACCAAAATAAACGGCACCGGATTCGTCGTATGTGCAGTAAACGGCTCCCCGGTCTCATAGTCGATCAGCTGCTCGGCATTCCCATGGTCTGCACAGATGAACATCACTCCTCCCGTCTCGCGGATGGCTTCCACCGTCCTGCCTACACAATGGTCTACCGCCTCAATCGCCTGGATCGCAGCCGCCTCTACCCCGGTATGCCCCACCATATCCGGATTGGCAAAGTTAATAATCACCACATCATACTCACCGGAACGGATCACCTCCACCAGTTTATCGCACACCGCCGGTGCACTCATCTCCGGTTTCAGGTCATAAGTGGCAACTTCCTTGGGGGAAGGGATCAAAAACCGGTCTTCCCCTTCATTTGGTTCCTCAATCCCTCCATTGAAGAAAAATGTCACATGGGCATATTTCTCCGTCTCGGCGATCCTCGCCTGCTTCTTGCCATGGGCGGCTAAGAACTCACCAAAGGTATTGGTAATGCTCTCCTTCTCGAAAGCTACCAGCTTATTGCCGATGGTCTCATCATAGTCGGTAAAGCAGACATATGTGGTTTTCACACGTTCTCCCCGGTCAAACCCGCTAAACACGTCATCACAGAAAACATGCGTAAGTTCCCGGGCACGGTCCGGGCGGAAATTGTAGAAAATAACCGAGTCATTCTCCTGGATTGCCGCCACCGGGACACCGTTTTCTGTAATCACGGTCGGCATCATGAATTCATCCGTCTTCCCCTCATCATAGGAAGCCTGAATCGCACCGGTAGCGCTTTCGTTCTTTGGCCCCTCGCTCTTTGTCAGGGCATCATAAGCAATTTTCACGCGGTCCCAGTTCTTATCCCGGTCCATGGCATAGTAACGCCCCGCCACGGTGGCCACCTTGCCGACTCCTAGTTCCTTCATCTTTCCTTCCAGTTCCGCTACATAATCACGCCCTGAAGCCGGCGGGGTATCCCGCCCATCCAAAAAGCAATGTACATATACTTTCTTTAGGCCATTCCTCTTCGCCAGTTCCAGCAAGCCATAGATGTGAGTATTATGGCTGTGTACCCCGCCATCTGACACCAGGCCATACATATGCAGTGCGGAATCATGCTTTTTACAATTCTCTACTGCTGCCATAAATGCCTTATTCTCAAAGAAATCCCCGTCCTGGATCGACTTGGTAATGCGGGTCAGTTCCTGGTACACGATCCTGCCGGCTCCCATATTCAGATGCCCCACCTCGGAGTTGCCCATCTGCCCGTCGGGAAGCCCTACGGCCAGCCCGCTGGCCTGCCCTTTCACAAACGGGCACTGGCTCATCAGCTGATCCATCACTGGCGTCTTTCCCTCACATACCGCATTCGCCTCGCACTTATCGTTGAGGCCGTATCCATCAAGAATCATCAATACCACTGGTTTCTTGCTCATGTGAAATCTCCTTTTATTTAACGACCGGTTTGCCGGTCCTTTCCCGTACACGGTTTTCGTGTCCATTGTACTTTATTTTGGACACTTTTTCAAGATTTCGCAGAAAAGTTTCTCTCCAAACGCAGCATTTCCAGCTGCTCTGCCAACTCCTTACCGGCATTTTGAAAAAAAGGAACCTTCCCTCCACGGGGCAGCTTTTCCTGTTCCTCACGGATCAGCTGCTTTGTCCGCTCCACATCCTCTTTCAAATCCCTGGCAGACATCAGCATGCAGCCTGCCCCGCGGATGATCAGCTGTTCTAAGCCGTCCGAGGTGGCTACTTTCACCCGTGCATTTTTCCCCATCCGGTATGCAAATTTCTCGATATATTGGTCGGCTGTTTCCGCCTCCTTCGTATAGACCACATGTATATTATGGTAATCTGCCGCATGCCCCACATTCCCGGCCACCTTATAGGCATCAAACACCACAATCAGGATACATTGGCAAAACGCCTGGTAATTGCACAAAATATCCATCAGCTGATGCCGCGCCCCATCAATCGTCGTGCTGGCCAGTTCCCGCAGTTCCTCCCAGGCATAGATAATATTATAGCCGTCAACCAACAGATATTCTTCTCCTGGTTCCTGCACTTTCCCTTCCTTGCCCTTGCCCGCCCCCCGCCCTTGAAGCTGTTGCGGCTCTTCCGGCTGCATGCGGCTGGCATCCTCTTTCCCCTTGTCTTTTCCGTATATTACCTGGCGGGATCCGCCCGCAATATCCTTCCTCCGTTTCGGCTCCCCGTAGGTACGGGCAAAAATTTCCTCCAGTTCCTTGTCTTCTGCCCCGAAACCGCTCCCTCCCTTTCCGCCTCCGCCGGAGCCTTTCACACCCCTTTCTTCTTTTTGCCTGCCCTGCCTGTCCTCTTCCTCTGCTGCCAAGGCCAGCCCTTCCAGATGCATATAATCCTTCACCTGGTTCCAGGGCACCACAAACCCTGCACCGTGGGAGCAAAATACGGAACCCGTCGGGTTATCTAAGTCTGCTTCCGGGTCATATCCGGCCTTGGCCACAACCTCCTCCTCATTATGGCAGGGTTCATAGCCTTTCAGGTTACATGCCAGGCGCCCCTGCCCACGGGTATAACGGACGACCTCCTGCTGGTAATCCCTCATCTCCGATACCGGCACGCTTCCTGTAAGCACCGCCATGTCCCCTTCCGGCTGCGGCGGCTCAAATGTCCCTTTCATCCGTTCCAAATCAGACATGGCCCGCCCGACATTAGCCACCGGTACCTCCAGGCGGAATGCATAGTATGGTTCCAGAAGACGGCAGCCTGCCTCCCTAAGCCCCTGCCTCACCGCCCGGTAGGTGGCCTGCCTAAAATCCCCTCCTTCTGTATGTTTGGCATGGGCACGCCCGCAAAGCAAGGTGATCTTTACATCCGTAAGTTCCGCGCCGGTCAATACCCCCCGGTGAAGCTTTTCTTCCAGGTGGGTCATGACCAGGCGCTGCCAGTTCCGGTCCAGCACATCCTCGCTGCAGCTGCTGGCAAGCTGTACCCCACTGCCTAATTCTGCCGGCTCCAGCAGAAGATGCACCTCTGCATAGTGGCGGAGCGGCTCAAAATGCCCCACACCCTCTACTGCCCTTAAAACCGTTTCCTTATAAACAATGTTCCCGCTCCCGAATTCCACCTCCACCCCGAAGCGTTCCCGGATCTGGTTTTTTATAATATCGATCTGCACTTCCCCCATCACCTGGGCATGGATCTCCTGCAACGCTTCATTCCAGGCAATGTGCAGCTGGGGCTCCTCTTCCTCCAGCTGCCTTAAGCAGCCAAGCATTTTCACAATGTCACAGCCGTCCGGCAGCTGGATCCGGTAATTCAGCACCGGCTCTAACACCGGCAGCCCGGATTCTTTCTCTCCTCCAATCCCCTGTCCTGGGTAAGTGGACATCGGCCCCGTCACCGCACATACCATACCAGGAAATGCCTCCTTTACCGCCTCGAACCTGGCTCCGGAGTATACCCGGATCTGGTTCACCTTCTCCGGCTCTTTTCCGGCCAGGGATTCTTTTACCTTTAAAGACCCGCCGGTTATCTTCATATGGGTCAGGCGGTTCCCCTGCTCGTCCCGGGATACCTTAAAAACCTTTGCCCCGAACTCCCCGGGCATTTCTTGTTCCTCCATCCAGTCCTTTAGGCCGGCCAGGAAATTCTCCACCCCATCCCCTTTCAGTGCCGAACCGAAATAACAGGGAAATACCTTCCTTTCCCTGACCAGACGCCGGATTTCCCGCCTTTTTAGGATTCCCTGTTCCAGGTAAGCCTCCAAAAGCCCCTCCTCGCACATGGCAAGGTTCTCCCACAATTCCTCGGACGCGCTCCCGAAATCCAGGCAGTTTTCATCCAGGCTATGCTGCAATTCTGACAATATCCCCTCCCGGTCCGTACCTTCCTGATCCATCTTATTGACAAACACAAAGCTGGGGATCCGATATCTCTTTAACAGGCGCCACAAGGTTTTTGTATGCCCCTGTACCCCGTCTGCCCCGCTGACCACCAAAACCGCATAGTCCAGCACCTGTAATGCCCTCTCCATCTCCGCCGAGAAGTCCACATGCCCCGGGGTATCCAAGAGGGTCACCGAGAAATCCCCCAGCATAAACACCGCCTGCTTGGAAAAAATGGTAATCCCTCTCGAACGTTCCATCTCATAGGTATCAAGGTATGTGTTCCCAAAATCGACACGCCCCGGTTCACGGATCTTTCCTGTCAGGTATAGGATCCGTTCCGACAGGGTCGTTTTCCCGGCATCCACATGTGCCAATATCCCGATTACTGTTCTTTTCATCCTGCTTTTCTTTCTTTGCTTTTTTTCTTGTTTGAATCCCATTTATTATAGCGAATCTTCTCTGTTTTGTCATCCGAATTGCAAAAAATGCAAAAGCAGCCCCCAAAAAAGACAGGAAAAATAAGCATGCATACAGCCGTCCCCGTGTCCGGTCCCCGGCCAATGCCAGGTTAAGTACCCTTCCTCTCAGCTGATCCGATAAGTTCCCAGCGCCCTTTGGCACACCCGAATCGTAAACCGCCGTAATGCGCCCTGGTTTTTTAGGCGCTTCCTGCTTTGGCGGCAGGGGATGGGGGGAATCCCCCTTTGTCCCGCCGGGATTGGCCGGCGTTTCTTTATCCTCGTCCTTCCTATTTTCTAGTACCAGCGTCAGCTGCCGGGCTTCCTTTGGCACCTGAAATTCCAGTTCTGGTGCCTTTTGGTACCCTTCTGGCGCCCATTGTTCCTGTAGGAAATATTTCTCTCCTGCTTCCAGCTTGCCGCTGACCTCATGGCTCTCTTTTCCGGAAACCCATTGTTCCGCCACCCTTCCTTTGGCATCCCGGATCTGCAGCAAGGCACCTTCCAATGGCTCCCCCGAAGAGGCATCTGTTTTTAGAACCGTAATCCTGGTCTTTTTGTTCCTTATCTCAATATGATCCTCCCTTCCATCCTCGCTCATACAGAATGGGACATCCTCCGTATAAGCATATCCCGGAGCCGGTTTGACCTCATGCAGCAGGTAATTTTCCCCTGCCCGCAGCTGCCCGAAAACCTTGGTTGGTTCCGTTCCTGATACAAAAACCAGTTCCTCCCCCTTCTTGAACAGATCTCCGTCCTCTATGGCTGCCACCGGTACCCGGTTCTGGTCCAGTATTTGTAAAACCGCGCCTTCAACCGGGGCTTTGCTGCCATCGCCAGACATTTTATGCACCAAAAGTTTCGTATCCCCATCCTTCATGATTACCTGTTGGAAGGCTCCGTTTTGCAGTACGGTAAACCAAACGGCATCTGCCCGGGTATATCCCTCGCAGGGCTGCTCCTCCTCCCATTGGTAAGTCTCACCTGGCTTTAATACCCCTTCCAGGACATAAGGCTCTTCTTCTGATATCCAAAAGGCCAATTCCTTACCGTTTCCGTCTTTCAGGCTCATATGGCATCCGGACAGGTTTCTTTTGCCGCTCATATCCGTCTTGGCAAGACTAACCTTCGTCTTTTTGTCTGCCGCCACCACACAGCTGATGGATTCTTCTCCATGGAAACCAAACTGCATCCGGCTGCTCTCCAGACACGTTTTGTCCGAATAAATGGTATATTCTGTCAGCAAATTGTTTTCACCTTCGTTGAGGCGCCCCGGCTCAGGGTAAACCGTTGTTTCCTGGAGTTCCTCACTGGCCAGGAATGATGCAAATTCCGCTCCCTCCCTGTCTTTTAACACAATCCGCACCTTCTCTGCCTCACGGCCAGGGATATGGCAGAACCCATCATCCCCAAAATAAAGCGCTTCTGTCCTCCTGCCCGTTATATCCGAAGAACCGTCGCTATAGTATGTCTTCTCCGTTATGGTATAAACCCGGCCGTCTTCCCACCCATTTTTTCTGGCAAGCATATAGCCATCCCTGCTCCCGGTCCAGGATTTCAGCCACGTTCCCATCTGGTCTGACAGTTCGTACCTGACCCGAACCGGATAACGTCCTCTCACGGTCACTGACCGGATCCGGATGTCATCCGGATAGGAAGTTTCCTCGTTTGTGTGGAAGGTAACCATATGGAGGCGGCTGCTGATCCCTGCTAACATCCTTCCGTCCTTTGACATGGTAAGGATCAGCGGCTCCATCTGGTTATATCCCTCCGGTGCCAGTAATTCCTTCAAAAGATAACTCCTCCCGGCAACCAAGCCTTCGATCGTGTGCCTCTTCTGCCCGGTCACCCAGGTCTCGTAAGGTGATTCTGCATCATATAAAATCCGGCCGTTTTCATCCCTTCCGGTTATCTCGTATAATGCCAGCTTTGCACCGGTTAAAAAGTGCCCCTTCTCCCCTCCCATGGCATCAAAATCTTGTTTTCCGATAGAAACTCTTGTCCTGCTGTCTGTCACGGTAATCTGTTTTTCGGCCTTCTCCCCCGGTCCATAGGGGGATTTACCCTTTCCCGTTTCAAACTCCCAGGTAAATATCCTTGTATTTACCGCATATCCGTCCGGGGGCAGCACCTCCCTCAGACTGTACTCATACGGTTCAATCCTGCCGTCTTCCGTCACATTGCCTACCGGTAAATGATCCACCCGGGCAATTCCGCCGTCATCGCTGACGGTTTTTATCAGCACAGGGGTTCTCCTGTCCGATTTTTTGTATGCTTTTAATTCATACACTGCCCCTTCCAGCAATTTTCCGCCGGTGTCAGTCTTTTTCACCTCCAGTCTCCCTTCTGCCGGACGGTTATATGCCCGCACCACCCTGATTTCTTCCTGCTTTTGGTATTCTATCTTCACCGGTTCCATTGTGGTATAGTAATCGGGGCATTTTTGTTCTATTAGCCAATAAACACCGTCTTCCAATCCCTGGATTTCATGAGGCTTTCTGTCTCCTGCCGCATAGCCGGGCAAAATCTTTCCGTTTACATAATCCGCGTCTGTGTACACGTCATCACTGCCGCTGACCCATGTTTCTTCCAAATAGGCTTGATCCGGAAGGAAACTCCCATCCTCTGCTGCATGGTACAACTCCATACAAGCGCCGGCAAACTCGCCCGGCACGCCCTCTGCTTCTTTAGAAATATATAATTTTCCTCTCTGGTTCTCCACGCCGAACCGTTGGACATCCCTGGTATCCGACACTTCAACCACCCGGTCTAAGGCTTTTGCATATCCTTTCGGAGGGGTTGCCTCCCTCAGCACATACCTGCTCCCGGCCGGCAAATAATCAATCCGGCGGACTCCGTCTAAGGTTGTATAAGAACATGCATATGCATTAATCCAGGGAAGCTTCCGGTAATCAAACTGGTATTCAAATGAGTTTCCGCCTGACACAATAATACGGATTTCCCTTCCGTCCTCCATGCCAAACATCAAAACCGCCGATGTGGGATGGCAGGTCTTTTCTCCGCCGCTCACAGACGCATCCAGGGAACTGGATTCTATGTATCTTGCCGTGTGATGCGTGCCCCCCTGCTCCCATTGTATTGTTGTGCCTTCCTCTGTCCCAAAATCCTGGTACATTGCCTCAAAAGCCTCAATAAAATCATAAAACTCCTCCTTGGAACTGCTGACCCAACAATCCACCACCTGATCCGGGCTGCAGAGCAGTTCTTCATCTTTACCCGTTTGATATTTGCCTGTCTTATTTTTGTCTAATTCATATAACAAAAACTTTGCACCGCCAAGAGGGATTTTCTCCCTGCCTTCCCGGACATATTTTTCAATTTCTACCTTTGTGTGGTCATTATACAGAAAAAATGTCTGTACCTCAGGCACCGTGCCAACCTCTACCTCTTTCGGTTCACTAGTGACAAATCCCGGAGGCGTTGCAATCTCCTCCAAAAGATAGGTTCCCGCCGGGATTCCCTCCACATAGATAGGAACCGTCCCGGTAACCCATTCTGCCTTCACCTTCTGCAGATTTCCTGCCCGGCTGTCCGTCGGCTCATATTCGAGCGGCACATCTTCTGTTTTCTCCAGATAATATCCGCCCGGCGATTCCGGGCTATACACCTTTTTCGCCTTAAACAAAGCAACCTTGGCTCCCGGAACCAGGCCTCTGCCATAGCTTCCGCCCTTTTCTGTCAGCTTTCCCCGATCCCACGACGTACCATCCTCCCTTTGTTCCAGAATACGGAACTCATGGCTTTCTGTACCGTCGATCTTGGCAATTTCTATTTTGGTTGTCTTATCTACCATAGACACATAATGCATGTCCGTGCTTTCCCTGATGATAATTCCCACCGGCATTCCTTTTAAATATCCGTCAGGGCTCTCTAATTCTTCCATAATATAATTTCCGGCCGGCAGGCGTTTCAGGATATCCGGCTGCCCGCCGCTTTCCTCAAAATTAAAAGGATCGTTTGGCGTCCGGTCAGAACTTATCCAGCTATTCTCCAATATATACCCTTCCCCCTGGCGGTGATAAAGTATTTTTTGGCTATCCAATAGCTGTCCGGCGCCGTTTATGCGGTACGCATTGCCGTTATATTTTTCCAGGTTGTCAGAGTTTTGATAGCGCACAAAGTCACCGTTGCGGTCATAGATCTCTGTTCCCTTATCATACCTCCCCTTACTTTTCTGATAATATACAGGCAACCCAAAGCTGTCGTAAACAGGGTTTTGTTTTCCGGCAAAGCTTCCATTATTGTCATCAGCCAGCACTTCGCCGTTTAAATTCTGCCCTTGCCTGTTTGTAGTTAATGTCGTCTCCCTATGGCTTTCCTCACTCCCCTCTGCTTCCCAGGTTCCTGTAATAAATCCGGATTCAATATGGCGGTAAGACGGACGGTTCTTTTCCGGGATCTCCCTGCCGGAATGATTGGTCACTGACAGCACCCTTTCCTCCCCGTAGCCGTTCCGGTTTTCGCCGACCGTAGCCGGCCGGGAAGTTGTGACCTTATCGCGGGCAACCGTATTGCCGTATTCATCCTTGTGAATTTGTACTGTCCAGGCCATCACCCTGCCGCCGGTATCCCCCGGCACCGGGACATAAGCCATTCCTGTATTCGGATCTATCCGGCAATCCCGGTTCCCGTCCCGGTCCAGATGATAGATCCGTGTTTTGCTGTCCACCATTAGCCGTTTGTCCGGGGCGGAATATGCAAGTTTTGTGAAATCCCCTCCCACAAACTCTAAAAATGGCCGTGCCGCCTGAAACGCAAATAAAGAATGCTCCGTGTCCGAACGTTCAAAATTTGCTTTTTCTGACTCTGCCTGCCCCACGGGCACCTTATTATGGTTTCGGTCATACCCCATAACCAGAGTGCGCCCGTCAATCTTTTCCTTTACCGTTACTTCGAGGTTTCCCAGGTCATAGTACAAAATATCCTGTTCTTTTCCCCCCTTCTTTTGTTTCACATACATCCGGGTTACATTGTTGGCCAAATTCCGGATAACCATAAGCCCTTTGTACGCATGATCCTGTGTGTCACCGGAGGGTTCAAGCACCACTGACTCAAACAGAGCCATCCTGGCTCCTGCCACATAAGGATTTTCATCGCCTGCTGTCCCTAACGTCCGTGTCACATATCCATATCCGGCAAATACTTCACCATCAAAAGCAATTTCAACTTGTTCTCCTGCTTTTTTTCTTGCTGCAAGGTATTCCAGCGTTCCTTTTCTCCAGGCATACCCCAAATACTGCCCGTTTTTGTATGCATAAATATAATCCGGATTATTTCCGATATCCACCAGCCTGCCATCCACCCTTCCGCTTACCTTGTAGGTGACAGTCTTATCTTTGGTCGTGTTTGCCGTGCGGAAGCTTGCCTCTTTTTTCTTTTCTACGGTCAGTTTTATGGGTGGATTTTCTACATAAACCCGTGCTGCCGCCTTCACGCTTTGCGTCTGGGTTACTGCCAAAGTATCTTTGGAGGAGCCCTCCTCGTAAACCGCAGCTGCCACCCGCCTGTCCCTGTCCCCTTCTTTATAGTAGGTCACTTTATCAGAGTAAATCTCAAGCGCAACAGGCCGGCTCCTCACATAGCCGGAAGGCGGCTTCTCCTCGCAGATTACATATGCCCCTGCCTCCAATGGCTGCGAGATCTCCAGATATCCTGCTGTCTGCTGCTGCCGAACCAGGGCATGTCCGTAATTCTCTTCTCTCATCAGCCCATCCAAAATTGTAGAATAGGATGCCCATACCCCTGTCTGCCGGTTCAGGCCGTCCTCCTGCATAATCCTTCCGCTTTCTTCACACATTGGTGTCCCCGCCGAAACCACCCCGGTATAAAGATTGCCAGGCCCACGATCCTTCCCGAACATCCGGTCCAACAAGGACATTTTCCTGGCCATCGGACGGATATCCGCTGCTCCCATGGACTCTAAAAACCCCAAAGTCCCGCAAACAGCAGTGTCCTTTTCATAGAAACATACCCTCCCGCTCCCATCCTCCGAATCCTCACGTTTTGCGGCATAAACAGCAAACAACGCACTGTCGTGCAAAATATTCTCATGTGTCTCACTATCCAGCTTTTCCAGCCTCAGCCTGACCCTATAGCCCTGGTTGTTAAAATCAGCCTTGCCACAGCCTTCCGGCTCTGTCACGCTCCATGGAACCAGCATGGAAGCATACTTCCCGCCATAGGCTGCCTGTACGCCTTGCATTGCCATACTGCCTGCCACCCCTCCTTTTTCCGAAACCGAACTATACCGGTACCTGCCGGCAATCTCCCCATGCCCCGGCAGCCCTTCCGACAGGTAATAATCCACTCTGCTTTCCGTCCTCTCGTCCTGTTCGTTATAATAGTTTTTATATGGCCGGTATTCACTCTGTGTCAGGGCAAAATAATCCCCTGTCCCGGCTGCCGATGGCACCCCGTTGGCAATCAGCCCTATATCCATCCCATATTTATATATCTCAAAATCCCCATGATGGTTGTGTGCCAGGATCTTATGGTTCTCCTGGTTGAAACGGATCTTATACCGGCGCTCCGTCTCCTCCTGGGACAGGGAAGGATTGTAGTTATAATAAGTACTCCATATTCCGGAGGCTCCAGGGGAGTTTGCGTTGTCATAAACTGATGGCAGCACCACCTCTTTTGGTTCGTCTGTCCGATAATGCTTGTTCCTAAAGTCGTTCCTGTTTTTTCCGTATTCCATACCGGCATATTGCGGCTGTTGTTCCACTATCACATAGGTTCCATATGGCAAATAAGAAGAGATTCCATAATAAAGCCCGGTTCCCCCGTCTTCCTCCAAAAAATCCGCCGAAACGGTCGTCCGGTCGTTATCATTTCCGCCGTCTGCCCCATCCCAGCAAACCGCATATATCTCATCCAGGTCATAGGCAAAAAACGGTTTCAGGTAGTTTTCCGCCTTTTGGACTGCCTCCCACAAGGCCTGGTCATAGATTTCGTCCGGATAAGATACTGCTCCGGCTCCCGCCTCCTGTTCTTTTCCGTCTCCCCCTGCCGGCCGTATCAGTTTTTTTACTTCATCCTCCAAATACCAGTCAATGGCAAACTGGCGTACCTGGTCAGATACCCTTGCATTGCCAAGTGTCTCTTCCCTCCGGTTTCCCTCATTGCCGATAGGGCGCCAGCTGGTGTAGGAAGGTGCTGCATCATCCCACTTGTCATGGTTGGCAACAGCAATTGCATCAAAGAACTTCCGGTAATTATAGCTTTTTATCTTCTGGACTTTGCCTCCGTCCTCCGCTACTTTTTCAGTCCGCTCTAAAATTGCCGTATATCCATGATTCGCTTCCTTTTTGATTTCATCTCCCTCATAACCATAAAGAAGCCCGTTGGCTCTCACGGCATCCCGGGAATCTGCATAGAGAGGGCTTGTGCTATGCAACACCTTTGTATAGATCTTGCGCACCAGTTCCGGAAATCTCCTGTTTTCTTCCGTCACTTCCCCTGCCTTCTGTTCCTGTCCCCGCCGGTCCTGCCACACTACGCTCCCGTCTTCTGCCCGGTAAAGCCTCTCCAGATTGGATTTTAAATATGCCCGGAAACGGAAATTCCCCATGCGCCCGTCTTCAATACGTTTTTGCACTTTGATTTTTTGTACAACCGCACGTTCGAGAACCTGCAGCGGCGCCTTTCCGGTACCTGCATCCTCATAGATTATATCCTGTCCCGGATATGCAAGCATCACCGGCTGGATGTAGCTGCCTGAAAGATTCAAAGATGGGGCAGCCGTAACGGAAGGGCTTCCCCCTTCCCCCGCAAAGCGGTTGCCATAGCGAACCGTCATCAGGATCTCTCCCCCTTCCGGAATCTTGTCCGGAGATAGGTAAATCTTCCAGGTTCCTGCCTGCCCGTCATACCGTGCCTCTGCCCTCTCATAAAAAACGGTCTCTACTGTCTGATACCCCGACCGTTCCACATCACGCACATCCTCTTTCTGATAGATGCTGCCGTCCTGCGCCCGTAAAAACTCCCCTTCCCCATAAACCCAATAAGTTCTTATCTCCTGTGCACTCACATATGGCCATTCCGAAAGTTCTCCGTAACCGTCCATCCCCTGTATATCCGGCTTCTCATTAGGCACACGTACCCAACGGTACCTGCTGCCCCCTGCCTCATAGTCCTCCCCTGAGAGTCCGGTCAGCGGATATTTCCGGTACAAGTGTCCAAGTCCATTCTCCGGGTTATCAAGAGGGTATCTCACATAAAAGCTTTGATCCGGGGCGCTGAATACCACATCCTGCACTACCCCTTCTTTCAAAAAGGAATACCGCAAAACGGCATAATCCTCACCATTACGGCTGATTATCTGTTCCAGAGATGCCGCATTGAAAGCAGGGCAATCCTCCCTTTCCAGAAAATCATATATCCGCTGTGCCCACAGCATACTGTCTTCCCCTAATTCGATCAAAAAATATGGCGAATCCTTTCCTGGCAATTCCATCCCGATCTCTGCTAATGCCTCATTGCACTCTTTTAGGAAAACTTCTGGTTCCACGCTTTCTATGCCTGTCAGTTCCGGAACAAATTGTTGGTTAAATGTCGGGATTGTACCTTTATTCCCTGTCCGGAAAACCTTGTCCGGAGACAGGAATGCCTCCTCCACATTTTGAACCGTAACGCTGTCCCCACATGGAAGTTCTATGATATCCCCCTTTTTGGCCTCTACACTTTCGCCCTCAATAATAACCTGTGTTCCGAAAACCGCCTCCACCGGCTCGCAATAAGTCTCCATCTCCTTCCACTGCCGGTACACCTCTTTCCTTCCCGTTTTTGTCAGCCAAAAGGAAGGGTCGGAAAGCGGATCAATATTTTTTGCATAAAGATCCACGCCAAAGCTTGTTCCTCTTGCCAAAAGATGCACTTCCGTTACCATTTCCTCTTTCCCGCTATCCTCAATAAAACGCACATTCCCTTCCGCCTTCTCCACCAGGACAGTGCCAACCGCCTTTTCTTCTCCTCCCGCTATCCAGCTGCTGCGGTTAGAGACATCAGCCTCAATACCATAAACAGAAAGTTCGTATCCCTCCGACCGTGTTAGTTCCTGGACATAATACGGCCCTAAAAGCAGCGGCCTTCCAATCCAGCAGTTCCCGTTGGCAGACTGATTGTCCGATATGGGATAATGCCACCGCCCTCTGTCATTCCCGTACGGATTGCTGCTGTATTTCTGGTCTTTTCTTGTGTACTCATTCTCCGGCCCCAAAAAACCTCCTGCAACCATCTTTCCCAGCTGATAATCATATTTTGTTCCTGGAGCCTCTGTTATTGCCATAAAGGATGCATCACCGTTTTTATCTGTTGCAGCAACTGCCACCAGGTTCCCCTTTTGAAAAACCACCCCTGTCTTCCCGTCCGGATGAACCAAATCCCCGGCAGCAAACAATCCATAGACCGCACCTTCTAAGGTTCCGTCCCCCTGTGTATCCCCGTATGGATCATATCCGGCATCCGCCCCCTTTGTTAAAAGCAGATCCCGCTTATTGATATGGATCTCCCCTTCTGTACGGTAGTCATATAATCTGAATGTCCATCCCGCACCTCCCAAGCCGGTATAGTCCGGGTCTGCCAAAGCGATAACCGCCAGGCCGGAAGGCCTAAACCCTGCCTGGTTGCGGATAGGGTAGGAATTCTTAAAACGGTTCTCGCCTTTATCCGAACCGCTCTCCGAATTTTCGGGCAGCCATTTTTCAGCAATACGGACGATTCCAGGAAGGATGCAAGCTTTTCTCCCATTGGATGGGCTGGCTTCATCATATTCCTCCCAATCCTCATCGTCATCCAGGATCCATATGTCATCCAGGCTGATTTCTTCTGTGATCTCATCTGCGTTGCTGTCACTTGCAACCACAGCAGCCTTTCCTATGCCTTCCTCCCTTCCTGCTGTTTTTTCTGCCTTTTTTCCCTCCTCTTTCTTTTCTGTCCCTTCCTCTGTTTCTGCTTCTTTTGCTGTTTCTGTACTATCTTCCCTTTTTGTGCCCTCCGGCGTTTCTCTTTCCCCCGTCTTTTCTGTTTTTTCTGTTTTTTCTGTCTCCTCTGTCTCCTCCGCCTTCTCTGCCTTTTCCTCCTCTGCCTCTTCTTCCTCCCCCGTCCTGTCTTCCCGCTCCGTGTTCTCTTTTTCTGTTAATTGTTTTTCCGCATCCTCTTCACCTGCCCCCTTCTTTGGCCATAAACTCACCTTGTCCGCCATTTTCACTGTTCTGCTTACTAACTCATCCTCTGCCAACGCATCACTGAAATCCTCTATTTCCTCCGCTTCCTGCCAAGCGTCCTTTCCGGGGACGTCTTGTGCCAGGGTATAATACTGGCTGGAATGCACAGTCACGGTTTCTATCGGAATTGTGTCTGCATGAATCCCGTCAAATACATTTTCAAACGGCTCATGGATATGTTCCTGGTTGTGAAGGATATATCCAGGCCTGGCTGCCAGTTCCCTGGCCGAATAATCATAGGTCAGGGATACAAATTCTTCATAATGCCGGTTACGGTCTGACAAAAGTTCCTGTGACCCGCCAGAAAGGGAATGGAAAAAACCTCCCGCCAAAACTAATTCCTCACAGATGCGGATCTGTCTTTCATATTCTTCCGCCTCATCTTCATCCTCCGGATCCGGCTCAGGGTGCCCGCCGCAATACCCCTTGGTATAAGAATAATATTTAATATCCCGATGGGCACGGACCCCGGAAGGCTGCAGCTGGCCTGCCCCCGGGGAATCGGCTCCCACCAGCCATCCATCTTTATCTGTCACCTCCTGATCCTTTGTGCAGGGGTCGGGATCCCCGTTGTCTTTATAAGGGCTGTCCCACCCCTGCCACCGCAAAAACTGGCTTCCCCCATCATTGTCCCAATTGTCATCCTCCAACACGCTTCCTGCCAGCTGCCTGTCATCGAAAGCTTCCAGGATATCAAACCAAGCATTTTCCAATGGCTTTCCTGTTTCTGCATCCATCTTCTTAAGGTTCACCACGTAGTCCGCCTGCCAGCGTTCCGTATGTTTGTATCTCGCCACTGAAGAATTCCCCCATTCCGGGTACCCTGACGGTTCTCCTGTCTTAGGGCTTCCCACCGAAATCCGGAACCCGTCTTCCAAATTGGCCAGCAGGTTTCCCTGTGCAAATGTCAAACTCCAACGCCCTCCTATTTTCACTGGCATATGGAATTCCCGCACGCTCTCCTTACCGATCCTTTTTCGGATAATGCCATTAGAATTTTCTAAGTTAATCTCGGCAATCCCCTTCTCCTCTTCTACCTGCCCGCTCGGGGAGTAAAAATCGATGGCGCCCTCGCTCATTTTGTAATTCCAGTCTCCATGCATAACAATCGAAGCAGATGCAAAAAATTTCTCAGTCTCTGCATTTAAAGGATATCTGGCATGGTACATACTGTCCCCCTCTAATGCTACTGCAGGACGAAATAAGTATCCGGTATCCGAACATTCCTCACAATCGGCTGCCAGCCTGGCTGTGTTCCAAACAGCGCTAAAGAATGCTTCCATATCTTCCATCATCTCGTCATATACCTGCGTACTCCCCAATCCCGAAGGGTTGTACCTGTTGGCAATCTGTGTTGCATGCCGGCGGTACATCTCCCAATCATGGACAAAATCCCCAGTGAATTTCGCTTCCTCGGACAGGGTACAAAAACTTTGCCCCAAATAATAATCTGATGTCCCGATCACCGGATCGGAATTGACCGTCCCCTGATATGACCTGTAATTTGCAGCATAAGCCATGATCAGGAAATTCAACCGCTGGCAATATTCGCTTGCTGTATTGCTTTTGATAAAGGAAGGGAGATTCTGCAACGTGTAGGGTTCCCTTTTGATATACCAGACCGCACTGGTTTCCATTGTGGTATTCGGATTTTCCGCCAGTTCCCTGCCATGGGAAATGCAGTACATGTTCCGGTATTCATATTCTTTCCACCGGCCGCTCGGACTGACGCTGGTCTGCTGTTTATATACTACAATTCCCGGCACCGGATATGTGCGTGTCATATGCCCGATAAAATCGGTACGCACCAAATCTGTCCCGTCCTGTGCTGCCAGCCGATCCCACAATTTCACCAGTTCCTCATCATAGGTAATTTCCCCGCCCCCAAAGGATACTGCCCCGTAAGCCTTTTTGGATGGCGGAAAATATGGCAGAACTGCCAGCAGCAGCACAACAGCTGCCAACACTCCTGCATACCTTTGCCGCATCATTCTCCCGTTCATCCTTTTCTCTCCCTGTATGCTTTTTATCTCGCCTTTAGCCTTCCATCCATCACCCAGCGTCCTTTTTCATCTGTCAGGTATCCGTCCGGTGCCGCTTTGCCTTTCAGCAGTGCCCCTCTTGTGCCATCCGATTTTTCGTTAAAATAATAACAATATTCTTTTCCATCCTCATCCATGATCCATCTCCATCCGGTTACCATCCGCCCCTGTGTGCCATCCGGCAATGGGTTCAAATAGTAAATATTGCCATCCACATCATGGTACCACCCGGATACCATATATCCATTCCTGTCAAAGCGGAACCAGTCAAACGCCTGCTGCCCCGATATGGTATCCGCGTAAGGGTTCACCACAGCCGCCCATTCATTGGCATATGCCCGGATGCCATCCGAAAAAGCCCATCTTCCCGCTTTATCTGCCGTCCAGGTTCCTGATATGGCATAACCCGGCAATTCCTGGCCGGGCTGCGCGCCTTTTGGCACTTCCCCTCCCATGATCACGGCTGACTGCACCGTGCTGATCCCCGGGCCTGATGCTGCACTGCTCCCGCCGCCGGAACTTCCCCCGCCGCCGGAACTTCCCCCGCCTCCGGAACTTCCCCCGCCATTTCCATAAACCATATTGGCATTAGCTCCAAAAACTAAATGGACAGTACATTGTGCACTATGCCCCTTGTCCCTGGTTTTCGCAGTAATCACCACATCCTTTTTGGCCTGGTAAGGATATGTCTTTAACGCCTCCCGAATCCAGGCAGCGTCATCATGGACCGTAATCACGCCTCCTGCAACTGTTACTGCATCCGGATCTGAAGAATCCCAAAGCACAGTCTCGTCATATGGCTGATATTCTTCCTTGCCTTCTAGTTGCGGCAGTACAAAAGCCTTCAAAGTATCCCGCATCCCAAAGCCGCTTTGGTTCTTTAGTTCTGAACCAATCCTTCCCTGATAATCACAAGACAGCTGATAAGTCAATGCCTTTTTTGACAGGGTTAGCGCTTCTGGATGAATCACCGTCTCATCCTCTGTCCGGAACCGGATAGTAACCAGGCATTCCGAAAACACATGCCCATTCGTCTGATCCTCACTGGCTGCCGTTATCTTCTCCGAATATTCCCCGGTACCATTCTGCTTGCCGTAGGGTGATGTTTTTTTCTTTTCCTTGTCCCCTGAAATAATATTCTGGATCCATGCCGGGTTCTTATCTCCTGCCATATCATAATTTACCGAAACCCGGCAATCCTGTGTATGGTTTCCCGATGGTTCCAGCGACAAAATTTTTCCGCCCTCGTCCGCATTCCACGATACATTTTTAAAAAATGGACGGACCGGGCTTAAGGTCGCTGTCAAGGTTACCGGTTCGGAAACGGTAATGGTTTCCTGTGGATCCAACCGATTCCCGGTAAGCCTGCGGGTAACCGTAAAATCCAAAAAGCTGCGGTTTAAATCCATCCCTTCCACCCGGAGGGTGGTGTTATCTATAATCTGAAAACTCACGCTCACCCGGCAGTTGGCATATACCGCCCGGTTGTCCGCCGAGGTCTTCGGATCTGTCGCTGCCGTTACCACTGCATGGCTCGTATAGATAGTATTGTTAATTTTTTCCCGGTATTGGTTATCGGCCTGTGCCTGTATTTCCCGGTTTATAATTCCCTGGACAAAATTAGAAGAAAGATTGGGCATGATAACCGCATCCCGCTGCGTATATCCTGCCTCTGACAGATTAGTAAGCAGATTTGTATCATCTACCGACCACTTCATGGTACGGTTAGCCGTCCATCCTGAACCATTGTGCTCCCCATGGATCGTAACCGGCTGCACCTGGACAGAAGTATCCGGTTTTTCATCAATATAACGGGCAATCAACGCCCCCTCCTGGTTTGTGACCTCCGTGACCAAATTCGGATGTTTCCGGTCCCCGCTTCTCGTCTGGACTATATGGATAGTGGTCTTTGCCGGATCCAACGTCAGGCGGGTCGTAACTTTTATGTATTCCACATTCAGTTCTGTGTCACATTCCGGCATGATAAAACTGTAGCTGCCACCATTCTTATAGTCCATCTCCACACTTCTGCCGGACTCATCCAGATAAACCGGCGGCTTCACGCCTCCCCCGGCATGAGGATCCACTGCCATCTGATAACGGTTCTCCTCCTTATTTTTAGGCGCTGTTGCCACGGTTACCACTGCCCCCGGCACCACTGCCGCTGCATGTTCCTTATCGATTGTCCGGTAATAGGAATTGTTTGTCGCAGGTATCGCAGTCAGTTCTGCCACATCCGTGTCATACGTCCCGTTGTCATTCCTCGTATCAATCCTCGGAACAGATACCAGATATCCCCTTACCGGAGCCCCCATATAACCAGGGGCAAAATGATCCGGCCGAAAGGAAATCCCCTCTGCATAGCCTGACGACGTAAATTCCTTTTCCAGCTTCCGGGTCACAAAATAGCGCACAGCATCTTCCAATTCTTCATAAAAATACCGTTCCCCGCTGTCCGTCTCTGTCCTCCCTGCTACAATCTTGTACTTTCTCTCATTGTCCGTCCAGTAGCCGATATGGGCATCCCCGGCAAAAGTGTTGTCTCCGTCAATCGTGCTTCCCACAACGTTTTTGGCCTTCGCCGCATCATTCGTAAAGAGATAACTGAAATTACTGTTTTTCTCAGTCCCATAGGTAAACCGGTCACGCGATTGCCTGGTTCCCACAAAGGTCCCCTCCCTGGATGCAGTCCCATTGTTGGTAGCTGATATCCGGCCCGCCATCCGGGCAAGTATCACATTGCCGCTGCGGTATTCGCCCACGATGCCCCCGGCAGCCCGGCTTCCGTTCCCGCCAACCGTTCCGTTCACATAAGAATTAAATACATCTGCCTGGCTGATCCTGCCCGCAATTCCTCCCACATATCCCTTTCCCCGGATCCGGTTTGCATCCCCATTCTGTGTAGTTACCGTATTGTCTATCAGCCATGCATTCTGCACATTGCCGGCAATTCCTCCTACATAGCTTGCCCTGCCTTCGGAATTCAGCACAATACCCTCTGCTCGGCAGTTCTCTACTGTAGCACGGTTGTCAGATCCTGTTACTTTCCCGGCAATCCCGCCGGCATCTCCTTTTGCGCTGACATACCCGGAAACCGCCACATTATAGATCACGGCATCTCCTGAAACAGCGCCTGCCAGGACAGCAATATTTTCTTCTCCTACCAAATCTTCTGCTTCTACCGTCAGATTCTTTACCTCCCCGCCGTCAATCAAGCCAAACAAGCCGATATTTGTCAGTTCTAAGGACGGGTTGACCGCACGCAGGCCCGATATGGTATTTCCTCTGCCGTCAAAATGCCCGCGGAAAGGATGCCGGATCTCCCCTCCTAACTCCGCCTTATTCTGATACCATCCGATCGGGTTCCAGTTTCCTTTGTTTATTTCAAGATCCTCAAGACGGATATCCTGGGTCAGTTCAAAATATTCCCCGGCAAAATCCTCCCCGGCGGCCACTGCCTCCGATAATCCCATCAAACGGGACAAGCTGTCAATCTGGTAGGGGGCACTTCTTGTCCCATCTCCCGGAAAATCCATGCGGGCATTCCACTCCTCCCAGAGATCCCCTGTACTGGAAGAAAACTCCGTAACCGCTTCCTCACATGGCAATGCGTTTGACATAGTAGCCGGAAGCAGCATATCTTCTCCTGGTATTTCCTCTGTCAGTTCACCTTCGTTTATATCTTCCTCATTTTCTTCTTCCCTGCCGCCGTTTGCCCCCTTTTCATCCCTTACCGCCGTTTCGCTGCTATCTCCTGGCTCCGTTCCACTTCCATTCCCTGACTCAGCTTCGCTACCATCCCCTGGCTCCGCCTCGCTCTCATCTCCTGATAAAACCTCATCACCCTCCTCTATATTAATACTGCCCTCATCCTTCTCCTCTGCCTCGCCCTGATTTTCCAGTTCCAGTTCATTTTCATCCTCTGTATTTGCCCCTTTTCCATCCTGTTCTTCTTCCTCGCCTTGTCCTCCCATCTCTGCTTCGCTTCCATCCTCTTTCCCTTCCTCATCTTTTCCTTCCTCCTCTTCCCTGCTTCTGTCTCCTGTTCCTGCCTCCCTCTGCTTTCCCGTTTCGGCTCCTCCATTTCCATCCCCTGTTCCCTTTTCCGGATCCTCCAAAAAACAAAAATATTCATCTGCTGGCGGATCTGCCGTTTCCGCCATTACAGGCATAGTTCCCACTGTCTGAAAAACCAATATCACAGCTAAAATACCGGCCAGTCCTTTCTGCTGTCTCTTATAAAACCTCAGCCTCATAATCTTCCTCCTCTCTGTAAAGTTCCTCCAAAGCTTCCTGCGGCATCACAAATGCCGGCCTTACCCCGACTGCACATTTTGCACCTTCCTCCGGGCTGATTGCCACCGGGCTGATCTTCCCATTGGCCAAATCCACCGTATAAACAAACCCTGTATCATAGCCATGCGCTGTCCCCATAGGATTCTGCAACCAATATCCCTTTGAAAAAGGCCCGCACTCTTCGACATCCCACAGATAATTACGGTATTTTAACGCCTCCTCCACGGACAAAATAAACAGCTTCCCCGTCAGCCTTTGGCTTCCAATCGGGCTTCCTTTTAGGTCAGAATCATTAAACTGCCCATACATTCCCTCTCCCGTGCTTCCTGTATAAGCCATAGAAATTCCGATATCCACTGTCTTTGCCTGGGCAAAATTCCCCTCCGCTTCCTGCAGCCATGCCCGGATAGCAGAATATTTATAATCATTTCCCTCGCCAAAAACTGCAATAGGCCCCGGGCAAAATTCATATCCATAGCTTCCGTCTTCCAGCTGCCCGTAAGAATACGAAGAACCAAAATCAGCCGGGATCACAAAATCGCACAAAAACAGCGCCCCCTGGCAGTGATTCCCTGCCCTGTCCGAATAATTCTGGTCAATGCACCGGAAACAGTACTGTTCCCCGCCAAGTTCTGCCGTCAGCACGTCCTCCAGATCCCAGTGAAGCTTTTCCCAGCTAACCTCTTTGTCTTCCGGTTCCCTCTCCTCTTCCCTTTTTACGGCAAACCGGACAACCGTATAGGTATCTTCGCCAATGCAGAAACTATCCGCTACCAGCCTGGAATATACAATTTCCTCTCCGAATGTCTTTTTAAGAATCATTCCGTCCGGCTCTAAGTTCTTTCCAATCAAATATATCTCATACTCTTTTCCCGTTTCCATCTGCCCTGCTATGCTCAGCAGCCTCTCCTCTGCTTCCCCCTGCCCGGACACAAGGATCCTTCTGTCCGGAACCTGGGATGCATCCTCTCCCGTAACTAAGGAATCTTGGATTTTTGCGGTCTCTAGCCAGTCCCTAAGCTGCTTCCTCTCTTCCTGGTCCTTCCCCTCTGTCTCTGGCATCTGGCCGACGTAGCGGTATTCCACATAATATATCTGATCCCCCGGCCCGTAAACTTCCCATGTAAGAGGCGGTTCCTGCACAGATTCCCATATACGGTTTTCTGAGTCCACAAGCCGTTCCCTAAAATTCACAGCCAGGCTTTCCCCGTCCCTGATGCTTCCCTGCCGGGATTCCCCTAACAAGATTTGATGTGTTTCTTCATCTACAAAATGCACATACCAATCCACCATCCATACATTGGATGGATCTGGAACTGGCTTAGGAAGTTCCTGGCCTATAGCACTGTCATTTCCTTGGCTCATTCCGCCTTCACCAAGGTCAGTTCTGCCGGCATTGCTGTTTTCACTCCCCTGCCCATCTCCTGTGCTGCTTTTCTTTCCTCCGTTCCCACTGCTTCCCCCTCCCCTTTTGCTGCTTCTTCCTCCGCCTCCACTGCCTCCGCTTCCCCCTCCCAGGGATACCGTTTCCCGGCCTCCATAAGCTGTCTTTTCACTGCTTATAATCCCCTTCCCCGGGATTTCCACCACCTCCCCTTTCTCATCTGCCCAGGCTCCGCTCTCGTCCACCCAATACCCGTCCGGCGTCCTTCCCCCGGCATACATCGCCCCCAAAGGATGTCCGTCCTCACTTTTTTCCGCCAAAAAATAGCACCGGCCGTCAATCCACTGCCAGCCTGTCATCATCTTCCCAAATGCCCCGTCTGCCAGAGGATTCAAAAAATACCACCGGCCCTTATCCTGTTTCCATCCGGATTCCAGGATGCCGGAATGCCCCAGATAATACCATCCGTCTGCATCATATACCCAGGTATTCTCAAGCCAGGCGCCATCACGTTCGTATTTCCATAACGGCCCGTCCTGCTGCCAGCCCGCATACGCAGGTTCCGGCCGTGCAGACAATGCAAAAACCAGCAGCACTGCCATCTCCTTTATGAAATTTTTCTTCATCTTTCCCTTTCTGCCGTGCAACGGCCATATTTCATGCCAACCCGAAGCAATGCTCCCTTTCATTTCCAACACTATAAAACAGGAATTTTTGAGGAACTCTCAACCGATAACGCCGGATCCCAGAATTGGATCCCGAAATTTCCATACAAAAATAAGAGTATCGTTCAGACCATAAAACCACCTCCCCTACGTTCTGAATTCTGTCCTGAAATAATCCGGCCGACCAGCCGCACACCTCCAAGGAAGTGCCTGATAAGCAACTCAAAGCTGCCTTTTTAGAACATTGCAGAATGAATGTCTGCGATAAGTATATTTAGCATAACACAATTTAACGGATTTGGCAAGCATTATCTGTAGCCGAAATTTGCCGAAATTTGCCGGACATATTGGGAAAAAAAGCAAGGGCAAAAAGGCCATAAAACGGCCTTTTTGCCCTGCTTTTTTTATTCCTCATAGCCATTAGGGTTATTTTTCTGCCATCTCCAGGAATCCTCACACATTTCCCGGATGCCATATTTTGCCTTCCAGCCAAGTTCCCTTTCCGCCTTCGCCGGGTCTGCATAGCAGGACGGGATGTCACCGGCACGGCGATCCTTGAATACATAATTAATCTTTAAGTCGTTGGCCTCCTCAAAGGCATTGATCACATCCAGCACACTATATCCGGTACCGGTGCCCAGATTGTAGATCCAGACGCCGCCCTTCTCGCCGGCCATCTTATCCAGCGCCTTCACATGGCCGTCAGCCAGGTCAACCACATGGATATAGTCACGGACACAGGTGCCGTCAGGCGTATTGTAATCGTTGCCGAATACCCCTAAGCACACCAGCTTGCCGACTGCCACCTGGGTGATATAGGGCAGCAGGTTGTTGGGGATGCCTTTGGGGTTCTCGCCGATCCTGCCGGTTTTGTGGGCGCCGATCGGGTTGAAGTAACGCAGCAGCATAACCTTCCATTCCGGATCCGCGGTATGCAAATCGGTAAGGATCTGCTCGAGCATCCCTTTGGTGCGCCCGTAAGGATTGGTAATCTCTCCCTTGGGGCACTCCTCGGTGATCGGAATAAAAGCCGGATCGCCATATACGGTAGCAGAGGAACTGAACACGATACTCTTCACCCCGTGATTTCTCATGGAATCGCAAAGGATCAGGGTTCCGGTAATATTGTTATGGTAATATTCCAGCGGCTTGTACACAGACTCCCCTACTGCCTTTAAGCCCGCAAAATGGATCACGCCGTCAATCTTTTCATTATCAAACACCCGGTCCAGCGCCGGTTTGTCAAGCAGATCCACCTCATAGAAGGTCACCTTCTTTCCAGTGATCTCCTCCACCCTCTTTAGGGATTCCTTGCAGGAATTGCAAAGGTTGTCCACCACAACCACATCATAGCCTGCATTCAGAAGTTCCACGCAGGTATGGCTGCCAATGTAACCGGCTCCTCCCGTAACTAAAATCGTCGCCATGTCTCATTCCTCCTTTTCCTATGGCTCCTTTTTAACTCCCAAAGCCTTTCTTTTATTATAAACGCAACCCCTTGATAAAACAATGATAAATTTATTTCATTTCCTATACTTTTGTTAACTGGCAGTATCCTCCGTCTTGCCGTCCTGCCGACTGCCCAAAACCAATGCCTGAGGCGTGTGCCTCCCCCCTTGTCTGCTGAGACCGGTATTAGAAATAGGCAGCAAAATTTTTTTAAAAAAGTACAAATTAAAGTTCTTTTCTGTCACAATGGCACAGAGGCATTGTCTAATTAATCAGGAGGTAAAAATCTATGAAGGAAAAAATGAATGAAGAATTACAGGTTTTGGTTGATAAAGCCACAGCAGGGGACAAAGACGCCCTTGAAACACTTATTGCAAGTGTGCAGGATATTGTATTCAATTTATCCCTGCGGATGCTTGGCACATTTGCAGATGCACAAGACGCAACGCAGGATATTTTATTGAAAGTGATTACCCATCTTTCTTCTTTTAGAGGTGAGAGTTCATTTTCGACATGGGTCTTTTGTATTGCCGCTAATCATCTGAAAAATTACAAAAAACATATGTTCGCCCACTATCCGTTGAGTTTTGAATACTATGGGAATGACATACAAAACGGAAAAGTAGAGGATGTGCCGGATTTAACACAAAATGTAGAAAAAGATATATTGGCGGAAGAACTGAAAATGTCCTGTACCAATGTAATGCTTCAATGCCTTGATACGGAAAGCAGATGCATTTTCATATTGGGTACAATGTTTAAAATTGACAGCCGGATTGCGGGCGATATCCTGAAAATAACCCCGGAAGCGTATCGGCAGCGCCTTTCCCGCATACGCAAAAAAATGGCAGGCTTTTTAGGCGAGTATTGCGGAGAATACGGCAACGGCAGATGCAAATGCAGAGAAAGAGTAAATTATGCAATCCAAAACCACAGGATAAACCCCTTGCAGCTGGATTATATGGCAGCTACCGAAATCCCCGTCCAGACCATGATAGACGTGAAAAATGCCATGGAAGATATTGACGATCTATCACAAGATTTTTCGTTTTGCAAACCATATCAGTCCCCCGAACGTATGAGGCATCTGTTACAGGAATTTTTAGATTCCACACAGCTTTCCATTATCCAGAAATCGTAAAGGAGATGATTGGTTATGAATACACAAGTTATTGTTGACTACTTATCTGCATTGAGTATGAATAACAACCGTGAATGGTATCATGCAAACAAGGAGGATTATAAAAAGGCGAATGCTGAATTTGAGAAATTATTGCAGGCATTGATATTTGAAATCAGTAAGTTTGACAGCAGCATTTTACATAGCAATCCGAAAGACCTTACGTTTAAGATTGTAAGGGATACCCGGTTTAGCCATGACAAATCGCCATATAACCCTGCGTTCCGTGCCCATATCTCCCCGAAAGGAAAACTGCCCGTCCCTGTCGGCTACTATCTTATGATAAAGCCGGGTAACCAATCCTTTTTGGGCGGCGGGCTGTTTGCAGATATGTTTAAGGACGCAACAACTATGATACGGGATTATATTGCCCTAAACGGTGAAGAATGGGAAAAGATTATCCGTCATCCGGATTTTGAAAAATATTTTGCCGTACAGGGAACGGCATTAAAAAGGGTTCCTGCGGGATATGAGAAAGAACACCCTCAGGCAGAATACCTGAAATTTAAGAGTTGGTATCTGGAATACCCGCTAAAGGACGAAGAAGTGAAAAATGCAGAAATACTTCTTGTAAAAGCAGCAGAACTTTTCCAGATTATGAAACCTTTTAACGACTATTTAAACAAGGCACTTGTTGGCTTTCAAATGCCTGCAAGATAAAAAAGGTTCCGTTGGGAGCTGCCAAAACAACTATAAAACCATACCCAAACACCAAATAACCGCTGCTGCATAGAACAACATGTTTTTTTGCGCCCATTTTGGCATTTTCAAAAGACAAAAGCACTTGACCCTTTCCGCCCGGATAAGCTATAATAAATTTACCAAATTTATATCTACAACACCATTCAGGAGGTAATAATTTTATGAGCGTATACCAGTTAGGCAATTTAAGAGTCGTCGATCTGACCAAAATCCTGGATCCGAAGACCGAGACACGCCGCTGCGGCCTGACCCGCTTTAACACCGGCGGCCCGATTCCGGATTTCCACACCATTATGGATCTGACCAGCCATTTGGGAACCCACTGTGAATGCCCCTACCACCATGACGATAACTGGCCCAGCGTAGCCGACCTGCCCCTGACCACTTTCCTGGGCAGAGCCATCTATGTGGACTTTAAGGACACGGTTGCCCCGCGCACCCACATTACCGCAGCAGACCTTGACCGCGCCACCGCAGGCAAGATCAAAGAGGGCGATATCGTGATCATTGATTCTTCTTACAAGATCCCGCCGTTTACCCCCAAAACAAACACGGAGGAGGACAAGCGGCTGTTAGTCAGCGAAGAGAGTGCTGTCTGGTTCCGCGACCACAAGGTAAAATGTGTCGGTTTTGGCGACGGAGTCTCCATCGAAAGCTGCAATGACGATGTGAAGCCCTTCCATGATGTCCTGATGGCTGAGAATATCGTATTTTTGGAAGTGCTGCAGAACCTGGAAGAACTGAATACAGATGTATTCTTCATGTCCTACAGCCCGCTTCCTATCAAAGGGCTGGATTCCTGCCCCATCCGCGCTTATGCCATCGAAGGCCTGGCTGAATTTTCATAAGCGCCGCTTTTCATCACAACCGGAAAGGAAATGACACTATGAGAATCGCAGTGATTGGCGCAGGGGCTATGGGATCCATCTATGGTGGACATCTCTCCCTGCACAACGACGTCTACCTGGTAGACACAAACCAGGCTGTCGTGGACCATATCAACCAGAACGGGCTGACCCTACAGGAGGACGGCGCTGATACCGTCTACCATCCGGCTGCTGTTACCTCCACCGAAGGTGTAGCGCCTGTTGACCTGGTGATCCTGTTTGTAAAATCCCTGTTCTCCAAAGCTGCCTTAAGCAGCAACAAGGGGATCATCGGCCCGGATACTTATCTGATGACCTTGCAAAATGGCTCCGGCCATGAGGACATCTTAGGAGAATTTGTTCCGGAAAACCGCATCATCATCGGCACCACCGAAGACAATGGCGCCGTCTTAGGCATCGGCCATGTGCGCCGCGGCGGTTCCGGAAAGACCAATATCGGCATGCTGGCCGAAGATACCGGCTGCTTCCTTCCCAAATTGAAGGAATGCCTTGATTCCTGCGGGTTCCAGGGGCACATCCACGAGAATATCCGCCAGCTGATCTGGAATAAACTGTTTACCAATGTTTCCCTCAGTGCCGTTACCGGCGTCCTGCAGGTTCCCATGGGCTTCATCGCCGGCAATGAACACGCTTGGGCAATCACCTGCCGGCTGATACAGGAAGCGGTAGCCGTGGCACACGGGCTTGGTCTCACGGCAGATGAGGCGGAGATTACCGAAAAGGTCCGCCAGACCTCCATAAGTTCTCCGGAGGGTATTACCTCTATCTGTGCCGACCTGCGCGACGGCCGCCGGACTGAGGTCAACACCATCAGCGGTTCCGTGGTGCGTGCATCAAAAAAATGCGGTGTACCTGCCCCTACCCATGAGATGATCGTAGAACTGGTCCATGCCATGGAAGAACGAAAATCCTGACACACCCAAGACAGCTGCAGCAATTCTATTGCCGCAGCTGTTTTTCGGCATACCCTCTTTTCCGTCCGGCCTCTCTCAGACTCCTGCCGTCTCCCATCAATATTTTCCCTTATTTTTACAACTGCTATTTCCTTTTTTCCAATCACGCCGATATAATATTTATAGATTTCACAGTTTTCTCACAATTTTGATAAAAAGGAGGATGCGTCGTGAAAGTCACAGACAAAAGCTGGTCAAGCGATGCCAGCCGCACCATATACGAGCCTGCCGTCACGAGGGAAAACAATAAAGACACCAAAAAAGCCGCCGCCAGCCAGGCAAAAGATCCTGATATGGATCTTCTGAGCGAATCTTTGAAGGCGCTCTCCAAACCTGCCTCCAAAGAAAATAACAGCAACTTCAAGATGAAATCCAAAACAGACGATTCGGTAGGCCAGCTTGCCTCTATGTTAGCAAGGGCAGAAACCCGCATCGACGTCCAGCAGGTTGCTTCCCGGGCGATACGCGCACTGGCCAACCTCAAGATGGCCGCCTTCTCCAGCGAAGGCAGCGAAGCAAAAAAAATCGCCCGGATGATAAAACGCATGGAAAAGCTGATGAAGCGGATCCAAAAAAAGCTTCAGCACCTGTCCAAGGAAGAACAGCTGGAGAACCAGAAGAAAAAAGCCGAGAAAAATATGGAGGAGCAGAAGGTAGAACAGATCAAGGAAGAGTTAAATACCAGGCGCAAAAAACGGCGCAAGGATGAGCGCAATTATGCCAACAAAGAACTTGCCGAAGATGCAAAGACTGCCTCACAAGAACTTGTTTCCAGCATGTCCGGCGCACTTTCCCCTTCTTCGTCCCCGTCCGTTTCCGTCCCTGATATGTCCGGGTTTTCCGGGGATGCCGGTATTGCTGACAGTGTTTCCATCGATATATCGGTATAAAAAGGGGCTGTTATCCCAGCCCCTTTTTGTGTGCCTGCATGAACCGCTTCCCGGCCGCTTCCTGCCTCCTGAGCCGGGCTCTCCACCTGGCCTTTACACTGCAACCTTTACCACAACCTTCTTCACCGGCTCCGGCCCGGCCGCCTGGCACCTTGGCTTATGGGCATCCTCCGGCGCCACCACAATCAGATCCCCCTCTTCTAAGAGTACACTCCCGGAAAATTCAGGCTCCTCATAAAAAACCAGGTCATTTTCTTCTATCCGTTCCTTCACGGCCAACCCCTCCCGCTTGCAGAAACCGAACTGTTCTTTCCCGGATACCACATACTGGATATCAAAAAATTTCTCATGGGTCTCAAAAGAGCCTTCCTCCGGCCGAATCGTCGTATACTCCTGGATATTGGCCACTACTGTATCTCCCATAATGGGATAGCTTCCCACAGGCAGCGCCGCGATATCGGTCTCCTCCAGCCACTTGTATGCAGCCAAAAACTTCTCTTCCAGATAATTGTACTTCTTTGCAATCCCAATGTTTGAGAAAAACATCCCTGCATCCTCCTTCTTCCTTGTAAGGCCGCCTGCGCGGCCAATGCCCCATTTCTTAAGTTTACCCTCACCAGATGAGAGTATATATACAAAATAGCATAACAGCAATTTGTTTGCAACCGTTTTTTTGTTATATTTCTATCAAAATATCTGGCCTCCTCGATCCTAGCCATTGATTTTTTTCCGATTCATTGCTACAATTGCTACAATAGAAAAAATCTCACCATACCCTCCAGGGACAAGAGGCAAGCCTTGCTGTCTGCGGAGGATATATTCAGCAAAGGAGAATGCACATGATTTACGGAAACATACAAAATGCCATGGTTTGCCAGCAGATCGCCACGCTTCCAGGGGCTCTTCAAAGTGCCGTCCGCTTTTTGAAGGATACCGACCTTACCGCCCATGAGCCGGGGAAATTTGACATTGAACTGGACGGGGTTTCCATGGTTCTGCAGGTTTTGGATCTCACCACCTCACCCAGGGACACCTTGCGCCCGGAAATCCACCGCAAATATATCGATGTCCAGTACCTCGCCTCCGGGGGGCCGGAACAGGCCGGGTATTACAGCGACGACGGCAGCAGCCAGGTGGACGAGGATCTCCTAGATACCCCCCGCGACATATTATTCTATCACAATAACCCTTCTGCCCCGGAGGGAACCATCGAGATGGCGGTGGGAACCTATGCCATCTACTTCCCATGGGATGTCCACATTCCGGCCATCCAGTCCGGCAGCACCCCTGCCCCGATCCGCAAAATCGTGCTGAAAGTGCCAATGGATGCCGTCCTGCCGGGGTAACACACAGCCACGTAACTGTATAAAAGCAGCAGCAAAAACCCTGCGGTTTCTGCTGCCGCTTTTATGGCATACCATGTGTCCCTCCTCTGCTCCCGGCGGGCAAGGGGCACGCATCTCCCCTTACCTATCAAAGGCAGGTCACAGTCCTATCCTCTTTGCGCTGGCAATCAGGTAATGCCGTGCATTTGCCGAGGTCATCTGCCGTGCCCTTCCAAGCAGCGCCTGTTTTTTCAGTTCCCTGCAGGATATCTGGCTCTCACTGCCATCTGCCGTTTCTTCTTCCTCTGTCAGTTCCAAAAGCTGCAATGCCATCTGGTATTCCTCCCGGGCCAGGCACGACTGTATCTTTTCCACCAGCTTTTCCTGGCCAATCAGTTCCCGCACAACAGCATGGTACTCCTTATCGCTTACCGGCATCAGGCTGGCCGCATTTCCGTCAAACCAGCCCACATACCCGGTGTAAATGCTCTTTACCGACCACTCCACGGTTCCGTAGTATTCTCCCAAGAATTCCTTATCCCGGTACTTTTCGGGAAGCTTCACCTGCTTTGCAGCCTCATTCATGCCCATGCCCTTATTCAGGCACTCCAGGGTCTCCAAAAGTACATATTCTATGGCATCCCGGAATGTTTTTATCTGCTCCTGCACCAAATCCTTCCCCAGCAGAGGCTTGGTATGCCCCGGCAGAAGCGCCTCTGCCCCATAGGAAAGGATTTCATCCAGCGCATCCACCCACGCGGCAATGTCCCGGTACTGGGTGCCGCGGATGGCATACAAATTGGGCCAGCAGCCGTAATAATTGTCGCCGGTGCAGATGACCCTATCCTCCTTTAGCCAGACAAAAATCTGGTCATCCGTCTCTCCCGGCGCACTGACCAGCTTCATCCTCACGCCGTCAATTACACGTTCCACCTCCTTCTCCTGGCAGAGGGTAGTGGGAGGGATCGGGTCGTAACCGCCCTTCCCTGCTGCTTTCCCTTCACGGATGCCAAGCCCCTGGCTGACTAACTCTTCCTCCGTCAAATCATAGCCGAACTGGAAGGCGCCCCTCTGGTTCAGGACATCATTCAGGCGGTCATAATATCTGAGAACCGGCTTTTGGGGAACAAAGGCAATGACCTCCTCCACCGTATCCCTAAAAACTCCTGCCCCGCCCCGGTGGTCGGGATGCCCGTGGGTATAGATGATGGTACGCACCGGTTTGTCTGTCAGGCCTGCCAGTTCCGCTTTCAGGTCTGCCGCATAGCCCGGGCTGTCCAGGGCGTCAATCAAGATAACCGAAGTATTCCCGATAATGGCAACGGCATTGCTATGCCCATACCCCAGGAAGTGGTAGATACGGCTGTTAACCCTGGTCAAAGTTTTCTGATGATTCGCCTCGGCAAAATCCTTTAATCTCTGCTCTCCTGTCATAATGTTCACCTTCCTTAGCATTGATATGTACTCTCGGAATCTCTCCTGCCCTGCCCCTCTTCTACAGGCTCCGTATCCTTCCCTTAAAACGGGACAGGAACTGGTTGTTCCACTCATCCCCGCCCGGGCAGTTTCCGCTTCTCCAAACCGGAGGATTCACCCCCTCATTGACCAGCATATTGACTGCCTCCACCACAATGCAATTCATCACATAAGCATTGGCATAGGTACTTAATGCTCCGATTTTCTGCTCAAATCCTTCAATCTCCAGTGTGGCATCCCCCAGCTTCACCTTACAGTCCACCGCGCAATCCACGATATCATGGAGATTCTTCTTGGAAGGATGCCGCGCCACATGATCCTTTGGGCAGGCCATGGCATGCTCACGGGAACTGACGCCGATCACCTTTGCCCCCCGTTCCTTGGCCGTAAGGGCTGCGTCAATGGTTGCCGAGTTAATGCCATAGGCATTCACAATCCACAAAAGATCACCCTCCCCAATCCCGCAGTCCTCAATAATAATCCTTCCATACCCCGGCAAGCGCTCTGCCTGCATGGACTTCAAAGCCCCGTTGCTCAACATGGTATCCTGGTTCAGGATCGCATCAATATGCATCAGTCCCCCTGCACGGAAAAACACTTCCATGGCTGCTAAGTTGGAGTGTCCGCCCGGCCCGAACACATATACCTTCTTATCCTCCTTGACCTGGCCGGCAACCATGCGGGCTGCTTTTAAGATCTGCCCCCGTTCCGTTGCCCGGATCTCCTCCATAATTTTCACGATTTCCTCAAAATAGCAATCTGTCAAACGTCCCTCTTTCATCCCTGTTCCTCCTTAAATAATCGGTTCACCCTCGTATTGCCTTCTCAACCAGTCCCTGTGTCCCCACCGGATACGTCCCGGCCAGGCCAAAATACGTGGCAGACCCCTCCGGCTCATATCCGCCCTCACGGATCTGTTCATCCGTACACAGGTATCCGATCATCCCATTCGTATACCCGCTGCAGATACTTCCCGGGCAAAGTTCCCTGGCCGTCCGGGCATAATGCATCGCCATCTCGGCATTGAAAAAATAGCAGCGCTGCCCTCCCAGGTTCCACTCCGAAACCTCTAAAATCTCACCATCCAAAATCCCTTTTTCCAGAACCTTCCCCGCCCACTGGCGGATCTCCTGCCGCTCATCTTGCTGCAGCCCCTCTAAGTATTCTCTGTCCCAGTTCCGTTCAAGCCTCAAAAACACCTGCCTTTGCCCAAGAGCCATCTCTGTTCCCAGGCTCTCTTCCCCTGACGCCACTGCCAGCTTTACCTTTCCATAGACAGCAGCAGCAAATGTCTCCACATCCTCCGGCGTCCCGGCCCGAAAATCGTCCCCCAGCACACAATTCGGCCGCAGGTCTGCCGTACAGCCCTGGAAAAACACTGCCATGCTGCCGGGATTCTCCCGGTCTGACATCTCCAGCAGATACCCCGGATAATCCGGGTGCAGTTCATTATCCTTGGATAGGTTCGCATGGCAGGGATAATGAATGATCCTCCCCTTCAGCCTCCCATCCGTCCTGTAGCAGCTGATTACTGTCAGATTCCTGTCCGGCTCCACCTCATAATTGGGCATCATGCGAATCCCCTCCCCGGCCATCACCCGCCGGTACACGTTTACCCCGCATTGTCCAAAAGAGCGTGCCATCCTCACTTCTTCCCTATCTGCCCCTGCCTTCTCCACAGCCTCCAGAATCCTCGCCTCCAGGAAAGATACATATTCCTGGTCTGCTGTCTCCAGAAGGGGGATTGCCGTGTCCCCTGTCCCCGGACCCGAATGATTGTGGGATGCCACAAACAGTACCTGCTCCCGGGAAATGCCTTGTTTCTGTTCTAAGCTGAGTCTCATACGTTCCACGAACCTGCTGTTCCACCACAGCAAATCCCCGTAAATCACGGTTGTCCGCTCCCCGCCTGAACAAAAATCCATCACCCGGACAAAAATATCCTTCCGCACACAGCCATAGCAGCTGTCCCGAAAGGCAAACCCGCTCAGCCGCAGCGGCCTCGCCGGTGTGATACATACCTTTGATGTCCCCAGTTCAATCATAAGCACAGCTCCTCAAGCTTAATCAAATTCCTCATGATATGGAACGGATCCTTCACCGGCAGGGCCACCAGTTTCTCCTCCGGTGTGCCGTCCCTCTTGCGGATCTGGATCCACTCCCCTTCCCGGATATCCGGAAATGTGGTAAATACATAAGTAAAACTCTTCTCATAGTATTCCAGGAACTTCTCGTCCCCCGTCACCTCATACAGCTTGGGAAACAGATACAAAATCTCTGAATGGGGCCACCAAAGCTTCATATCCCAGGTCTCCTCAATCAGCTTCTCATAGGCGCCGCCCAGGGAAATCCCCTTTGGCCGCCCTCCCTCCACATCGACAAAACGCAAAAGCCCCCCGTACTCCGGATCCCAGCCTGCTTCAAAAGTTGTCCTGGCAATCTCGCAGATTCTCGGCAGGTATTCCTCAAGCCCCCCGAACTCCTCTAAAAATTCAATCCAGAACCAGGCATCCTCCAGGGTATGCCCTGGGTTCAAATGGCGGTCCAGCAGATATTTCCCTGCCCTCTCCTCTGTGCTCTTGTGTTCCCGGATATGTCCTTTCCCGTCATACAAGCCATCCAGAACCAGTTCCAGCTTGCCCCTCCCATAGGCAATCTCCTCTGCTACATCCATTCCCAGGCTCTGCTTCATTTTGATAAACTCATACATGGTATTGACCAGTATCATAGGAATCCCGTGAATCTGGTACCCGTCAGGAATCGGATAGGGCTCTGTCAGGAAATCCCCTGCCTCTATCCTTTTCACAATACTTTTCTGCAAAGCCTCCACATTCCCATATCCGTCCCGGTATTCCATTGTCCTCACATACTGGGACATCCCAATCAGCGCAAAGCAGTCTGCATAAATACTGGCATCCCATCTCCCGGTACAGGCATCCACCTTCTTCCTTCCGTCCCTGGCCAGCACATAACAGCAGACAGAGTCCCCATAGATGGAATGCTGATTCAGAAAATCCCAGGTTCCCTCCATCCACTTTTCCAGCAATTCCCGGGAAATTGCCCCAAAGCAGCCCCTCTTTTTTAACTCATGGAGTTTTCCCAGGATCCACAGCCAACGCCCCTGAGACCAGGTGAATTTATCCTCCCCCAAAAGCTGTCCGCCGCTGTTGCTGATACAATTGAGAATCCCGCCATATTCCTCATCCACATACTTTGACCAATAAGGGATAAAATCGTACTGCAATAAATCCTCATAAAACACGCGCATATTTCTTTTATTCATCCTGCCACCCCGGCGGGCTGCCGGATAGCAGCCCCCGCCTTCCTATTCCCGGCTGCCCCCTGGCAGCCTGTTAATTGTTGTCCCTCAGGCACCTTCAGTCCTGCCCTAAGCGTACCATCAACTCCTCGATCTCCTTGGGAACCGCCTTTTTTGCCACATATTGATTATACAGCCCCACTCCGTAAAATACCACAAATGTCACGATAGTCGGTGCAATCGTCCCGAAATCCGGCGGAATCGTCACTAACCCTGCCTTCGTCAGCACAAACACACCAAAACCTGCCAGGGTCGCGCCAATAGCCGCCTTCCCGTCGCAATGCTTGAACATGGGGAACAGCCCCAGCAAAAGCGGCACTGCAGTCGGCCCTAAAAGGGCAGAGAACCAGGAGAGGATCAGGCCGGTCACTCCGCCGAACCGCTCGTTCAAAAGCCCCACAACCACAGTCACTGCCATGAACATAATCGTGGTCAGCCTGGCGTAAAACAATTCCTTTTTCTCCTCTTTTAACACATCCTGCTTGAATATCGGGATAATATCACGGGTCAGCACTGCTGATATGGTATTGCAGTCCGAGGTACACATGGACAAGGTGTTGGCATACATTGCTGCCAGAGAAAGCCCGATCATGCCATGGGGCAAAAACATCATGCTGATGGTCGCATACAGGGTATTGGAAGCCTCACCCTGGGTAAGCCCCGGAACCGTCAGCGGCCCCAGCCACATAGGAGTAAACACGATCAGCGGCCATATCAAATACAATGCTGCACTTAAGAATGCCGAACGCTTTGCCTCCTTGGCATCCTTTACTGAAATAAAGCGGGTTGCCAAAGACCAGGTCCCTCCATTGTAGCTTAAAAATACGGTGACAAAATAGAATAATGTCCAAAGCGCCGAGCCCTGGCCCTGGGTCTGGTCAAACACTGTAATATTCCCTGCCGGAAGAGCCTGGAATGCCTGGAATAGGTTCATCCCCAGCTGGGTGCTGATATATCCCATAGTTCCAAAAAACAGAATAAGGCCAGCCAAAGTCTGTACCACCCACTGGGCAAAATCCGTCCACAAATCTGCAATCAGGCCGCCTACTGACATATAGAACAATGCCACAATTGCGGAAGACAGAATGCCGATCCACAGAGGAAGCCCGGTAAAACCGGTTACCAGGATACCGATGGACGCCCATTTGGCACCCACATCCAAAAGCTTAGAGAAAATGCCGGAGATCGCCACGATCACCTGTGCTGCCGTACTGTAGCGCATCCGCAGATACTCCGTGGGCGACTGAATCCCCAGTGCATGGCGCAGCCTGGGCCACCGGGGAGCCAGCACCACCGCACCCACAGAAACAGCCAAGGCGATATTCACTGCCCACCAAAAATAGATCGCTGTTCCCAGGGCATACGCGATTCCGGCATAACCCACAAACACAACTCCCGAGTACCCTGTTACATGATGGGAGATTCCGGACAGCCACCAGGGAATCTTTCCACCTCCTATATAGAAATCCTCCGCTGTCTTTACATTATTCTTTGAATAAAAGCCGATCCCCACCATTACCAGCAAAAACAGCACAATCACTCCATAATCTAACCAATTCATCTATTTACCTCCTGTAATATCAATCGTTCCCTCAAAGCCGTGCAATCCTCTGCCGGATATAAAATTCCTCCAGCTGCCTGCTCTTTGCCTTTTCCTCCCGAGGCTCTCCCGCAAATATCTTATCCCATTTTTCAATATATTCCACGATCTCCTCACGAGAATAATACTGTCTCAAAGCCTTATCCAACTGATAATCCAAACGCGATACTTGTCCGTTCCAAACCAACAAATAGCAAATTACTGCCAGAGCAATCAACACTGGCCCAAAAAAGCTGGCATATCCGGCCAAAAATCCCAGTTTTGCCTTCCATTCCCAAACAAAATACCCCTCTGCCAGGCAGGCGGCTGCCAGCACCGGAGTCACCAGCCCCAGAGAGGCCCTGGCCTGAGCCGCCCGGCGATAACGCAAAATCTCCCGCATCACGGCAATCTGCACCAGGCTTTCCCCCTGCTCCTGCAAAAGTTTCGGGCTGATTACAATCTTAAAATCTTCTCCCGGCCGCCCAAAAAGCGGCGACAGGATTTCAATACTGCGCTGTAAAAAATCATAGCGGTCCAACTCCGGGCACAGATAGGTTTTCACGTTGAACCTTTCCGGCAGTTTTAACCCATATGCCTCCAGTTCCCCATACTCCCGCTCCGGGCGCGGCAGATACCAGAACTTTTTGACAATCCAGAATACGGCGGCGCATCCGGCCACCAAAATCAGTGCCCTTTGCCACATCATACCTGCCAGCTTTAAGGACATTCCAGTGAGCCCCAGAAGAAAAGGAATCGTCCCTGCCAGATAATACCAGTTGATTGTGTGCAGCTTTTTCATGCTCCGCCTCCTCCTTAGAAAAATTTTCCTGCAAATTACTTTTTATAGAAAACGTTTTCTGTTTCAAAAATTCCTGTTTTCTGCCCGTCGTTTCTTCCCTGCAGCCTTTCCCGCCTTCTGCAAAGGATTCATTCCCAATAGCAATCCTGGTCAATATACATATGTACATTGTCCGTCTCTCTCAGAATACTGGCCGGGCAGGTTTCTCTCACTTCACCGGTAAGCGCTTCCCTCACCGCCTTCTGTTTTTTCTTTGTGGGCACAATGCAGAATATCTCCCTGGCGCTGACTAACTTGGGAACCGTCACCGTCAATGCCTTCTTCGGCACCTCTTCCAAGCTTAAGAAACAGCCGTCATGAACCTGCTGCATCCGGCAGACCTCATCTAGTTCCACCACTTTCACTGTCTTTGCATCGTGGAAATCCGCCACATCCGGATCATTAAAAGCAATATGCCCATTCTCCCCGATTCCCATAAAAGTAATGTCAATAGCAATCCTTTCCAGGATAGATGCATACCGCTCTGCCTCCTGCCCGCTCTCATTTGCACCGTTGATCAGATACACATTTTTAAAGGGCACACAATCAAACACGGCCTGGGAAAGAAACCGGTTAAAAGAAGATGGATGCCCAATTCCAAGCCCTACATACTCGTCCATGTGGTATCCGTTCACCCTGCTCCAGTCGATCCCTCCTTCCTGAATCAATGCTTCCAGAAACTCATTCTGTGACGGAGCCGCTGCAAAGACACAATGAATCTCGTCTTGTTCCTTCAGCATCCGCCGCATACACTCTGCTGCCTCTTTCGCTGCCGCCTTCCCCATCTCCCCGCGGGTGCCATACACCTTGAGATTTACCTTGCCAAAATCCAATTCTCTTTCCATTTAGTGATTTCTCCTTATTTTATCATGTTTCCTCCTTACCGAGTCCCGTTCGACCAGCACCGGTTCCAGCATCAGCCGTCTCTTCATCCCGCTGCCTTGTTCCATGCTTTCAAAAAGCATCTCTGCTGCCAGTTCCCCTGTCCGGTACGCGGACTGGGATATGGTAGTGAGAGCCGGCACAATCATCTCCCCGAATTCCACATCGTCAAAGCCTAGTACCGAAATGTCCACTGGCACATGAACCCCGCTGGTCTCCAGCTTCTTGATAATCCCGATTGCCATCATATCATTAATGGCAAATACGGCCTCTGGCAGGTATGGCCTCTCTAGGATCTTCTCTCCTAATTCCTGCCCGCACCGGTAATCCTTCATGGCGCTGGCTCCGCTCTCCCTGCCCGTATGATGTACCACCAGCTGGTCCTCACCAAAACTGCAGCCTCTCAGTTCCATCCCTGCCTGAAACCCTTCCAAAAGCTTCTTGCGGGAAGGCCGGTCAACTGTCCCTGTAGCAAAAACGATCTCCCTATGCCCGGCTCCGATCAGATACTCCGCCGCCAGCCTCCCCCCGGAATAAAAATCAAAATCAATGGAAGACACTTTAGGGTCTTCATGGGGTTGGTCAAACAAGACACAAGGAACCCCTGCCTCCTCCAGCCTTTTTTGCATGCCTTCCTCCCATCCCACTAGGGAAAGCAGAGCCCCGGCCGCCTGGTAATGGATCAACATATCAATATAATGCTTCTCCATATCCCAGTCGCTGTGAGAAGAATACAGGATCGGCACATACCCTTGGTCCATACAGACCTTCTGTACGGCAGCAAACAGCTGATTATAAAACGGATTGGAAATCGACGGCACCACCACTCCGATCTGCTTATTCCTGCCCCCTCTAAGCAGCTGCCCGAATACATTCGGCCGGTAATCCAATTTCCGTGCTGCTGCCAAAATCGCGCTTTTCAGTTCTTCTTTCACCGGATAGTCCGAACCGCTAAGCACCCGGGACGCCGTCGCAATCGACACATGCGCCATCTCTGCCACATCTTTAATGGTAGCTTTCTTTTTCTTGCCCCCTGCCATACCTGCCCTCATTTAGAAATCGTTTTCTATAGCATATCATACAACTATACTCTTGTCAATCCACTATTATTAGTTATTTTATCTATTGTCTTTTCTTGCCATCTTTATTTTTCTGGTTATTTTTTGTAAAATTTCACATATTATATGGCTTTATTTGTAGTTTTATACATTACATCCTTACATTTTTGCATGTTCTACGCACAAAACTCTCTTTTCTGTAACCATCTAATTTCCTTGCTTTCCCCTCAATATTGCTTTGAACTCCGCTTCATCCACCGGAAGCCCCAGCTTTTTCCCCTGCCAGGAGGAAAGATAAGCGCCGTTCGTCATAATTACTGTCTTCAAGCCTTCATACCCGTCCGCAACCAATGGAGCCCCTGTCAGCAGGTGATCCGCAAAATTCGACAGCAGCTTCTGGTACCCTCTCTCATTGGGTTCCACCGGAATTTCCCTGCTGTGGTGCCCTAGTGTTCCATAGATCTCTTGGTTCACTCTGGCAAATTCATCCGTCGGCATCACATTCTCATCCAGAATCACCCGGCTGGTATCCTCAACAGCCAACCTGCCCTTTGTCCCCCATACTTCCAGGCGGTTTACCCCAGGGTTCTCGCCGCTGGACGTGATAAAGGTTCCATGGATCCCATTCCGATAAAAAAATTGGATATCCGCATTGTCATCCACATCAAAATCATTGAATTTCCCATAATCCAGCGTGGCCAGCACCGCATCCGGCATGCCGAAGAGCCACTGCCAGATATCAAGGTAATGCTGGCTCTGGTTAATCAGAAGCCCCCCGCCTTCCCCTTCCCAGGAACTCCTCCACGGTGCAGAGCCATGATAAGCCGGTGTCCGGTACCAGGTATTGCAGATCCAGGCCACCCGGGAAATTTTCCCTAAAGCCCCCTGATCCAAAAGTTCCTTTGCCTTTTGGAAAGCCGGAGTCATACGGATATTAAAAATCATGCCAAAACTTACCTTCCCCTCCTTAGCTGCCTGCACCAGCGTCCTCACGTCCCCGGCACATACCCCGGCTGGCTTGTCCACCAAGATATGTTTTCCTGCCCTTACCATCTTAAGCCCGATCTCCACATGGCTGGTATGCGGGGTCACAATCACCGCTGCATCAAACTCTTCCCCATGTGCCAGTGCATCCTCCACATCCTGGTAAACGGAAACCCCCGGATATTCCTTCCCTAAAATCTCCTGCCCCGGCTTGTTGCGGCAGCACACCCCGGCCAGGCACATCCCTTCTATCTCCCCGCCATATATCATCTGTGCATATTGGCGGCCCATACCCCCAAAACCAATTACAGCAGCCCTTACCTGTTCCATATACATCCCCTTTCCGCCCCTATACGGGGCATGGTGTCCTTATTGATTCATTATATTGGGAAAATAGGGGGATAGCAAGGGAATTTTCCTTCCTTTAATGTCTCCATCAAAAATAGGACAGGAACCAGCCCAGCTGATCCTATCCCATCTTGCGGCATGCTTTGCCTCTCCTGTCTCTAGTTAGGGGTAAAAATTTCTACCCCAGCTTCACAATTTCTGTCCTCTCCTCATTAGGATATATGTATAAATCCATAATGTCCTGCTCTTTATAATAATACAGAACCCCGCAAACATTCCCTGTCTTTAGCCACGTTTTTTTCTTTTCTCTTTTTACAATGGGTCCTCTTTTTTCCGTACCCGCATAATCAGTAACTCGAATTTCACAATCATATATATTCCCGCAATATTCCACACGCACATCTAAATCATCATCAGCAAAAAGAAGTTCGTATTTTATATCTCTTTCTTTCAGCTTTTCCAATACCCTATATACATCCTCTCCTGCTTTAGATGTTCCACACCGAAACTCATCACTTCTTTCATCTATTAAAGTTCCATTTTCCAGATATGCTTCAATTTTCCGATCAATTCCAGAAGGCTGAAAATCGGAAGACTTATCTAACAATTGATAGATTTCCCTTCTGATTTCCTCATTCTGCGCCTGTGTTTGTCGCATTTTACGGTAAAAGCGTGAGTTTAATTTTAAGTCGTCAATGAACTGTTGCCCCTGTGGCGTGACTCCATACAGTTTGTAATGATTCTCCGCCCCCAGTCTACGTATATGGGGATGTTGTCCTCCATAGATGTCATCCTTACACGGATCCAAAATTATTTCTATATTCTGATCGCTTTTTGTGCCATTACATTTACAGCAGGAATAAACCATGTTACCATAGCTGTCCAGATTCCAAGCCACATCTGACTGCCTGGATACAAAATGGTCTTTCTCAAATAGCCCTTCCCCTATCACATTATCTCTTTCTTTCATTCCACAATATGCACACTCAAATTGAAAGTCATTCCTGAGATACATTTTACATTTTTCAGAATTATAGGTAACCCAATGCCTTTTTCGTATATAAACCATTCAGTTTTCCTTTTTTGTAGCTTTACTTATTTGCTGCAGTAAAGAATTCAGTTCTTCGTTCTTTTCCTTCATAAAGGACAATGTATTATTCTCTTTCCGTAAAGCACACGCACGCCTTATTTTGGCAATCAGTTCATTCATCTTTTTCGTATCTTTCAGTTCTGCCTTATTTAACTGATAATCATATTCTCCCAGTTCATCCTTATAATCGTCCAGAGGATAATTCGTCAACAAGACCGCATAAATATTGCTATCATGGCTGCGAATCTCCCGCAATACCTCGATTCCCTTGTAATTAACCGAAGCCTTCTCCAATTCATGGTCTATCAATAAAAAGTCCACATCATTTTCAACCACAAAATCATAAAATTTGTTCAATGTCTGAGGATACGCATCAATTCCTATCAATTTAATTCCAGGAGACAAGCTGAATCGTCCCTGCATCAAAGTGACATTTTTCGGTTCATCCTCAATATACAATCCTGTCAAAGTCTGCATTAAGCGTCCTCCTTCATAAAATGAACAACTAATTTCGCTCCGCCAAGGTCTTTTGATTCTTCTGCATGTACTTTTCCACCATAGCTTGTCACAATATCTTTTACAATATTCAGCCCCAACCCGATTCCATCTTCCTTTGTAGTGATAAATGGCTTAAATATTTCTTCTCGCATATTTTCCGGCACCCCAGGCCCGCTATCTTCAAAATAGAGATAAATATCTTCACCCTTTTGTTCAAATATAATCTGTATCTTCTTTTTCTGCCTGGCCTTCACCTGCTCAAAGGCATTGGTAATCATATTGATAATAATAGATTCCAAATCAATCTGACGCATTGTAAGACATATATCTGCCTCTGCTTTTAGCTGTAAATCCACATGAAATGCCTCTAACATACCCTGATACAATCTGCAGATATCCCTCAGAACTTCGCCAAAATCCAAATCAGCATGGGGACTTCTCTTTTTCTTTCTCAGGAACTCCACAATCATCGAACTATATCCTGAAATTCTGGTAAAATCCGACTTAATATTATCCGTTATTTCACCAAAAAACGGGTTTTCAATCATTGGTGCAATCTCCGCATAAAAAGACAATGTGTTATCGATTCTAGATATGATATCCTGGGTCTCATGTCCGAAATTCCCTGTCAAAATGCCAAGCGTTGCCAGGTTTTTATACATAGACAGTTCGGTTTCCTGCATTTCCACATATTTTTCATAAGCATTCTCTATTTTTTCGTACTGCTCCTCTGCCTCCTTCTGCCTCTTATCTTCTTCAGACTTCCACTCTTTCAATGAACTTGCTACTGTCTCATAAGACGCACCGCTTTTTAATAACTGCAGCGTATCCTCATATCGTTTTTCCTGAACATGTTTCAGTTTCTCTGCGGTTTGTTTTTGCTTCTGCCTCTGCTCTTTTTGCTTTTCCAGTTCGGATTTTATCTTTTCGTACTCTTCTAACCTTATCTTGCTAATAACTTCTATACAGGTAAGAACAAATTTTTTCAAATCCTCATATGCTTCGTTCTCAATAATCCCTTCCCGGTTCGTTGCATCAATCAGCAGCGGATTCTTCTCATCTGATATTTTAATCACACCAATGGTCTGATTATTGCCAACGCGGTACCCATGTGTATCACTAACCTTTGACTTATCTAAGCCCAGCCAGTCATTATCTACATCCCCATATGGCTTTACCCGGAAATTATCCCGATATATTTTTATTCCGCAATATATATTCAATATTCCGATTGCCAACCGGTAATTATATGTCTCATTCGTCATATGAACGGAATCCCGCAGAAAATAGTACAATTCAAAAGTAATATCTCCGCAGAGCAGGGGCATTTCGTATTCCATATGCTTTTCTTCATTTTTACCTGTTATATCCGCATATATAATTTCAGATTTTTTTCCATTTTCATAGATTCTGGCCGTAACCTTAGCATATCTTAAATCTAAAATAGAATTCACACTGATTTCTTCCGGAATTTTGAACTGATCTGCTATCAGTTCAATATGAAAGGGATCCTTTTCGATAAATTCCGGCGCTATAAGTAATCGGAGTTCTTTCTGGAGTTTCTCAATATCTTTTTGCCTCCAGTTATCTCTCAAGCCATCCAGTACCATAATCAAACCTGTATGCACAGCCGCCTTTTCTCTGCCTTCCATTGCATACATTTCTTTTAAAATATTGTATGTCTCCTCGTATTTCCGATTTCCAATCTGCTCTAAAGGGTTGTCAATATTTTCCAGTTTCAGTTCTACTTCTTCCTGCTTCTTTACAATCGGAAGAATCTGCTCCTCGAATAAGTCCAAAAAGGCCGATTCATATGCGACTTCGTAATCACTGATAATCCTTCCAACCTTTTCCCTCACACTTTCCTGCTCTATTCTTTCATTTGCTTCCAGCTTCAGGGACAAATAATATTCTAATTGATTCGCTATATATTTTGCTGCTGAAACATCATTCTTATTCCGTAAAATCTGAATTCTCTGTTGTAATCCGGCAACTGATATTTCTTCATAAAGATTCCAATTTAAGAAAACTTTAAATGCCTTTTCCTCTGTATAAGAGTAAATCACTGCACGTTCTGCCAATCGCTCTACAGAAAATCGTCCGATTCCTTTTTTTCCTGCCTTTTTTCTTCCTTTGGGCGTATAGGGAAAACTCAATTTATTGCTTGTCCCGATTACCATCCATCGATTTTCAAACTCATCCTCTGTCATGCCGCAGCCTGTATCTGCCACAATAATGCGGCTATAGGGTGTATTCGCATTTTCGATCAAGATCCGTACACTTGGCGCATCTGCATCATAGGCATTCTTAACCAACTCTACCAGAGCTGTAACAAAATCAGTGACCAGTTCACGTCCCAGCTGCCCAATATGTCTTGAATTTGTTTTAAACTGCAAATTTTTCGCCATATTACAGTACCTCACCTAAATTTATATTGCTTGATATCATTAACAGAAATCCTATATGAGGTCTCTGTTGTTGGCGTTCCTACTTGTTTTACATATTGATAAAATTTCGTACTCTGCAGGATTCTTTCTGCATCTTCTAAAGTATAACATGAATCTTCTTTCTGTGTTATAAAATACCCTGCATAAGGAACCGCACTTTCATCCCCCCAATATACCCTGGCCTGTTTTGTTATTACCATGGGAAGAACTAATTTTTCTCTCCACAACTCCTTAAGCGCCTGAGATCTCCCGTATTCAAACCATTGTGCATTTTGGTCGCTTTTTCTGTCCTTTAATTTTTTTTCAAATTGCCTCATATACTGATAGGCATATGGATACAAACGTTCAAACTCTTGTTCCCTATATTTGCAAATGTTCTTTCCTTCCCTATTGTAAGGAAAGATTATGTATTGTTTCTCTGCGGATTTCTTCTTTTCACTTTTTGTGCTAACTGCTTTCAAGCATATCCCTTTTTCCACTTTCCATTTTTCCACATAAAAAAAGTATTCGTCTTCTTTTATCGGCCTAATCAAAAATGCTTCATTTAGCAATGTAGCCACACTGTTATGGACATTAAAATACTTACCAAACTGCTCTACACCATCAGCCTTCTCCTGAAAAACCCATTTTTGATTATTCCCGCATAGCTGGCTTTTTCGTATTCTTCTTTTTAAGCCTGTTTCATTTTCTTCATACAGTATTTTATCGTTGTAGTTTCCCCTTTCGTAAAGCAAAAAAGCAACGGAACAGGTAATGCCCGGGAACACTTTTTGTCCGCTAAAATCAACCACTCCTGTCATCCCACCAACAATAAAATTTCGTAATTCTCTGGCATATCGATTCCGAAAAATACTAAAAGGAATCAGATAAATCATCTTTCCATCAGATTTTAATGCATTTATACTTGCTTCTATAAAAGCATAGCAATAATCGAATCTTCCTTTTTTGCAAACATCATAATGTTCCCTAAGATATAGTCTGTCTTCTTCCGTCATATCATGATATGTGATATAGGGAGGGTTTCCTACAATAAATGATGCTTTAATTTCACCTCCATTATATGTCAGAAAGTCCTCGTTCCGTATATTCCACAACACATTCCTTATTCCATGGGAACTGCATGTTTTGTCAAGCTGCTCAATACATTTCTCCCTTTGTTCCCGGTCAACTTCAAATCCCATGATATTTTGAGACAGGCTTTCTGCAATATATTCGTTAGACAAGCCTTGTGCTTTAGCATCTTTAATATATCGATTAACAATCGGTACCAATATGTTTCCTTGACCACACGAATTTTCCAGAACAGTTTTACCTACCAGATTTTTTACATATCCTATTCGATCCAACATATCTTCCACATATTTGTCAGGGGTGAAAATCTGATCATTCCTATTCTTTTTCGCCATGAATTAAACAGCCTTTCTACATACTTCAACGTAAATCATCCCTGCTCTATCACATTTATTGTATAAATGCTTTCATTGAGGCCTATTACATGTCAATACATTTTTCTGAACATTGACTTTTTTATTATATGCAATTTATACATAAAAAGCAATACAGACTTCCTCTCCTAATAAAAATGGGGCAAAACCCATCTAGCCACATATGCTTTGACGAATTTTTCCCCAATTCCACGACACTCCTCACGTTCTTACATCTACCCCTCCTCGAACCTCTCCCTCAGCTTCCCCAGGGCTTTCTTCTCGATCCGGCTCACATACTCTCCTGTCAAGTTTGTATGTCCAAAAATGAAACCGTTCATCAATTCCCATGATCATTTTCTTCTTTCACTTGTGGCTGGTCTGCTGATATGCTATAATCATCAGAGACTGGTTCATGTGTTATGCGCTTAATTACCAGCCAGAAGATATGAATCCGTAATATATAACCGCATACAATAACCAGAAAGGACGTGTATCATATGCCACCAGCAATACAACCGCAATCAGAAACAATCACTCTGGACGAGTACGAGGCCCTGCCAGAAGATACCAGAGCAGAAGTTTTTAACGGACAAATTTATTATATGGCCAGCCCTTCACAAATCCACCAAGCAATCCTCACAGAGCTGCTTGTTTCTATCCGCAATTATCTCCATAAGAAAGACGGTAGATGTCAGGTATTCCCTGCTCCGTTTGACGTAAAACTCTCTGATCATCCCCTCACCATTGTCCAGCCCGACATCATGATCGTATGTGATAAAGACAAACTGGATGGGAATCGCTGCAACGGCGCACCCGATTTTATCATTGAGATTGTTTCCCCTGGCAATCCGGCAGATGATTATATCCGCAAACTCTACTATTATAAAAATACCGGAGTCCGTGAGTACTGGATCGTAGATCCCCGCCGTAAGATAGTGACAGTCAACTATTTTGAAGGAAATTTGCTGAACATTCAGTATTCTTTTGAATCTACAATCAAAATTAATATCTATGATGATTTGTACATCAACTTCTTTGATATCGCTGATTTGCTAAATATTTAGCCCCAAAAAGGGCTGTCGGGACATTTCTGGTATGCTCCCTTCTAGGTAGACAAGTGAAATAAAAATTTGTTACTTAGGAGGAAGCATATTATTTCCTTTACCTTATCTTTCATGGCCTTTCCTCGTCTTTGGGCAGGCTTTACCACCAATATCATATTTAATCCCCCACACTCCAAAGCACTCAATATCTTTATTCTAAAAAGACAAAAAACAGAGATAATGTGTATCAATTATCTTTCGATCCACATTATCTCTCTTATATAATTTCAGCCTACCCCAAACACTCCATCCCCTGCCGCAGCTTTAAAAGCGCCTTCTTCTCAATCCTCGACACATAAGACCGGGAAATCCCCAACGCCGCCGCAATTTCCCGCTGCGTCCGGGGCTGTTTTCCAAACAGCCCGTACCGCATGCCAATCACATCCTTCTCCTGTTCCTTCAGGCAGGACTGGTATGCTTCATAGAGTTCCTGGATATCCTGGTTCAGGATCAGGTCTTCGAGCACCTCCTTGTTCTCCATCTCAATCACATCCACCAGGCTGACGGCTTCCCCGTCCTTGTCTACCCCGATGGGTTCATACAGAGATACCTCTTTGCTATACTTCTTGCTTGCCCGAAGAAGCATTAGGATCTCATTTGCTATCCTATCACTAACACCTCTTTCCCGGCAGGCCGGGCAGCCCCAAACGGTTGCCGCTCCCAGCAAGCAAAGGTTCCTTTTTTGTTACACAAAGTCTTCCCGCATGGGCGCAAAAATGTCAACCAGGATCCCGTCCTCCAGGCAGACACATCCATGTTCCACGCCATCTTGTTTCAGCAGGGTGTCTCCCGCCGTCACCGTATGCACCTCACCGTCAATCGTAAACTCAAATGCCCCCGATGCCACATACGTAATCTGGGTGTGGGGATGGCTGTGCATGGAGCCGATGCTCCCTTTTGTAAACCGGTTCTCCACACACATTACCTCGCTGCAATAGGCAAGAACCCTGCGTTCTACCCCCGGGGACGGCTGCTGTCCCTTTGTCTCCCTGTGAAATACCCACCGCTGGTCTTTTTTCGGATAATCCATATCTTTTACCTCCTTTTTGTAAGCCCGGCAAGGCCTGAAAGCCGCTCAGGATTCCACGGCTTTAGAATGTGCTGCCGGATATTGTTTGACCTTAGCAAGAAAAGGGAAAGGACTCCTGCCCTTTCCCTTTCTTGCTTTAAGCGGAGACGGTGGGATTCGAACCCACGTACCGGTAATTAGCCGGTAAACGCATTTCGAGTGCGCCGCGTTACGACCACTTCGCTACATCTCCAGAACACCAACGACCCCATTATACATGATATTCCCCAAAATGTAAATGGGCTGTTGGCATTTTATCCTGTTTAATTTGCAAAAAACAACTCCACCCCGTCTGCCAGGCCGTTCCCCAGCTTATCCAGGGATGCTGCCGAATAGTCGGATGCCTTATCCCCTACTTCGATATCCACGGAGGGCACGGTTGAGTACGAGGTCTGGGTCAGGTCCATAGCCATTTTCCCGTCTGAAAAAAGCTTCACGCCAACCCCTTTCAGCCCGGCGATCAGGCTGTCCCCCAATGCATGGTGCTCCTTCCAGTGGGAAGCCACCGGCTCCATGCTGCGGTAAGACGCCACATCCGGCACGCTCATATAAAATGCGCCTTTATCGCTTGAGGTGGAATCATAGTGGATGGCAATATGGCAGTCTGCCAAGTTGTTGGCCAATACAGTCCGTGCAATGTTATCCAGCTGGACATCATCGGATTCCCGGATCATCAGCACGTCAAATCCCCGTGCCAGCAGCTTGTCCTTCAGCACTTTTGCCACTGCCAATGTCACCTTCGGCTCCGGCGTGCCGTCGGCAAAAGCCATTCCGCTGCTGATGGCCGTCGCTGTCACTGCACCTGCCGCCGTGCTCCCCCCCGTTACCTTCGGCGTGCCGTCGGGATGGCACTGGGTCTTCACGCTGGAACCGCCTTTGGTTCCATGCCCGGCATTGACACAGACCACCTTGTTCTTGCGGTTGTTCCCTTCCGCCCGGTACAAGACCGCCTTGCCGGAATTTATTTTAGAAAAGCCTGCATATTTCCACTCCGGGTTTATGCCGACCTCCCCGGAGACGGAACTGTCCGTGCTTACCGCAGCGGCTGTCTCCTCTGCCGGCTTTTTCGTGGTAAGGTACTGGGATGAAATATAGCACTCTTTATCCTGGTAAATAACCCGGCTCCAGGACTCGCTATAGCCGGTGCGCCGAAGTTCTGCCCCCCGGTCCAGCTTCGCGGCCACCTCCGCGTCAGACCTTGGCGCCGTCCTCACATTAAGGTTCGTGGCATCCACATAAACCACCTCGTCCCTCTCCTCCATTGCCGGAGCCGTCTCCTTGGTGATCTCGGCATTCACGGCACTGCGCTGTGCATCCAGCGTCTCAGGCACGCTGGATGCATCCGCTTTATCTGCCTCCTCTGCCCCGCCGCTTCCCGGCTCTTTCTCTGCTTCCTGCACCCCGGCCAGTTCTATCTTCTCATAATTTTTCATCTGGCAGCCGCAAGCTACTGCCATCACTGCCAGCAGCCCGGCCACCGCCGCCATCTTCTTTTGCAGCCCTGTCCTCCCGGCCCCTTTTCTGCTGCCTGCCTCCCTGTAGCATAACATCCTCTTCACTGGATTGTCCCTCCTCCAAGCACATAATCATCCTCATAAAACACGACTGCCTGTCCCGGCGTCACCGCCCGCACCGGCTCCAAAAAACGGCATTCTGCCCGGCCGTCTCCCAATTCACGGACGATACAGGGCGCGCCTTTATGGCTGTAGCGTATCTTTGCCGCCACCTGCCGTTCCTCCCCGTGGAGGCCGTCGATTGCCATCCAGTTCAGTTTATCACAGATCAGCACATCCGTAAATACATCTTTTGCGTCTCCGACCACCACCTCATTGGTATCCGGGCGGATTTCCACCACAAATACAGGCCGTCCCAAAGAAAGATTCAGCCCCTTCCTCTGCCCGACCGTATAATGGATGATGCCCTTATGCCTTCCCAGCACCTGTCCGTCCCGGCTCACAAAATTCCCCGGCTCCGGAACCTGCCCCCGCTCCCGACGGATAAAACCCGCATAATCATGGTCAGGAATAAAGCAGATCTCCTGGCTGTCCGCCTTGTGCGCCACCGGCAGCCCCAACTCCTCTGCCATCTGCCGGATCTCCTCCTTGGTGTAGGCTCCCACCGGCATCAAGGTATGGGACAGCTGGCTCTGGGTCAGGCTATAGAGCGCGTAGGTCTGGTCCTTGGCCGCTGTCGCCGACATCCTCAAGGCAAACCGGCCGTTCACCAGCTTCTCCACCCTCGCATAATGCCCGGTAGCAATGAAATCCGCCCCCAACCCCAGACTCCGCTTCAGCAGCGCCTCCCATTTCACAAAACGGTTGCAGGCAATGCAGGGATTGGGCGTCCTGCCGCTGATATACTCTTCTGCAAAATAATCCATCACATGAGCCTTGAATTCTCTCTTGAAATTCATCACATAATGGGGGATCCCCAGCTGCCAGGCAACCCGGCGGGCATCCTCCACCGCGCTTAATCCGCAGCAGCCGCCATTCTCCTCCAGTATTCCCGGCTCCTCGTCCTGCCAGACCTGCATGGTGACACCGATCACCTCATACCCCTGCTTCTGCAAAAGCCAGGCGGCTACCGAAGAATCGACGCCGCCTGACATCCCTACCACTACCTTTCCCATCAGTATTCCTCATCCTCGTCATGCTCGCTGATATCGCTCTTGGGCTGGGTAAGCCCCTCGATCACAATGCCGCTTTTCTGGGCATAATCCCACAGCGCAGCATGGATTGCCTCCTCCGCCAGCAAGGAACAATGCACCTTCACCGGCGGCAGCCCGTCAAGCGCTTCCATCACTGCCTGGTTGGTGACGGCCATCGCCTCCCGGACACTCTTCCCTTTTACCAGTTCTGTCGCCATGCTGCTGGTGGCTACCGCGGCGCCGCAGCCAAATGTCTTGAATTTCACATCACGGATTATCTGGTTCTCGTCGATATCCAAATAAATCCGCATGATATCGCCGCACTTGGCGTTGCCTACCGTCCCCAGCCCGCTGGGATTCTCGATCTCGCCCACATTCCTGGGATGCTCAAAATGATCCATAACCTTTTCTGTATACATGATTTTTCTCCTCGTCTGTCTCTTAATACAACCGTAAACGCAGCCGCCAGGCCTGCCAAGCGGCCGCCGCACCTGTTTGCCATCCCTTCACGCTGCAAGCCGGCAAACTGTTTTTCACCATTTCTGTTTCTTCAAAAAGTCCTCATAAAGCGGCGACATCTCCCGCAGCCGTCCCACAATTTCCTTGATGCTCTCCACCACAAAATCCATCTCTTCCTTCGTGTTCTCCTCGCTCATGGTCAGCCGCAGCGAACCGTGGGCTATCTCATGAGGCAGCCCGATGGCCAGCAATACATGGGAAGGGTCAAGGGAACCGGAGGTGCAGGCCGAGCCGCTCGAACCGCAGATCCCCTTGCTGTCCAGCATAATCAGCAATGATTCCCCCTCAATAAACTGAAAAGCAAAATTGGCATTGTTGGGCAAACGGTTATTGCGGTCACCATTGATCCGGGTATAGGGGATTTCCTCCATCACCCGCTCCATCAAGTAATCCCTCAATTCCCTCTCGTGGCGCGCCCGTTCCTCCAGGGAGGGGATTGCCAGCTGTGCCGCTTTCCCAAATCCCACGATACCCGGCACATTCTCCGTGCCCGCACGGCGTTTCCGTTCCTGGGCCCCGCCATGCATAAAGGAGCGGATCTTCACGCCCGTGCGGATATACAAAAACCCCACGCCCTTGGGGCCGTTGATCTTATGCCCGCTGGCGCTCATCATGTCAATATGAAGTTCATCGACATGGATGGGAAGGTGCCCGTAGGCCTGCACGGCATCCGTGTGGAACAAAATGCCATGCTCCCTGGCAATCTCCCCGATTGCCTTCACCGGCTGGATTGTGCCGATCTCGTTGTTGGCAAACATAATTGAGATCAGGATCGTCGTGGGCCGGATCGCCTTTTTAAGCTGCTCTAACTTTACCACCCCATTTTCATCCACATCAAGGTACGTCACCTCAAAACCATGTTTCTCCAGATACTCGCAGGTATGCAAAACGGCATGGTGCTCAATTTTGCTGGTAATAATATGGTTCCCCTTTTGCTGGTATGCATCCGCTGCCGCCTTGAGTGCCCAGTTATCCGCCTCCGTGCCACAGCCGGTAAAATAAATCTCCCGTGCCTGGGCGCCGATGGAATCAGCGATTATCTCCCGCGCCTCCTGCACGGCTTTTTTCGCCGGTGCGGAGAAATCATATACCGAGGACGGGTTGCCGTAGCACTCCGTGAAGTAAGGAAGCATCGCCTCCGCCACCTCCGGCCTCGTCCTTGTGGTCGCGGCATTATCCAGATAAATTATCTTTTTCATCTATACAAAATCCACCTTTCCGGAAAATAGTTTCCACATTAATCAGTATAGCACTTAATTCATATCATTTCAATATGAAATGCAAGAAACCTTGTTAGTCACTTGTCTGAAATCCCTTATCCTTCAGCCTTCCTTCTATAAAAGCGGCATCACCCATCCAGTCCATAAAGCGCTCAGCGGCATGGCAAGCACCATGGCTGGCAGCATGTCCGCAACCGGGAAATCCTGGATTTTCGCCATCCGCATCCCGGTAGCAATCAGAAGGAACCCGCCGCATGCCTTAAAGTCCGCCACCATGACCGGGGTCGTCAGCGGCAGGATCAGCTTCGCCCCGTAAAATAGCGACACGTAAATCACCGCCTGCGGCACCGCCACCAGAGAGACCACCGCCCCTAAGCTGCAGGCAAACACTGCCGCCGTGAACAGGTCCAGGATCGATTTGGACAGCAGGATCGTACTGTCACCAGTCATCCCTGCATCCAGGCAGCCATAGATCCCGGTTCCGCTGGCACAAAAGAGCACGACCGCCGTCACAAGCATGGAGAGCGATTCCTCCTGGGAAAGCCCGCCGCTGCCCTCGTTTGCGTTTGCCATCAGCCCCGCAATCGGTTTTTGCATCAGCGCCCCGCCCTTCTGCATCCACTCACCTACATGGCAGGCCAAGCCCACGCTGGATCCTGCCACAATCGCTAAAATCACTGCCGGCATGTTTTCCATCTGGATAAGGGAACTAATCCCCATCCCCATGGCACATACCCCGAAAACCAGCGTCAGCTTACCGGCAAATTCCTGCGACATCCTTTTCCCTGCCACTGCCCCTAAGATTCCCCCCACTACTACTGTCAGTATATTCACGGTTACCCCAATTGCCATTGTTTTTGCCCCCTTTGTTCTTTTTATCCCTTATTTCCCTTCTGGTGGTTTCGCCCTATCCTAAGCAGGCAGGATCTGTCCTTCCGGTATCCAAAGCACCGCATCATGCCGCTAAAGCGGAGTTTCATTTATTTAGAAAATCTGCCCATACACTTCTCCTATTATAATCGATTCCCTTCCCAATGGCAATCTGAAAAAAGCCATCCGCCACCCGGCCAGGCAAACTTCCCTGTTCTACCTCCCACCATCCCCCATATATTGTAATAATTTCTTGTCTTTGGAGACGCCATGATTACCTTTTCTGAACTGTCCCCCAAAAAAAGAGCATTCCTCACCGGTACCATCCTTCTTACCTGCACCGGCCTGGCCTGCCGGGTGCTGGGCTTTTTCTACCGTATTTTCCTTTCCCGTACCATCGGTGCAGAGGGGCTTGGCATATACAATATGGTGCATCCTATTTTTGGCATTTGCTTCGCCCTTTGCGCCGGTTCCATCCAGACCGCGCTCTCCCAGCATATTGCCTCCCACATTGCCAGGGGGCGTTCCATCTTCCGCACCGGCATTGTCATCTCTATGACGATGTCATTTGTCTTAGCCTACCTTATCTGCCGCCATGCCGATTTTTTGGCCACTGCCGTGCTGATGGAACCGCGCTGCGCCCTCTATCTTCCGTTGATCGGCATCTCGGTGCCTTTTGCCGCCTTCCACGCCTGCATCAACGGTTATTATTACGGAATGCAAAAGTCCCATGTGCCCGCCTTTTCCCAGGTGGTTGAGCAAATCATACGCATGGCGGCCGTCTTTTTGGTTGCCTCCTCCTGGCTCCGCTCCGGGCGCACCATCACAGTCATGCTGGCAGCCTACGGGCACTTAATCGGTGAGGCAGCCTCGGCAGCATTTACCTTCCTCTGCCTCCTCCTGTTCCCGCCGCAGGCAGAAAAGCCGGCCACCGGCTTTTTTGCCTCCGGTACCGCCGCCCCGCTGATGGCACTGGCACTCCCCCTGATGGGCAACCGCTTAGTCCTCAACCTTTTGTCCAGCGCCGAAGCCATCTGGATCCCCAGCCGCCTGCAGATGTCCGGCCTGAAGCCTTCGGAGGCTTTCAGCATCTACGGGGTGCTGACGGGAATGGCTCTGCCCTTTATCCTCTTCCCCTCCGCCATCACCAACTCCCTAGCCGTGCTGCTGCTCCCCAGCGTAGCCAAAGACCAGGCAGAAGGGCGCAAAGGCAGCATCGCCGCCAGCATCTCTTTGTCCCTGCGCTACAGTTTGTATATGGGCATTCTCTGCATCGGCATTTTCACCTTATTTGGGGAAGAATTAGGCTATGGCGTCTTTTGTGACCCGGATGCCGGGCGTTTTATCCGGATCCTCGCCTGGCTCTGCCCGTTCCTCTACCTGGCCACTACCATGGGAAGCATCCTAAACGGCCTAGGGCAGACCCGCACCACCTTCCTGCAGAACACCGCCTGCCTCCTGCTCCGCATCGCCTTTGTGCTCTTTGGCATCCCCTGGTTCGGCATCCTGGCCTACCTGTGGGGAATGCTGGCCAGCGAATTGCTTCTGGCGCTTTTGCATCTCTTTTCCCTGAAAAAGCGGATTGCCTTTGCCTGGAATGCCTGGGATATGGTTATCAAGCCTGCTGCCCTGCTGCTGATTGCCATCGGGATCCATTATTTCACCCTGGGGCTTTTCCCTTCCCCAGGAAAACTCCCGCTCTTTGTGGAAACTGCCATTCAGATTCTGTTTTTGTGCTTTTGCTATGGGGGGCTTTTACTGGTTTTTCATTTTGCCCGGAGAGGAAGGGATCAGCTGGCCCGCTGTCTGAAACACTCCATAGAAAAATCCAGGTAGCAAAAAGGAGAGGTCTTTCAGCCTCTCCTAACCATGAATTTTAAACACCTGCAGTTGTTTCGGCGGCGCCGGAAATGATATCAGTGCCCGAAGTTTTCAGCGCCTGCCTTAAAGCCCCTTCCACATCCGCCCCCACAATATCAAGCCCCTCTGCCTTATAATATCTCACATCCTGAATGTTCCAGAATATCTCTGCCAGCGACTTAATATAGCCGAACCCATGATCCTCCTCGGGAATATATCCGCCTGCTGTGGTAACATAAGTCAGCTTTTTCCCTCGGCACATACTGACATATTGTCCGTCTGCCTGTATGTCAAAGGTGATTCCCTGGGTGCATACCAGTTCCAGATAAGCGTGAAGGGCTGCCGGAATACTGTAATTCCAAAAGGGCGCCGCAATCAGAATCTCGTCCGCTTCCCCAAACTCCTTTGCATAGCCAAACATCGGATCCGTAAAAGTATGCTCCCTTACTGCCTTATTATAGATCTCCAGATGCTTTCTGTCCAAAGCACAAACTTCCAGATCCCCTATGCAGATTTCTTTCACATCACCCTGATACTGATTTACAAAATGCTCGGCCAGCCTTCTGGTTCGGGAACCTTCCCGATAGCAGGCATTGATAAACAGCAATCCCATCCAACCGTTCCTCCTCTTTTATCTTATGTACTCTCGGACTGCTTATCCCAAAGCCTGTTCAAAAATCTTAAGCAGCTGTTCCTTGTGAAAAGGCTTATCCACAAAGCCTTTCACACCGATGGCCTTGGCCCGCTCAAAGGTATCGTCATATGCCAGAGAGGAAACCATCACAATCTTGGCATCCGGATGCTGTTTTAAAATAATCTCGGAGGCATCCAGTCCGTCCATCCCCGTCATGATAATATCCATGGTCACCAGATCCGGCTTTACCTCATCAAACTGGGCAATGGCATCCTCCCCGCTCCGGCAGTATGCAACGATCTCATAATCCGTGCCCTCCAAAACATCACCCAGCTGAACCCGCACCAATCGGGAATCATCTACTACCATAACTCGTATACTCATTTCCTATACCCCCTCCTCTTAGTTTTCTTCAGAAATGTTTTCATCTTCACCGGAATACGGCACATGGTGAATCAACTGCGCACCCCCGCAGAGTTCATCTGAATAGGTAAGCATAAATTGTATCTCGCGCCCCTCAGGATTATAGCGCCCGCGGTAAAACACCGGCGGAGAAAAATGAGCCGGAACCTGTGTGGCCTGAAACATAGCCCCGGCAATCCTGCCGCAGAGCACATTGAAATACTCTTTGCTGAACTCCTCTAAATCCTCGGCACTGACTGACTCTTCGTGAAAGGAATTGCTTGCCATACGGTACAAAAGCCCCGTATCGGCACAGAGGGTCAGGCTGGTCTTAAACCCTCTGTCAAAGGTGATCTGAACCGTACAGAGATCTTCCCCGGGCGACTGGCTGTCCTGATGGAGACGCACTCCTGCGGTGCGCTCCGTCACATCCTGGACCGCCTGGTCCAATATCTTCTCAAGTTCTTCTTTTGACATGGCACTATTCATCTCATAATCCTCCTCATTTCATTCTCCTTTTCCCTGTTCAGGGTTTTCGCACGCACTGCACCGCGCCGCCCGGCTCATTGCTGGAACACATTACAATGGAGGGGCTTCGTTTCATATCATAATCATTCCTCCCCCTGTCCCAAAACCCGGTTAACCCTTTTCAGCAATTCGTTGGAAGAAAAAGGTTTTAACACATAATCACAGATTCCCAGCTTGGCGCTCTCCATCACGGTATCCTTGCTCTCCACGCCGGTAAGCATGATCACCGGTATATCCTTACATTCCTCCATCTTGCGGATTTCCCGCAGCGTCTCGATGCCGTCCTGCTGGGCCATCCGAATATCCAGCAATATAAGATCCGGGCACTCCTGCTTTAGATATCTCAAAGCCCTCATCCCGGAATTGACCGTGACCAACTCATAATCATTTCGCAGGATCGTGGAAATCCGGGTTAATATAATCACATCGTCATCCACAGCCAAAATCCGCTTTTTTAAATACTCCTCTGTCTGGCTCATTTGCCTTCTCCTTCCTTTTCAAATATACTCAGCAGCTGTCCAAGCAATTCTTCTGCCTTGTCGTCCTCATATAATTTCAACTGTTCCTGTATTTCCAAAAGCCGCTTTGCCTCCTGTCCGGGCAGTTCATGGGCCAGCATGGCCTCCACCCTTTCCGCACACTTTTGAGACCGGAAATGCTTCAGTTCCTCCAGAGCCGCTGCCGCCTCTTTCTTAAACTCCTCTGCCGTCAGGCAGGGAAGCTTTTCCTTCCCTCCGCTTTCCTGCCTGCGCCGTTCCAGAAACTGTTGGATATTGGCCAGCAGATTCTCATATTCCGCCAGCAGAAGGGGAAATTGGCTGCGGATACATTCCCTGTCCCCCTGTATGGCGGCATTCTCCTGTCCACGGGCCATGGCAGACACCTCCATCGCCCCAATATTGGCGGAAGCGCTCTTAAGTCCGTGTACCTCAATCTGATAGCGCAATATGTCGGATTCCACAGCCTCACAAAGGAGTTTTTTCTTGCGCTTGCCGTCTATGCAGTAAAGTTCCAGCAACTCCACAAACCCCTCCTCATCGCCGGAATAATAGTTCATCACCGCATCCATATCCACCCCGTCGATCTGGAAGGCCGCCGGATCCAGCGGCTTGGATTCCGCTTTTTCCCCCTCTGTCTGCCGGTATTTCTCCGGCACCCAGCGGAGCAGAAGCTGGTTCAGTTCTGTGCGGTCAAGTGGCTTGGCAATAAAATCCTGGAAATTGTTTTCCAGAAACCGTTCCCGCATGCCTTCCATGGCATTGGCCGTCAATGCGATGATAACCGGAAAAGCCCCGTTCTCGCCGCAGTCCCTGCGGATAATCCCGGCCGCCTCCACCCCGTCCATATCCGGCATCATATGATCCATAAAGATAAGATCATACCGGTTCTCGCGCACCCGCTCAATGGCCTCCGGCCCGCTCTCCGCCTCTGTCAGATCAAAGCCGTAGTTTTTCAGAAAGCCTCTGGCCACCTTACGGTTGATCACATTATCATCCACAATCAGCACCTTCACTCCGGGTGCAGTAAACAGATCCGTAGGCTTCTGCTCCGCCTGAGGCAGTTCCTGCATCTCGGAAACCGGCTGTCTGTCTACAATCTTCTGGGGAATGGTAATGGTAAAGGTAGTTCCCTTCCCATAAATACTTTCCACCTGGATGGTGCCCTTCATCAGTTCCACCAAATGCTTTACAATGGCAAGCCCCAGCCCCGTGCCCTCCACGCTTCGGTTGCGCTTGGAATCCACCTGCCGGAAATCCTCGAAAATCTTCGGAAGATCCTCCTCCCGAATGCCGCACCCCGTATCCTCCACACAGAAGATAAGCAGTTCCTCATCCTGGTTCTTTCCCGGCTTCCCGGTAATATAGGCCCGCACATATCCCTTTTTCGTAAATTTTATGGCATTGTTGAGTATATTGAGCAGAACCTGCTTGATTCTGCCGTCATCGCCGCTGTAGCGGCAAGGTATGGTCTGGTCGCACTCATACTTTAAGATCAGTCCCCTCTGAGATGCCGCCATGTCCATGACCCCGATAATCTCGTCCGCCATATCCTTTATGTAATAATTCACCATCACCAGTTCCATCTTGCCCGCTTCCACTTTGGACAAATCCAGAATGTCATTGATGATAGTCAGAAGGTTTTTGGCCGCGGACTGCACATCCTTGGCATAGGCATAGATCTCCGTATCCCCGCATTCCTCCATGATGATATCATTCAGCCCGATGATGGCATTCATGGGAGTCCGTATCTCGTGGGACATGTTTGCAAGAAATTCGCTTTTAGCGATACTGGCCTTCTCTGCCTGGCGCCGCACCCGCTTGATCTCATTGATATAGGACTTGATATCCGTCATATCCAGAATCAAAATCACACAGCCCTGTATCTTACCGTTCTCATCTACAATGTGTTTACTGTGGCTTTCGTAATGCTGTCCGCTGATGGAAAAACTCTGAGGGATATCATTGTTGAGCATTTCCTCCCGAAAGCCCTCCACTGCCCGGATATTCTCCCCCCGCTTATGGGCAGGCAGGCTGGTGAAGATATTGGCCGCCGCCCGGTTATAGCTGACCAGCCGGTCATGGTCGTCCAGCGCAATCACGCCGTCACCCATACTCTCCAGGACCTTTTCCGCCGCCAGATAACGGAAATCATAATTGCGGCGCCCCCAGACTATGATAACCACCAGGGACATGGAAACCGTCAATGTCACCGGCGTAAAGTCAAATATATTCACGATTTTAAATATATATGCAATCATCACAATAACCGGCACGGCAGAAATCACCAGGATCGTCCAATACTGATGGCTGAACTGCCGGTCCGGGAGCCCACGAATCGTCCTCACCAATGTGAAGATACAAAGGGCATAAGGAATAATGGTGTTGCTGATTAGAAAAAACACATACAGCGGGCCATAGATGAGATTGACATAATAAAACCCGCCCCCACTGGCCACCCACTGGATTTCCTGATAAAAAAGGCCGTGCCAGTTAAAAATCACTGTTGGAAGGGATAAAAAACTGACTGCTGCAAGAAATCGTAAAAGGATCTTGGGCGGAATCACCGAACAATAAATATAAATAAACCAACAATAGCACAGGGGCGTAAAAGCAGACCCCACTTTTTCCACAATCACCGCCATCATGGCCGCTTCCGCCGTAGGCGCAACCAATTCCAATAAATAGCCTATGTTCTGTACCAGGGAGCCGCACAGAATCATAATCAGCAGCTTCTGCTCCCTGGCTCCGTCCCCGTTAAGAAGAAGGTATAATGCTGCAGCCGTCAGGCATATACCAAAACACTCCAATACAAAGACAAAACTTACCATACCTTTACCTTTTTCCTCCCGCTCACGGCCTAACCTGCTGTCATGACGGTTTTCCGCTCGTTTGCCATAGAAATACAATATTACAAATTCCTGTTTCTGTCAAGAAATACCTGCCATTATAAAACCTGTGATTTATGATTGCCGCTGTCCACAGGTACCCTGTGAACGTAACAGCATATGCCCGTTTGAAACCGTCCGTTCATTGTAGTGCCCTAATCACAAAAAAGCCAGACCCCCTTCCTTTACCAGGAGATCTGGCCGGCAATCCGTTACTGCCTTATCAGTCCCAATACCCTCTTTTTATTTCAGAAGCCGTGGAAATCATCCGGATCTTTGCATCCTTTACATATGCCTGTCCGCAAAATCCATAAAACAGTTCCAGTCATATTCATCCAAATCATGATTCCCCGTCTTATGGTGATGGCCGATATGCCCCTCATGAATCGGATGTTCCGGCAGAGGTTTTTGCCTTTCCTCCATTCCTTTTACCCCCAGAAGCCGATAAACGGGATCCGCCTGAATGCAGGATTCAAACTGTCCCGCCGGGTCTGCCCAGCTGTCGAAGGTTTTCGATGTGGTGTACACCAGCCTGGGGGCAATAAGAGCCAGAAGCATATGCTGGTCAAAAGGAAGAGCCCCCTCATTATCTTTATATTTCTGATAATTATGGCAGAACCAGTAGGGGAAACGGTCAGCGATATCTTTTACCGTCTCTCCCTTTGAGCCTCTGGATATGGCATCGCCGCTGTTGCCCGCACAGCTGCTTACTGCCATGGCAAACCTTTCATCCTGGGCCGTACACCAGAGGGCTGTCTTTCCTCCCCTGGAATGGCCCACCACGGCCACACGTTTTTCATCAATCAGCGGTTCTGTCTCAAAGTAATCCAGGATCCGGCTGGCCGCCCACGCCCATACCGTAATGGCTCCCCAGGCATCCTTTGGCCGGTTTTCTACATAATCGGGAAACAGTTTATGAAAGCAGGTGGTAAATCCCTCATCATAGTCCGGCGCTACCTCCTGGGTCCGAAAAGCCGCGCAGGCATACCCTCTGGATATTATGGTTTCCGCCGGATAAAAGGGACTCAGGAAATGACGGGCCGGGTCACTGTCCCGGATCCCCCGGTTGCAAACGGTAATAAATGCCGGAGCCGGACGGGAGAGCCCTGCAGGGATAAACACAACAAAATTAAAACTGAAGTGAATGCCCCGCCGGATGGCTTCCACCTCCACCGTTTTTCTCACGGCCCGGCCTTCCATAATCCGCTCCGACTGCCTGGAATCAGCGACCCGAAAACGGATCTCCACCTCCGACATATCCGGCAGCCTTCCGTACTCTTCTTTCCTGAAAAGTTCCAGAATCTCTGGTCTCCGTTTTTGAAACCAGGTCTCCTTATCCTCCACCTTTGTTTTGTCCAGGCAGATGAAAGGAGACGGCACATTCCTTTTATTCTCCGGCATCTGAATCATATTCTTTTTCCTCCTTATCTTTTTTTGCATTTGTCTTTATGTCGCTGGGCGCATAGCCGAATTGCTTTTTAAACACCTGAAAAAAATAGGAATAATCACTATAGCCCAGCATCCGGGCCACCTCATTGACCCGGTTCTTTGGATTCCTGAGAAGAATCCTGGCATTTTCCATTTTTACCATGGTTACATAGGCGGCAAAGCCGACGCCTGTCTCCCGCTTAAAGCATTTGCTGAAATGCCCTGTGGACACTAAAAGTTCACTGCATATATCTCCCAGGGTAATATTTTTCTGAAAATTTCTGTCCACATAGTCGATAGCCCCGGATACCATAGCCGAGTATCCTGCTTTCCCGGAACGAATCGTGTGCAGCCGAATCTCCAGCTTATCCATAGGCTCTGTGGAAGAATCCGTCTCCTGCCGCTTTAACAGTGCAGTAACACGCAGCAGCGCCTGCTCCATCTCCTCTGTCATGATAGGCTTTAACAGATAGTCATTGACACCGTAACGGATGGCCTGGCGGGCATATTCAAACTGGCTGTATCCGGATATGATAATAAAACGGATATCACTGTTTTCGTCTTTCATCTTCTTTATGATATCCAGGCCGTTAAATCCCGGCATCTGGATATCTATGATCACAATGGCAGGGGATACATCCTGTATCAGCTTCAGTCCTGTAATTCCGTCAAAAGCAGTTCCCACAACCTCACAGCCGCACTTTTCCCAATCCGTCACCTTGGCAATGGCTTCCACCGCAATTTTATTGTCATCGATAATAACTACGGAATACACATTTTATTCCCCCTTCCTCTGTCACGCCAGAGGCAGCGTAATTTTTACCTCCGTATAATAATGGTATTCGGAATCAACAGACAGACCGTATGCACTTCCGCAGATGATCTGTATCCGGTTCTGGACATTTTTCAGCCCTACACGTTTTGATTTCCCCTCTCCCTTCCGAAGTTCTTCCAGCTTTCCCGGTTCTATACCGTTGCCGTTGTCCCACACCGTAAGTATGAGGCATTCCCCTTCCCTGTACACATTGATTTTTACCGTGCAGGTTCCCACCATGGGTTCCATCCCATGTACCATGGAATTTTCCGCAACAGGCTGGAGGATATAGGTGGGCACCTCGGCGTTTAGAAGTTCTCTGTCCACATCCCACCGGATCTCCAGGCGCCCGGGATAAATTTCCTTGTAAAGTTCCAGATAATTTCTGACATATTCCAACTCCTCCTTCAGTTCACAGGACCGGTGCTGCCTGTCAATATTTCCCCGGAAAAATTTGGACAGCATGCAGATGAGCCGGCTCACCTGCATATCCCCGTTCAGCTGGGCGATTCCATTGATGGACTGAAGAATATTGAAGAGAAAATGGGGATTCACCTGAGCCTGCAGTTCCTGGTAGCGGGCCTCCAAAAGAGCATAGCGTCCCTGCTGCTGAAGTTCCTCATTTTTTACCACCTGCTCCATAAGGCTCTTAATCCGTACCGATGTTTCCATAATGTTAAGAGCCAGCACATCCAGTTCGTCACCCTTTGCAAACAGCGTCGGTTCCAGTTCAAACTCCCCTCTTGACACCCGGTGCAGGTTCTCAAGAAGAATTTTTAGATTCTTGGCCATTTTGCCGAACATCATCCAAAGGAACAGAATGACTGCCACAAATACCGCAAATCCCATACCAGACACAAGATACAAAAGATCGGAAAATCTCTGATTTTTCTCTTTTAAGTTTACCACATGGGCCAGCTTCAGCTTTCCCTGGCTGATGGAATACTCCGTCCAAAGAACCTCACCCCGTTTCTGCATTTCCTCCGTCTCTTTCTCCTTCTCCTTCCAATCCATGTCCCACCAGGAATCGTAAGTGGAGTAGAGAAAACCGCCGTTTCTGTCATACAGGATAAAATCTCCCGTCTTTTTGTGATCAATACTCTCAAAAATTTTTTTGATGGAATTATTTCGCACCTCTGCTATGATGCAGCCGCAGAACTTCATGGAATCAGAATCAAACAGGGACCGCATGAGGATAATGCCGTCCGGGGTAAAGCTCCCCAGCCACACCGTATTGCCCGGCCTTTTTCCCAAGTTTTCCCGATTGGCGGAATAAAGCTGCAAAAGCTGTTCCCTGCCAGGCGTAAAATCCGAAGGCCGGGCCACAGGCTGGTTTAAAAAGACCTCTTCCTTATCGGTTATGACGGCCATCCAGTTTATATCGTAGTTCATATTCAGCAGTTCATCCAGGTTGTACTGGATCCGGGAGCGAAGGAAGGCATCCTCCTTTTTCTCCTCCCTGCCCATCTGAGCCAGAATAGGCCCCAGCCTTTCATTTGTCGCCGTAAGAGGAGCCGTATCCTCCGAAAGTTCCTTTAAAGTGACCTCCACATTGCGGCATACCTGTTCGGTCAGGGTGTCCGAATGGTAAGCCAGTTCATCCTCAAACCAGATGCGGCTCATTCCATACACGCTGAGGAGAGCCCCGAAAAACACCACTCCCAAAAACAGAATCAGCAAACTCATTTTAAAATAAAGGGTTTTTCTGAAATGAATTTTGTTATCCTGCTGATTCATGCCCTGGCCTCCATACATATGTTTTTATGCCCCTGTCCTTTTGCCTATCCTTTTACCGCCCCGGATGTAATGCCGCCTATAATATATTTTTGCAGCGTCAGATATAAAATCAATATCGGAATCATGGAAAGAATGAACAGCGCAAATGCCAGCCCCAGTTCGATACTGTTCTCTCCGAAAAAGAAGTACTGGGTCAGCGGCACATTCCGCACCGTTTTCTTCTGAAGAAGGGTCAAAGACATCTGGAAATCATTCCATACATTCAAAGTATTCAACACAACGGATGTAAGTATGATCGGCTTCATTAAGGGAAACACAATCCGGAAGAAAACAGAATAAAGCCCCGCCCCGTCAATGGCAGCAGCCTCCTCCAGTTCTCTGGGAATGCTTTTTACAAACCCTGAAACCAAGAGCACCGTAAAGGCGATCTGAAATCCGATCTTTGCCATGACAAAGCCATGGAGGGTATTCAAAAGTTTCCACCGGCTCATATCGATGTACAAAGGAGTCATGATTGACTGAAAGGGAATGATCATCGCACCTACAAATATATAATAAACAGTATTATAAAACCGATTGTTTTTTCTTGCAATGATATAAGCCGCCATGGTGCAGATCAGCGTGATAATGAGCACTGCCCATATTGTGGTCACCAGGCTGTTTTTCATGGCAAGGCCGAAATTAGAAGTTTCTATGGCTCTGGTAAAGTTGTCCCAGTGAAACTTTGTGGGGAAGGCCAGACGGTTGGCCACCATCTCTGGCTTTGATTTCACAGAATAGACAATAGCAATGTAAAAAGGACTGATGACCAGAAGCGTCACCAATATCTTTATTACGAAAAACAGATATTTTTTCACCCCGCGTGTCATTAGATCTCCACCTCCCTCGCCCTCAAAGTCCTGGAAACTATGGTACTGACCACAAAAATCGCAATGGTAAACACCACTGCAACCGCCTGTCCATAGCCTGCCCTGAAATAAGTAAATAAATTATTGTATATCAGCATAGCCACGGTTTCCGATGACCTTCCCGGCCCTCCTGCCGTAGCTGCCATAGGATAATCAAAGACTTTCATCCCCCATGCCAGAAGCAGGGTAAAGTTGGCGGTCACTGCCGGCGCGATCATGGGAAATGTTATGTGCCGGAATTTCTGCAGGGCAGTTGCCCCCTCCAGATCCGCCGCCTCATAGTAATCGCTAGAGACCCCCTGAATGGCGGCAATATACACGACCATACAGTATCCTGCATCTCTCCACACGGAGATAACGGCCAGTCCCAGCATGACCCAGGTAGTGCTTCCTAAGGGGCTTGGAATCCCGAATATATCATAAAACACATCGCTGTACACGTAACGCCATATATAGGAGGACAGCACAAGGCTTAGACAATAAGGCATAAATATACATGTCCGCAGCACATTATTCAGCTTTGAGACCCGGGCAATCATCAGCGCGAAAAGCAGCCCTGAAAGGTTGGAAAACACCATGGTAAAAGCAGTAAATACCAGCGTGTTTTTGGTGGCATTAATCACATTGACGTCTTGAAAAATGCGCAGATAGTTGTCAAGCCCTACAAATGTTTTGTTGGGACTCATTCCGTCCCATTTGGTAAAAGAAATAGGAAATCCCTGCAAAAAAGGATATGCCACAAATACGGCAAACATAATGATTGCAGGCAGGATAAAGGTAAACTCCTGGATTCTCTTTTTTGTTTTCTGGTTCATCCCCAACCTCCGTTCTTTATCATATACGGCCCTGGTACACCCACCGGAGTTTTGGGCCGTCCCGATGCAGCGGAATGAAAAAAAGCCAGGGCGGAGGCAGCCTAAGCATACTGCGCTTTGAGGCTCATTGCCGCCCTGGCTTTTCTAATTCTTCTCCTGATTCATCCTGCCTGCAGGCTACTGCCGGATGGATCCGATCTCTGTATCGATCTCCTGAATCAGCTTTGCCACATCACGCTGAGAGTCATCCAATGTCACAAACTCCTGAAGTTTTGTGCGGAATGCAGTGGAAAATTCGGATGTATAATCCGGCACAAGAGCCTTGGACACGATTCTGTCATTGTCAATATAACTCTTGATCTCTTTAATAAACGCATCTGCATTATCCGTAGGCACGGTCACATTGCTGGTCATAAGCTTCGCTGTATCCATCCATGTCTTGGAGCAATCCTCATTGGCAAAGAACTCAAGAAGAGTCATTACCTCATCCTTATGCTCGGTCTGGGAGGACACGATAAATACATCGTCAATGCCAACCCAAAGCTTGTTGTCATCCGCGTTGTCGGACCAGGGTGTGGGGAACATGCCGAACTCTCCCTCCGGATTGGCGGCAATCACATCGCCCATCAGCCAGCCGCCGTTCATGTACATCGGCCTCTGTCCTGCCGCAAAATTCTGAATGCCCTGGGTCTGGTCTACCGCCGTATCCCCTGCATCCTTATAGGAAGCAAACTTGGAGAACATCTCCATGGCGTCTGTGACAACCTGGTTTCCGCCAAGATCTTTAACGCCGTTCTGGGAATCCATCCATACGTTCTCATTGCCCGTGGAAGCTGCCATGCTGGTAAAGAAGGAATCCAGTTCATGGAATACGCCGTGTATAAAATTGTAAGGATGTACAAAAGGATAGATGCCCTGATCCATAAAGGTGTCACATACCTTGAAGAATTCATCCTTTGTCTGGGGAACCTCTAAGTTTGCGTCCTCAAACATCTTCTTATTATAGAAGCAGGCCTTTACCTGGGCATCAATCGGGAAGCCGTATATGCCTCCGTTGACGGTACATTCATCCGCTAACATGGGAAGCACATTTTCCAGGCACTTCTCCCCTGTCAGGTCCATGAAGTACCCGCCTTCCACAAACTCCGTCATGTTCTGGGGCTTACCGAACATAATATCCGGCGCTTCCCCGGCTGCAATATAGTTTTTGTAGGTGGCAATGTAGGAGGAAGATGCCACTACCTCCACGTCCACTTTGATATTGGGGTAGCTTTCTGCAAATGCTGCTAACATAGCATCGAGTGCATCCCTTTTTGCCTGCTCTCCCATGTAATGTACCAGGCGGATGGTAACTTCTTCACCGCCGGCCTCCGCAGTTCCGTCTTCTTCCTTTTTGGCCTCTGCCTCCCCGGCCGCATCCGGCTGATCCTTTGTAACTGCCGCCGTAGTCTCATTCGTGCTGCCGCCCCCTGAACATCCTGCAAGAGCCGTGGAAACCATAGCTGCCGCCAATGCTAAGGCAGACATCCGCTTGCATAAATTTTTTCTCACAACAATCTCCTCCTCTGTTTTTTCGTGTACACTAAACTAATTAGCATGGCAACTGTTCTGATTTGAACTGTCACTTAAAATTTTAACAAATTCAAACCGGAAAACATATAGTAAATTTCGGATAAAATATTATAATTTTGGTTTTTTCAAAATATATAGTGTATTTTACACAATGTTTCCTGCTTTTATTGTGCAGGAATTGTGATTTTCAGGAAAATTCCCTCTGTCAATATCCGGAAAACACTTTGCACATGACAAACGTAAACAGCAAGCAGATTATGGATGTGGAAAAATAACGGAAACGGATGAGAAATGCCTGATGATAGATGTCCGGGACAATAACTGTATGGCTGCAGCCAGCAGCTATACCTACAAGCGAGACGGCATGATGTTTGAATAACCCAGGTTTTATGGCAATGTGGTGAAAAAGCCTGTGTGATATCCTGACGGAAAAGCCAAAAGGGCAGCCGGTGTATTGTAGCGTCCACTGCCCCCGGCCTTTTCCATCATGATAAATCATCCTCTTCCCAAAAGCCCTAAAACATTAACACCCAAACAGACGCGATGCCGATGCATCATCCAAAAACAGGTTCCAGTCCGGATGGGTCTTTAGCATGGTGGCCGGAACCAGAGGGCTTACCGGTGAGGTAATCGTATTGTATACGGCCTCTGCCTTCACCCCATGGGGAACTGCCGTAACGATATGGCGGCAGGCCATAATCTGCTTCACACACATGGAAATTGCCTGTTTCGGCACCTCATCCACGGTTGCAAACCATCCCTCCCCCACCTGCTGCTTCCGGCATCTCTCATCCAGGGTCAGCAGCTTATATGCTTCCTCTGTCTCAAAATCCGCCGGCGGGTCATTGAAAGCGATATGGCCGTTTTCCCCTATGCCGATCACCCCCACATCAACAGGTGCCTGTCTCAGTTCCTTTGTCAGCTGTGCGATATTCGCCTCAATATCCCCTTCCCCGTTGACAAAATGAACTGCCTTTAAGGAAACCTTGCTGACAAAACGTTCCTTTAAGTATTTCCGGAAACTGGCCGGATGGCTTTCCGGAAGATTCGCATACTCATCCAGATGGAACATCTCCACCTTCTCCCAGGCAACCTCTTGGCCCAGGAGTGCCTCTAGGGTTTCAAACTGGGAAGCCCCGGTGGAAAGAACCAGGCGGGCATAACCCTGCTCTTTGATGGCTTCTGCCAGATACTTTGCAATGGCCTCAGCAGCCCGGATCCCGAGTTCCTGGGGGGTAGGCGCTACATTGATTGAAATATTCATGATCTCAACCTCCTTGGTTCATTTTTCTTTATCTCTGCTTCTTCACTGTTTGTTTCTCATTCCATCCGGATCCCTGACACATAAACAGACGAAATATGGATCTGTTCGTCAAACACCAAGAGATCTGCCGCTTTCCCCGGGCTGATGCTGCCGTACATCCCATCCACGCCCAGGAAGGAGGCAGGATTTAAGGATGCCATCCTGACGGCTTCCCATACCGGCAGCCCGGCTTTCTCTGTCATCGTGCGGACCAGGCGGTCTGTGGTTGCCACGCTGCCCGCAAAGCAGTCAAAACTAGGCATATTGGCAATGCCGTCCCGGATGACGACAGGAACCCCATGGGACAAAGACCCTAACAGGGAGGGGCCGTCCGGCATACCGGCGCCCCGCATGCTGTCCGTCACCAGGCAGATACGGCTATGGTCTTTGCACTTTACGATCAGTTTCAAAAGTTCCGGCGGCAGATGGACCCCGTCCGCAATCACCTCGATATTCAGGCCATCTAAAAGGTAGCCCGCCTCCACCAGCCCCAGCTTCCGGTGGCCGTTCTCCCGGATAATCGTGGACATGCCGGAGTAAAAATGGGTCAGCTGGCTAAAGCCATGGCCCATTGCCTCAATGGCAACGTCCAGCCGGGCGTCACTATGCCCCATAAGGGCGACGATGCCCCTGCGCGCCAGTTCATCCCCCAGTTCCATCGCGCCGGGAAGTTCAGGTGCTATGGACCATTTCACAATATTGCCAGCCCCCCGGGAAAGGATCTCCATGTAATGTTCCTTAGAAGGGCACGCCAGATACCGCGGCGGCTGCGCCCCGGCCTGGGAAGAAGAAAAATAAGGCCCCTCCAAATGGATTCCGAGAAGATGGGGCATATGTTCCGAAACCTGCTTGGCCTGCTCGTAACAGCTAAAAAATCCGAACAGTTCCTCATCGGAGCAGGTGAGGGTAGTCGGGCAAAGCCCTGTGGTCCCATGCATTAAATGGGTTCTGGCAGCGGTAAGGATATCCTCTGTGCGCCCGTCCATAAAATCCGCGCCCCCGCCGCCATGGCAATGAGTGTCAATAAATCCAGGAGAAAGGTAATTGCCTTTGCAGTCAATGACCTGTGTTCCTTCACCGCCCTCTTTGTGTGCCAAATCCGTGCCAACGGATTCAATCACACCGCCCCTTACGGATACCTGGCATTCTTCCAGAACGGAATCCGGTTGTATTACCTTGGCATTTGTAAAAATCAGGTGTTCCATCATGCTACCTCCTTTTCCGATGCATCCAGAATAGAAGAAAAACAGGAAAAAGTCAAGAGGGTTCGTCAAAAATTACAATATTTTTTCAATAACACGAACACAATTTAGAGAAATTTTTTTTCGTAATTGACATTATTCTGACATTATTTTATAATAAGCCAAAGGAAACGTTTTCGTTATCCTTTAAATTTCGTCAAAATACCCATATGATCTTGCATGAAAAAGGCGGTGATACGGTATTGAAGTAAAGAAAATCACCCTGAAGGACATTGCCCAGGCCAGTGGATATTCCCTTGTATCCGTCCACCGGGCGATGAACAACAAGGAAGGGGTCAGCCAGGCAGTGCGCCAGGAAATTTTGAGGGTAGCCAATGAACTGGGGTATACCACCAATTATGTGGCTTCCGCATTAAAACGGCGGCCGTTGAATTTGGCCGTGGTCCTGCCGGGGGCTAATGATACCGGCAGATACTATTTCCGGTATATATGGAAGGGATGCCATGCTGCCCGCAATGAAGTGTCAGGCTATAACTTAAATGTGATGGAATATGCCTTCAGCACAGAAGGCGATGACGACGGCAGCGAAAAACAGATGGAAATTTTAAAAAACCTGTTTGAAGAATGGGGAGACCGTTTAGACGGGCTTCTGACTGCGCCAACCTACAACAATTCCCGGCTCCAGTGCCTGCTCGCCCAGTTTTCCGGCAGAGGCGTGTCCGTTGTGCTGATTGACAATGATTTTGAAGACTGCGGCAGGCTATGCTGCATTGCCCCCAACGACACCTATACCGGGAGGCTTTCTGCAGAATTGATGAACATGTGCCTAAACGGAAGAAAGGGAACCATCTTAGTGGCAGAGGGAAAAGGGTTGTCCTGGTCCCACAAGATGAACCAGACCGGGTTTGAAGCTTACTTTGAGGAACATAATCCCGATATCAAAATCTGGCGCGCCAAAGATCTGCATGATGGCGAAGCCAACTGCCGACAGATGGTAAAAGGGCTTTTGGAGATCCCGGATATCATCGGGGCATACAGCATGCGGGCAAAAAACACCATGCCCATGTGCCATGCCATCTGCCAGGCCGGGAAGCAGGCGCAGGTTTTTGCGGTGGGAAGCGACTTGTTTCCGGAAAGCGCACAGATGCTAAGAAGCGGTGTCCTAAAAGCCATTGTCTACAAAGCACCCTATGAAAAAGGCTACAAGGGCTTTAAAGCCCTGTTTGAATACCTGATCAAAGGGATCGCCCCTGAGTCAGAAGCTGTCAGCGTCCAGATTTCGATTATCATGCAGAACAATATGCAGTTTTTTGAGGAATTTATTTAGTGTACTGACACATTTACTTTCAGCCAAATGACGCAGAATGAATTTTCAGTCTGCAAGGCGGCGGAGGGAGGCGATACCCTCGCTTCGCTGGGGCAGGCTCTGCAGTGGCATCGTTGACCGACAACAACGCAGCAGATGGAAATTCAGGCAAGTTATTTGGCGAAATGTAAATGTGTCAGTACACTAGGATCGGAAATACAGTAAATCAATCTAAGGAGGAAATATCATGAAAAAAACATTGGCAGTCTTACTTACCTGCACATTGGCGGCATCCCTGGCAGCTTGTTCCGGCGGATCCAAACCAGCCCAAACCACGGCAGCCCCGGATCAAACCACAGCAGCCCCGGATCAGGCAGAAAGCCAGGCAGAAGATTCACAGGAGGCAGAAGGGGAGGCAAGCGCCCCGTCCGGGGATATGGGCGAAGAGTTGCACTTCAAGCTCGCAGAGAACCAGCCGGACGGCAACCCCATCACAGAGGGCATGTATATGTTTGCGGAACTGGCAAAGAAGTACACGGACGGCACGGTAAACATTGATGTTTATCCCAATGCTGCCCTGTGCGACGAGGCCTCCTCCATTGACCAGGTTATGGCCGGAACCCTTGATTTTTCCCGTGTCAACACCAACTCTATGGCTCCGGTCGTTGATTTGTTCGGCGCCTTCGGAATGCCTTACCTGTTTTCCGATACAGAATCCAAATATAAAGCCTTAGATGGCCAGGCCGGCGTTTACGCCTTCTCGGAACTGGAGAATTACAACATGGTAGGCCTCGATTTCTATGAGGCAGGTTCCAGGAACTTCTATACCACCGAAAAGCCCATCACCTCCGTGGCGGATTTAAAGGGTATGAAGATCCGGGTTCAGCAGACCGAGGTAGCCATCTCCATGGTACAGGCCCTTGGCGCCGAGGCAACACCTATGGATTACGGCGAAGTATTCCAGGGACTCCAGACCGGCATCGTGGACGGTGCAGAGAATGACTTCGTAAGCTACTATACCTCCGGGCACTATGAGGTGGCAAAGAACTTCACCCTGGATGGCCATATGGCCCCACCGGCGCTGGTGATCTGCAGCAAGAAGGCCTGGGATCAGATGTCCGATGCCCAGAAGGAAGGTGTAAGCAGGGCTTCCAAGGAAGCGGCCCAGTGGCAGAGGCAGGCCATGCAGGATTACCAGGAGGAGTCCAGAAAAGAATGTGAAGCCTCCGGCTGTACCGTTATCGATGTGGATGTAAAGGAATTCCAGGATGCGGTAAGTTCCGTATATGACAAATATCCGCAGTATAAGGAACTGGTAGACTTGGTCCGCGCCGCCCAGTAAGGGATCGCCTGCATTAAAAGGGAGGTCTGTCCGATGACGAATTTAAGAAAATATCTGGGATATGTGGTTAAAGCGGAACAATACGTTTGTTGTATGCTTTTGGTGGTGATGCTGGTCGTATGCTTCGGGGCAGTCGTCATGCGGTACGCGTTCAGCAAGCCCCTGGTTTGGTCTGAGGAAGTGATTCTGACCATGCTGATCTGGTTTGGATTTATGTGTATTTCCATCGGCGCGTTCGGGGATTCCCATATCGCCATTGAGGGGGTTTACAACCTCTTCCCCGCGCCCATGAAAAAGGGCTGCGATATCGCGCGCCACCTGCTGCTGCTTTCTATAGGCGGCATGATGGTATATTTTGGATGGCAGATTTTTCATATCAATATGATGAAACGTCTTCCGGCCACCCGTTGGCCCCAGGGAATCCAGTATTTTCCCATGGTATTCGGCGGGGTTCTGACCTCCCTTTTCAGCCTGCTGAACTTAGCAGAGTGCCTGACCGGAATAAACAGACAAGGAGGGGAAGGAAAGCATGAATGAGATTGCAGTTGGAACCATCCTGCTATTTACATCCCTGGCAGTTTTGATGGTAATCCGGATTCCCATCGCCTTTTCCTTAATGGCCTCAGCCCTGGTTACGGCCACTTATCTGGGAATCCCGTATTTTAACTTGTTCCAGAAAATGTCTGTCAGCCTGTTAAGCTTCACCTTCATTGCCGTCCCGTTCTTCATCATGATGGCACAGGTGATGACAGACGGCGAGATCACCGGCAAGCTGATGGCATTTTGCAATATTATCGTAGGCAGGATCCGGGGCGGCACTGCCATTGTCAATATCTTGGTAAGCATGCTGTTTGGCGGAATCTCCGGCTCCTCGGCGGCGGATGTATCCTCCATCGGAGCCATGCTGATCCCGGCCATGGTTCAGGAAGGGTATGATCCGGATTACAGCGTGGCTGTGACGGTCACTTCCTCCGTGGAGGGTGTTATCATCCCGCCCAGCCAGAATATGTTGTTTTACGCCCTGGCCTCAGCCAGCGGCATCTCTATCAGCACATTGCTGATGTGCGGGTATGTGCCGGGCATCCTCCTGACCGTAGGGCTTATGGTGCCGGCATACCTGATTGCCGTGAAGAAACAGTATCCCCTAGGCGTCAAACGTTCCATGAAGGAAAATATGAAGATCATCTGGCAGGCTCTTCTTGGCCTGGGAGCCATTGTCATCGTTTTGGCAGGAACCTCCTTTGGTATCTGTTCCGCAACAGAGGCTGCCGCCGTTGCCGCGGTCTATGCCCTGGCCGTCACCACGCTGGTGTACCGCAACATGTCCTTAAAGCTTTACATAGAAGGGCTGAAAAAATGCCTGCCCACCATGACCATGGCTATGGCTATCATATCTGCATCCGGAGCCTTCGGGTATGTGATGTCTTATCTGAAAGTTCCCCAGAACTTAAGCACCTGGCTGCTGGGGCTGACATCCAACCAGGTAATCCTGACCCTGCTGCTGCTTCTTATGATGCTGGTACTCGGCTGCTTTATGGACATGGGGATCCTGATCCTTCTGACAACACCTATTTTGTACCCCATTGCCACCGGCGCCCTGGGATTCAATCCCTATCATTTCGGCGTAGTCCTGGTGCTGGCATACGGCATCGGCTTGTGCACACCGCCTGTGGGGACATCCCTGTTTATCGGGTGCAGCATTGCAAAAGTCCCGGTTGAGAAGGTGGTACGGGGATTCCTGCCGTTTTATTTGTCCATGATTATCATGCTGCTGCTTTTGACCTTTATTCCGTCCCTTTCTTTGGGACTGCCTAGATTATTGGGGTTACTATGAGAAAACATATTTTGTGCTACGGAGACAGCAATACGTTCGGAACCGACCCTGTCCATGGGGGGCGCCACCCGGATGATGCCCGGTGGACAGGCGTTCTCCAGAAGATCCTGGGTGACGGCTACCAGGTTATTGAGGAAGGCTGCGGCGGCAGGACCACGGTATTTGAAGATGAACTCTCTTATGGGAGAAACGGGCTTAAGACATTAATCCCCTGCATTGCCAGCCACAACCCCCTGGATCTTATCATTGTAATGCTGGGAACCAATGACTTGAAAAAACGGTTTGGGGCCACTCCCTGGGATCTGGGAAAAGCCATGGAACAGCTGATAGATGAAATCCTGCGTTTTCCTTTTGAACCTGTTTACCCCAAACCTCAGATCCTGGTTGTTTCGCCTGTCTTGGTGAAAGAAGGGATCTCTAAAAGCCCCTACGGGTGCTTCACGGAGGAAGCAGTTTCTCTCTCCCGGTGTTTTGCTGCGGAATATGAATCCGTCAGCAAAGCGAAAAAATGCTGGTTTTTTGATGCCGCCGCGGCGGCAGAAGCCAGTGACGAAGACAGGCTCCATATGACCGCAGAGAACCATGCGAAGCTGGGTGCCGGGCTTGCCGGGAAAGTTTTGGAGATTTTAGGGTAAGAAAACAAAAACGCGCCGGGCGGCGCGTTTTTGTTTTCTGCACTTATGGATCAGGCCATTCAGATATTCAGCAGGTCACTGAACACCTTCAAAGCCCCGTCTGTCTCATGGGCAAGCACCCGCTTAGCCAAAACCTTGCCCAGCTGTACCCCTTCCTGGTCAAAGCTGTTCACATTCCACACAAACCCCTGGAACATAACCTTGTTCTCAAAATGGGACAGCAGCGCGCCCAGCGTCCTCGGGTTCAGCTGATCCCCGATGATTATGCTGGAGGGGCGCCCTCCCTCAAAATTCTTATTCCGGTTCTCATCGGACTTGCCGCATGCAAACGCGATAATCTGGGCTGCTACATTGGCACACAGCTTTTGCTGGCTGGTGCTGTCCTGGATCACCACATCCGTGCCGATCTGGCTGTTCTTAAACCCGATAAACTGGAGCGGCACAACGGACGTCCCCTGATGGAGCAGCTGATAGAAAGAATGCTGTCCATTGGTTCCCGGCTCACCGAAAATCACCGGCCCTGTCTGGTAATCTACCGGCTCCCCGAAACGGTTCACGCTCTTGCCGTTGGATTCCATATCCAGCTGCTGCAAATGGGCCGGGAAGCGGCTCAATGCCTGGGAATACGGAAGGACTGCCGTGCAGAGGTACCCCAGCACATTCCGCTCATAGACACCGATCAGCGCATCCAGCATAGCAGGGTTCTTCCATACGTCTTTATTCTTTGCCAGCTTATCCTCCTCGGCGGCTCCCTCTAAGAACTGTGCAAACACCTCCGACCCAAAAGCCAGGGATAATACTGCACCTCCCACCGCAGAACTGGACGAATAACGCCCTCCGATATAATCATCCATAAAGAAGGCAGCCAGATAATCGTCGCTCTTGGCCAGGGGGGATGTCTCACTGGTAACTGCCACCATATGCCTGGAAGCATCCAGCCCCGCATTCTTTAACGCATCCTTGACAAAAGACTCATTGGTCAGGGTCTCCAGGGTCGTACCGGACTTCGACACAAGGATAAAAAGGGAATGGGCAACATCGATGGAACCCAGGACTGCAGCTGCATCATCCGGATCCACATTGCTGATGAACTTCGCTTCCATCTTAAAGGTGCCCTGTTTCTTTGCCCAGTTTTCCAGAGCCAGATAAATGGCACGGGGTCCTAAATCGCTGCCGCCGATCCCGATCTGTACCACTGTGGTGAACTTCTCACCTGCCGCATTGGTAATCTCACCGTTATGTACCTTGGCGGCAAACTCCGCAACCTTCTGCTGAACCCCCACATAAAAACCACGCTTATCAACGCCATCTGCCACAACTGCTTCCCCCAGCTGGCCACGGGTCATATGGTGGAGAACAAGGCGCTTCTCACCGGTATTGATCACCTCTCCATTGTACAGAGCCTCAAATTTATCCGCAAGCTGAGCCTCCTCGGCCAGTTTTGCCAATCCTGCCAATATGGTATCATCCACCTGCTTGGCAGCATAATTGTAAACCAGCCCTTCAGCCATAGGAACACTGTAGCTTTTTACACGCTTTGCACCGTTTTCCCCGGCCATCACCTGAGCCAGATCCACCTGTTTTGTTTCTGCCAGTTCCTGGAATGATGTAAGCGTATCCATATTGTTCCAGTTGATCATCATCACGTCCTCCTTGATATTAATATAACGTTTGGGATAATTATACTATCTTTCCCGTTTTTATTCAAGCATTTGCCTGGATGCAGCACAAACTTTTGCACGTCTTAAACCGGCGTTCCAGTGCGCCGGTACATCAATTTAATACCTCTTTCAAAAGCCCCATAAGCTTTGGGATATCGATCGGCTTGGCGATATGCCCATTCATCCCCGCCTCAAGTGCCGCCTTCTTATCCTCGTCAAAGGCATTCGCCGTCATGGCGATAATCGGGATATCCGAAACGCCGGGACTCTTCAATGCCCGGATCTGCTTCGTGGCATCATACCCATTTAAGATCGGCATCTGGATATCCATCAGGACCACATCATACTGTCCCGGACCTGCCGCCTTTAATTTTTCTACTGCAACCGTCCCGTCATCCGCCACATCCATGACAAAGCCCGCCTCCTGCAAAATCTCCACGGCAATCTCCTGGTTCAGTTCATTATCTTCCACCAGGAGGATCTTCTTGCCCTCAAAAGACGAACTGTCATCCGGATCCACGGCATCCAAGCCTTGTGCGGCAAACGGCGACTCCAGAATCTCCCTCAGTTCCGACAAGAAAATCGGCTTGGAGCAGAAGGCAGTAACCCCTGCCTGCCTTGCTTCCTCCTCGACATCCGACCAGTCATAAGCAGTGAGGATGATAATAGGAGTCTCGTCACCGATCAGCCCACGGATCCGCCTCACCACCTCAATCCCGTTCATATCCGGCATCAGCCAGTCGATGATATAGGCCGCATAGCTGTCATTTTGCTCTTCAGCCAGCTGGGTACGCAGCACAGCCTCCTTGCCGGATGTCGTCCAATCCGGACGCATACCGACGGTGGCAAGCATCTTGGTGACACTGGAACAGGTGTTAAAATCATCATCTGCCACCAGGGCACGAAGCCCTTTCAGTTCCGGAATCACCTCCTGCCTCACAGGCCCCGAGCAGGTGCGCAGCTGCAAAGACACCGTAAAAGTGCTCCCCTTTCCTTCCTCACTGGAAACGGCGATCTCGCCGCCCATCATATCCACAATATTCTTGGTGATGGCCATGCCAAGCCCCGTTCCCTGGATACCGCTGATCGTGCTGGTCCTCTCCCTCTCAAACGGCTCAAAAACATGCTTTTGGAATTCCTTGCTCATGCCTATCCCGGTATCCTTCACCTGGAATTCGTAGGATGCAAACCCCTCCGGCGCATTGCCCTTTTGCAGGATGCGGACACCAACAAGGCCGCCCGGCATGGTAAATTTCATGGCATTGCTCAAGAGGTTCAAAAGCACCTGGTTCAGCCTTAGCCTGTCACACAGGACATGTTCATTTACCACATCCGCCGTGTCCAGGTAAAACTCCAGCTGCTTGGAGGTGATATCTGCCTGTACAATGGTCTTTAAATCATGCATAACCTCCGGGAGGGAGGTCTCCTTTTCCTCGATCTTCACCTTTCCGCTCTCGATACGGCTCATATCCAGCACGTCATTGATCAGGCTCAGCAGGTGATTGCTGGATGTGGTGATCTTGGACAGGTAATCCTGCACTTGCTCCTTGTTGTCAATATGTGCTGCCGCCAGGGACGTAAATCCGATGATGGCGTTCATCGGTGTCCGGATATCATGGGACATATTGTTGAGGAAGGTGGTCTTCGCCTTGTTGGCGTGCTGGGCGGCCGCCAGTGCATCCTGTAAGTCAACCTTCTGCCGTTCCAGCTGTCCTTTCAGCTTCCTTTCATCGTCAATATCCACAAACAGCCCCACAAAGGTGATGGGGGAACCATCCTCACGCCGCGATAACCGGCCTGCTGCATGGAACCATCTCCACCCGGCATGTTTGGTCAAAAGCCGGTACTCCACGTCATAGGTCTTTTCGTTGGTATAATCATATACCGTATCCCAGTATTCCTTCAGCACCCGCTTTTTATCCTCCTCATGCAGCAGGCCGGACCAGGACTCCAAACAGTTAGGGAAGTCCTCCTCGTTTTCATATCCTAACATTTTCCGGAACACATCCGACCACATACAGGATACCAATTCGGCATTGGCGTTAAACTCCATGCTCCAAAGGCCGGATTCCATGGCGGCATGGATATTGTCCATGGCTATCCGCTCCCTCTCGATCTGGGCATAAGCCCTCCTTATCCGGTTCGCATCCGCTTTTTCCTGTTCCAAAAGGAACCTGGCGCTTTTCCTGGACTGGTAAATGAGCACCAAAAACACCGCCAGCATTACCAGCACCGTAATCACAATCTGGATAATGCCCCGCCTCATCATGCCATAACTGATGGAACCAATTTGGCTGCTGATGACATTGTCCCTGACCAGGATGGTCAGCATCCAGCCGGTGCCCTCCACCGGGACATAGCACAGATCCTCCTTGGCTCCCTGGTAGTTGAAAGAAATCTGCCCCCGCCTGCCATTCGCAAAGTCTTCCTTCATCTGTTCATAGCTGGAACCATATTCCATATCTGCACCTTCCAGTTCAGAAAGGACATTTTTCCCGGCAGTCAGGTAGCCAAAAGCTTCATCCGTCAGGCTCTCGCCATTCTGATGGTATAGATTACAGTAAGTCTCATTGTCTGTGGACTGCAGCATCACAGAACTCAGCAATTCATTCATATCAACCTGGATAAAGCACGCCTTGACCTGGGCGCCCTCAAAAGAAATCCCTTCCACTGGGATCGCAAGGATGACCTGTTTTTTTGCACCGTACAGGTTCACGGTCTGAACCGCCGGTCCTGTCAGTTCCCCGGAGAGGAAACCGTATCTGCTCAATCCGGAACTTGTGCTGTGCTGGGTATAGGCAATCCCGTTTTCATCTACCAGCACAAACCGGTCTACCCCATAGAGTTTTTTGATTTTCCCCAAATACCTGCGCAGCGTCTCCTGGTTTTTTAGGTCACCGGGTTCTAAGGTGGCCAGGGCATTTTCCATATAGGTTACTTTGGTTTTTAATTCCTCGGAAACCACCTGCGCCCGGCGCCCGGCCAGTTCTTCCAGATAAAATTCACTGACCCTTTTCACTGCCTGTTTGGTTCCGGCTCTTGCACTAGTCAGCACCCAGATGGTAGTGACAAGGAGGATGGCCGCAATCACTGCCCCGCCCAGGATGGCAAGGGCGACTTCCTGCTTCTTTTGTTTTTCTTTTATACCATTCACTTGAGACCCGTCCATTTTTACCTACCGTTCTTAATCAATTTCCCCATATAACGCCTGAAGCATTTCCGCGGCGCTGTCCTGGTATATGATAACTGTTATTTCCTCTGTCTTTTCCGGATAAACCTCTCCCGGAAGATGCCCGTCCGCGATCTTCACTGCCACCTGTACCGTGTCAAAGCCAATGGAATAGCAGTCCTGAACCCCCAGGGCATAGATGACCCCGTCCCTGAGATAGCGAAGGGCCTCCTGGTCATGGTCCATCCCCACTATCACAATCTCCTTCTCCCGCCCGGCCTCAATAACGGCACGGGCTGCCCCCACCGGATTGCTCATATTGCAGCAGGCAATCCCTGCCAGGTCTTCATGGCGTGCCAAAAATTCCTTTGCATACCCATATGCCTTGTCTACGGAATCCCCGTCATAAGCGATCTCCACGATCTCCATTTCCGGGTATTTTGCTATCACATCCCGAACCCCCAAAGCCCGTTCCTCATGGCAGGGAGCCCCCTCGACCCCTACCAGGACAGCAATCTTCCCGCGGTAATCCAGATTCTGGCAAAGAGCCTCCGTAAGGTCGGCACCATCCTCATAATTGTGGGTATTCCCCACATAGGCGATCCGGTCACATCCGTCCTCCTTAGCTGCATCCGAACTGGAAAAAGTCATGACCTTCTGCCCGCTTTCCATCAGACGGTTGATTTCCGGCGTGACCACGCCCACATCCGCCACATCCACGCCGATGACATCAAATCCCCGCAGGGATGCCTCCGACAGCCGACGTACCTGATCCTGGGCAGAAGCTTCGGACGGGGCCAGATATTCGTAATTTATGCTAACCCCCATCTCTTCATATTGCCTCGCCGCGTCCTCCATCCCAATCGCCACCGCATCCCACCATGGATGGATCATTTTATAGGTAAAGTAGAAATTATAATATTTTTTCAAAGGCTGATAACCGTCCAGTTTATGGTCAAAATCCGCGATATCCGTCGTACCTGTATGGATGTCCCTATCCTGCCCTTCCCCATCCACACCCTCAGAAGAATTCTCCTTTGGGGCAGACAATGTCTCGTCAGCCACCCTCCCTTTGCATCCGGACAGCCCAAGTCCGCATGCAAAGGATACCGACGCCAGCACGATAAAGCCGCGGACCGCCCTCAGCCTCTCCCTCCATCCTGCCTTCCAGGCATGTACCTTCTTATGCACAGCCACTTAATCCCCCTTTTTGCACCTTCTCTGGCATTTTGGGATCCTCTGGGATCCCTGGCAACAGCCGTATTTTACCATTTTACCATTTTACCAGTTTTTTTTCAACCGGTCCTTTAAGCGTTATTCCTATTTTTGTTACTTTGAACAAAAAGGAGGCGGCACGCCAAAAGCCCCGGGGGATGCTTGCAAGCGCCGCCATTATACGAAACTTTTCAGGGTCAGATCAGCGAAGCGGTAAGCTTCTTTCATTGCTTGGCATAAGCTTTAACCTGCCTTGGGGCGTCCTCCGGCATCACACGGTCATACCGGTATGAGGAAAATATAAATCCCAGCAGCGCCATATGGATCAATATGCTGATCCTTCCCTCAGAAACCATGGGAAGGCTGGTAAAAGAAGCATACTGATAGCCAAAATTCCCAAGAGTATAGAGAATCCCCTCCATGAGCAGGCAGATTCCGCAGCAGCAGGACAATGAAAAGGCCAGGTTCCCCCTGATTTTTTGGATATAGCCAAACAGCAAAAGATAAAATCCGCCGATAACAGCCAAAAACACTGCCCCTGCCAGCCACCCAAACAGCAGAATACAGAGCGCAATCCAATAATTGTTATGGTAGTGCTGGGGAAGGATATCCCACAGCCGGACATTCGATTCGTCAAAATAGATATAGCGGGGAAGCACTCCTTCTTCCCTCGCCCTTGCGACTGCTGCCTCTAATTCCTGCTTCTCCTCCTCTGTGCTGTAAAGGGCATCCACACCGACCTGCCTAGGATCCCTCTCCTTAAAATACCAGGCACCGGTGCCATAATCCATCAATTCCGAAGGCGTCAGGCCGATCCCCCCTATCAAAGGCGTCTCTGAAAGCAGGCGGCGGATCAGGGCGCTGTTGTAAGTATCGTCCCAGGTGGAACGGATATAGGCATCCGGGTTCACAAACTGCCGGATCATCTCCCTCCTGCCTTCCGTACAGGCAAAAAGGCAGCCCACAACCGCTATTCCTGCAAGAATGGTTGCATACATTCCTTTACGCCCCTGATTGTTCCCGGTAAAAATATCCCGGTGGTTCATCATCAGCAAGCTGCCTGCCACACCTGCCGCCAAAACAGCACCTGCAGAAAGGTCACGGCTATAACCAGGCAGGAAAATGCAGCCACCTCCCAACGCAAAAACCAGCAGAACCGCCCTGCCTCCATGCCTCCGCAGCCGGTAGGCCAGCAGGATCAGATACGGGGCAAGCAGCAGGATCCCAAAATACCGCAGATATCTTATTTTCCAAAAAACAACGGTCTTTTGTGCACACAGCAATTCCCCAGCCAAAAACAAACCGCCGGCCAGAGGCAGCAGCCACCTGGAATGCCTGATTACAAAGGGATATCCCTTCCAGGACACCAGCGCCAGGGTTAAAAATCCGGTTATGTAATACAGATACCCGTTAGAAAACTGCTCCGGGCTCCAGTTCATGAAAGCAGACCCGGCAAAGCCCAGCAAGAGAAGCAGCAAAGTGGCCGCCGTAAGGGCAGGCGCCTTCCGAAGATGATGGACTGCATTGAGTTCTGTTCCGATGGCCACCGGATCCCCCATGTCCCGGACTGCCATCTTCCCTGCCTCCTCCCGCGAGATCCCCAAAGCTTCATATTCTTCCGTCCTGTCCGAAATATGCCCCTCCAGTTCCTGGCTGAGGGCGCCGCGCAGCGGCTTATAGGCAATCTGCTCCTCTACCGTATCCAAAAAATCCTTCTTATAATCCGCCACAGAGCACACCCCCCATCACCTGGTTGACCGCCTTCTCGTAGGCTTTCCACTCCTGCGCCTTCTCCTCAAGCAATCTTTTTCCGTGGGAGGTGATCTCGTAGTACTTCCGCACCCGCCCATTTTCCGCTGTTTTCTGGAAGCCGGCCACTGCCCCCTGCTGCTCTAGCCCATGCAGAACCGGATACAAGGTGCCCTCCTGCAGCCGGAATACCATCTCGCTCTGCTTCTCCAACTCCCGGATGATCTGATATCCATACATGCTCTGCTGCTCCAAAAGGCGCAGAACCAGCATGGACGTGCCAAGTGCCATGTAACGTTTGTCCATAGGGTACTCCTTTCTTTGGAAATCAAGGCAACAATGCCTTGTTAATCTAGGTATATACCGCCATTATACATAGATCACCAAGGTATGTCAAGAGCCCATCGCCGAAACCGCCCGTCCAATTTCATTTTTCTTCTTTCCACCCCCTTCCTTCTCTTCTCACTGCAAGGGCAAAAACTTTTGGAATTCGCCACAAAACCGTAAGCGAAAATAAATACTTTTTCCTTCCGTTTCCTGTATACTATAGAGGTATCCGGCCAAAGAACCTTTAGCCAATATAAAAATGCCATAGTTGGGAGGAGTTTATGATAAAGTATAAAGCCTACGCATTGGGAACTGTATGTATGCTGTTATTCACTGCCTGTGGGAACCAGGGCAGCACGGTGCTTCCCCCCGGGGAACAGGGGGTTCTCAAAGTCGAAACGGCAGACCGCCAGGTAATCACAGTGAACAGCCGGGAAACCGTAAAGGTGGTGCCGGACTTAGCCGAGATCATCTATGCCGTGACTACCGAGAATAAAGATGCCGCGGCCTGCCAAGCCGAGAATAAAGAAAAGCTAAACCAACTGGTGGAAACCTTAAAACAATTGGGAGTGGAAGAATCCTCCATACAAACCTCGGCCTTTGATTTGAACCCCAGGCATGACTGGGAAAGGGACGGGGCGATTACCGGCTATGAGGCGGTAACCCAGGTGACCGTAACCGGCATCCCGTTAGAACAGGCAGGCCTTGTGATGGAAAAATCGGTAGAATCCGGGGTAAACCAGATCCAGTCTGTATCTTTCCTGTCCAGCAGCTACGATGAAAGCTATCAGGAAGCGCTTAAAATGGCAGTATCCCAGGCTTATAAAAAAGCCCAGGCCCTGGCAGAAGCCAGCGGCTGCACTTTAGGAGAGCCCGTACAGATTTTGGAACATGCCTCCAATGACCGTTACCGTTACACCAACGAAGCCAAACTAAGCCGGAGTGCTGCTGCCATGGGCAATGCCGAGGCTTCTGCTGCAGATATGGCTGCGGTTATGCCTGGTGAAATTGACGTAGAGGCAAACATCAGCGTGGAATATGCGATCCAATAAACGGATCGCATTACCACTCTTTCTAATCTCCTTCTCTTCCGCCCCCAAGAATAAACTTTTCATGAAATTCTTCTTGCCTTTTTCTAAAAACCACTCTATAATAGCACTGTGGCGGATTTTATGGTTCGTCAGTAAAATACATAAGGAGGTAAGCCATCATGCGATTTACAGAAGCAGTTTCCAGCGCATTCCGTCAGTATGTGAATTTTTCCGGCCGCGCACGCCGCAGTGAATTTTGGTATTTCTACCTGTTCAATGTAATCATGAGCATTATTTTTAATGTACTGACTTTTGTCGTGCCTGCATTTGCCATTTTAAGCGGGATTTATTCCCTGGCTGTGCTGTTGCCGAGCCTTGCCCTGGCATGGCGCCGGATGCATGATATCGGCCGCAGCGGTGCATGGAATCTCATCTGCTTTGTTCCGCTGGTAGGTTGGATCGTTGTTCTCATCTGGTATTGCAAGGATAGCGAATACGCTGAGAACAAATATGGCCCTGCTCTTAAAAGGTAAAAAATAACCCTGGATCCCGCATCTTGGCGGAAGTTCCAGGGTTATTTCCTTTTTCTGGGGCTTTATACCACCCGCACCATCGGCAGTTCATTATTCACGCCCTTGGACATTAAGATCTGGTGCAGATCCACGATCCCTTGATGGAAGGCTGCCGCACAGGCCGCCAGGTATAGTTCCCACATCCTCACAAATTCTTCCCCCCGCCCTGCCGCAATCTCTTCTTTATGCTTTTTAAAGTTCTCCAGCCAGCACAGCAGTGTCCTCGTATAATGAAGGCGCAGGCTCTCCACATCCAGTGTCCGAAAGCCATATTCCGGCAGCAAGCTTACCATCTCGCGGAGGCTCGGGACCACCCCGCCCGGAAATATATATTTGCGGATAAACGGATCCCCTGCATGTTCCTTCTGTGCGCTGATAAAATGCAGCAGAAACAGCCCCTCCGGCTTTAACACCTCTGCAATGTTCTTGAAAAACAATTCATAATTCCCGCGCCCCACATGCTCTACCATCCCGACGCTCACGACCCGGTCAAACTGCAGCCCGCTTTTAGGAAGTTCCCGGTAGTCCATCAGCCGCACTTCCAGGAAATCCTCTAAGTGCTGCTCCTTAATCTCCCTGGAAAACTGCTGGTACTGCTCCTTGCCCAAAGTAATCCCCACACCCTTCACCCCATAGCGCCTGGCCGCCCGCATCAGCAAAAACCCCCACCCGCAGCCGACGTCAAGCAGGGTCATCCCCATCCCAAGATGCAGTTTTTTTAGGATATGGTCTGCCTTGGCCACCTGTGCCTCAAACAGGCTGTCCCCGGGGTTTTTAAAGTAACCGCAGGAATAACTCATCGTCTCGTCAAGCCAAAGGCGGTAAAAATCGTTGCCAATGTCATAATGGGAACAGACCTCCGCCTGCTGCTTTTTTGCCGCCAGCGAAGAATGCAGCAAGCCATGCAGCGCCGCCGGGCTTAACCGGAAATGCTCAATCTGCCCTAAAAATATATCCAGTACCTCATAAAGATCCCGGTCCAGTTCTATATCCCCCCGGATATAAGCCTCCCCCAAGGCCAAAGAAGTACTCTTTAACAGTTCCCTCTTAGGGATATCTCCATTCAGCTTTACCTTAAACTGAGACGGCCCCGTCCCGAATACCTGAAATTCCTTGGCTGTCTCCAGTTCAAATGCCACCGGGACCAGATCCCTAAGATACCTGCCGATATAACTTCCCCTGCGCATACTGCCACCTTCCTGAAACTTTTTCTATAGGACAGTATTACCCGGGCAGGGTTTCTTTAAACCAAAAGGCGCCGCATATTTAAAACAGTTTCCATCCTCTCCCCATCAATTCCCGGCATACCCGTTCCACCGGCAGGCCGACTACGTTGTTATAGTCTCCCCGGATCCCTTCAATAAACGCAGCAAAATACCCCTGGATACCGTAAGCTCCGGCCTTATCCATCGGTTCCCCTGTAGCCACATACCGTGCGATCTGCTCCCGGCTCATCATGCGCACATGCACGTCTGTGCGTTCCGCAAAGGTCAGCCGCTCCCCCGAAGGGCCGAAAATCATGGTAACCCCCGTGTACACCTGATGCTCCCTGCCCTGCAAAAGGCCAATCATCTGCTTTGCTTCTGCCTTTGACCCCGGTTTCCCTAAGATCTTCCCGTCCACAGACACTACCGTATCCGCGCCAATCACCACCAAAGAGCCTTCCCTATTCCCACATGCCAAAAACACATCCTCTGCCTTCTGCCGCGACAGTTCTTTTACAATCTCCCCCGGCTCCCTGCCGGCGGCTACCTCTTCCACCCCGCTGGGGATGACCTCCGGCATCAGCCCTACCTGGCGCAACAGTTCCCTGCGCCTGGGGGATGCCGACGCTAATATAATCGATCCGCCCATCTTTTTCTCTCTCCTTTTCCCTTCCGCCCATTATAGCCCCAAAAAAATATCTTGTACAGAATATTTTTTTCCTGCCCTGCTAAAACTAAGGAAAACAAACTAAACTATCAAAAGTCTGGAGGTTTTCTCTATGTGGGGATTTCTGATTGCTCTGCTCTCCGGCGCCCTGATGAGCATCCAGGGCGTCCTAAACACAGAAGCCACGAAACAGACCGGGATCTGGGTGGCAGCCGGGTGGGTTCAGCTGACCGCTTTTTTAACCTGTGTCGCCCTTTGGTTCTTCGCCGACAAAAGCCCTGCCCTGGCCATCTTGCAGGTACGCCCCTGGTATATGCTCTTAGGCGGCCTGATCGGCGCCTTCATCACCTTTACCGTCATCAAAAGCATGGACGGCCTAGGCCCCGCCAAGGCAACCCTGCTAATCGTAGTCACCCAGATCATTGTCGCCTACGCCATCGAACTGTTTGGCATTTTCGGCGTAGAAAAATCACCCTTCGAGTGGAAAAAACTCATCGGTGCTGCTATCGCCATCGCCGGAATCATCGTATTCCGCTGGGGTTCCTGACCGCCCCTATCCTGCATAGCCGCTGCTCTGCTCCAAGGATCCCCCTTCCCTGGCAGCCGCCCTTCCAAAACACCCTCCCCGGTTTGAAAGACACTCCCCAAAAGCCAAAAGAAGCCTGCCACCAAACGTGGCAGGCCCCAGGCTCTTACTTCTCCTCTGCCAGGTTCACCCCGGCAATCTTGATATTCACATCCAGCACGGTAAGCCCCGTCATATTCTCAATCGCCGACTTCACCTTCTCCTGTACCTTCTCACTGACCTCCGGGATATTGTAGCCATACTTAATGTTAAGGGATAAATCGACTGACACATGCTCCTCCGTCACATCTACCTTGACGCCTTTGGACAGATTTTTCATCCCCAGCTTCCCAACCAGTTCATTGGTAATGTTCCCGGCCATGGAGTCCACGCCGCCCACCTCAGTGGCCGCCAGCCCTGCGATAATCGCCACTACCTCATCTGCAATCTGCACCTCTCCAACCCTATCTTTGTCATATACCTTTTGGGTATTCTTCTCGTCCTTGTTCTCAGCCACAATGCTACCTCCTGCTATTCTCCTGATTCCTTGTTACAGCCCAGGACAACTGAACTGCCGGTTCCCTTACGGTTCCTGATATCATTATTATAACAAATGGAGGCAGTTTTGCATAGGGAATCTTTGGGATTTTTATGGTCACTCCAGATTCAGAAGCGTAATCACAATCCCATCCGCCGCAACCTCTGTTTTCCTTTTGACAATATCTTCAATCTGGGCACGCTGCTGGTCGGTGATTGCCGTAGCATTGATCACCACATCCACCTTCCCGTCCGTAAGGCTGACCACCGGATCCGAAAAGCCCTTTGCCTGAAGAAGGGTCTCTGCCGCATTTTCCTTTTCCGCCACCGCAGTCATCGCAATCATATTCTGGATGGCCTCCTGCTTGGCTGCCTCCTCGATATTTGTATTGTTGATGATGCTATTCAAAGTCTCCTTGTTCCTGGCGCGGATCTGCTCACGGTTGAGCTGTACATTGGCTATGTAGTCGGAAACGGTCATGCCGCTGGTCAGCACCGCCTCCCCCGGATTCTCCATACCGGCATCCTCCCCCTCGTCCCAGCTGTCTATCTCCGCATATTGCTCGCTCTCCTGATAGCCATCTGCAGAAACCGGGTACTCCTCCCCTGCCATGGACTCTGCCTCTTCGACCTGCCCGTCATAATTAGATGCCGCTGCCTGGTTCTCCATCAGTAAATCCTCATCCGAAATCTCCATCAGCCCGGCTTCATAGACCATGTCATCACTGCTGGCCTCCAGTTCCTTTTTTCCCGCATAGTTCAGATACCCTGCCGCCGCAATCATAATCGCTAAGGTCGTGATGATAATCTGATTTCTCCGGAACAGCTTTTTCATGTTGCCATCCTTTAACTTCATTCCAAATTTTCGCTCTCTCATAATCTGACACTCCTTTACTCCACCCGCTTTAGTACTTTTATCTTATGTGCCGGCAATCCAAATAATGCTTCCATCGCAGCAGAAATTTCTGCCCGCACACCTGGGGCATCCCCTCCCTCTGCACTGATAATGATCCCTGAAATCTCCGGGCGCAGTTCCTTGGCAACCATGGGCGTATTTTTCCCGCCCTCAGAAACCATGGCCGTGTTGTGCTCTTGTTCCTGGTTTTCGACTTTGCGTGTCCCCCCGCTGCTATCCTGCTCCTCCGTGAAAGACCGGCTGCTGCTGCCGTCCACATGAACCACCTTCTCCGCCGAAGACTTCAGCACAATCATCACATCGACCTCGCCTACCCCCTCCACATTTTTCAGGATCTCCCTCACCCGGCGTTCTAAGTCTGCCTCGTAGCTGCTGTTAACGCCCGCCGCGGCCGCCACCCCTTCCTCCTCATGGCCGCCGTCCGCCCATCCGCTATCCGCAGTCCCGGTTCCTCCCCCAACGCCGCCGGCACCGTTTATGCTGCCTGCTTCCGGCAATTCACTCTGCCCTCCCTTAAGAGGCATGTCTGTTGCCCTCTTTTTGGCCAGGCGGTCTGCCGGGAACGCCAAAATGCATAAAATCATGCCGGTGGCCAACAAAAACAGCCATTTATCCTTACCCTTCAACGACTTGAATTTCCACATAATCCTCCTCCAAATCATAATAGGACACGATTTTCCTCCGCAGCCTTCCCACTGCCGAATATTCCGTTTCCTGCTGCCCTTTACATACCGGCTCGTTTTGTCCCCCCTTTTCCCCGATCCCCTTTATCTCTTCAACCACTACCGGCGCAATGGCCTTTGCCGTAAGCTCATCCCCCCCTTCCTCCTGCCTCTTTTCCCCAGCCATCCCTCCATCCCCATTCCCGCCCAGGCCTACCTGCATCTCTATATGCACAACACGCCCGAACTCTGCCGCTGTTTCCTCCCCCGCTATCCTGGCCTGGCACCCATAGACATCAAATCCCATATCCCTGGCCATGTATGCAAGATCCTCTGCCACCGCCTGCTCATACTGCCCGATGATCTGGCTAAGCCTTTGCTTTTCTATCCCCAGGATTTCTTTTTTTAGGTCGTTTGCCTCATATTGGAGAACCAGTTCCTCATAAAACCTGGCAATTTTCTCCTCCAGCCGCAATCCCCCGGTCAGGGGGCGGGTCACCAGCAGGATGGTTGCCATCCCTGCAAACAGCCGGATATATTTCTGGTAGTTCTTTCCCGGATTTAAGTTGCCCAGCACTGCCAGGAACAGAAAAAAGCCGATCAGGCTCCTGACCCATCCGTATACCTCTTCCATTGGTCCCTCCCTGCAATTTAAGCCCCCAGATAGACTCCGTTCGTCCCCAGGCATACCAAAGCAATGGTTGCCACAAACAGCAGCAGCCCGGAAGCTGCCAGGCCAAGGAGCAGCCTCTGCCCGTCTGCCACGCTGCTGATGCACGCCACCAGGCGCTTATCCCCCACTGGCTGCAATAACCCAGCCACCGATCGGTACAAGATCAAGAGGATTGCCAGTTTCAGCAGCGGGACAGCACTCAATACCACCAGCACCACTACTGCCGCCGCCCCCATGCTGTTTTTTACCAGCACCCCCGTGCCCAGTACCATTTTCGTCACTGCCCCCGCTCCGTCCCCAATTCCGGGTATCACCTGCAAAAGCCGGTTGATCCCGGCCATTTGCAGTGAGTCGGCATAAGGCACTACCATTCCCTGGATCAGCTGAAATCCCAATACCAGCCCCAGAAGGGAACGGCTCCCCCAGCAAACCAAAGACCGCAAAAGTTCTGTCAGGCGGGTAAGCATGTCCTCCCTGACCATATTCCCTGCCAGGACAAGCAAAATATAAACCCGTGCCAACGGCAGTACCACCCTTAAATACATCCACTGGGCTGCTGCAATCAATAACAGCAAAAATTCCATCCAGGCTATGGAAGAAGCGCTCCCTCCTGCCCACGCCACTACCGGAAAATAGCAGGGAACCAGCACCCGCATAAATTCCGCCTGATGGCTCAGCACGTTCCCCACGATAGCCATGCTGTCCGTAAACGAGGACGCCAGTACCGTAAATACCAGCAGGTATGTCATAAAAAACGCCGTTTCCGAGATCTGTCCTCCTGTAAAGACCTGAGAGAAATTCGCAAAAACCGCCCCGATCAGCCCCAGGGCGAGAAGTTCCCCTGCCAGGCGCCCTCCATGGGAAATCTCCTGAAACAGGGACTGTTCCAATCCCGCAGCCACCATTTCCCCCGCATTCTCCCACTCACCTGACGCCAACGCTTTCACCAGGCCCGCAAAGCTAACCCCTATCCCCCCGTCACCGGCTTCCCCTTCCAGGAACCGGTCAATCCCTCCCCACTCCTCTTGCATCCTTTCTTCCCACAGGCCTAAATCCGGTTCCTCCCTCTCTGCCGCAGCCGCTGTCAGCACCAGCCATGGCATCAGCAAACAGATTGCCAGTATGCTAAGCCCTGCCCCTACCCATCTGCTCATCCCTGCCACCCCATCCTTGCTTTCAATCCAGATGCATTTAAACCATCAGTTCCTGCAATGCTTCCAAAAGTGCCAGCATAACCGGCATGCTCATTGCCATAATCGACAGCTTCCCAAAAATTTCAATCTGGTTTCCGATAGAGCCATAACCCGCATCTTTGCAGATCCCGGCTGCAAACTCTGCTATATAAGTAATCCCTGTAATCTTTAACAATGTCGTCAGGTATACCTGGCTGATCTGAACCATCTCCTGGATCCTTCTCGCCGCATCCAGGATCGACTCCAGTTTTGACGCCCCGCAGAAAAAAATAAAGCAGACGGCTGCCGCCGCCAGGTAAGTTCCATACTCCCCCTTTAGCCCTTTGAGCTGCACCGCCAGCATCACCGCCGTTATGCCCACCACACTGATAGCAATCACTGTCATATGCACCCCTCCTACAATGCAAACAGGCTCTTAATGGTCTCAAACAATTCGTAAATATAAGGAACCATCCAGAACAATACCAGGATCAGGCCTGCCAGGCTGGTTAAGAATGCCTGTTCTTCCCGTCCGCTATGCTTCAATATCTGGCAGATCACAGAAACCAAAATCCCGACCGCCGCAATTTTAAAAATCAGGTTGACTCCCATACATCCCTCCGTCTCCTATGCACAATCACAATATCAAAACCGTCAGGAACAGGCCGCCCATCACCCCCAAACTTGTATACAGGCGGCATCTCTCCTCTTGCCGTTCCCGCAGGCCACGGATTACCAGATCCAGCTGTTCCAGGTAAAGCAAAAGGTTCCTCTCCTGCATGTCCCTGTCCAGATATCCCAGATGCTCCCCCAACGCTGCCAGGGACTGCCTGTCCGTATTTGCCAGGACTGACTCCGGGTCGATCTGCCCTACCTCTTCTTTCCAAATCTCACAGAAGGTTTTGCCCTGCTGCCCGTAAAGCCGTCCTGCAACCTGCAAAAAAAACTCCGGCAGCATTCCCTCCATCCGTTTCCCCACCGCCTCAAAAGCTTCCGCAAGCGGGGCATTCGCATATAAGATTTGGCCTTTCAGCAAGAATACCATCTGCCTTAGCTGCAAAAGCAGGTTAAGCCTCTGCCGGTAGTTCGCCGCCATCCAGGATCCGTACCCCGATGTCCCCGCCACCACCATCCCGCAGCCGGCCACTTTCAACAACAAACTAATTGTCATAATCCTTCCTCCCCGGCAGGCCTAGCCTTGTCCCCCGGGCATCATAGACCTGATCCACATTCCCCGGCCCGCCTTGGCTGTTTAATACCACATACCGCTCAAACCACCTCTCCTGTACCATTTTCTTTAGCACCGGCTTCTGCCGGATGTCCTCCATCGAAGTTCCATGGACAGTGGCAATCAGCCTGCAGCCGCAATTCATGGCGTATTCCATTGCTTCCAGTTCCTCCTGGCTGCCGATCTCATCCACGGCAACCACCTGCGGGGACATCGTGCGGATCAGCATCATCATCCCCAGTGCCTTCGGGCAGCAATCCAAGATATCCGTGCGGATCCCCAGGTCATTCTGCGGCACCCCCTGGTAGCAGGCTCCGATCTCCGAACGCTCATCCACTACCCCCACCGTAACTCCCGGGTGCCAATTGCTCCCGTCTGACAGCTGTCGGATGATATCCCGCAGCAGCGTAGTCTTCCCGCACCGGGGCGCCGAAACCAAAAGTGTATGCAGAACCTTCCCGTGGCCAAACAGATAAGGAAGGACTTTATCTGCACACCCACGGATCTGATGGGATAAGCGTACATTGACAAAAGAAATAAATTTCATGCTGCGGATGCCGTTTTGATCCGCCACAACTTTCCCGGCAATGCCAATCCTGTGCCCGCCCTGGATTGTGATAAAGCCCTGTTTGATCTCTTCCTCAAACGCATACAGGGAATACTCACTGATATATTCCAAGGTCTCTTTGATATCCTTTGGGCTTACCCGGAAGCTGTTCCCTGCCGTTTTGCCCAGCCGCCCGTCAGCAGTTATATAAAATTCGTGGTTATTATGAATCATAAGAAGCGGCGAATGTACCCGCAGGCGAATCTCCTGCACCTGCTCAAAATCTACGGATACCTGCCTGAGAACGTTTCTGATATCTTTAGAAAAAATCCGGATCAGATTATCTTTTATATCGATGAAAATCCCTCCCCTCCTGTATCCCAAAAGCCAAGCCATGACATGCCCTGACAGCACGTCTCCCGTTTGCTCCGTAATACAATATATGAGGGGAGGGACAAAATATGCTTGTGTCCGCCTTGTTCTAATTCTTCTGCCCGCTAAGAGGGAGAACCGCCTGGCAGAGTATCATCCACCAACGCACCGGAGTTGTCAAACTGGTACTCCAGCCCATCAATGGTATATGCCCCCGTGACCATGGCACCGGACGGGGTTCCCTTTTCGTCACAGTAATACCGTTTATTCTCCCAGTCAATCCAACCGGTCTTCATATATCCCTGGCCGTCAAACATATAGTACTTTCCGCTTGCCGGATCCATAAACCAGCTATCCGCCGGATATGTCCCGTCAGCCTTTCTGTACCACCAGCCGGCAGCATCCTGCAGCCACTGCCCTTCTGACGGTGCCGCACCGCCTCCCTGGGCTTGGCCTCCTGACGGCTGCTGTGCAGACTCCCCAAGAGGAGATGGCTCCGTCCCCTTGGGCATGCCCGGCCCTTCTTTGCTTGTGTCAACTTCTTTCCCTGTCTTATTATACTCCGCGCGTGCCTCCGAAATATAAAGTCCGTCCGAATATTCCGACCAGGAGCCGTCCGAGTATTCCTTGCTCTTATCCTTTGCTAACGCACGAACGCGGAAGCTATACTCCCCTTCTTTGTCCATCTTGCGTTTGAAATTGTAGCTGGTCTTCGTCCCCTTGACCTTGACTACAGCCACCCTGCTCTCATCCCGGTACAAGGCAACCTCATACTGGTTGGCATCCTCCACGGCCTCCCAGACGGCCTCCGTCTGCTTGCTGTCGTTGTCCTCGTCCTCGTTCCAATATACCTCAGACACCGTATCCAGCTTCGTCTTTGCCCACACAGTCACAACTGCTGCCGCCGACAAAACCAATGCCGCCGACAAAACCGCCAGCCGTTTTCCCATATTCTGTAGTTTCATCTTTACCCTTTACTCCTCCTGTCCTTTACTCGCCAAAATGCCCCGGATCTTTCCCCGCTGCCTTCTGGTATTTCCAGTATAAAACAGCCGGGAGGCAAATTCAACTATTTATTGCAATGCATTTCTTATAATTTCATAAACTGGCCGCTTAAGATATGGTTCTCCCCTGCTCCTTTACTCAAATTCACTTTCCAATGCCTGGTTCCGGATACAGTTTCTGCTGTGCCTCCAGCAAATCATTTCGTTCAAATTTTATGGCCTTTGCATTTTCAATATCTATAAACATATATGATGTCCTAAAGTCAAGGCCGTCTCTAAGCGTCAACAGTGACATTATCACTGCACCATGCGTCAAAACCAGGACATACCTCCCTGAATCAATATCCTCTTTTGTTTCTTTCATGATCCGGCCTAAAGCTGAAAACAGCCTTTCTAACAAGTCCTGGTAGGATTCTCCGCCCGGCGTCTTATTATAGCGCTTATCAGACTGCCATTTCATAAATTCATCAGGATATAAAATCTCAATTTCCTCCCAAGTATGCCCTTCAAATAATCCATAGTTCATCTCCTCCAGCCCGGGAATTACTTCCACCGGTATCTGGTATCCTGAACTGACTATCCGGGCAGTTTCCAATGCCCTTTCTTGGCGGCTGCTATAGACTCGGCAAAGTTTTATCTTCTCTTTTTCAAGGCTCTCATACAGGAGTCTTGCCTGCTTTTTCCCGTTTTCGTTCAAAGGAATATCTGTTGTCCCCTGTACCCTCTTAGCAATATTCCAGTCCGTTTCTCCGTGTCTTGCAAGTAAAATACTCATGAACGATCGTATAACTCCTCTCAAAATTTAAATCTCGTACTTTTTGATATATGACAATGGATTTGAAGGATTTTGCTGGAATATCTTGAAAAAATCGTATAGATGAAAAATTGAAAAATCGCTTATAAATCCAAGAGCCGCTCTCACTACTTCAAAAAGCCAGTCAGCAACGAGAGCGGCCGCACATTTTTTAATAAAATGCCAACCTTTTTGAAATTTTATAGGCCAAAATTGCAGTTCACCGATTTCGGAAAAATGCAATCCGGTCTGTTTTGTTCTTTCTTAATAGTAGTATCCGGTAACTGTCAGCACATTTTCTTCACTGACAGACCACGTATAAGCGTCGTAGTTACCACTTTTGACCATTGCATGCAGGAATGGCTTGGGGCATAGGGTCTCCCAGTCTGCCGGAAGCTGAAACTGCCGGGTAATTTGTTCTCCGTCCGCCGGTTCCATGGTAGCAAGCACTTTAAAGATATCATTATACCAGCCAAGGCTGCTTGTCTTCACCGGCTGGAATCTAGTTTCTTCCTGGTAGTTGCACAGAACAACTCCCGATTGTTCGTCAAGCATAGGAATCAGACAGCTGAAGGTTCCGTCTGGCTGAATGGAGCCAAATTCCCACTCACCTGATGTGGCCATTTTCCCGATATTCTCATCATCTGTTGCAGAAAGATAATACCAGGGGCCGCCTTCCTCAAACCGCCGATAGCCGGTATCGAGATAACCATTGGCGTCAAAATGATACCAGGATCCGTCAATCTCTTTCCATCCGGCGCCTGCCCGGCTTCCGTTATCGTCACGGTATTCCCACTGCCAACTCTCCGGCCCTGTAAAATTCCACTCACCAGCCAAGGCAACTGTACCTCCCCAGACTGTCATCATCAATCCTGCCATCAAAGCTGTGGCATACTTTACTGTTCTTCTCATGATTTTTGCATCTCCTTGTTTTTACATTCACCGATTCACAGGTGATTGTTAGATTTATAGGTTACAACTTTATTTTATTGAGCAATAATTTTTGCTATATTATACTACGGAAGGTGAGGAAAAGCAAGAATATCTTTAGAAGCCGCTTGCCTCTCTCCAACACGTAACTAAGTGCGAAAATTACCCTATATTATTCTGTCAAACAAGGCAGAGCACCTGTAAATGCTCTGCCTGAAATATTTAACTTATTTCTTTCAAGTAAGTCTCTGCTGTTTCTTCTGTCAGACCAAATTTCTCTCGAATCTTACTCAAGATAATTTCATCCGCTATCTGTAACTCTTTTAATGTAGATACCATAGCTACTATCCCTTTCCGAATTCCTTTCTCCTCCACACCCTTACTTAAATTACACATAAGCGACACCTCACTTTCTGAGAATATCAGTTGAAAAAATGAAGGCTACGCCTTTTCCACTTCTTTCAAGTATATTTTTGCTGCTTCTTCTGTTACTCGAAATTTTTCCTTTAACTTTTTTATTATTACATCTTCTGATAACATTACATCTTTGTAAGCAGTAATGGCTCCATAAATCTTCCCTTTCTCCTCCACACCCTTACTTAAATTACACATAAGCGACACCTCACTTTCCAAGGCTAAAGTCATTCTGATATGAAAATCTTCCTCCAATATCTGGCACTTGTCCTGTGAACCTGTCTCCGTGGACAGAAGCACATTCAACAATTTCAATAAATCTGTACCCGAATCTCCCTCTTTCCCAAGACAAATCATGACAGCCGCCATCAAATCATAATCCGTTTTCCGTTCCTTTACACTGCCCACCAGATTTTCTTCCGCAATGTAATAACGGGTAATGCTGTTTTCACGGCTCTTTGGCGGATTCATACAAATCCATATGCTGTATACTTTTTTGATATTCTCATAGTGGGAATTTGTAAACTCTGTTCCATATTGAGCGGAAATCATCCGGCTGCAGTAATAGATTCCCCTCTTTATCAGCGGATAACCCGGATAAAAATCATTCTGGGCTTCTATATTGATAATCAAACGAATTAATTCCCCGGATACAGGAGCTGTCGCGAAAAAGCGGATATCATAGGTAACTGACCCTTCTGTTAAAGAAGTATCCTGGCTTCCAGCTCCCTGTATCATAGAAACACGGTTGGATTCATCCGGGGCAACTGCCACTTCTCCCACCTGCGGTGTACCTTCAATATATTTTTCCGCAATCTCTTCCACATCACAGTCACGGTATTCTTCCAGGCAGTTCTTCATAATCCATGCCAGAATAATTTTTTCCGAAAGCAGCCGCTTGCAGGCCGCATCATAACTGGCTTTCTCGTCAGCCACACGGATGTTTTTCGCTATGGTAGTATCTGTATTCATGGCCTCACCTCCTGCTTTTACTGATATTTTATCATATTTCATACGAACAGACCACAAAATTTATCAGTCTTTTAAAATAACCAGCTTATTCTGATAACACTCCACAGACACGCTACAGCCAATCTCAAAGCCCACTGCTCCACCCTGATACCTTAGGCTCTATGGAAACACCATTCCACCGGCGGCCAACAATATCTACCTCCTCAGGAGTTACAGTTTGATAGTCACTTTCTGTTCCATATATTTTTATATTCTCGTCCTCCATTTCAACAACGCAATAAAGAGGTGATTTATATAGAATCATATTCTTTATAAACGGATATTCAGTGTGTATGTTTTTTGAATAGGCAAACTTTTCCCTGTCATGCCAAATGTACGACACAGAGTTAACCGTGAAATAAGGAATTCCATTAATTATTTTCAAATCGTCACCATGGTCATGACCATTCATAACCAAAACCGTTCGTCTTTTCTCCAATAATATACGTATTGCCTCTCTATTAACAACGCCCCTGGAACCAAAATCATTGGCCAAACTGTGGTGTGAAAATATTACATATTTCATACGCTTATCAGCCATTTCCTTATTTAACCAATCGACTTCACATTGGGGAATAATCGGATAAAAATCTGCATTTTTTTCAAACCGCCCTTTTGTGTATAACATTTCTTTCTGATCGTGCTCCATAAAGCAGGTATTCAATAATATAAACTTGATATCCCCCGCAGAAAATGAGTAAAACAACTTACTTAGTCCGGTAAATTCTTCGATCGCCTGTGGACTGCTATATTCACAATCATGATTTCCAACACAATAATAAAATGGAATTCCTAAACTATGAAGCTTTCTAATAATTGGCCTATTATTACTGATTGGATAGCATAAATCTCCAAGAGAAATTACAAAATCCAGTGATAAGTCATTGATTCTACCTATTAAGCTGTCAAGGCGTTCCTCTGCGTCAAACACATAATCATAATGCAAATCCGTAAATACCAAAAAACGAATGATGGACATTTTTCTTTCCTTCGCTCTGTTTGCTGACAATCCCTTGCCTTTCGCCCTTACTTATGATATGGTTCCCCCGCAATAATCCGGTAACTCCGGTATATCTGCTCCAGAAGGATCACCCGCATCAGCTGATGCGGAAACGTCATCCTAGAGAAACTTAACGCTTCATTGGCACGCCGCAGCACTGCCTCTGACAGCCCCAGGGATCCGCCAATGACAAACACCACCTGGCTCTTTCCGGCAATGCCCAGCCGCTCTATTTTCTCTGCCAGCCCCTCAGAGTCAGGCATCTCCCCCTCGATGGCAAGGGCTATCACATATGCCCCGTCCTTGATCTGTGCTAGGATCCGCTGCCCCTCCCGCTCCTTGATCTGCCTTTTTTGCTCTTCACCGGCCTTTTCTGGCGCCTTTTCATCCGCCACCTGGAGGATCTCCAGCTTACAGTACTTGCTCAGCCGTTTTGTGTACTCCCCGACCGCATCCGCAAAGAATTTCTCCTTGATTTTCCCCACTGCTACCAGAGTAACCCTCATTGCCCTTCCCTCTGCCGCCTGCCCGACTTCACCCTCCTTACCACCTTGCCCTCCGGCCTGCGGCGGATCCCATAGATGATCTCCAAAAACGTCCCCACTTCCTCCCATGCCTCCCGGCTCTCCGGAATCAGCCGCAGCGCCATCTGGAACTCATGGAACATTCCGTCATACACCGACACCCGAAGCTTCCCCTTCTCAGCCCGGATCTTATCTGCCACCTCCAAGGTATCGCTAAGCAGCACTTCCTCGCTGCCCACCTGCATCAGAACCGGCGGTATTTTATCAAACCTGCCAAACATGGGGGACAGATAAGGGTCTTTCGGGTCGGCATCCCCGATGTATACGCTGTCATGGAGAAGGTTGTCGGTCGTTCCCCCAAATTGGGGATCCCTGTGGAAATTTGCCTCATGGCTCTCCCCGCTGCAAGTCAGGTCAGTCCAGGGCGACATCAGCACCAGGCCTGTCGGCACCGCCATCCCATGATCCCGCAGATACATGGCCAGCGCCAGCGCCAGGCCGCCCCCTGCCGAATCTCCTGCCACCACGATCTTATCCGGTGCATACTTCTTCTCTTCCAGAAGCCACCGGTACGCATCCGCCGCATCCAGGAGCGCTGCCGGGTACGGATATTCCGGCGCCACCCGGTAATCGATGGTCAGCACATCCCCGCCCATGCTCTTTTTTGAGTAATACACCGCAAAATCCCGGTATATATTTTTCATCGGCCCGATATAGCCGCCTCCATGGAGCTGCAGCACTACCCTCCCTGTACTCACCTGGGCAGGGCGCAGGTACTCCATCAGAAAATTCTCCTGTTCCACGATCTCATATTCGTATTCTGCCGGGCATATCCATGCAGGCTCCACCGGGTTCTTGCGCAGTTCCCCGGTCTGGATCCGGCGCCCCAGGGCCGAATCCATCATGTTGTGCATCATGTCCCGCATCAGTTTCCCGCGCAGGCTTACTTTGTCCGTCCTCATCAGTCCTCCTGTCTGCCCGGCACTCCCACCGGCCTTTCTCACACATGCATGCGCCTGTGCAGTTCTTCCTTCCAGTCCTTTTCCCCTGCCAGATAGCCCTTCAGCCCCCTGGCTGCCTCTCCGCCAGTCTGGCCAACCTGCTTCACCATCCGCGAAGCCTTCGCCTCTCCGCCCTTTTGCAGGATCAGCACCTTGCGGATCCGGGGATACATGTCCCGCTTCCTGGCCGACGAAGGCTCATTGCCCTCTAACTGCACACGGATCCCCTCCTCCTTTAGTTTGTCAAAGAAACGCCTCTGCAGATGGCTGTCCGCAAACACGGAAGTAAACGTAACCACCACTTCCTCCCCATAAGCACAGACCGCGCACTTAAGAGGCTGCCTCCGGGACACGCCGATCATCAGGTGGAACCGTTCAATCTCCTTTTCATACTCCGGCTCCATCCGGATTACCCCGACATTGGAAAGCGTCATCGTGTACGCCCGGTCTTTCAGGCGGAACACCAGGTTCAGCGCTAAGCGCTTCAGCACCAGGGGGATCACCCGCAGATACCATTTTTTCTCCCTGGACACATTATAGGAAATGCTTTCCTCCAAGCGCTTTTTGTCGATTTTTTTGTCCATCTGCCGTGAGATTTTTCCCAACAGCTTCTCAAAACTCACATCCGGGTTGTCAAACAGATACCCGATCATCGTCACCGCAAAGAAATTCGCCATCGTCTCCGAACCAAAAAATGCCCGCAGGTTGATCGGCAGGTTGAGTACCACCGGCTCTGACCAGGGTTTCCCGTCTAAGTATTCCTGCCAAATAGACCAGATTAACGCCGCTGCCAGGTATTTGGTGATGCTGACGCCATAGCGGTGGCACACCTTTTTTAATTCCCCCGTATTCACGTACCCGTGGAGCACCTGGCCCGTCCCCAATGGCAAGTAGTTCCCCTCCAGCCGGTAAGCAGGATGGGAACTGTATCTGCGCCGGGAAACCTGGCGGTAGTTCTCCAGGTAGCTGTCCACCACCGAAAATTCCTGTTCCTTCTGTGTCTTCCCATCCTCGCTTCTCCAATATTCTTCTCCGTTCCCATGGGTCAGCTGCAGGTAGCGCCCGGTGAGGTCTTTTAACATATTCACCGCCCCCAGGCCATCTGTCAGGGCGTGGAATACCTCTAAGTTAATCCTCGCCTCATAATACGTGACCCGGAACAAAAATTTCCAGTTCCCGTGTGGGTCAATATAACGGCAAGGGTAGGTGGATTCCCGTTGTACTTGGGGAATCCGTTTATTCTCTTCAAAATAGTACCAAAAAAATCCCTGGCGCAGCCTTACCCGGAAATTCCGGATATGGGGCAGGATATCCTCCAGCGCCTGCTGCAGTACCTCCGGCTGAACCTTTTCCTTCAAGGTCACGGATATCCGGAATACCTGGCTCATATTTTCGTTGGCAATCACCGGGAATATCTTTGCCGTATTGTCCAGCCTCCGCCATTGCCACTCAAGAGTTTTCTTTTCCATGTCCTCCCTCCCTTTCCTCCATGCACGGGCATGAATCAAATTCCAGAATCATATCATACCAGACCGCCCCTCCATGCACGGAACCGGAAATCCCCAGGTTCTGGTAACCGAACCGCTCATAAAATCCGATCAACCTATCCTTGCAGGTCAAAATCAATCCTTTTTTCCCTCTTTTTTGAGTTTCCCTGACCATATGCCCCATCAGCTGTGCCGCCAGCCCTTGCCGCCGCAGCTGCGGCACCACATCCAGCCCAAAGATACTCTGGTATGCCCCGTCCGGCCTGTGATGCCTTACATCCTCAAACATCTCATCACAGATTACCCTGCTGTCTGTCACACAGCCATTGATAAAACCGACAATCTCCCCTTGCCGTTCCGCCACAAAAAAACTTTCCGGAAACGCCTGGATCCTCTTTGCAAAAGAAGCCCGGGACGCGGCTTCTGCTTGCGGAAAACAGATTGCCTCCACCCGGGCCACGGCATCCAGATCCTCTGGCATTACCTGCCTGATGATAATGTCCATGCCATCTTACTCCTTTTCGCACTTTCCGGCCTCAGATCCGGAAATAATAACCGACCCCCCATTTTGTATGCACATACCTGGGGTCGCTGGGGCTGGGCTCAATCTTCTCCCGAAGCCGCCGCACATGCACGTCTACTGTACGCACATCCCCCGTATCCGTCATCTTGTTCCCCCAAACCAAAGACAGCAGGGTCTCCCGGCTATACACCTTGTTCGGGTTGCACACAAATAACTCCAAAAGGTCGAACTCCTTTGCTGTCAGGTTGATCTCCTTCTCCCCGATGAATACCCGCCTGCCCTCCCGGTCCAGCTTTAACTCCCCGGCAGTGACCATCTGGTTTTCCTGGCGCCCGCCTTTTCCCGACCTCCTGGCATTGCGCCGCATGATCGCCTTGATCCGCGCCTTCACCTCCAGGATATTGAACGGCTTTGTGATATAATCGTCTGCTCCGTATTCCAGGCCTAAGATCTTATCCATGTCGCCGCCCTTTGCCGTCAGCATGATGATGGGCATCTCCGAGAACTCCCGGATGGCCTGGCACACCTCAAAACCGTCAAACTTCGGCAGCATGATATCTAACAGCACCACATCGTACTCGTTCTGCTTTGCCAGTTCAATCGCCTCTTCCCCGTCATATGCACAGTCCACCTCCATGCCGTCCTGCTCAAGGCTGAAGCGGATCCCTTTTACAATCAGCTTCTCATCATCCACAACCAGAATCCTTGCCATTTCCCTCCCCTTCCCATGCTGTCATACAGTGATGTCATCCTTTATTTTCTCAAATGCAGCATTTTTAATTCCCGGTATCTCCATAATATCTTCAATCCGCTCAAAGCCGCCCCTCTGCTCCCGGTAACGGATGATATCCTCCGCTTTCGCCTCGCCGATGCCTTTTAGCGTCATCAGTTCTTCCTTGGCCGCCGTATTGATGTCTACCTTCCCGGGGGATGCCCCCGGCTGTACGCCCGCTATCCTGCCTGGAGCCGTCTGGTTCCCCGCAGGCGCCGTCCATTCTGTCGCGGGAACCTGCCCCCGGTTCGGCACCTCCAGCCTCATACCGTCCCAGACAGGCTCTGCCAGGTTCAGATAATCCTGCGCCACCTCTTCACCAAAGCCCCCGGCCATGGCAATCGCTTCAAATACCCGCTGCCCCTCTGCCAGTTCGTAGACTCCCGGATTCCCAACCTCGCCGCAGACATGCACAAAACAGGTTGCCCGTGTGCCCTCTGGGACAGCCTGGCTCTCTCCCACGGCTGCCGCCTGTGCCCCGGCCGCTTTCGGCTCCTGGCCTTCCGCCGGTTCCGCCTGCGTTTCTTCTTGCAGTTCCTCCCGGCCTTCGCCCCAAGTTTCCTCCTGGCCTACTGCCTGCAGCCCGGACAGCAATTCTCCCGGCTCTCTTTTGCCGCAGCTATACGAGCACCCTGCCGCAGCAAAAAAAACTGCCAATGCCATCCATTTGCCGTATTTCCATTTTTTCATGTTCATCTCTCCTGTCCTGAGAGAATCCCAAATTCAGCCTATCCTTATTTTACCGGAAGACCTCCCTAAATACAAGGGCGAATTTCCGTTTCCCGGAACAAATTAGCACGGTGACGTCCGCCTTGCCGCCCCTCACTGCCCCTTAAAAATCTCCTCCGCATAATTCACCGATGCCATGGCATCCCGGCAATAGCAATCCGCACCCATGGAGTCGGCATACTCCTTTGTGAGCACTGCGCCTCCCACCATCGCCTTTGCCCACGGCGCTTTCTGCCGCAGCAAGGCAATGGTCTTTTCCATGCTTGGAACCGTCGTGGTCATCAATGCACTTAAGCCCACCAGCCTCACCTGCCTTTCCACAGCCAGCCCCACAATCTTTTCCGGGGGCACATCCTTGCCTAGGTCAAGCACCTCATAGCCGTAATTCTCCAGCAGGACTTTCACAATATTTTTCCCGATATCGTGGATGTCCCCCTTGACCGTAGCCAGGATCACTTCCCCCTTTTTCTCCTGCTCCCCGCCGGACGCCTGTAAGCTTTCCCGGACTATCTCAAAAGCCGCCTTGGCGGCTTCCGCGCTCATCAGAAGCTGCGGCAGGAAAACCGTGCCCGCCTCAAAGCCTTTCCCCACCCGGTCCAGCGCCGGTATCATCTCCTGGTTGATCACCTCCATCGGGTCCCGGGCAGATAAAAGTTCCCGCACTGCCCTGGCCGCCTGCTCCTTCAGCCCGCGCTCGATGCCGGCAGCCAGGGCGGAGCCAGTAGGTGCATCCGGACCGGCGGCTGCTGCCGTTTCCGGGCAGGCACTGCCCGGCCCACCGGTATTTCCCCTTCTTTCGGCAGCCGCCTCTGCCTTCTTTTTGGCCGCTTCCGGTGCATAAGCCTGGATATAATCCCCACAGTTTTCATCCAGTGCCCACAGTGCGCGGAAGCTGCGGTAAACCCGCATCATCCCGTCGGAATTGGGGTTGATGATGGCAGCACTAAGCCCGTTTTGCAGTGCCATGGCGAAAAAAGCCGCATTGATATTCTCCCTCACCGGGAGGCCGAAAGAAATATTGGATACCCCCAAAATTGTCTTCCCCCCAAGTTCATCCCGCACCCGGCGCACTGCCTCCAAAGTAGTGACTGCCCCTTTGCTGTCCGAACTAATGGTCATGCACAGGGCGTCAACCACGATATCCTCCGCCCCAATGCCATACTCCGCCGCCCTTTGGTAGATTTTTTCTGCTATCTTAAGCCTCCCGTCTGCCGTCTCCGGGATCCCGTCCTCATCCAGCGCCAGGGCTACCACCACCCCGCCGTACTTCTTCACCAGGGGAAACACCCCTCTCATGGATTCTTCCTTTCCGTTGACCGAATTGATCAGCGGCTTGCCGTTGTATACCCGCATCGCCCGTTCCATGGCATCCAGATCCGAAGTGTCTATCTGCAGCGGCAGGTCAATGATGCTTTGGAGTTCCCTGACTACCTCCTCCATCATGGACGGCTCATCGATCTCCGGCAGCCCTACATTTACATCCAGCACATGGGCGCCATGATCCTGCTGAGCCGCCCCTTCCTGCAGGATATATTCCAGGTTATGCTCCCGCAGCGCCTGCTTGAATTTCGGCTTCCCGGTCGGATTGATCCGTTCTCCGATGATCACCGGATCCCTGCCGATCACCACTGCCTGTGCAAAGGACGATACCACCGTCCGCCCTTTCTTATGCACCGGAACCGGCTCTATCCCCTGGCAGGCCTTCACCGTCCGCCTGATATGCCCCGGCGTGGTGCCGCAGCACCCTCCCACGACCCGTGCCCCCATCCGGGCGATCTCCCCCATAAGGGAAGCAAAAGTATCTTCATCAATATCATACACGGTCTTTCCGTTTTCGCTGCGGGGCAAGCCTGCATTGGGATTGACGATCACCGGCACCGAGGAGAGTGCCAGTACCTCCTTTAAAATCCCTTTCATCTGCATTGGCCCCAGCCCGCAGTTCATCCCCAGGGCATCTACGCCAAGGCCCTCCAGCATGGCGACCACCGAGGCCGGGCTGCCCCCGGTCAAAAGCTTCCCTTTCTCATCAAAAGTCACTGTCACAAATACCGGGAGGCCGCAGTTCTCCTTTGCCCCCAGTACCGCCGCCTTCGCCTCATAGCTGTCGCTCATGGTCTCGATCAGAACCAGGTCTGCCCCCTCATCTGCACCGATTGCCGCCACCTGGCCAAAAAGCCGTACCGCATCCTCAAAGCCCAAATCCCCCAGCGGCTTTAAAAGCTTCCCGGTCGGCCCGATATCCAACGCAATATACGCCTCTTTCCCTGACTGGCGGATCGCCTCCCGCCCGTTGCGCACTGCTGCCCGTACCACTTCCTCCACAGAATATCCCGTCTGCCCGTTGTATTTCAGCCCGTCCACGCCGAAGGTATTGGTGGTCACAATATCCGCCCCTGCCTCCAGGTATTCCCTGTGGATCTCCACCAGCGCCTCAGGATGGGTAATATTCCAGATCCCTGGAAGTTCGCCAGGTTTTAAGCCTTTCGCCTGCAAAAGGCTCCCCATGCCTCCGTCACAAAATAAGATCCTTTCCTCCATCGCTTTCCTGATATCCACTTTTGTCTCCTCTCCGTTACCTGCGGTATTCGCAGCTGATCTTCCCACACGCTTCACACCCCTGCACGCTGCACGTACCCGGCTTTTTGCTGAGCCCTATCACTGCCGTTACAGATTTGGAGGGAGCCATCAAAAGGCTGTCCGTCAGCGTGACCCCAATACGTTTGCTCAGTTCCAGCACCGCAAAGATTTCCTTTTGGCATTCCAGCGGGAAATCGCCGTATCCCGGGCTGAAACGCGGGCGCAGGTACCAACCCTTTTTTTGGTACTCCTCCCGCCAGGCCTCATTGCAATAGTCACAATAGGTTTCCAGCATGGCGGCGGAAGCGGCCTGGAGAACCACTGCCCGGCTTACCGAAAGCTGCCCATACCGTTTAAGCAGCACATCCACCCTGCTTCCAAGGGTAGCGCCGAATATCAGGATTCTCCCGCAATCCCTCAGGTTCTTTTCCAGGTTCCTGCTTTTTGTCTGCAAAACCCCCATGTCAATCACATGATCCTGGATTGCCAGCGGATATTCGGCGCAAACAGACCTGGCTGCCGCCGCATTCTCCAGTTCCCTCTGGCATTCCCCAATCAGCTGTTTTACATTCTCCGGGATTTCTTGGCCGCGGTGCCCCAGATACCGCAAGATTTCCTTCTCCTCCCAGGGAAAGCCTTCCCCTGTGCCAAACCATTGTTCCATCTTGTCCATGCAACGCCGCCCTGCCTTTCCTTTCTCCCTCTTACCGTCCCGGGAAACGTCCGGCTTCCTGGCGCCGGGCTGCCAAATTTCCAGGCTCCGCTCTAGCTGAGGATTTCTGACAGGCTCTCCCGGATCCTGGCCGCCACATCCGGCTTGTTCATGGAATACACATGGATCCCATTGACCCCGTTTGCAATCAGGTCGATAATCTGCTCCGTCGCGTAGGCAATGCCGGCCTGTTTCATAGCCGCCGGGTTATCCCCAAACCGGTCTACGATCGCCTTGAAACGGGAGGGCAGGTAGGTACCTGACATCGCGCAGATCCTCTTAATCTGCGCCTTGTTGGTCACCGGCATGATCCCTGCAACCACGGGCACAGTGACCCCCGCCTCCCGGATCCGGTACAGGTAGTTATATAAAATATTATTGTCAAAAAACATTTGGGTGGTCACAAAATCACAGCCCGCCTCCACCTTCTCTTTCAGATAATGGATGTCCTGTAACTTATTTTCCGATTCCACATGCCCTTCCGGATAACATGCCGCCCCGATGCAGAAATCCCCGCTTTTTTGGATCTCCGCGATCAGTTCCGAGGCATAATGATAATCTTTTTCCACCTGCCCGTCTGCAGGGATGTCCCCGCGCAGGGCAAGGACATTCTCAATCCCCCTGGCTTTTAACTCCCCCAAAACCGAGGTGACCTTTTCCCGGGCAGAAGACACACAGGTCAGGTGTGCCAGCGGCGTCACCCCCTGCGCCTGGAGCATAGCGGCAATCTCAACCGTGTAACGGCTGGTTCCGCCGCCTGCCCCGTAAGTCACACTCATAAAAGCCGGCTTTAGCCCGGCGATCTCAAGAGCTGCCTGCTCCACCGGCTCATATTTGTCCTCTGTCTTGGGCGGAAACACCTCAAAAGAGAGGGTCGGCTCACCTTTTGCAAGAATATCTCTGATTTTCATCTGTTCTCTCCCCTGCCAAGCCTATGCATTGGCATTATTTTTAATTCCGGTACGATTCGGCCGCCTGGCTTTTTACGTATCCTCCAGTTCCTTTGTAAGGCTGGCATTAAACCAGTATATCCCTTCATAACCGTATCCCATGATGGAAAGGTTTCCCGCCTGCAGGGAATACCCATTGCTGGTATCGAGGACTTTTGGCATGTCCCTCCTTACGGAATCCGGCCAGCCTCCCCCTGTAAACCCGCCATGTTTTTCAAGCTGCTCCAGCATTTTACACGACAAGCTTACCAGCATTTCCCTGTCTTCCAGCCTAAGTTCAATCCCATGGAGCTGTCCGGTAGCCGTATCATAGCATATCTCTACATACTCCTCATGGTCTTCACCGCCCGCAGCCTCCTTGACCCAAATGGTAACATATGTAGAATAGTCCGTAGATGCAATCTCCCCGTCATAATCCAAGTATTCCGTATTATAGGAAGTCCTGCTGACCTGCCCTTCCTCAAATCCATAGCCGTATTCTTCCAAAGCCTGCCTGGCAAATTCCTCCATCTCCGTGCCGGAGATCCCAAAATGCCCGTTTTCGCTGCATTTCTTCCCTGCCTTAATCACATCCTCGTCCGATAATTCCTGAACCGTGTCGGCACCGCTGCCATAATAATCATAATCCATGTTATACTCATCGGAATCTGCCCCCAAAAAACTCTCATAATGCCCACCGCTATTGGTGTCATATCCCAGGAGCATCCGAGCCACCACGACAAGGATCACAAACACCACAAGGCTTGACGCCACCATAATTGCCACGAATGGGACAATCTTGTTTTTATATGTTGCCCCGGCAAAAGACGGGCTATAGGCGGAACCGGTACTTGCTGCCGTTATGCCCTGGCTTGGCTGGACGGGGGAACCTTGCCTGACCCATCCTGCCGTACTGCCGGAGTTGCCGGCATTGGCGGAACTGTTGGCATTGGCAGAACTGCCGGCATTGCCAAGACTGTTGGCATTGGCAGAACTGCCGGCTTTGGCAGAACTGTTGGAGGCAGCGGGGCGTTGCATGCCGGACGGGATAGCAGCCGGACGGGAAGGCGTGGGCGGCTTGGCCTGCGCAGGCCGGGTGATGCCTTCCGGCTTCTGCGGCGGCCTATCACCGGCAGACATGGTATTGCCATGGTAGCTGCATGCAGCCTCTTTTTCGGGGTGCCTTTCATTTAGGTAATAGCTTACTTCTTGTATGCGGGGATGCCTGACCCAGCTGCCGCAGTTTTGGCAGTAATGGGGATACTTCATCACCTGGTCGCATACCGGGCAAATCTTTCGTACCATATTAAAACTCCTTTTTGGTTGATATCCATCCGTTTGATATTGTTATGTTTTTAACAATTTCCCCGTTTTTCCTATTTTTTCCTTGCATTTCTGAAATCTTATGGTAAGATAACAAACAACTGCTTTGACCTGGGAATGTCAAATGTGTGCCCCTTTCCCATCCTGCGGCGCTGCCTGGCTGTAACCGTAACGGTTACGCCCGGCGGCATATTGCAGGCAAAACCCCTGGCTTACCGCCAGATGACAATCAAAAAGGAGAACCATTATGGCACACACCAAAGTAAAAGAATTCCTGGAAAAGAAAGACGTCAACATCACAGTTAAGACCTATCTCATCGATGCATTGGGCGCCATGGCTTTCGGCCTGTTTGCCTCACTGCTGATCGGCACTATCTTCAGCACCCTGGGTGACAAGACCCAGATCTCTCTGTTCCACACAATTGCAGAATATTGTAAAAGTGCTACCGGTGCTGCTCTGGGCGTATCCATCGCCTATGCACTGCACGCCCCCCAGCTGGTGCTCTTCTCTGCTGCCACGGTCGGCATCGCCGGCAACGCTTTAGGCGGCCCGGTAGGCGCCCTGGTATCCTCCGTCATTGCCACGGAACTAGGGAAGATGGTCTCCAAGGAGACCCGCATTGATATCTTAGTAACCCCTGGCGTAACGATTATCACCGGTGTATGGGTGGCACAGTTTGTCGGCCCTGGCGTATCTGCCTTTATGGCCGCCTTCGGCAACCTGGTGAAAACCGCTACCGAGATGCAGCCCTTCTTCATGGGCATGCTGGTTTCCGCCCTCATCGGCATTGCACTCACCCTGCCGATCAGCAGCGCCGCCATCTGCATCATGCTGAGCCTTGACGGCCTCGCGGGCGGTGCCGCCACTGCCGGCTGCTGCGCCCAGATGATCGGCTTTGCCGTCCTAAGTTTCCGCGAAAACGGCGTTGGCGGCCTTCTGGCCCAGGGACTGGGGACCTCTATGCTGCAGATGGGCAACATTGTCAAAAATCCCCGCATCTGGATTCCGCCCACACTGGCCTCCCTCGTTACCGGCCCGGTTGCCACCTGCCTTTTCGGGCTGCAGAATATTCCCGCCGGTTCCGGTATGGGCACCTGCGGCATGGTCGGCCCCATCGGTGTCTACACTGCCATGGGCGGCGGCGGCAAAATGTGGCTGGGCATCGCGCTGGCCTGCTTCGTCCTCCCCGCCATCCTGACCTGGATTTTCGGCGAGATCCTGCGCAGACTCCATTGGATCCAGCCCGGGGATCTGAAACTCGACCTGTAGCCCAGCCGCCTGCCCTAAAGGGAACATCCTGCTGTCCGTTCCCTTTAGGGCGGCAATTAATTCATCCCGCTAAGAACCTCCAGCGCCTTCTGCACCTGGTTGTCCTGATCCAGAGGAACTTCCAGCGCTCCTTCCAGCCCTTCCGGGATCTCATACTCGATCTCCACATCGGGATCCAGCCCCTTTTTATGCAGATCCACACCTCCCGGCGTATAATAATGGGATATGGTCATCTTTACGGCCGACCCGTCGTCCAGCGGTACCAGGCTTTGGACAATCCCTTTCCCAAAGGAAGTCGTGCCCACCAGCTTCGCACATCCATAGTCCTGCAATGCGCCGGCCAGCACCTCCGATGCACTGGCCGAATTGCCATTGATCAGCACCACCATCGGGATATCCAGTTCATGGCCGTCCTTCTTCGGGTACCGGGGGTCGTTCTGCCTGGAATCCGACTCAAAACAGATCTTCCCGCCCTCGCTGAAATACCGGTCTCCCTTACCGTTTTTGTCCGAGGTCGATACTATCATCCCGTCTAACTTGTCATCCGGAAGGATATATGCCGCCATCTCCACCACGGCATCCAGCACACCGCCAGGATTGTCCCGCAAGTCAATAATCAGCTTCTCCATCCCTTGTTCCTGCAAAGAATCGACAGCCTCCTTAAACTGCTCGCCGGTCACCAGTTCAAACTGGGTTACCATAATATATCCTGTCTGCCCGTCCAGCATCTGTGACTCGACTGTGGTCACCTCCACAATACGCCGCTGGATATGCAGTTTAACCTCCTCGCCTTCGCGGATCACCGTGATATCCACATAGGTGCCTTCCTCTCCACGGATCTTTTGCTGCACCAGCACGTCAAGTTCCATTTCCGTCACCTCGGCATCCCCCACCTTGTACAGGATATCCCCCTTCTTCATCCCTGCCTCCTCAGCAGGGGATCCCTGGAACACCCTCAAGGCGGTAATCAGCCCCGAGGACAGGTTCTGGCTCACCAACACGCCGATCCCGCAATAAACCCCCTCTGTCTCCTCCGTCAGGGATTCGTACTCCTCCGGTGTGTAATATACGGTATAAGGATCCCCCAAGCCTGCCAGCATCCCTTTATAAATCCCTGCCTCCATCTGCTCCGGGTCGATATCCTCCTCAAACAGGAAATTGCGGTTCACCAGGTATTGCAGGGTGTTCAGCTTCTGGTTCACCGTGTTGATGTCAATCCCTCCCTGGCTCTTAGTCTCCTCTGCTACCTGCACCTGTGCCTGGTTTTCCATCACGGTTTGGCCGATCAGGTTGATCCCTGCCGCAATCCCGACGATTATCAGGCCGACAAATGCTGTCACCAAAGAACCAGTCAGCACACCCTTCCAAAATTTATTTTTTGTCTTTGTCTCGTTTTCCACAGTGAACTCCTTCTCTATCTTTTTATAATTTATATCCCGTTGCCTGCATCAAAACCACTGGATTGCACGAACCGTCAAAGCCAGGCCCGCAGATGCTATGGGCTGACATAATTAGCAGGATTCACATACTGCCCATTGGCGCGGATGCCAAAATGCAGGTGCGGCCCGGTAGAATAGCCGGTAGAACCAACCTTTGCGATGGTCTGCCCCTGAATCACAGACTGCCCTTCCGATGCCAGCAGCTGGGAGCAGTGCATATAAACCGTATATACCCCGCCTCCGTGGTTAATCATTAAATAATTCCCCGCCGAGTAGCTGTATGTAGAAATCACCACTGTGCCCGAGGCGGCCGCCAGGACCGCACTGCCCGAGGCGGCTCCAATGTCTATGCCCTGATGGTTGGTGGATGCGCCCTCTGTCGGTGAATTGCGCCCGCCAAATCCGGATGTGACCCGGCTGCTGGCAGGGCAAGGCCATATAAACCTAATATTCCCAAGGCTGACATTATTATACGCTTTTCCGGCAGCCTCTGCCGCCCGCCTTGCTTCCTCCTCCTTGCGCTTGATCTCTGCCTCCAGCTTCCGGATCTGATCCTCCTGGGCCTTGATATCCTTCTCATACTCACTGATCTGCCCCTGAGCCGTCTGGATCTGGTTCTCAAAGTTCTTCAGTTCCTGGTTCTTTTGAGCCAACAGGGTCTCTACGGACTGCTGCTTAGCCTCTGTCTGTTCCTGGAGCCCCAGCAATTCTTCGCGCTCCTGGTTCAGCTGCCGTTCCCTGTCCGCCACCGCCTCCCTGGCCGCCGCGTATTCATCCATTTTTTTGCGGTCATACTCAGAAATCCTGCGGATATACTCTGCCCGGTTCATAAACTGCATCATGCTCTTGGATTGCAGCAGCATATCCAGGTAGCTGACTTCGCCGCGCTCATACATATATTTTATGCGCAGCTTCATGGACTCATACTGCCCAGCCTCCACTTCCCTGGCGGCCTCCAGTTCCTGCCCGGCTATTTGGATATCTTCCTCCTTTTGGAGGATCTGCTCCCCCAGTTCCTCCAATTCTTCATTCAATACACCCAGGCTTTTGTCCAGTTCCCGCACATAGGCCACCGTATCCTGTTTTAATCCCTCTAAGTTTTTCAGTGTTGCCTCAACCTTTTTCTTCTCCGTCTCCAGGCTGCTGGCTCTTTGCTTTGCATCCTCCACATCCTTCTTCGTGGCATAAACCGGCCTCACCGCTGCCAGCAGCAGGCCTGCAGCCAACAGCACACATACACGGGCCTGCCATCTTCCCTTTCTCCCTGCCTCCATCCTGATCGCCTCCTACACTCTCATGTACTTACGGATTGTAAAATGGCTCCCTAAAAAACCGATCCCTACCCCCAGGCAGACGGCAACTGCCGCCATTACCGGGTAAATCTCATGGATTGGCAGAAACACAAAAACCCCCGATAGCACCTGGAAGCGTTCCAACAGATAAGCCACTGACCGGCTATATAAAACATAGATCCCTGCCAATGGGATCCCTGCGCCAACCACGCCGATCAGCACACCTTCCACCACAAACGGCGCCCGGATCATAAAATTGGTGGCCCCGATCAGGCGCATGATCTGACTCTCCTGCTTGCGGAAGGCGGCCGCCACGGAAATGGTGTTGCTGATCAAAAATATAGACACCAACAGCAAAACTCCGGTTATTACCAGGGACAAAAGCCCCACCACACGGTTAAAACCGGCAAAACCTTCCGCCACTGTGCTGGAGTAGTTCACCTGCCGCACACCGTCCAGCCCCTGCAGCCAGGACGCCATCACATTCTGGTCTTCTATCTCATAGAGGTGGATCTCATAGCTGGCCGACCCCGCCAACGGGTTGTCCTCCGCAAATCCCTCTGCCAATTCCTCATGCCCGGCAAAATAATCCGTCTGAAAAGATTCCCACGCCTCATCCGCAGACACGTACACCATATCCTTCACCTCTGTACGGCTGCCGATGGCCGCCCCCAATGCAAGGATATCCGTCTCGCCCAGCCCCTCATCAAACAGTACCGTGATCCCCACCGTACTTTCCATATTTTTAATGATATACTGAATGTTGCTGATAACAGAAAAAAACAGGCAAAATAAAAAAACGCAGGCAGAAATGGTCGCCACCGATGCCAGTGAAAACCACACATTCCTGCATATATTTTTCAGCCCCTGTTTTAAACAATACCAGAGCATACTTATCCTCATGATCTCATCCGTCCCTTATCTGCGCTGTTATCTGATCTCGTCACCGATAACCCTCCCCCGGTCCAGGGTTATCACACGCCCCCCCATCTGGTCCACGATCTCCTGGCTGTGGGTCACCACCACCACGGTAGTCCCCATCTGGTTAATGTCCCACAATAGATCCATGATTTCAACCGCATTCTGGTAATCTAAGTTGCCTGTAGGTTCGTCCGCCAATAAAATCTCCGGCTGGTTTACCAGCGCGCGGGCAATGGCCACCCGCTGCTGCTCCCCGCCGGAGAGATGCTGTGGAAGTGACTTGTATTTAGAGGACAGCCCGACCAGCGTCAGCATCTCGGGTACAGATTCCCGGATAGCACGCGAAGAAGCCCCCACCACCCGCTGGGCGAAGGCTACATTCTCAAACACATTCCGATCCTTTAACAGCCTGAAATCCTGGAACACAATCCCAAAATTCCGCCGGTAACGGGGAATCTGCCACCGGCGCATCTTCTGTAGTTCAATCCCATTGACAATGATTTCCCCGGAACTTGGCTCCTCCTCCTTGATCAGCAGCCGCAAAAGCGTCGTCTTGCCAGAACCGCTGCGCCCCATGATGAACACAAACTCCCCGTCCCCGATGGTGATATTTATGTCCCGCAGTGCCCGGTTCCCGCTTCCATAGGCCTTGCAAACATCTAAAATCTCTATCATAATTATCCCCTGGTCTTCCGGAGCCTCACCTTTCTCTTCTTATTCTTTCCTTCCGCTCAGAAGTCCTGGTTCTCCATGTATTTCATATATTTCACCACCATCAATGCAATCTTGAATGTGATGGCATCCTCAAATACCCGCAGATCCAGCCCTGTGCTTTTCTGCAGCTTGTCCAGACGGTATACCAGGGTATTCCGGTGGATATAAAGCTGCCTGGAGGTCTCCGACACATTCAGGCTGTTCTCAAAGAACTTATTGATCGTTGCCAACGTCTCCTCATCGAAATCATCCGGCGACTTGCTCTCAAACACCTCGCGGATGAACATCCGGCACAGCGGCAACGGCAGCTGGTAGATCAGCCGCCCAATCCCTAAGTTGCTGTAAGCCACTACATTCTTGCCGCTGTAGAAAATCTTGCCCACGTCCAGGGCCATCTTCGCTTCCTTGTAGGAACGGGAAACTTCTTTGATATCCCCCACAATCGTACCGAAGGAAACATGGACCTTGGTCATCGCCTCGGTATTGAGCATATCGAGGATCATGTTGGCCGTCTTCTCCAGGTCCTCATAGTCCTCCATAGGCTTTACTTCCTTCACCAGGATGATGTTCTTCTCATCCACAGCAGTGATAAAATCCTTCGTCTTGCCCGCAAACAGGCTGCGGACAGTCTCCAAAGCGTTCCCATCCTTCTCGTGCTTCGTCTCAATCAAAAAGACCACCCGGCGCACATTTGTCTCAATATGCAGCTTCTTGGCACGGTTGTAGATATCCACCAAAAGCAAATTGTCCAACAACAGGTTCTTGATAAAATTATCCTTATCAAACCGCTCCTTATATGCTATCAGCAGGTTCTGCACCTGGAATGCTGCCAGCTTGCCCACCATATATACATCGTCACTGCCGCCCCTGGCCAACAGGATGTATTCCAGCTGATGCTCATCAAAAACTTTAAAAAACTGATAGCCCTGGATCACCTGGCTGTCCGCCGGTGAATCCACAAAAGACAGGATGGAGCTTTCATATTCTTCTGCCTCCGGAAATGTCGAGGCAAGCACCTTGCCTTCTGTGTCACAGATGCAAAGGTCGATTCTGGTAATTCCCTTCAAACCCTCAATAGTCGTCTGAAGAATCTGATTTGAAATCATAATATACGCTCCTTCTTCAAATATTGGTTACCCTATCTTATATCTTAATGCAAACTGCCAAAAAAAGCAAGCAAGTATCGCAGCCTGCCTGCTTATTTTTGTAAATTCGCTGTCGGCTCCCCCTGCCCTTGGCGGACATAGGGATACACATCCTCCTGCCTGCTAATGATAAATGCTGCATCATACAAAAAACCGCAGAAGCAGGGCAGACAGACATACCAAAATGCCCTTCTGCCCCAGCCCTGCGGCCTTATGCTAAGCTATGAAAACAGCCCAAATCCTTTAGTTTGTGACAACCTGCTCCGTCTCTTTATCGAATACATGTACCTTGCTCAGATCCATCGCCAGCTTGATGGTATCACCCGGCCTAGCCGTGGTGCGCGGATTCACGCGTGCAGTACAACTCGTCTCCTGCAGGTCAAAATACAGATACACTTCAGCACCCAGCAGTTCATATACGCGAACCGTAGCAGAGAATACACTGTCGGGAGAAGCTTTCAGATAAGCCTCCTCGTCATGCAGATCCTCCGGACGGATGCCCAGGGTAACTACCTTGCCCACATACCCCTTCTGATCCAGGACTTTGCCCTTCTCCTCCGGCAAAGTAATCGTATTGCCGTCAAAGGTCAGGGTTACGCCGCCGCCTGCTTTGCCAACGGTAGCGTCTACCAAGTTCATCTGCGGAGCGCCGATGAATCCGGCCACGAACTTATTGCAGGGCTTGTCATACAGATTCTGCGGAGAATCCACCTGCTGTACGATACCATCCTTCATAACAACAATCCTGGTACCCAGAGTCATTGCCTCGGTCTGGTCATGGGTTACGTAAATGATGGTTGCCTGCAGCCTCTGATGCAGCTTGGAAATCTCAATACGCATCTGCCCTCTCAGCTTTGCATCCAGGTTGGACAGCGGCTCGTCCATCAGGAATACCTTCGGGTTACGCACAATGGCACGGCCCATAGCCACACGCTGTCTCTGACCGCCGGACAGAGCCTTCGGCTTACGGTCTAACAGATGGGACAAATCAAGGATTCTTGCAGCCTCCTGAACCAGCTTGTCAATCTCATCCTTCGGCACCTTCCTCAGCTTCAGGCCGAATGCCATATTGTCATATACTGACATATGCGGGTACAGGGCGTAGTTCTGGAATACCATTGCGATATCTCTGTCCTTTGGCTCTACGTCATTGACCAGCTTGCCGTCAATGTACAGTTCACCAGATGAAATATCCTCCAGGCCAGCAACCATACGCAGGGTGGTTGACTTACCACATCCAGATGGCCCTACAAAAATGATAAACTCTTTATCTGCAATCTCCAGATTGAAATCCTTTACTGCTACAAACCCATTAGGATACGACTTTGTTACATTTCTCAGTGACAGACTAGCCATATTCTTTTTTCCTCCTGATAATAAAGTCCTTATTTTTGATTGGCTGGGGACATTCCCAAAAACCCGCCGTTGTTACTTTCTTTATCATACAATAATCAAATTGTTTTCGCCATATGGCAAATGACCAAAAACCTGTTTCCCATTTTGTAACATCTGTCTATTTCCCGGGAAAAGTGCAAAAAATCACAAAAGCGGATTCAAAAGAACCCGCTTTTCCTGCCCAACTTAATAAATCTCCACAAAAAACCGGCACCTATTGGCTTTCCGGAATAAATCCTTGTGAATCCTGCCCAACGGATATCCTTTTTTCTTGTCTAAATTCTTTCTGCAGCTTTCATGCCGTTCTGCAGCCGCTCCCCGCCAGGCATCCTATGAAATCTTCTTTGCCAATACATTCAGCCACCGCAAATCAGAATTCCTGTTCACATCGTCGGTAATCCAGATTTTTTTGACCTCCAGGCGCTTAGTCTCCCGCAGGATCCTCTCCAGCTTTTCCTCCGTATACTCGCAGAAATACTGCTCACCCTGAAAGCCCTCAAAATCCCCCTCCCGAAAGGATAAAAACAGAACGCCTCCCCTGCACATGGCATCAATAACCTTATCCAGGATCCCTCCCAGTTCATCCTCCGGCACATGGATCAGCGCCGCACTGCCCCAGACACCATCAAACACCTCGTCAAATACCATGTCTTCGTATGGCATATGCAGCACTTCTATGCCGGTATGTATCTCCGCCAGCTTACACATCTCCTCCGAGGCGTCCAGCGGCGTCACATCATATCCCATTTCATAAAAAGCCAAGCTATCCCTGCCAGAACCACATCCCAGGTCCAGAATGGTATCTCCCTCTTCCAGATATTTTAAAAACCTCTGGTATAACTCCCCCATATCCAGTTCTGACGTATCCTCAAATATTTTCGCTGCATATTTATTATAATACTCGATCGTGTCCAAAGCAATCCTCCTGCTATATCCGTTCAATAGTTTTCTCCGTTATGCGGATCCTGCCTTCTTTCAGGAGCCGTCCCACTGCACGCTTAAAAGCATTTTTGCTCATCTTCATCTCTCTTAGAATGGTTTCCGGCCTGGCCTTATCGTTAAAGGGCAGCACCCCTCCAAACTCTTCCACCGCCTTCATCACCAATTCCGCATCCGTATCCATCTGTACATACGCTTTCTGCCTTGGGCTTAAATCGAGCTTACCGTCCTCTCGCACCTTGACTACCCGTGCCTCAACCGTATCTCCTGGATAGAATTCTCCATACATTTCTCTTTTGGGGATCAAACCGTAATACTGATTATCCACTGCCACAAAGGCTCCTAGATTTTCATTGATCTCATAGATAGTACCAGTCACCCGGTCATCTCTTTTATAAGGAGATTCTGCGCTCATATAGGAATAAACATTCATGGTAGCTGCCAGCCGTTTGCTCTTGTCCACATACAAAGCTACCAGGCACATCTCGCCTTCCTGGACCTTATGGTTCTGCTCCTTAAAAGGAAGCAGCAAGTCTTTTTCAAGCCCCATATCCAGAAACGCACCTACCTTCGCCACATCTTTAACCTGCAGCACGGCCACCTCACCCACCTGGAGTTTTGGCGTCCCAGTAGTTGCTATCAGCCGGTCCTCCGAATCTTTATAGATGAAAACCTCCAGCACATCTCCGGGCTTAGTCCCTTCAGGAACCTGTTTCTTCGGAAGCAGCACAGAACTTGACTCGTCCTCTGCTTCTCCAAGATAAACACCGAAGCTCTTTGCTCTCTGGACAACCAGCTTTTGAATTTTCCCTAACTCTATCATCGAAATCTCTCTTTCCCTATCTATAGGTACCTGCACTTATGCAGTATCTTTTTACTTTATCCTGCCATCCGCCCGGCGGACTCTTCTTTCCTCCCGCTCTCTGTCATTTTACAGCGCCCTTGCGCCTTCCTTCGATACCGTCCGCCGGTTGCCGATGGATTCTTTACGCCCCCACCGCCTGCATCCAGACCACAGCATATATTATATCCTCCCTGCTGCATAGGGCAACCACATAGATATCTTTATCCTGGCTGATCCGGGGGATCATCACGTCTCCCATCACGGCCGCTTTTTTATATTCCACCCTCACTTCCCGGATCCTCAAGTTTTCCGGCAAGGCCTCCCTCGCAACCGCCACATACTGCGCATTATTCATATGGCAGTTCGTATCAATATGATGCCGGGCCACTTTCACCGGCTCGCCTAACCAATATGCCTCCGGCAGGGATATCCGCCTGGGTGCATATTCCATATCCAGCTTTTCCTCTTCTCCCGTTTTGTAGCCCCGGATGTCCTCCTCCCCCACCTTTACCGGACGCCCGGCCGCCGTGTCGAACAAAAACCAAACCGAATTTGCTTTGGCCAAAAAAGCCCCCTGCCGGTCACGGATCGTAAAATTCCGGTAACCGTACATCCCTTTAAAAGCATATGGCCAGGTGCTGACCACAATCTCCTCCCCCAGCCGGGGATAGCGTTCCATCACAATCTGCCATGATGAAAGCCACCATGCCCGCCGGCTTAACTCCAGGTAATCAATCCCCATCTTTAAGTCTTCTGACTGAAAGGTGGAACAATCCTGCAAATAATTGACAACTCCCGGCAGCGACAGCTTACGATCTCCTCCCACCTCACTATAACGCACCCGGGCATTAAATGAGTACATGCCATCCCTCTTTTCAGACAAAAAAATTCAAAATAATTATATAGTATTTCCGGGGTGTTGTCCAGATAATATTTCAATTGGCTGGCAGGTGCATCCCTGCTTTACGGCCTGCCTGCAAGGCAGAAATGCACCTGCCCCAGCTATCCTATTTCTCGTTGATCTTCACGACTACCTTTTTCACAAAAGAGGGGGCTCCGTTTGCCGCCTTTGGTTTGTGCCCGTCCCAGGGGAAGAAAATCATAAAATCACCTGCATTGCATACCACCTGCAGCCCCGGGTTCCCATTGTCAAACTTGACCACGTCTTTTTCTGCATTATAAGGCTCCGCCGGGTTCAGCGTGCCTACCGGTGCATACGTCATAATCTCCGTCCCGTCGATCACATATTGGATGTCGGTGTAATTCTCATGGGCCTCATACTTTGCCTCTTCCCATGGCAATGTGGTATAGGTCATCACATTGGCATATACGTCCTTGCCGTCGATCTCATACTTCCCGTTCTCCAAAGCCGCCAGGTCGTTCGCCTGCAGCCACTCGATTGCTTTTGCATAACGCCCGCCAATCCCCAACCCTTTGTAAAAATCCAGGTTCTTTGCCTGATCCAATATCATGTGCGTGCCCTCCTTTATTACCTAAGTTCTGTCGTTGGAATCGTATCCATATCGTCAAATGCCTGGTTCTCGCCGCCCATCGCCCAGATAAACGTGTAATTGCTGGTTCCTGCACCCGCATGGATGCTCCAGGACGGGCTGATTACGGCCTGCTCATTCTGCATCACGATATGACGTGTCTCATTGCCCTCCCCCATCATGTGGAACACCACGTTGCCCTCCGGAACCTCAAAATACATATACACTTCCATGCGGCGTTCATGTGTATGGGCCGGCATGGTGTTCCATACGCTTCCCGGATCCAGCACGGTCATCCCCATGGACAGCTGGCATGTCTCCAGCACGTCCGGATGGATAAACTGGTTGATCACCCTCTTATTGGAAGTCTCCATGGCACCAAGCGGCTTTTTGGCCGCCTTCTCAATGGGGATGAACGTCGTCTTGCATGCTTTATGCGCCGGCGCACTAACCATATAAAACTTTGCCGGGTTCGCGGCATCGTCACTGGCAAAAACCACTTCCTTCGTCCCTTTTGTGATATATAGGCAGTCTTTGTAACCCATATGGAAGGTTTCATTGTCAGCCGTAATCACGCCGCTCCCGCCGATATTAAAGATACCGACCTCTCTTCTCTCCAGAAAATACCGGGTACCAAAATTTTTCCAGATATCAATCCCTTTGTTGATCGGAACGGTCTCTGTTGTCGGCATGCACCCCAGGGTGACCATACGGTCCACATGTGAATATACTGCCACTACCTCATTCGCCAGATAAAGGTTCTCAATCAAAAACTCCTTCCTGGCCTCCTCTGTCGTGTAACGCTTAAAATCCCTTTGGTTTGCCGAATAACGAATATCCATCTCTTCTTCCGCCTCCTCCATATTGATTGCATAAAACCTATAACATTTATTATAATAGATTTCCAGAAATATGCAAGGGTTTCCGCTCACTGCCCGGCCACTGCACAGACAAAATCATTGCCCCGTGCCCGGAAGTACTCCGTGCTGTCATTCAGCCCTTCCTTGTAAGTCTCCCGGGAAACCGGGTCATAAACCGTAATATTATAATTGTCATAGCCGCAAAGCAGCAAATAAGATCCTTCCCCGGTATATCCGACCACCGGGATCCCCTGGTCTATAAAATACAGCATCTGCGGCAATGTACAGCCCCTAGCATCCAGAACCGTCACCCCGTCATTGTAGCTGCGGCTGCCAAAAAAGCTGTCCAGGTGGCGTTCCACCGCCGCAAACGAAACCAGCGGGTCACGGATGCCGCGGGTATTGCTGCGGTTAACCCTCCCCCAGAGAATCTGCTGGTTCTGGTCTGCCACGATCCCCATCCGTTCATAAGCCAGGGCAACTGCCTGGGAAAAATCCGTCGTAACCCCCAAAAGCCGGCCTCCTCCGTAGGCATAAAAACGCAGGCCCTGGAACTGGAAATTTGACTGCAGGTTCAAAATGCCAAATGCATCTGTCCCCACCCGGCCGGGCGTCCCTGTCCGGATCCCCCTGCCGCCGCGGATTTCTTTGCTCAACTGCACAAAATATATCCTCCCCCGCTCCTGCGAAGCAAACCATCCAATCCCGTCCAGCTTCCCTGTCCCTACCTCCACGTTGCAGACGATCGTGTCTTCCTGCACCATTGCATAACTCTGGTCCCCGGTCTTTGCCATCCGCTGAAGATGGATCCTGCTTTCATCCACAGTGACTCCGTCCACATAATAACCTTCCTTCTCATAGCGGGTCTCCACCTGCATTTCATCGTTGATAATCTCTACCGCATACATGGGAAAACCCTGCAGGCGCCCGTTGGCAACCCACTGCTGCCCTGCCCGGGAAATCCCGTAGACCAGATCCCTTCCCACAAACCCCAGTGTCCGCACATATTCCTGGTTCTCGCCACGGATATCCTGCTTTTCCCCGGTTTCCAGATCCAAAAGGTGTAAAACCGACGCCTCAAAGCACTTTCCGTTCTCCTGCCAGGCCAGCCTGGCCTTGTCCACGCTGACGGCAAAACTCCCTTCCTCCAGGGCATCCGCCACCACCATGGTTTCGTTGCTTTTCATGTCGATCCCATAGACCGCATGATCCAGGTATAAATACAGCATATTGGATGCCGACTGGTAAGACAGCAGGCCCAAGTCTTCCTCCAGCTGCCCAAACGAGACGCTCACCGGGATAAAAAACAGTTCCTGGATAGCATTGTTTTCCTTTTCAAATTGGTAACCCACAATGCCAAACCGCCCCTCATGGTTCCCCCTGTTCTGGTAACCATAGACCAGGAAATAGATGTCGCCATTGTCCTCTGCCCGCAGAATCCGGATCTCGTGCTGGTTATAATTGTTCCTCATATCCCGGTTATTATTTCCGCGGAACGAAAAAATCTGGGTTCCGTGGCGTTCCTCCTGGTCATAACTCCAGAGATCCCGGTTTGCCCGGTAAGCAATCACATTGCCGTCCGGGCTTGCCTTTGCCTCCACCCGGTCGTCATTGGTAATGCCAAGCATAATGCGTTTCCCCAAATAAGCATTCCTGTTCCCGTCAAAAATCTGGTCTACGGTCCGCTCATAATCCATCAGGTAGGTACGGGTTTCATTCCATTTCATAGTGAAATTCTCCTCCACCTGATACAGTTCTGTGCCATCCTGCCCTTCCCGGGATGCCAAATATGCCAGGCTGACGCATCCCATCAGCCCATCCAGTTCCTTTAGGGTCACCTGAATCTCCCCTGCCTGTTCCATCTTAAGCCCTCCCCAGGTCAAATGGGAAAAGCTGGAATGGATGCATGTATGCCCGTAAGAACTGTTGTCCTCACTGGTATTCGGCTCCATATAAGTCACTAACTCCTGGGCTTGCTCATAATGGAATGTCTTCGATGCAAAATCGGTAGCCAGTTGAATCATGGGCTGCGCTTTTTCATCCGTTGTCCACATGATACGGGTATAATAAAAAACCTGCCCCATCCCTTCCGTCTCCAGTTCCAGCCTCAGCAGGTATTCCCTGCCCTCTGCCAGCAGATTCTGGATTGGCAGCTTCACACGGATCCCGTCCTCCCCCGTCTCCCAGGACTCCAGGCGGGTATCCTCCACCAGGCGGGACAAATCCAGGCTGCGGATCTCATAGCGGATCCCCAGCACGGCTTCCCTGCCGCCAGTGATATGCAAAGACAAATTCCTGTTCTCCGGAAGGATCGTCAGGCTGTCCCTTGCCACTGCATTCCCCATATCCTGGCGGTAGCCATACATCGGGTTCATCTCCTGCCCGAACATATCCACATATACCACCGGCAGGCGCGCCTCTTCAAAAGCAGTATAAGTTGTCCTCCCCTGGTTCAGCCATTCCCGGTTCCCCACAAGATATATCAGCAGCACAACTGCAAAAATGCCAAAAAGAATGCTTATCTTTTTTATCATACGATTCATATTGCGTTTCCTTATCTATTCGCTATCCACTTTCTGTACCTGTCTTTCTTTATATTTTATCTGCTTTTTGGCCAAACTACAACCGCTTCTTGCCTGTTTTTGCAATTTTTCATTTTTTATTCATTTTCTCTTGTCAAACAATTGCAAATCCGTTATAATAAAGAACGACCGTTTCTGGTATTCTGGCATTTCTCAGATCTATCGTTCCCTCCGGAATTATTTTCTCTGATCGATGTCTAACAATTTTATAATAATCTAGGAGGTATCTTTTTATGGATTACACAGCATTCCTTGAAACTGTAAGACAGGCACTGGCGCAGAAGCTGGGGGAAGGCCAGGCTCTGGAGATCCGCCCGGTTCCCAAGAATAACGGCGTCATACTGGACGGGCTAAGCATACGCACGCCCCAATCCTCCCTGGCTCCGACTGTCTACCTAAACCCTTATTACCAGCAATTTAAAGAAGGAATGCCCATAGAAGATATCTGTGAGGATATCCTTGGCCTTTTTTTGGGGAACCCTCAGCCAAACCAGGTGGACGAAAAAATGCTCGCCGACTTTTCGTGTATGAAAACCAAAGTTATGATGCGGCTGATCCATACGGATTCCAACAGCGAATTCTTGCAGGATGTCCCTCATATCCCTTATCTGGATCTGTCGATCATATTCCACCTATTCCTTGAGCGCAACGCTTTCGGGCAGATGACGGTATTGATCCATAACGACCTGCTAGAGCAATGGCAGGTGGATGAACGGACTCTTCTCCGCCTTGCCCTGAAGAATACCCCCACCGCCTACCCACCGCAAATCAAAAGCATGTCCGATGTCATGAAGGATATTGCCCGCCACAATCTGGGAGATGATTATGACGAGGCACTGTTGGATCAGCTTTTGGGGCAGAATGAAAACGCCTCCCCCCTTTATGTACTCTCCAACCAGGCCGGAATCTATGGCGCCTGTTGCATCCTCTACCGGAATACATTGAAAAACTTCGCAGATTCCCTGGAAAGCGACCTGATTATCATCCCTTCCAGCATCCACGAAGTTCTCCTTACTCCCTATGGGGGCGTACTTTCTTATGATTATCTAAATTCGATAGTAATCGGCATCAACCATTCTGAGGTTCCGACGGAAGACCAGCTTTCCGACCATGTCTATCTCTATACCCGCGCCGACGACCGGATCCATATCATCCGTGCATAGCAGAAGCCTGCCCCTCCTTCTGTCAGGGCAGCCGGCTGCCGACTTGAAAAACCAGCACTGCCATCGCCCACGCAGCCACAATCTGGAACCCGATCATGCCTATTGTGAATCTCCATGACTTGGTTTCCCTGCGGATGGCGCCGATTGCGGCCACGCAGGGCGTGTACATCAGGCAGAATACCATCAGCGCATAGGCATTGGCTCCGCCAAAACCCATTGCTGACAGGCCTAAGGTAAGTTCCGCCATGCCAGCGGCTGAATTGATATTGCTGATGCCGTAGAGCACAGAAAAGCTGGAGACCACGACCTCCTTCGCCGAGAGGCCGGAAATCAGGGCCACTGCTATCTGCCAGGAACCTAAGCCGGCAGGCTTGAGGAAAGGCACCAGCGCCCTCCCGAACATCGCGGCAAAACTCTTTGTCACATCATCCACATATCCGCCCACCCCAAAATTCAGTACAAACCAAAGGACAATAGACGCCACAAAGATCGTCGTCCCCGCCTTCGACAGGTAATCCTTGACTTTATCCCAGACGTAGATCCACACAGTCCGGGCATTCGGTGTCTTATATTCCGGCAGTTCAATCAAGAGTGCATCCTCTGCCCCTGCCTTTTTTAGCCTATGCACCACAAAGGCAACCGCAATCGCCGCCGCAAGGCCAATCATATAGAGTGAATATGCAACCATCAGCGCATGCTCGGCAAAAAACATATCCGCAAACAGCACGTAGATGGGAAGCCTTGCCGAACAAGACATAAACGGCGTAACCAGGATGGTTCTTTTCCTGTCCCTTTCACTAGGAAGCGCCCGTGAGGCCATCACGGCAGGAACCGTACAGCCAAACCCCAAAAGCATCGGCAGGAATGCTTTTCCCGAGAGGCCGACCCGGGCCATCACCTCATTCATCACATAAGCCACCCGGGCCATGTACCCACTGTCCTCCAAAAATGCAAGCGCCAAAAACAGGATAAAAATATTGGGCAGAAAAGTCAGGATCCCTCCCACCCCTGCCACTATCCCATCCACCACCAGTGAGATGACTAAAGAAGATGCATGGATACGGGACAGGAACGCAAATACCGCCCCGGAAAGCACATCCAGCCCAACCTCAAAATACCCTTTGAGGAAATCCCCTACCACAAACGTGAGGAAAAATACGACCGCCATAATCCCCAAAAAAGCCGGGATCCCCCACACCGGATGGGTGAGGATTCCATCGATCCGATCCGTGAAGGCCGCCCTCTCCTCCTTGTTGAACAGACACTCCTCAATAACCTCCTCAATATAATCGTATTTCTCATTGATAATCTTTTTTTCAAACCCGTTTCCTACAATGTAGTCGATGTCAACCGGATGGTCGTTTTGCACTTCCGGATCTTTTTCCAGCATTTTTACTGCATGCCAGCGCATGTTCTCCATCTCCCCGTACTTTGCGCACAGGATTTTTTCGATGCGGCTGATTTTCCCCTCGATTTCGTCATTGTAGTGTACCACTACCCCCTGCGGCTCCTCCTCATAGTGATGGACTACCGCATGCATCAGCACGTCCAGCCCGCTGCGCCTGCGCGCCGAGACCGGCACTACAGGGATATGCCCTAACATCTCCGGAAGGCGGTGCAGGTCGATCTCCATCCCCCGCTCCTCCACAATATCCATCATATTAAGCGCCAGGATCACCGGCTTTTTCAGTTCCAAAAGCTGCAGCGTCAGGTAAAGGTTCCTTTCCAGGGAAGAGGCGTCCACCACATTGATGATCACGTCCACCTCTCCCTCCTCGATACACCGCCGGGTTACGATCTCCTCAATCGTGTAGGAAGTCAGGCTATAGATCCCTGGCAGGTCAATCACCCGGATCGGCCTTCCCCTATAACTCGTGCTGCCTTCCACCCGCTCCACCGTGACGCCCGGCCAGTTGGCAACCTTTAAGCTTGCCCCCGTAAAAGCATTGAAAAGTGTCGTCTTTCCGCAATTCGGGTTCCCTACAAAACCTACACGGATCTCATTTGTACTGTCTGCCATCTGTGCCACCTCCGTTTGTATGTTTGCCTCCCGGGATGCTTTCGCTTCCGGTGTTACGGCCCGTTTCCGGTGCGCCCCCCGTCTCCTCCACTGTAATCCCCTCGCTGATCCGCCGCCCCACGGCCAGACGCGTGCCGCGCACTTTAAAAATCACCGAACCACTGCCCTTTTTGTTCAATACGGTTATGGGGGTCATCTCATTAACCCCCAGCGCTTCCAGACGCCGGGTAATTGCAGCATCCGTTGTCACATTCTTCACCAAATAAGTCCGCCCGATTTCTCCTTCATTTAACTTCATATTCTATGACCTCTCTTCCCAAAAGACCTGTGAAAACTATACTCTTATTGAGAATCTTTGTCAATAACCTTCCCGCAATTTCCTATTTTGGGCTCTTTTCGCATTTTCCTGCCTTAAAATCCTACATTTCACCCCTTCTCTCTTCCCCGAGCAGGGCTACATGGGCATTCTCCCCGTCCCAGACCACCTTGCGGACTATCCTGCGGACCGCCTCCCTCTTCCTCACGGCATCCGCCTTTTCCAGGCATTTCCCAAACACAGGCAGAAACTGCTTGATCCCGTCCAGTTCCTGGCTGTTTAGCACACTGCCAAAAGCTTTTTCCTCCAGTTTTTGAAGGCGTTTCCCTATGGATTCCGCTTCCGCATGCAGCTGTTCAATCCGCCCGGTTATATGCATCCTTGCGCTGCTGTTTCCTACCTCAGCCAAAGAGTCCACCAGTGCGTTGATTTTCCTCTCGGCTTCTGCCTTCTTCTGCCTCATGGCAATCGCCTGCCCTTCATACTCCTCATTTTGTGCACGGCTGCTGACATAGGCCTTCCGGGTCTGCCCCATCCGGCCGGCAAAAACAGCCGGATCCCCTTCCAGCCTTCCCACACATTCAAGCACTGCCTGATCCAGCTGGTTCCCATTTACATTCCTTCCATTACATATGCTCCGCCTGCTATGCTCCTTCATTTTGCATACATAGGCAAAAGCCTGCCTCCCGTCCTTGGTTCTGCGGCCGGATACCTTCGGATACATCCTGCTCCCGCAGCCGCAATACAAAATGCCGGTCAGCAGCGCCTCATTGCTGCGCGGCCTGCGAAAAGATTTGGACTTATTCTCTTGCAGTTTTTTTTGTACCTCTACCCAATCCCTGCCCGGAATCAAGCCTGGATGCTGTCCCACTGCGACAATCCATTCTTTTACCGGCAAATAAACCGTTGCCCGGCCCTTCTCCTGCCGGGTACGGTTGTAAGCCAGAATCCCATGTTCCCCGTCAAATTCCCTGCTGCCTGAAAACAGTTCAGCCTCCCGATCCGCAAAATATCCGTATGCATCCGGATCTGCAATCAGATAAACCGGGTTCTCTAAGATTGCCTTTATAGAAAAACGGGTAAAATACCTGCCATTCTTCGTCACGACCTGCCGTCTCATCAGTTCTGCCTCTGTAAGTGTCAAAGAATTCGTTTCCATAAACAGCCGGTACACACACCGGACAACCTCTGCCTCCTCTGGTATCAGCTTAAGCCTGCAGGTTTTCCTCGCCTTGCCCTCCACGGTTACGCTCTTCACGCTCTCTGATGCATAGCCAGTGGGCGTTACTCCCCCCAGCCACCGCCCGGTCTTTGCCAGTTCATGCATATTGTCCCGGATCCTCTCTGCTATCGTCTCCCGTTCCAGCTGTGAAAAAACAGAGGCGATATACATCATGGCTCTCCCCATAGGCGTCCCGGTATCAAACTGCTCACGGATTGATACAAATGCTATATCTAAGCGCGACAGTTCTTCAATCAGACCGGAAAAATCACTGATATTACGGCTGATCCGATCCAGGCGGTATACAATAATCGCCCGGAACCTCCTCTCCCTTGCCGCCTTCATCATCGCTTTAAAACCCGGCCGGTTCAGATTGCCGCCGGAAAATCCCTCATCTTCATACACCTCCGCATCCTGGTCCGCCCCCTCCCCATAATGGCTACGGATATACTCCCTGCAAAGTTCCACTTGGTTGCCGATGCTCTCACCCTTTCCGGTGAACCTGGACTTGCGCGAATAAACGGCAATCACCTTGTCATGATCTGGCATATCAGTACACATCCCCTTACCCTGGCTTAATTCGTTGGCCTGCCTTGTCCGGCCGGCTTTCTTAATATTTTCCTCCTTATGGCATTGTATTACATAATGCCTATTTCCCGACCTGTTTTTTACAATTTTTTAGTCTCCTACCCCATTGCAGCATAGAGGACAGCCGCCTTTACATAAATTTATCATAACTAAATGGCTGCAGGGAAGTACCCTATATGAGAACAAGTGCCCCAATCCAGCTAATTATCCATCCGCCTGGCACAAAAGAAGGCCAACGCGAATTATCCAATGCAGTCGCCAATGTCCATGCCGACATAGCCGGCCAATATATCCAAAACCTGGATTGCCCTGCCGGGCAGAAAGCTGAACTGATGGATGCAATTTTAAAAGGGCTAAGGGATTGCTGAACCGCGAGCTGACATAGAAAAACCGCCCCTAAACCTTGACCTTGCGGGCGGTACATCGGATGTTCCTTAAATAAGCTGAGCCAAATTCCATCCCTCTATTCAAAATAAATTTTGTATCATATACGGCTGCAAGCATATCACCTCTTTTATACTACTAAAAATTCATTTTCCTGCTCAATATACTTGCAAAACACAAAAATACCGCATATCATTTCCGGAATAAAGTCGTTCATGACTTCTATGTTCCAGCCACCGGCTAATCCCCGGTGAAATATTTGAATAACTGCTTTGCCAGACTTATCGGATAATATATAATTTTGGCTGTTCTGCATTATTAGTAAATATTCATTTTTGTCAAATACAACCTTTGCATGGTCTACTCTTGGCATACGGCATAAAGGCCAGCCAACTACAGTTGGGTCATCTTCCTCTGCATAGTCTGGATTTGCGACTGCATATTTATTGCCATTACTGTCAAACAAGATATATTGGCGGTGGCGGACATTCCTCGCTTCATTTGGCGGAACCTTTAAGTTTGCTATATTCGTGTACATAAGCCCTGAACCGTTTGCAGAATATATCTTTTTTTCCGAACCTGTTAAAGCGCCTTTTATCCGGGCTGACACTATATCATTAAAATATAAAGTCCCTGCTTTCATTATGTACTTCATATTAGCCTCCTCATATCAAACAATAGAATACAGCAGCACTCCGGCTACACCCGCTCCCATCATCACATAAATGGGATTTACATTCCATTTCCTCAAAACAAAAAACCCAATCGCAAAAATAATTAAAGAAATTATGTTGATTCCACTCAAATCAACAGGAAGAACCCTTTCTCCGTAAAAAGACATGATTACCAATGTAATACCGGCAGAGGCAATCATGGCTATAACTGCAGGGCGAAGGCCTGCAAGCACCCCCTGTACCATTTTTAATCCGCGGAAACAGTAATAAATATAGGCAAGCGTCATTACGATCACACAAGACGGGAGAATACAGCCAGTGGTAGCAATAATCGCTCCCGGAATTCCTGCAACTTGAATTCCTACAAAGGTTGCTGAATTGATGGCAATCGGCCCTGGTGTCATTTCCGCAATCGTCATAATATCTGCAAATTGGGTCGGAGTCAGCCACGGATGAACATCGACAACCTGACTTTGGATCAGCGGCATGGCAGCGTAGCCGCCGCCTATACTAAACAACCCAATTTGAAAAAAACTCCACAGCAGTTCCAAATAAATCATGCCTGTCTCCCTTTCTTGTCAAGATACAAAGTATCAGCTACACCGATTACGGCACAGACTAAAATAATCAGTATAATATTGATTTTTATGAAACGAACAGCAACAAAAGATGCAAACAAAACAACAACCGGAAGAACCCGTTTTTTTTGGAAAATGCCTTTTCCCATTGTAATTACTACATTACAAATTACAGCAGCTACTCCTGCAAGCATACCTGCCATAGCCATGTTGACAATGACATTATCACGAAATGCAGTATAGAAAAAGGAAACGATAGAGATAATGATGAGCGGCGGCAACACTGTTCCCAATACCGTTATCAAAGCCCCAATCACCCCTGCCACATGATACCCTACAAGAATAGACGCATTGACTGCGACCGCGCCAGGTGAGGATTGTGCGATTGCTGTTATGTCCATCATTTCCTGTTCTTCTATCCAGTGTAGTTCATCAACAAATTTTTTCTGCATTAATGGTATAATTACAAACCCGCCGCCGAACGTACAGGCACTTAACTGAAAAGCAGATAAAAAAAGCTTTATAAATGTTTTATGTTTCAATGTTCTTCCCTCCTATGCACATAAGCATAACACTTGCTTTTTAATAAGGGAAATAATATAATTTTATTTATATAATAAGAAAATACATATAAAGGTGGGATAAAATATGACAGTACGGCACTTAAAAATATTCCTATCGGTTTGCAAAAATAATTTCAATACAACAAAGGCTGCCGAAGAACTCCACATGACACAGCCTGCAGTAAGCCTTTCCATCAAGGAACTAGAACAGTATTATGGTGTGGCTTTATTTGACAGAATCGGGAAACGACTTAAAATCACAGAAGCCGGGCAACGGTTTGGTGAATATTCTGCCCATATCATTTCCATGTTTGATGATATGGAAAAAGGAATGAAAGACTGGGATTCTTTTGGTGTTATCAGAATTGGGGCAAGCATAACTATTGGCTCACAGTTTCTCCCTTACTATGTGAAAGCCTTTTACAATCGCCATCCTGGTACGAAAATAAAAGTAACTGTTGAACCATCAGAGCGGTTAGAACAGAAAATTCTGAAAAATGAACTGGATTTTGCGCTGATTGAGGGCATTTCCCATACACCGTCTTTTGTGTCAGAGGAATATATGGAAGACCATCTGACTGTTATCTGCCCTACAAACAGCTGTTTTTACCCAGGGCAGTTGCTTTCCGTTGAAGAATTTCGTCAACAGAATTTTCTTCTTCGTGAGCATGGAAGCGGCACGCGAGATACCTTTGAGCGGGTAGTTGAAGCAGCGGGTTTTTCTGTTTCCCCTATCTGGGAAGCCACAAGTACGACTGCCTTGGTAAATGCTGTTGTTAACGGGCTTGGAATTGCCATATTGCCACATCGTATGGTAATTGGGCCGATAGAACGCGGGCTTGTTATTGCTGTCCATGTAAAAGGACTTAGTTTCAAACGAAAGTTTCATATCGTTTACCATAAAAAGAAATTTCTTACTTCATCAGCTAAAGCCTTCATTGAATTGTGTCAAAATTATGAAATGGATTATCCGTTGCCCAAGTATAATGGGTTGTATTAGAATGAAATTCAATTTCTAATCTCAACTTCATTTCATGCTTTCGCTAAAACATATGGAATCATGGGCGGCGCCGACCAATCTTACGAAGCAGCCTGTCCATGACAAAAACCACTCTTGCGGTATATCCGGTATCCTCCCAAATGGAGAGGAAGAAAAACCCTATCAATTCCCATACCCGCCAGATCACCGACATTCGCATCCTGTTCCATTAAAAGAAACAGGATACGAATACGGGCAGGGTTCCCAAGCATCTTAAAAAATTCCGTAAGAATGTATAAATCGTTTTCTTTCAACCCGGCATAACGTTGACTGTCCTGATATTCCGCCAAAGGAACCCCTTCCTTACAGTTTTTTCACAAACAGGCAACGGATCGCATTCAGCACCGCAAGAATCATAACACCTACATCCGCAAAAATCGCCAGATACATATTCGCAATGCCCACAGCCCCTAATGCAAGGCAGGCAAATTTCACAACAAGCGCCATCGTAATATTCTGGTACACAATCCTCAGACACTTCCTTGAAATCTTAATTGCTTTTGCAATCTTAATCGGATCGTCATCCATCAGAACAATATCCGCTGCTTCGATTGCCGCATCGGAACCCATTGCCCCCATAGCGATACCAATATCCGCTCTGGAAAGCACAGGTGCGTCATTGATACCGTCACCCACAAATGCCAGTTTTGCCTTGCCAGGCTTCACCCGCAGAAGTTCTTCTACTTTTTCAACCTTATCTGCCGGCAAAAGTTCGCTGTAAACTTCATCAATCCCAAGTGATGCAGCAACCTGATTTGCCACTTTCTTTGCATCTCCGGTCAGCATGACGGCTCTTTCTACTCCCGCTTTCTTCAATTCCGCAATCGCCGCCTTAGAATGAGGTTTAATAATATCAGAAATCACGATATGACCTGCATATTTCCCATTAATTGCCATGTGGATAATTGTTCCGGTCTGGTGACAGTCCTGATAGGGAATATTCAAATGCTTCATCAGTTTATCGTTCCCGGCTGCAACCTCCGTGCCGTCTACTTTTGCAGTCACGCCGTTTCCGCTGATTTCCTGTATATCCGATACACGAGTCCTGTCAATTTCTTTCCCATATGCCCGCTGTAAACTCTTGCTGATCGGGTGGGAAGATGCGCTTTCTGCAAAAGCAGCATACTCTAACAATTTTTCATTCCCTATGGCAGAATGATGAATCCCATTTACTTCAAAGACACCCTTTGTCATGGTTCCGGTTTTGTCAAAAACAACATATTTTGTCTGGGAGAGGATTTCCAGATAATTGGAGCCTTTCACCAAAACACCCTCCTTGCTTGCTCCTCCGATACCTGCAAAGAAACTTAAAGGAATACTGATAACAAGCGCACAAGGGCAACTGATAACAAGGAATGTCAATGCCCGGTAAATCCAGACTCCCCAATCGGCTGACAGCCCCATAAAAAGCATACGGACAACAGGAGGAAGGAATGCCAGCGCCAATGCTGCATAGCAGACAGCCGGAGTATAGATTTTTGCAAACTTCGAGATAAAATCCTCTGATTTCGATTTGCGGGAACTTGCATTTTCCACCAAATCCAAAATCTTAGAAACCGTAGATTCTCCAAACTCTTTTGTTGTCTGTATCTTCAATACTCCTGTCATACTGATACAGCCGCTGATTACTTCATCACCTGCTTTTACCTCCCTCGGCAGACTTTCCCCGGTCAATGCACTGGTATTCAGGCTGGAAGCACCACAGGTGATAATCCCGTCAATCGGCACTTTCTCTCCCGGCTGAACAACAATCACGCTGCCAATCCCTACTTCATCCGGATCAATCTGCTCTAATTTTCCATTTCTCTCAACATTTGCATAATCAGGGCGAATGTCCATCAGGTTGCTGATATTCCGGCGGCTCTTACCAACCGCATATCCCTGAAACCACTCCCCAATCTGATAAAACAGCATAACAGCAATGGCTTCCAGATATTCTCCATTTTCATAAATAGCCAGTGCCATTGCCCCAATCGTAGCCACAGCCATCAGAAAGCTCTCATCAAATACCTGACGGTTTTTAATACCCTTTATAGCTTTCCGTAAAATGTCATATCCGATAATCAGATAATTAATCAAATAGCACGCAAAACGAAGCCATCTTCCGGCAGACGGGAATAAATACCCGCAGGCTGTATCGAACATCTCTGCGGAAATAAACTGGAGTGCCAGCAAGATTCCGGCACTGAGTAAAATCCGAACCATCATAACCCTTTGCTTTTTTGTCATTCCATCTTTGCGGCTGCCAACAAAAATAAGAAGCGACGCAGCCATTATAATGACAACCATAAGTAATATACTTATTACTAATTCCTCCATAATAAAACTCCTTTCAAAATATGCTTAATTATTTAATCGTTATTGGTAAAAATAACACCCCTAAATTGCAGCGGCGCATTTTAAGGGTGTCACTCTGTCACAGGCAGCTGCCGCTTAAAGAAAAATCTCGCAGTCCGGCTCCACTTTTTTACAAGCATCCAGCACATTCTTCATGACATCTTTCGGCTCCTGCCCCTCATCAAACTCCACAATCATTTTCTGTGTCATGAAATTAACTGTTGCGCTCTGCACACCAGCAGTCTTGCGAGCCGCATCCTCCATCAAATTTGCGCAGTTGGCACAGTCTACCTCGATCTTGTAAGTTTTCTTCATTGTAAAGTCCTCCTTGTTATTTTTAAATTCAGTGATTAAGTACTTGTTTAATCATCATAGCCGTAGTATAATACGGAAAAAGACACACGTCAATATCCCCAAAGCATTCCCTCCCAAACGGGCGAAAAGTATTTCCGTTTGGGCGAAATGCAAGTCAAATGTGCATGCAGGCATGCCCGCTTGGCTCGTTGCTCGCGGGAATAAAAGAAAGGAAAACAATATGGATCATATGAAATTGCCACATCAACATGGAGAAGGACAACAGACTGTACTGATCCAGAAACAGTTAGACCATGTAGATTATTTTCAAACCGTAGCGGAAGTTTTCAAACAGCTTGGAGATACCACCAGAATCCGAATTTTCTGGCTTCTCTGCCACCAGGAGGAATGTGTCCTCAATATTTCAGATCTGCTTCATATGTCAAGCCCGGCAGTGTCACATCATCTCAGACCATTGAAAAACAGCGGTCTTATTGTTTGCCGGCGTGAAGGAAAAGAGGTTTACTATCGTGCCGCAGATACGCCACAGGGACGTCTGCTGCATCAGATGATTGAGCAGGTTATGGAAATCACCTGCCCCCAATTATGAGGTCTGCCCTATGAATGAGGAACTGAAAAAAATACAAAAAAATGTGGAGAAATTTCATCAAGAGGTATCACAGGCTCTCATTCCGCTTTATTCCGGTATTGAGTTATGCTATCTTACGTTTTCAACCGATTCTTTTTCTGTGCGGCATAAGGCTATATCACATATTATTCAGATTAACTACTGCAAATCCGGACAGCTTATGTGGGAGATGAAAAACGGAAACCGTATATACCTGAATCCGGGAGATTTTTCTCTCCATACCATGAAAGCCTGTACGGATTCTGTACTTACTTTTCCAAACAATAGGTATCAGGGACTTAGTATTTATATTGATCTGCCAAAAGCCTCTGGAAATCCACCTGACCTGCTGGAAAACAGTACTATTTTTGAAACCGTATTACCTAAAAAATTTTGCCAAAATGATAGTCCTGTCTTTCTTGCCGGAAATGAACAGACGGAAAGTATCTTTTCTGCATTTTATGACCAGCCTGAAACACTTACGCTCCCATACCAGAAAATCAAAGTTTTAGAATTGTTGTTATACCTTGCCAAAATGGAATTTACTCCCCAAAGCAAATTGGTAGAATATCAATTCGAGCTAACAGAAACTATCCGAAAAATTCATGACCAGCTTCTGCAACACATGGAGCAAAGAATTACCATAGAGGAACTTTCAAAACAATATCTCATCAATCAAACAACTTTGAAAAATGTTTTCAAGTCTGTTTATGGAACTTCCCTTGCAGCACATATCAAGGAACACCGAATGCGGCAAGCTGCCTATATGTTAATAGAATCAAATATGAATATAGCGGAGATTGCACAGGCTGTTGGCTATGATAGCCAAAGTAAGTTTACAACTGCATTTAAAGCATATTTTAAAGTCCTTCCTAGAGAATATCGAAAAAATAAAACTTTTGCCTCCAGCTCCGGGATTGGCTCCCCCGATGTCTGCTTTACATCAAAGACGGACACAGCACGGAAAGCAGGGATTTTAACCTCGACTTCCTCCGTCTGCGGCATACCGTCCTTATCCAGCATGACCTCCCCGGTCACAGGGTCTAACTTATCCCGTTCCTCTTTGATCTTATAAGGGGCCGGGGCAAGGATACGGATTCCCCTCTCCCCCTTGTTTACATGGCGGTTGAAATTCTTCTGCCATGCCTGGTAGCCTGCCACTAAGGTTGCGTCAGGGCGTTGTAAGGCTATCAGCAGAGTGTTGTTAAAACTGTAATTATGGAATTTTGACATAGTGGAAAGATAGCTTTTATATTTCTCGCTCTCGAAAAGCTCTTTTAAGCCTTCCTCCAGCTTGTCAGTGATCTCTTTTACTTTCTGCTTCTCTGTTTTTGCGTCTGCCATATTTGATTTTCCTTTCTTTGCACAAAAAAAGACAATCTGCTATGACTGTCTTTCTTCCCGAAAACAGAAAAAGCAGCAAATTGTTTTCTCTAATAAAAACAATTCACTGCTTTACTGCTTGTGTTATTAAGTTGCTGTGATTATGCTAATACTGGCTCTCTTTTTCTAATGACAGCCTCCACTTCCTCTATGGTCTTTTCAACAATCCTTGCTATTTGTTCTGATGAATAGCCATCTCTGTGCATATTCATAATCACGCCAGTTATAGCATTATCTGTTGCATTTTCTCTGATTCCCTGTGAAAGATTACACATAGCGCTCATATCCTTTCTCAATTTTTCATCTACCGGAATACTATACTCAGTTTTAATAATCCCTAATTTCTCATCAACGGTCAATTCCGCCGAAAGCAACGTACTCAGCAAACGGTGTAGCTCATACTTTTCATCATGCTCCGGAAGTTCATTTGATATACCTATCAGGACAATATTTAACAAGTCAAGCCCGCCCTTCCACGGATAGGAACCAAGCAGATCGTCTTTCGCAAGATGCACATAAGCCATACTGCTTTCGTCCATGCCCATACATACCCAAATACTGAATACACGCCTGATGTCATTATAATTTGTCTTGACAAAATCCCGTTCCTTCTGCGACGAAACAAGACGGCTTACATAGAAAACTGCCCTGTTCAGGATATGGTAGCCTGACGGTTCATCTTTCTGTGCCTCCACGTTTACGATAACCTGTGAGATACCATCTTTCATACGCACATAAAAGATAATGTCAAACCGTATAAGCCCCTCGTTAATCTCCGCATTCTCCGTATTCATCCCGACAATGCGCTGCCCGTTTTCTTCTTTTTCAATATTGGTCAGCCCCGGCTCCACCGGAACCACACTGATAAATGGCTCCCCCTCAATATAAGATACCACATCTTTCGGGTTCATTCCCCGGAACTCATCAACCGTCTTTACCAGAATATGCGCCAGAATGATCTTATTTCCCAACAGACGTTTTGCCTTATCATCATACTGTGCGTCCTGGTCTGTTGCGCTGACCGCATTTTTTATTTCCGTATCCATCAGCCATAAACCTCCTTTTTGTATGGTAGGAAACGCAAAAGCCATTCCCAAAAGGTATATGACCTCAATGCCATTATACCCCGAAATCCCGGCTAAATCAATCGGAACTTTTTAATTGCCAGCCCGGACAATAATTGATATTTGATTAGTTTTATGATTGTTACAGCGTTTCCTCCTTCCTTTTCGCTTTTTCAGCATCTGTCCGACCAGCCCCGGACGCTTGCGCCCTGTATGCCGCCAGCTTTTCCTTTAACGATGCCCGCTGCACAGGCTTGTCAGCCATTGCCGCAGCAACTCTCAGCCCTCCATTCCCCATTGTATAATCACGCCTTGCGTTTTCTTCCGGGTACGGTATCGGTGCATTGGCGGCTTTTTCGCCTGTTTCCGGTCTTTCGGAAGTCTTTTCTTCCTGCGCTGACTTCTGGACATAATCGAGCTGTTGACAAACCTCTTGCCAAAAAGATTTGCATATAAGAAAATATATGTGTAGATTAATCCTTGAGGTGATACATTATGATGACGAAAAGAGAAAACCAACAGATAGAAATGCATTTGATAACAATTGAAGATTTAGTCCCTATGGATCATCTGCTTCGGAAAGTAAATGATATTATTGATTTTTCATTCATATATAACGAAGTAGAAAATATGTACTGTCATAACAATGGGCGTCCATCCATTGATCCGGTGGTCTTAATCAAGTTTCTTCTCATCGGTTTTCTTTATGGCATCAATTCCGAAAGAAGAATATCAGAAGAGATTCAGGTGAACATGGCATACCGTTGGTTTCTTGGTCTTGATATCATGGATAAAGTTCCAGACCATTCTACGGTTTCCCAGAACAGACGCCGCCGTTTCAACGGCAGCGATCTTTTTCGGAATATCTTTCAGAAAATTGTTTCCATATGCATAGAAAAGGGTCTGGCAGACGGCAAGCTGGTTTTTACGGATTCGACACACGTGAAGGCAAACGCATCCCGGAAAGCAGAATACATCAAGCAAACAGAAGAAGCCACAAATGAATACCTCAAAGAACTAGACAAGTATGAAGAAACGGTACGGGCCCAGTTGGAATCAGAAGGGAAAATCAAGCCCATCAGATGCAAGAAACGGAAGGAAAAAACGGAAATCATTAGCCGCCGTGAAAGTAGAACAGACCCCGAATCTGGATTTTACAAGAGGAAAGGGAAAGCGGAGGGGATGCATTACTTGTCGCATGAAACCGTGGACTCTAAAAACGGAATTATAATCGATGTGGCAGCTACAGCCGGTAATGTGCCTGACAGCCAGCCGTATATCAAAAGGGTTGATTATATTGAGAAAAATCTGGGTTTGAAAATACAGGAAGCATGTGCCGACAGTGGATATGACACAAACCTTATCAACCAACAGTTATCAGAAAGAGACATAAATTTTTATACGCCTGAAAGAACGGAGCAAAAAAGAGGAACTACAGAATTTCAAAGGAAAGATTTTCAGTATGATGAAAAGGATGACAGATTCATCTGTCCCGGAGGAAAAACACTTCCGCTGCACCGGCTTAATAGAACAATAAATACAGTAACAAAAGAATACCGCTGTCCAAAGGCTGAATGTAAAGACTGTCCGTTCCGTAGCAGGTGCATAGGAGAAAAAGGTTCTGATAAAAGAATCCAAGTAAATATTTTTGAAGACATTGTAAAAAAGAATCATGAAAAAGATGGTACGGAAAGACACACCAGGGTTTTGCTTCTGCGGCAGATATGGAGCGAAGGAAGCTTTGCAGCGCAAAAGTCAAGACATAATTTGAAATTCTTATACAGAAGAGGATTAGAGGCGGCTGAACAGCAGTGCCTCTTATCGTCAACGGCATTAAATCTTAAAAGGATGATAAAGGCCATGGCATAGGGAACCATGCCCTTTTTCTTTGGAATATTTCTGCTATCTTTGCTAGATTTTTATCATGATATCTTGTGACATTTACGAAATTAGGGGGGTTGTCAACAGCTCGATTGTGTCCAGAAGTCCGTTAAGTGATTCCCTTTTCTGCCCACCCACCGCCATACATATCGTGCTGAACCTCCTGCTGGTAGTAATGGCTCATGGTTGAGGGCGCATTATAAAGGGCGGTGATCAGGTATGCCCTGATGTTGGTAATCTTTGTTGTGGTTTCCTTCATACAGCCCATGACATACTCCACATGGCCGCTGTTCAGCTTCAGGAAGCGGGATTTCACAAGTTCGTAAGGGTAATCCTCCCCGTTGATGCGGATTGTCCTGCGCTTCACACACACCACATCGCAGACGGTTTCATAGATTTCCTCGTACATCTCCTTTTCCCCATACTGGCCATACTTCATGTGGTGTTCATATTCCAGATTTTTGCGGATCAGCGCCATATATGCGCTCGTTTCATCCATCACATCCATCGTATCCGCTTTTCCCTGTATCCCTGTGTTATCCACATCCCCCACGGATTGATTGATAGGATTGGGATAACTCATATCAGTATAATTCTGTTTAGTATAGTTATAGTCAGTATAATTAGGGTCTGGTTTCCCGACTTCTTGAAGTTGGTTTTCCCGACCTCTTGAAGTCAGATTTTCCGACCTGCTGAAATCGGTTTTTCCGACCTCTTGAAGTCGGCTTTCCTGACTTCTTGAAGTCGGCTTTTCCGACCTCTTGAAGTCGGTTTTTCCGACTTCTGTGGAAACATCAGTGTTGCAAGGCTCTTTTCTGCCCTCATCTATAATAAAATTCTTCACATAAATAATATCCGGTTTGCCAAGCCCCCGGCGTATTTTCTCAACAAGCCCTATCCCTTTGGCCTTATCTAGCTCCGCAAGAACCTTTACAGCCTTTTCCTTGCTGCATCCTAAATCTTCCCTGATATTATCTATTGTGTATATGATATATGCCCGATTTTCATCGTCCAGCCACCCGTTTTTCATGGAAAGTGACATCCGGTCAAGCATCAACCCATACAGGAGCTTAGCATCGCTGCTAAGCCCCTTAAAACGCTCGTCCTTTATCAGCAGGCGGGGAACACGGTAAAAAGAAAACTGCTCTGCTTCTACGCCATAGTAATAATCAAATCTCAATGGCTCGCCCATTCTGCCGCCTCCTTTACCGCTTACTCTGCCATTCCTCCAAAAGCCCGATAATGATGCCCTCTATATCGTCATTGGAATAGTCCTCCGGAAAATATCTGTTAATCTTATCTCCCTTAATCGTTACTTTCCTCTCTTTCGGCTTTTCCTCCGCCAGTATCAGCCTGACCATCGCCAGCGTCAGCTCGCCGCTTTTCCCATACTCTTTCAGCTTCGCCGCCTGCGCATTGGAAACCGATGCGCCCGTTTCCTGGAGAATGACTGTTACATACTGCTGCTGTTCTTCTGAGAGGAAAGAAATATCAACGCCCTGCGCTATCCCTATCTTCTTTGCATCCACCATGCCAAGCAGCTCATCCGAGAGCCTTGCAAGCCATACATACCTCTGTACGGTCTTTCCGCTTTCCCCGGCAGCTTCCCCCACTTCATCAAGGGTACTGCCGCCTTTGCTGCCCTGATGTTTCATCGCTTCGTATTTCATAGCATAAGCCCTTGCTTTTTCACTCGGTAAAATATCCTCTCTCTGGATATTGGAATCCACCATGATTATCGTGGCTTCATCGTCCGTGTAATTCCTGACAATGACGGGCATCGTGTCCAGTCCTGCCCTTTCAGAACCCCGTTTCCTCCGGTGTCCGGCTATGATTTCATAGCCGCCCCCTTCCCTCGGTCTTGCAAGCCCTGGCACAAGCACACCGTATCTGCTGATACTCTCCGTGGTTTCTTCCATCTTTTCATCATCCAGGACACGAAAAGGGTGTCCTTTGAATGTATGTAAATCAGTCAGCTTCGCATGGATAATCTGCTCCCCTGCTGTATTTTCCGCACCGCCAAATAAATCGTCAAAGCTGTTCAGTTTGACTTTTGATGCGCTCCCTGCCTTACTGCCCATTGCCAAGCACCTCCTCCGTCAAAGACTGGTATGCGCCCGCAACCCTGCCTTTCGGGTCATGCTGGTAGATGCTGACACCTTCCGCAGAAGTTTCCGCAGCCCTTACCGACATCGGTATGCTGTTCTCAAATATCCGTACCCTGCTCCCATAAGTTTCAATAAGCAGCGCTGTAATATCCCTCGCATAATTAGTCCTGTTGTCTACCATTGTCAGCAGAATACCCTCTATCTCCAGTTTGGGATTGATCTGTCGCTTTACCTTGCCTATGGTCTTAATAAGCTGTTCCAGACCTTTCACGGGCAGATATGCGGCCTGCACAGGTATCAGTATGCTGTCCGCACAGGCAAAGGCATTTATGGTAATCATGCCAAGTGAGGGCATACAGTCAATCAGGATATAATCGTACTGCTCCTTTACCATGTCCATATAAGAGCGCATCATAATTTCTCTGCTCATCACGTTCACAAGGGAAACTTCCAGACCGGACAGCTCAATGTTCCCCGGCATCAGGTCAATCCCTTCTTCGTGCTTCAAGATACCGTAGCCCGGTTCCATTTCTTCATCGTTGATAACCTTTTCCATTACGCTTGCAAGGGTGACTTCCAGCTTGTCAGGCTCCGTAAAGCCAAGGCTTGCGGTCAGGCTCCCCTGTGCGTCTGCGTCAATAAGTAAAACTCTTTTTCCCTGTTTCGCCAGCCCAATCCCCAAATTACTCGTTGTGGTGGTCTTGCCGACACCGCCTTTCTGGTTTGCAATTGCTATAATTTTACACATGGTTTTATTCCTCCGTATTAGTTGGATTTTTCTTTGATGTTGGCTTTCTGCACTTCCACATAAGCCCGGTAATACCTGTTTGTACCTTTGTTCCGGTACAGATCTGAAACTTCCGTCACAGCCACTTTGGGCTGTCTTTTCAAAATCTTCTCGAACCACTTAATATCATTCTTCGTTCCCATCAGTCGAATTTTCAGCACGTTTCCTCTCCATTTCTGCAAGGATCTCCTCAATGGACTTCTGCTTTTTGCAGTATTCCGGATAACGGAGCTTAATGCCCTGCCAGAAGTACATCGCATAGCCGCAGCAGAAAATATCACTCACGGAATACTCACTGCACTCTCTGATCTGCTCGTCCTTGCGCTTATAATCGTCAACACTCGGCGTTCCGTCTGTATAAAGGTTAAAGGCAAGCCTTACCACCCGGACACTGCCGCTTGTCTGCCAGCCCTGGTGCAGACACTCCGGCTTGATGAACCCGGACTTAATATCATAGATCTGGCTGAAATGATTCCTTGTGTCCTCTGAAATACCGAGAATGTAAATCAATGCCTTGTGATAGCAGTCCTGATACCTTGCCTGCTCCAGTTTCTCATAATAAAACTTTTCATGTTCCTCGTTGTTAAAAACCATGTGTTTGTTGTTGGCGCTCTGCGCCTCTGCTCTTAACGCTGTGTTGTTCATTATCTCTACCTCCAATTTTATTTTTTGACCATAACAAAAGGACACTCCCAAATTCTCACTTGGAAAGTGTCCTAAAGGTACATACCCTATAAAATTGAATGCCGCACAAAACGTATTATCAAGTATTATTCCGTATTATGCGTAGCAAATTTGTAGTAAATTTGTAGTAAATCACAACTCAAAATCGCTGAAACCCTTGATTTTACTGGTTTTCTTTACCCAAAGTTTTCATCGTCGGGAACAACAAAACATCCCTGATCGCCGGGGCATTGGTAAGCAACATCACCAGCCGGTCAATCCCATACCCAATCCCGCCAGTCGGCGGCATCCCGATCTCCAATGCATTCAGGAAATCCTCATCCGTGGTATTGGCCTCCTCATCCCCGGCTGCCAGCGCTGCCTCCTGAGCCTTAAACCGCTCCCGCTGGTCAATAGGATCATTTAACTCCGAATAGGCATTACACATCTCTCTGCCATAGATAAACAACTCAAACCGCTCCACCAGTTCCGGCTTATCCGGCTTTCTCTTGGTCAGGGGAGACACCTCCACCGGGTGGTCCATGATAAAGGTGGGCTGGATCAAATGTTCCTCCACAAACTCTTCAAAGAACAGGTTAATGATATCGCCCCGCACATGGCGCGCCTCATAATGAACCTCTTTTTCATCCGCCAGCTTCTTTGCCTCTTCTGTGGTCTTAATCTCCTCAAAATCAATTCCCGTATACTTTTTGATGGCATCAATCATGGTCAGCCTCTCAAAAGGCTTGCCTAAATCGATCATCTCCTCCGCATAGGGAACGCAGGTGGTGCCGCAGACCTCCTCGGCCACATGGCGGAACATATTCTCTGTCAGATCCATCATGCCGTTATAATCCGTATACGCCTGGTATAGTTCCATCAGGGTAAACTCCGGGTTGTGGCGGGTATCCAGTCCCTCATTGCGGAACACGCGGCCGATCTCATAGACCCGTTCCATGCCGCCCACAATCAGCCTCTTCAGATACAGTTCCAGGGATATCCTCAGCTTCACATCCTCATCCAGGGCATTGTAATGCGTTTCAAAGGGACGCGCTGCCGCCCCGCCTGCATTGCTTACCAGCATAGGGGTCTCCACCTCAAGAAATCCCTGGCCATCCAGATAGCGGCGGATACTGCTGATGATCTTGGAACGCATGACAAAGGTCCTTTTCACATCCTCATTCATGATCAGGTCTGTATACCGCTGGCGATACCGCATATCCGTATTGGTCAGCCCATGATACTTTTCCGGGAGGATCTGTAAACTCTTAGAAAGAAGAGTCATGGATTTTGCATGGATGGAAATCTCCCCCATCATCGTGGTGAACACAATGCCTTCCACACCGACGATATCACCGATATCCAGCTTCTTGAATGCCTTATAAGCTTCCTCTCCCAGATCATCCCGCGCCACATAGCACTGAATATTGCCCTTTAGGTCCTGGACATTGCAAAAGGATGCTTTCCCCATCACGCGTTTGGACATCATCCGTCCGGCAATGGAAACCTCCTTGCCTTCCCATTGTGCATAATCTTCTTTCACATCTATGCTGTGAACGGTTACACCGTACTTTGTGATTTGGAACGGATCCTTTCCCGCTGCCTGAAGTTCTGCAAGTTTCTCCCGGCGCACCTTTAACAGCTGATTTAAATCCGGCTCCTGACCCTGTTTTTTCTGCTGATTCTGCTGTTCTGCCATCCTCTGCTCCTCTTTTTCGTGGAATAATAATCACCTGCAGCCGTTTGGTTCCTCCCAAACAGCTGCAGCCGTCTCTCCTATGACACTCTCTGAATCTCCAGCACCTTATACTGGATCACTCCGGCCTGTGTTTCCACATCCACTACGTCGCCCACTCTTTTGCCAAGCAATGCCTGGCCAACCGGCGATTCGTTTGAAATCTTGTTCTGCAGGCTGTTGGCCTCCGTGGAACCCACAATCCGAAACTCCATCTCCTCCTCAAAATCCGCATCGTAAACCTTAACCTTACAACCGATGCTGATCTTATTGATATCTATCTCATCCTCATCGATCACTTCCGCATTTTTTAAAAGCTTTTCCAATTCCTCAATCCGAAGTTCGATGTCCCGTTGCTCATCCTTGGCAGCATCATACTCTGCATTCTCAGACAGGTCTCCCTGCTCCCTTGCTTCCTTAATCTTCTGAGCCACTTCCCGTCTGCGGTTTACTTTCAGATCCTGAAGTTCATCCTCATACTGCTTCAGTCCCGCATAGGTTAAAATATTTTTCTTCTCCGCCATGCCACTCATTTCCTTCCTTTTTTACTACTCTGCCCCAGCCTCTCTTTCTTATCTGGTTCCCGGACAGCCGCTATGCCCATGCCGGCACGGCCCTGATCCCTTGCGTTCCACGTGCCAGTACGGCCTTGCCTCACCGGCCTTTGGGCAGTCGCCATTCCCGTGCCAGCACGGCCTTGGCTCATTGTGTTCCATGTATTATATCCTAAAGAACCAGGCTTGTCAAGAATCGTTGGGGGCAATCTTGCCGCACAATCCGCAGATATACAAGCGCCTCTGCGAACGGGCTGTTACCCTAAGATAACTTTTACCGCTTTGGCCAAAAAAGCGGCTGCCGAGGCACATTTCCCGCTTTAACGCCCCCTTGCAAGCATTGGCAGGAGAGCCTCCAGGCCTGCCATGGTTTCTATATAGTTGCATTCCCTGCGCACAGACGCAGAGTGGGGAAGGCCTGCCGTATACCAGGCAATATGCTTGCGCATTTCCTTCATCCCCAGCAGCTCACCCTTTTTCTCCACCTGCATCCTGGCATGCCTCAGAACCATCTGGGAAATCTCTTCTGCATCCGGCTCCGGCAATAACTCCCCTGTATCCAGATAATGCCGGATCCGCCCAAACAGCCAGGGATTCCCCTGTGCCCCCCGTGCAACCATCAAGCCGTCGCAGCCCGTTTCCTCCATCATCCTCCTGGCATCTTCCGGCGAAAAAATATCTCCGTTCCCGATCACCGGGATCTTAACTGCCTCTTTCACCCTGCGGATGATATCCCAGTCTGCATGTCCCGAATAAAATTGCTGCCGGGTCCTTCCGTGGACCGCCACTGCTGCCACCCCGCAGTTCTCCGCAATCCTGGCAATCTCTACGGCATTCACGTGCCCCTCATCAAATCCCTTCCGGAATTTCACCGTCACCGGCTTTTTTACTTTCTTAACCAATGCAGAAAGGATCCTCTCTGCCAGGGCAGGATCCTTCATCAGCGCGGATCCCTCCCCATTGTTCACCACCTTCGGGACCGGGCACCCCATATTGAAATCAATGATGTCGCAATCACCCTCCGCAACCTGTGCCGCCATCTCACTCACGATCTTGGGGTCTGACCCAAACAATTGTACGGCAATCGGATGTTCCTCCCGGCCGATTTGCAGAAGTTCCCTCGTGTTCCTGTTATTATAATAGACTGCTTTCGCGCTGACCATCTCCGTGCATAGCAGGCCGCACCCCTGTTCCCGGCAAAGTTTCCGGAAAGGCTGGTCCGTCACGCCCGCCATTGGTGCTAATACCAGGTTGTTCTCCGCCTCCACGTTCCCTATCCGCAGTTTCATCCTGTTGTCCCCTCACCGGCAATATCCTGCCCTGCGTTTTTTAGCAGGTACAAGGCCTGATAATATAATTCCAGTTTCTCCAGCAGTTCCCTTTGCTGCTCCCTATACTGCTTGATCTTTAAGTCTGCCCCTATTTCATCATAATAACCATCGTATTCTGACGTTGTATGCTTAAATTCCAGCCTTCCGCCCTCATCAAATTCCATTGTCAGTATCCCGCCGCACTCCTCTGTGAACCATACACATAAAACCTGCAGTTCCTTCTGCACCGCCTCCGGCAGGTTGGAAAATGCTTCATTAAAATAATATTTCCGTTCATAGCCATTAGAACCACAAAGTACCATCGCTTCCCCTTTCCTTTCCCGGCCGCTTACCACGGGCACGCTTTGATGCCCACAGCCAATCGCCTCATCCCTTCGTCCACAAAGGGCAATTTGCCGGAATAAAATAAAAAGCCCGGCAGACCTCTCACCCATGGCTGCCGGGCATCCTCTATCATGCCTGTTTCCTTTCCAACCTATCCCGTTTACCGAACCAGGAGTTTGCAAATCTCAAACTGGTCTTCCGGGATGTCCTTCTTCATCTGGAGTGCCTCCTGGATATCAAAATCCACGTACTCGCCGTTCTTATAAGCCACCACGCGGTTGCTCTTGCCCTCAGCAAGCAGCATCGCCGCTTTGGCCCCCATAATGGATGCATACACCCTGTCCTTACAGGTCGGTGTGCCGCCCCGCTGCATATGCCCTAAGATCGTCGCCCGCGTCTCCACGCCGGTCGCTGCCTCGATCCTCCTGGCCATCGATGTGGAATGGCCGATCCCCTCGGCATTAATAATAATATTATGCTTTTTCCCCTGCTTACGGTTTGCAATAATGCGGTTGATCAGCACCTGCTCATTGCCGTCATAGCGTTCCGGAAGCAGCACATCCTCCGCGCCGTTGGCAAAACCGCACCACAATGCAATATAGCCTGCGTTCCGCCCCATGACTTCAATAATGCTGCACCGCTCATGCGAGGTGGATGTATCCCGCACCCGGTCAATCGCTTCCATGGCCGTATTCACTGCCGTGTCAAACCCGATCGTATAATCACTGCATGCCACATCCAGGTCGATGGTCCCCGGCACCCCAATCGTGTTAATCCCCAGCGCCGCCAGCTTGCCGGCACCCCGGAAAGAACCGTCACCGCCGATTACCACCATACCGTCAATCCCATGCTTGCGGCAAATCTCCGCCCCCAGCTGCTGCCCTTCCAGTGTAGTAAACTCCATACAGCGAGCCGTATAGAGGATCGTCCCGCCACGGTAGATAATATTGGAAACGCTTGAACTCTTCAAGTCAACGATCTCTTCCTGCAAAAGCCCCGCATACCCGCGCATAATCCCCTTCACGTTCAGCCCCAGGTTCAGAGCGGTCCGGACCACTGCACGAATAGCTGCATTCATGCCAGGTGCATCTCCACCGCTTGTGAGAACGCCTATTGTCTTAACCTCTTTTGCCATAACCTGCTCCTCCTAATTATCCCACGCCTTCTGGCGTTGATCTGCATAACCGAATTGTTTTTATTTTAAATCATTTCTCCTATCTTTTCAATCCCTTTTCCACAAGTTTGACATTATTTTCACCAAGCAATGGGTATAGCCTCTCCTGAATTGTCTTATTTGCACATACCCTCCAATTTGCAGGCAGAGTCTTCTTTGCCCGTTCTTTCTTCAGATATATCCAAACAGTGTCCTGGCCTTCCTCCATCTTCAAAATATCGAAGACCTGCTGCTGTTTTTTGTCGTATTCCTCCTTGTCGGCAAACTGCAGCCACAACTCCCTCGGCAAGTCTCCAAAAGGGATCACCTGCTCCAGGATCAGCTTCCCCGCAGCATCGTCCCCCATGGAAACGCGCCCGCGCACAAACACCTTGGAATCCTCAACCAGCTGGCTGCGCCCCCGCTCATAATCCTTGGGGAACACCAAGACCTCCACGGTTCCCACCAGGTCCTCAATAGTCACAAAAGCCATCATCTTCCCCGTCTTCGTCGTCTTGACCACCTTGCCGGTGATCATGCCCCCTATCGTCACATGCTCACCGTCCGCAAGCGCCGCCTTGCCGCCTTCCTCTTCTGCCGAAAAGTCAATGGTGCGGGCAGTGATGCTGTTCTTCCACACCTCCATGTATTCGTCTAACGGATGGCCGCTGACATACACCCCTAAAATATCCTTTTCAAAAGCCAGCAACTCCTCCTTCGGAAATTCCTCCACCTTTGGCATCTGGATCTGGTACTGCTTCTTTTCCTCCTCGCCCGCAAAATCGAACAGGCTCATCTGCCCTTCCAGGGAATTTTTCTTTTCTTTATTCTTCTGCTCCAGAAGTTCCGGCGCAATCATCGTCTTCTGGCGGCGGTTCCCCGGAAGGCTGTCTAGTGCACCTGACTTGATAAAATTCTCCAGCGTCCGTTTATTGATCTCTTTTCCGCCCATCCGTTCCACAAAATCGTCCAGGGAAGTGTAAAATCCCCCGCTCTCCCGCTCCTTGATGATCATGTCCACCATTGTGCGCCCTACGCTCTTGATCGCCGAAAGCCCGTACCGGATGCCCTCGCCTGCCACTGAAAACCCGCTCTCCCCTTCATTGATATCCGGCGGCTGGATCTCTATCCCCATCTGGCGGCAGCTAAAGATATACTCTGCCACCTTCGTATTGTTGTCCATTACCGAGGTCATCAGGGCAGCCATAAATTCTTTCGGGTAATAATATTTTAAATATGCGGTCTGCACTGCCACCACCGCATAGCATGCTGCATGGGATTTGTTAAACGCATATTTGGCAAAATCAATCATTTCATCATAGATATGGTTCGCCGTCTTCTCATCAATCCCGTTGGCGATACATCCTGCAACACCTTCCTGAGGATTCCCATAGACAAAGTTCTGCCTCTCTTTCTCCATCACCGCTGTCTTTTTCTTAGACATGGCACGGCGCACCAGGTCACTGCGCCCCATGGTATACCCTGCCAAGTCCCGCACGATCTGCATGACCTGCTCCTGATAGACAATGCATCCATAAGTCGGCCTTAAGATCGGTTCTAACTGGGGGCAGTCATAAACCGCCTGCGCTTTTCCATTCTTCCCTTTTAAGTAGCGCGGGATAAAATCCATCGGACCCGGACGGTACAATGCCACCCCGGCAATGATATCTTCCAGGTTCTCCGGTTTCAGTTCCTTCATGAAACTCTTCATGCCTGAACTTTCCAGCTGGAATACCCCGTCGCATTTCCCTGTCCCGATCGATGCCAATACTGCCTTGTCGTTGTAATCAATCTCTCCCATATCCAGGCAGATGCCGTGGTTTTTTTCCACCTGCCTCACGGCATTCTGGATCACTGTCAATGTCCTAAGCCCCAAAAAATCCATTTTCAAAAGCCCCAGTTCCTCCAAAGTCGTCATAGTGAACTGGGTGGTTACCGTGCCGTCCTGCGCACGGGACAGCGGCACAAACTCATCCATTGCCCGCTGGCCGATGACCACCCCGGCCGCATGCATGGATGTATGGCGCGGCAGCCCCTCTAAGCGCTTCGCCATATCAATTAAATATTTGACCTCCTCATCCTGCTGATATGCCTCCCGCAGGTCCGGGCTCTGCCGCAGCGCCTTGTCAAGGGTCATGCCCAGATCCCCGGGTATCATCTTGGCAATGGCATCGCAGCGGGCATAGGGCATGTCAAGCACCCGCCCCACATCCCGCACCACGCCCTTGGCGGCCATCGTACCAAACGTGACAATCTGTACCACCTGGTCTTTGCCGTACTTCTCTACCACATAATCGATGACCTCCTGGCGCCGTTCAAAGCAAAAATCAATATCGATATCCGGCATGGATACCCTCTCCGGGTTCAGAAAACGTTCAAACAGCAGATGATAGCGGACCGGGTCGATATCGGTGATCTCCAGGCAGTAAGCTACGATGCTGCCTGCTGCCGACCCCCTCCCCGGGCCAACCATAATATCATGGGAACGGGCAAAATGGATAAAATCCCACACGATCAGGAAATAGTCCACATACCCCATATTGCGGATTACATCCAATTCAAATGTGAGGCGCTCCTTCAATGTCCCGTTATCCTGCGGGTAGCGCTTCGCCATCCCGTCCTCACACAGCTTATTTAAGTAGCCCCAGGAATCATAGCCTTCTGGCACATCATAGCGCGGCAGCTTGGTAACCCCGAATTCGATCTCCACATTGCACCGCCCGGCAATCTTATGGGTATTGTCAACCGCTTCCTGCACATAGGAAAACAACTCCCGCATCTCCTGCTCCGACTTGCAGTAATATTGCCCGCCCTCATAGCGCATCCGGTTCTCATCCGCAACTTTCTTGCCCGTCTGGATGCATAAAAGGATATCGTGGGCAGCCACATCCTGGGCAAAAGTATAATGGATATCATTGGTGGCAACCAAATCAATCCCCAATTCCCGGCTTAAGCGCATCAGCCCCTGGCCAACCGTCTTTTGCATCGGGATCCCGTGATCCTGCAGTTCCAGGAAGAAGTTCCCCTTCCCAAAGATATCCTGGTAATGCAGGGCGGACCGCTTCGCCTCCTCATACATCCCCCGCGCCAGGTTCCGCTGCACCTCCCCGGCCAGGCAGGCACTGAGCGCAATGATCCCCTCATGGTAGGTTTCCAGCACCTCATAATCCACCCTCGGTTTATAATAAAAACCGTCGATAAAACCCTTCGACACAATCTTCATCAGGTTCTGGTAACCCTGGTTATTCTCCGCTAACAGCACCAGATGGTAATACCGGTCCTCCCCGCTGCCGGTCTCCCGGTCAAAGCGCGAGCCGGGCGCCACATAGACCTCACAGCCAATGATAGGCTTGATCCCAACCTCCCTCGCCGCCCGGTAAAAATCAATCACGCCATACATCACCCCATGGTCTGTCACTGCCATGCTGTCCATGCCCAGGTCCTTTGCGCACTGCACCAATTCTTTTATCTTACAGGAACCGTCCAACAAGCTATACTCTGTATGAACATGCAAATGTGTAAATGCCACCGCTGCCTCAACCCCTTTCCTTCCCGGTGCCATCCGGCCTGCCCGAATCCAAATTTCCATTCTATGTTACTGGGAATCCATACTGCCGTCAAGCATTTTCAGCGCCGTTTTGTTACAAAAACCGCCTTGGCCGGCCTATACGCTGCTATATAAAAATATCTCCTCCTTGATAAGAACCACTGCATCTGGAATTCCTATCAAAAAGGAGATAATCCCCCGTACCGCTGCTATTCTACCGCTCTTCTGTCCCGGATGTTTCGAGGATCCTTCTCACATCATCCTTTTCCTGTTTTGTCAATTCCCCTTTGCCGACATATGCTTCTATCAGATCCTTAAAAGAATTGTTATAGCAAACCTCTACCAGTTCCTTCGTCCACTTATGGATATGCTCACCCCTGCTGCATAAGGCATGGTACTCATTATACGGATTGATGATGCTCCGCTCTGCCTGGATCATCCCCATCTTCTGGAGGCCGTTCAAAAAAGTATTTAAGGTCTGTACCTTCCACTCCTTCTTCCAGTCCCTCCTGGCAATCTCCATAATCTCGCGAAATGTCATCGGCCTGTTTTCTGACCAAAAAAGTTCCATGATCAGCAACTCTGTGTTAGTCAATCCATAATTATTCTTCATAGGTCATTTCCTCTTCCATAAGGATTATCAGCTTTGCAATGAAATGTAAACAGATCCGATAAAAACTTTACTATTAGGATATTATATCATGGGCAGATAGATGCCGCAAGGAATTTTTGCTAAAACCCGGCATCCTTGCCGCTTTGCAGCGGTTTCACCCCCTTATTCAATAACCTCCAAATCCTTTGGATCCCGGTTGAGGCTCACCGCCCCATCCTTTGTCACCAGCATCAGGTCCTCGATCCGCACCCCCAGTTCGCCCGGCAGGTAAACTCCCGGCTCACAAGAGAAGATCATCCCTTCCTCCACCACATCCGTATTCACTGCCGACACATCCCCCGCATCATGAACCTCAATCCCGATACAATGCCCCAGCCGGTGGGTAAAATAAGGCCCGTAGCCTGCCTCGGTGATAATATCCCGGGCAACCTTGTCGATATCACAGAACCGCATCCCCGGCTTCATCACCGCCTGCGCCGCCAAGTTGGCCTTCTTCACCACCTCATAGACTTCCCGCCCCTTCTCGCTGGCGCTTTTATAGAAAAATGTCCTTGTCATATCCGAGCAATACCCGTTCTTCTTGCACCCCACGTCAAAGAGCACGCAATCCCCTTCCTTCAGCACAGTCCCGTCCGGCTTGTGATGCCCGATGGCCGCATTTGCCCCAAAGCTGACCAGCGGTCCGAAGGACGGCCCCTCGGTCCCCAGTTCCTTATAGATGGCATTCATCCCCGCTGCAACCTCCAGTTCCGTCACGCCCTCTTTGATCAGCCCACGGAACCTGGCCATGGCCGCGTCGTTCAGTTCGGATGCCAGGATCATCCTCTCCTTCTCTTCCTCATCCTTAATCCGGCGGGCTTTGTCCACACACTCAGAGGCATTCTTATAACCGCTTCCCGCCCCCAGTTCCATCAATTCCAGCAAAAACTTTGCCGCCATCTTCTTATCAATCCCCAGCACCTTATCATGGTCCGTATACCCGGCAATGATCTCGCACCCCGGATCCGTATCGGAGAACCAAACCTTCTCTGCCCCGATATCCCCGTCTACCGTAAACAGTTTATTGACAAACAGCTTATGGTTCCCGTTCTTATTTAAATACAGGGCAAGCAGACGTTCATTGGGCAGGATCCATCTGCCGGTCAGGTAGTAAACTGACGGCGGGTCACTGACAATCATCTGTTCCAGCCCCTTCTCCTCCATATTTTTCAGTACCCTAGCTACTCTCTCCTCAAACATCTCCGTCCTCCTCATATGATTTAAATACACGCCGAAAACAAACAGCAGGCTCCTTAAATATCCCCATGCGGACAGCCGCAAGAAAAGAAGAGGGGGATGGACAATATCCTTTCGTGATGCCATCCCCCTCCCGCCAAACCCGGGCATGTCTGGGTTTCACTATCCTGTTACCCGATGGTATAGAACACCGGTGCCCCCGGCCCCAGCGGCAGGTTCAGGATCATCCAAAGCGCCAGCATAGCCGCCCAGCTTACCAGAAAAGCCATGGAGTACGGCAGCATGGAAGAAACCAAGGTTCCCCATCCCGTATCCTTATCGTACTTCTTCATAACCGTCAATATGTACGGAATCCAGGCAATGACCGGTGCAATGATATTGGTGGTGCTGTCGCCGATCCGGTACGCCACCTGGGTCAGTTCCGGAGAAAGCCCCATCTTCATGAACATAGGCACAAACACTGGTGCAAAGATCGCATACTTGGCAGACGCCGAGGCCATGAACAGATTGACAAAGCCGGCAACCAGGATAAAGCACATCATCAGCCCGACCGAATTAATATTCAGGCTCTGCAAAAATTCCGCGCCCTTAAAGGACAGGATCCGCCCGATATTGGTCTTGCCAAAATAGTTGGTAAACTGTGCCGCCACAAATGCCATGGCAATAAACCCGGAAATGGAGGCAATGGATTTGTTAAAGGAAGCCACCACGTCCTTGTCGCTCTTAAAGCTGCCGCAAAGCTTGCCATACACAAAAGAGGGGATAAAGAACAAGAGCGTAAACAGCGGGATGATCGCATTCATCAGAGTGGACCCTTCGATCAGGCTCCCCGTCTCCGGATTCCTCATAAAGGATCCCTTCGGGATACAGCACACCACATATACCGCCGCAATCGCCACAAACACCAAGTTGGCAATCCTAAGAGCCTTCTCTTCCTTATCCGTCAGTTCATTGGAAACCTCTACCAGAGTGCCGTCCCCGTTCTCCTTGTACGGCCCTAACCTGGGGATGACCACCAGTTCCGTTATCAAGGTTCCCACAATAGTAATCAAAAACGTAGAAGCAATCATGAAAAACCAGTTGGACAGGGGCGTCACGTTGTAAGCCGGATCCAGGGTCTGCGCGGCCGCCGTGGAAAAGCCGGACAAGGTTGCATCGGCAGAACCGATCAAGAGGTTTGCCGAAAAGCCGCCGGACACACCCGCAAAGCCTGCTGCCACGCCGGCCAGGGGATGCTTCTTATAAGCCTTAAAGATCATGGCCGCCAGGGGAATAAACACCACATAGCCCGCATTTTCTGCCACATTGGTCATAACCCCGATAAACACCACCATCGGCGTCACCAGCTGGGCCGGGGTAATCTTCACCACTTTGTGAATCAGTCCGTTCAGCCAGCCGGAACTCTCTGCCACGCCGATTCCCAGCATGATCACCACCGTAAAGCCCAATGGCGCATAGCCGGTAAAATTGGTCACAGCCGATGTCAGCATATACTGCAGCCCCGAGATGCTGAACAGGCTCACCACGCTCACCGTGGTCTCCTCCACTGTACCGCTTCCGGAATTGTACATCTCACCAGTGGCGCTCCATCCCATAGCCGCGCCGATTCCGGAGAGCACTACCACAAACACTGCCAGATAGAAAAAAATCGTAAGAGGGGTCGGCAGCTTGTTTCCCGCCGCCTCGATCATGTCGAGGAAGCGCAGGATAAAGGAACGCTTTGTTGTCTGAGTTTTGTCTTTCATACTTCAAGTTCTCCTTTTAGGTTTATATTTCAGGTAATTGCGACATTACCTGGCCTACGTATTTAACCGCTTTTTCTTGCTTGTCCTAACCGTTTTTGCTGCTTCTTGCTTCTTCTTGCTGCTCCTGCTTCTCCCTCTCTTACTTCGCCGTATTCGAGGCGATCAGCGCCGCATCCCATACCCCGGAAAACGGCGGCGAATAGCACAGGTCCATGAATCCCATCTCATCCACCGTCAGCCCCGCATAGATGGCGATGGCGTAATAGTTGGCCCTGGGCACCACAATCCCCTGCCCCCAGGCCTCTGCCCCCAGCACCACGCGTGTTTTGGCATCGTAGACCAGCTTGATATTCAGTTTCTCCGTCCCGTAATAGGAAGCATAGCTGTTGCCGGTTATGGTATTTACCTTAAAATCTATCCCCGCCGCCAAAGCCTCCTTTTCCGACAGCCCCACCTTGGCCGCATCCATCCCAAACAGACGCAGCGCCGAACTGCCGATCAGCTTAAAGGGCTTTGGCTCTGCACCGCCTAAGATATCCCCGATAATCCGTCCCTGCTTATTGGCATTGGTCCCCAGGGGCGCATACTGGTACTGGCCTGTAATCGCTGAGCGCATGATGCTGCAGTCCCCCGCCGCATACACGTCCTTTACACTGGCCTCCATCCGCTCATTGACGCAGATCGCGCCGTTTTTCGCCTTCTTTACGCCCTTAATGAAGTCCGTGCTCGGCGCAATACCGGCACTGTTGATCAAAACATCCACCGGGATCTCTTCCACTGCCGCCTGCCCGTCCGGCCCCTTTTGCTCTAAGCGGGCTGCCGTGATGACACCGTCCTTTGCCACCAGTTCCTTCACCATGGTGCCTGTTTGCACCACTACGCCGTTTTTCTCCAGTTCTGCCTCCAGAGCCTCGCTGACCTCTGTGTCAAAGGCAGGCAGGATGTGCGGCGCCAGTTCCACTACCGTCACATGCTTCCCGTAACGGCGGCAGGCCTCCGACACCTCCAGCCCGATAAACCCAGCCCCCACAATCACCACATTCTTTGTCTTCTCCTCCAGCAGGGCTGCCTTTACACGGGTACCGTCCGCTACGTTACGGATCTCGTACAGGTTCCCGTATTCCTTATCAAAGGGCGCAAAATGCCGCACCCCGGCGCCGCTGCCCACAATCAGCCTGTCGTAGCTGTCCGTAAACACCTCACCGCTCTTTAAATCCTTCACAGCCACGGTCTTTGCCTCTGTGTCCACCCCGGTCACCTCATGCCAGGTCTTTACCGGAATCCCGCTCTTGGCAAATTCCTCCGCCGTCCGGGCAATCAGTTCGCTTCCCTGGCGGATATGGTCGGAGATATAAAAGGGAATCCCGCAGGCTCCGTAGGAAACTTCCTCCCCCTTCTCGTACACCACAATCTCCACCTGGTCCTTCAAAAGCCGTTTCAGCTTGGACGCCGCCGACATCCCCGCCGCTACGCCGCCGATAACCACAACCTTCACTTCCTCACCTTCCTCTCTACAAATATTGCGTTAGCCATACAGCCGGTTACATTAATCAGGGTCCTGGGCACATCCCCAATCGGGTCAACCGCAATCATGGCTCCCAGCCCCGGCACCGCATCTGCCATGCCGGTCCCCAAAACCGCTGCAAACTCCGCCATGGTAGCCGTACCCGGAACATCCGTGATTCCATAGGACATCAAGACAATCACCACCACCAGCAAAAGAACCAGCCCCGGCGTCATCACCACGCCGGACATCCCTGCGGCAAACACTGCCGCCATCGCAGGGAACAGCGCCCCGCAGCCCTGCATCCCGGAAGAAATCGCATACGCAGACACCAAATCCGTCACCTCCCGGTTAAGCCCCAGACCTTCCGCGAGCGCCTTCTGCGCCTCCGGCAGGCATGCCGAACCCGAACGGGTCTTTAAGGCTTTCACCATCGCCGCCTTCCCTGCCTTCAAAAATGACACCGGCCCCACACCGGAGATGCCGGATAACACCAGCTGCACCGCCAGCATCAGCGCCGCCCCCAGGCAGAGCACCAACAGCATTTTTGCCAGCATGGCAATCACCATCACCCCATGCCGAATCGTCAGGGAAGCCATGATCGCCGCCGCCCCCATGGGTTTGTAGGCAATGATCGTCTTGCATACGCTGGTTCCCACCGAAAATGCCCCTTCCGTAAGGTCAAACACCGGTTTCACCGTATCCATGTATTTCCCCGACATCCTCCGCGCCGCGATTCCCACATAAATGCCAAATACAAAGATTCCGATCACATTCGCCGCCAGCAGATCCCAGCCCAGCCCGGCCGGAACCACGCCCAGGATCAGTTCCACAATCCCCCCGCCGTTTTCCACGCTCCAGGTAAATACCTCTGCCTCCTCACCCGGCATCACGCCGACCTTAAATGCCAGCCCCAGGCACGCCGCAATCAAAGCACTTATTGCCACCATCCCGGTATTGACCCGTTTCTTCCAGCGGGTCAGGGGCGATACCTGTTTCTCCGCCGGTGTGCGAAGCACCAGCCGGACAGAAGCCAAAAACACCATCGGCAGGATCAGGCACACAAACAGGGACAAATATCCCCGTGCCACCAGCCAAAACCAGGAATTCAAACTCTCCAGGACCGGCTCCCGGTCCGTCTGGCTATATCCCCAGGCTGCCAGCCCGAACAGCGTCCCTGCCCCGCTTCCGATCAGTACCCGCATAGCAAAGCTGAATTTTTTCTTCGGCAGACGGGAAATCTCCACCAGCATGGCGAAAAACAGTGCCACGCCGATCAGGCACTCCCCATGCCCCCCGGCTATATTCAAAAGCTTGAGAATATCGTTTCCATCCATCGCTGTCTTAATCCTCCTCTTCCACAAAGCTATCCGGCCGCCAGGCAGTCCGTACACTAGCAATCCGTCATAATCTGGATAATCTCCTTATCCGTCTCCTTCATGCCTTCCTTGCCCAGGCGTCCTACATTGCGGATCGTATTCTCCACACCCTTGGAGATAATCCCGTCCCCGCCCCGGAACTGCTGCCCGTTGACGTACATCTGATATCCCAGGATCCCCGCATCTACCGCCGCCGCAATCTTCCCGGCGCAGGAGGGCTTTGCCCCATCACAGATGATCCCCGAAACAATCGCCAGCGCATTGACCAATGTATGGGCAACCGTGGCATAATCCCCGCCTAAGAGGTAAGCAATCCCGCACCCGGCGCCGCATCCGGCGCTGACCGCGCCGCAGTAGGCCGACAGCCGCCCGATTCCCGTCTTCTGGTGGATCGTCACCAGGTTAGAAAGCACCAGCGCCCGGTAGAGTTCTTCCTCCGGGGATTTCAGTTCCATGGCATACTCAATCACCGGCAGGGATGCCGTCATCCCCTGGTTCCCGCTTCCGGAATTGATGATCACCGGCATCTCGCAGCCGCTCATCCTGGCATCCGACCCGGCCGCTGCCGCTGCCCTCGCACGCACCCGGATGTCATCCCCATATGCTTTTATGAGCACGCTTCCGATATTGGCGCCCCAGTCATGCTCCAGCCCTTCCTTGGAGATGGCACTGTTGTACTCGATCTGGCGTCCAATCAGTTCCTTTACGTCCTCTAACTCCACGGTCTTTGCAAAGTCATAGATATCCTTCACATTCAAAAGGCTCCTGTCTGCCATCTGCGCCTCTTCTGTAGCCATGACCCCCATCTCGTATAGCTTTTCCCCATCCTTCTCGATCAATACAATATTCGTGTGGTAATTGGCTATCCTCACCTTGGCATACGAGCCGTCCCCATACAGGGTCACAACCATATCCAAAAGTTCATCCGTCTCCATGGCCTTTACCTGGATCGGGGTCTTCTCCATATACTCCTTGATCTGGATCTTCTGCTCTTTGGTCACCCCGGCGATCACCTCTAAAACCCGACCCGCATCCCCTGCCACCACCCCGGCGGCGGCAGCGGCCTCGATCCCTTTCAGCCCGCCGGTATTCGGCACAATCACACTCTTGACATTTTTCACAATGTTGCCGCTGGCCTCCACCTCGCAGCGCTCCGGCAGCATCCCCAGCACTTCCCTGGCTTTTGCCGCACAGTACGCCAATGCAATGGGCTCTGTACACCCCATGGCAGGAACCAGTTCTTCCTTCAGGATCTGTACATAAGTCTGATACTGGATGCTTGAACGTTCCATCACCTGTCCTCCTATTCAATTCATGTTTTGTTTATGGGAAATTTATTGAATATTTATAATTAGAATATAGTACTTTGAAGCGATTTTGTCAATCATTATGATAATTTTTTTTTACAATAATAAAAATATAACGCAGCCCTGGAGGAAGGAGCGCCCTCCTGCCCCTTCCTTATGCCCCCTGTCACAGCTTCCTCTGTATCTTCGCCAGATACCGGTACACACTGGCCTCCGAGCAATAGAGGTACTCTGCCACCTGGCTCACCGCCCCCTTGATCTGGAACAGCCCCGCCTGGTTTAACCCTTCCACGATCTGGATCCGGTCCTCCTGGGTCAGCCTCTCCCGCACAATGGCATCGCTAGAGCCCACCACCTGCACCACTGCTTTGCTCATCATGTCTCCCGTCACATCCGCCGAAAAATTTTCGACCGGCCCCTCGCAGACCACGCCCTCCGTATCTAAGCCATGGATCAGCCCGATCCCGCTCAGGGCACGGATCGTGTTCATCACCTGCTCATAAGGCCCCATATCGATATTGATGCAAAGCTGCCCGATCAGTTCCCCTTCCTCCCGGATAAAAAAGGTGGAAGAACGCAGGTTCTTATTGGGAGCCGCCTTGCCCACATAGTTCACCACATAATCCTTCTCCTTCCACTCCTCATTGGCCAGCACAGACAAGGTAAAGTCCGTAATCGGCGCCCCGACTGTCCGCCCGCTCACATGGCCATTGGCAATGGCAATAATATCATGGTTCGGCTTCCTGCAGTCCCGCAGCACCACTTCCCCGTGCTCGCCCAGGACCTGCCCCAGAAAATCCACCAGTTTCTTGTAATAATCAAGCGTATCCAAAATCCTTCTCCCCTTCTGTTTCCTGCATTGCTGCATGTTCTTTAAAAGCTACAAAATATTATAGCAGAAGCCGTCATTTTGCACAACTACTCAAAATACACCGCCCCTGCATAAATCCGCTCCTTTACATACTCATCCAAATCCAGCAATGCCTGTCCGCCCCAGGTGGACACTCGAAGCTTCACCGCCCCGCCGTCCGCCGCCACCCCCGTCACTGTCACCCAGTGAAGCGAAATGTCCTGCTTATAGCTGCCCCTGCCGGGAAGCACCACCTCCACCTGCTTAAGCTTATGCGTGCCCACCAGCATTGCCACCGGCTTGTCCTTTTGAAGCCCTTCCCATACATACCGCAGCACATTCTCCCGGCTGAAACCCCAGCCCCGCCATACTGCCTGCAATTTCACCCCCCGCTCCCTCGCAAAGCGCTCCATGCCTCCTGCCAGGCGGCTGACCGGCCAGATTCCCAGGGGGAACCGCCCCACACGAAACGGCCTTACGTACCCGTATAAGTCCACCATATGAGCCAGGAAATTGGCCTTCCTGCAATCCGGATAAGGATAAAGCCCTTCATATGCCGGGCTGCCCTGCGCCAGATAGGCCGCAATATTGGCCAGTGCCACCGTCCCGCAGGCTCCCTGCCTGGCCGCATGGCTCTGCCATCCACGCCCCTCCCAGGCAAACCATGCCTGGTTCCCGCCGTAATGCTGCCCGTCCTCCCCGGCAATCCGCACAAAAGATTCCGCCCTCCGCAGACATACGGCATCATTCCCGTCAGGCAAACCACAGATCCTCCTTGGTGGTGGAGATGGCATCCGCCCCGGCGGCAAAGGCGGCCATGATATCCTTTTTGTCCGAAATCAGCCCCCCGGCAATGATCGGGATATCCGTATAGCCACGGATCTCCTTTAATACCTTGGGGATAATCCCCGGCATCACTTCCACCAAATCCGGGTGAAAGATATCGATCTGCTTTTTCATGGTGTTTACTGCCATGGAATCAATCATAAACGTCCGCTGCACCCCATATAACCCCAGTTCCAAAGCCCGTTTTACCAAAAGCGGCTTCGTGCTGATAATCCCGTCTGCACTGGTGGCCTGCTTGATAAAATCCACCGCCACCTCCTTGGCACTCAGCCCTGCCATCAAATCCACATGGACAATCGCCACCTTCCCGTGTTCCTGAATCTGCCGGACAATCCCTCCGATATTGCAGATATTCCCATACAGGATAAACACCACCTGGCATTCAGAATCAAAACAGCGCTGCAGCCCCTTATCGTCCTTCACCGCTGCAATCACAGGCGATGTCTCCAGCAACTCGATTGCTTTCATATTGGCAATCCCCCTTCCCGCTTCCATAAAGCCCCGTTTTCCTTCTGTCTATTATAAATGAACTTAGCCAAAAACTCAAGAATCGGCACAGCCCAAGCGCCAAACGCTTTGCACTGTGCCAATCCCTTCTCTGCTTCATTTCATTCTTTTATTCTTCAGCAAGCCGCTTTCCCTTCGCCGCTTTGCTGTTTTTCTATACCTATCAACCGCTCTCCCGGACTGCCTATATTTTCGGCCGCCTCAATTATACCCTGGCCACGTTCTTGGTGGCAATCACCGGAACCCCGGTTCCCGCACAATTCTCAATCACTACATCCCCGATAGCCACAGGCGCATTGATTGTGGTTTTACGGATCTCCCCCATAATCTCAAAAATCTTGCCCTTGGGGATATCTTCCTTCGTCTTGACCGATACCATCTCCAGTTCCCCGCCGTTCACATGTACGCTGGAGGTCACAATCCTGGTGGGGCTTAACACCTCCTTGCGGGCATAGTCATCGCCCCTCTTACAGGTATTTCCGCTTACTTCCACGTTCTCCCCGTCTATACGGACAGTCAATGGGCATCCCAACGGGCACCCGATACAGATCAGTTCTCTCGTCTCCATATTATTCCACCTCCGTACAAATCACGATATTCTTCAAATCCGGATACTCCCCAAAGCTTTCCTTTTTCAGGATTACCTGCTCCATCTCCCCGGGAGCCAGCACCTTTTTCTTCTTCTTGGAAACCTGGACCCCGTCATAGTATACGCTGATATAGCGGTCCTTATATACATCCGCTACACGGAAACGGACAGTCACCTTCTCCTGCATATTATTGATATCCAGGGTCTGAGGCACGGTATAACGGACACCGTTCTCCGCCTTCAGTTCAACCAGATGGGCATTGCCCTTGTCTTCCCCGCTCTTTACATACTCCGCCGCATTGGTTCCTGCCAGGGTGGCTTCCTCGGACACATAGTCCACTAAGTCATGCACATGGAGCACATTGCCGCAGGCAAACACACCCTCCGCGCTGGTCTCTAGCTGGTCATTGACCTCCGGGCCAGAAGTGATCCGGCTCATGTCAATGCCAATGCTGCGGCTCAGCTCGTTCTCCGGGATCAGGCCGACCGACAGCAGCAGCGTATCGCAGCTGTAATGCTCCTCGGTTCCCGGGATCGGTTTGCGGTCCGGCCCTACCTGTGCGATGGTAATGCCGGTCACCCGCTCCTTGCCCTCGATATCCACAACCGTATGGCTCAGCTTCAGCGGAATGCCGTAGTCGTCCAGGCACTGTACAATATTTCTCTTCAAGCCGCCGGAATAAGGCATCAGTTCTGCCACCACCTTTACCTTGGCGCCTTCTAAAGTCATCCTTCTTGCCATGATCAGCCCGATATCACCGGATCCTAAGATCACGACCTCCCTGCCCACGCTGAACCCTTCGATGTTCATCAGCCTCTGGGCCGTACCGGCAGAATAGATGCCTGCCGGGCGGTAACCCGGAATGTTCAAGGCACCTCTCGGGCGCTCCCGGCATCCCATAGCCAGGATAATCGCTTTGGCCTGGATGGTGGTCAGGCCGTCCTCCTTGTTGATGACCGTGACTTCCTTATCCTTGTTGATATCAATGACCATGGTGTTCAGTTTGTAGGGGATCTTCTCCGCCTCTACCATCTCGATATAACGCGCCGCATACTCCGGCCCGGTCAGTTCTTCCTTGAAGGTATGAAGGCCGAACCCATTGTGGATGCACTGATTTAAGATTCCGCCCAGGCAGCCGTCACGCTCCAGAATCAAAATGTCCTGAATGCCTGCCTTCCTCGCAGCCACTGCTGCCGCAAGCCCCGCAGGACCCCCGCCGATAATTACGATATCATGCTTTGCCATCTCGCTGCCCTCCTATTTCTGACCGGTCAACATATTGGAACCGGGTGCGTTTTTACAAATATCTTCCATCTCCATGCCGCGCTCTCTTGCCAGGATCTCCATGGTCCTGGGGGTGCAAAAGCCTGCCTGGCACCGACCCATGCCCTGGCGTACCCGGCGTTTAATGCCGTCTAAGGACACTGCCCCCAAGGTGCGGTTGATCGCATCCACGATCTCCCCCTCGCTGACGCCCTCACAGCGGCAGATGATGGTTCCATACTCCGGACGTTCCTTAATCAGGGCAGCCCGTTCCTCCTTGCTCAGCTTCTCCGGGCGCACAAAGCCTTTGCGCTTACCGTTCCACTCTGCCTTCTTCGCAGCCCCTGCCTTCTCGGCTACCTTCTCGGCCAGGTAAACGCCGATTGCCGGTGCGCTGGTCAGCCCCGGGGACTCGATGCCTGCCGCATCAAAGAAGCCCGGTGCGTCCTCGGCCTCTCCCACAATGAAATCATCCCCGTCTTCATGGGCACGCAGGCCGGAAAAGGAAGTGATCACCTGGCGGAAGGGCACGTTTTTCACGCTGACGCTTCCCTTTTCCATGATCTCCGCCAGTTCCTCTGCCGTGGTAGCCGTGGCTTCCTTGTCCTCGATATTCTTGGCTGTCGGCCCGGTCAGGAGATTGCCGTGGATAGTGGGGGTCACCAGGATCCCCTTGCCCAATTTGCCGGGCAGCTGGAAGATCGTATGCTTCACATGGTTTCCCGCCTCCTTATCCAGCAGGCAGTAATCGCCCTTCCGGGGAGTGATATGAAGCTTCCTTGCACTGACCATATTATGGATTTCATCCGCATAGACACCGGCAGCATTGATAACATAAGCCGTATGTACCACGCCGCCCTCCGTCTCCAGGTCATAGCCGTCCTCCGTCTTAACAACCTTCTTAACCTCTTCCCGGAAGATAAACTCCACCCCATTGTCGCAGGCATTCTCAGCCAAGGCAATGGTCATGCCAAAGGGGCAGACAATGCCGCCAGTAGGTGCGTACAGCGCTGCTACCACAGCGTCGCTGACATTAGGCTCCATAGCCCTGGCCTCATCCCCGGTAATGATCTTTAGATCCGGCACCCCGTTCTTCACGCCCTTGTCATATAATTCCTGCAGTGCCGGCCGGTCTTCCTCGGCAAAACATAAAATCAAAGAACCGTTCCTGTCAAATTCAAAATCCAGGTCCTCTGCCAGTTCTCCCATCATGCGGTTGCCTTCCACATTGAACTTGGCCTTCACCGAACCGGGAACCGCGTCATGTCCGGCATGGACAATGGCGCTGTTAGCCTTGGATGTGCCGGAGCAGACATCCTCCTCCCGCTCAATCAGCGCTGTACGCATCTCATAGCGGGAAAGTTCTCTCGCTATCGCACAGCCGGTCACACCGCCGCCGATAATCACCGCATCGAAATTCCATTCCTTCATGTCTCTTCCTCCATATACATTTTTGCGCCTCTGCAGCCATGCCCAGGCACAGCCGCACCTACCAGTCAGGTAACAGCCCAGGCACCCCGGACTGCTATCCAGTCAGTTACTTCCCCCTCCAAGCCTTATAACCGCCGTTCCCGCCGGTTATAAAAAAAGAGTAAGGGGAATTAAACGGTCTATCCGCTTCCTTCACCTTACTCTGTCATCTCAAAGGTTTTTTAACTGTTATAATGCTACCACAGTTCTACAGGAATTGTCAAGACAATTTTACCATTTCAATTTGTTAACTTTTTAACCATTTTGTCACTATTCACTAATAGTAATCACGCCCGACATCTCTGCCAGATGGGAAAATAAGGTTGCCTTGTCAAAACCCGGAGGATAAACCACCTCAAACTCCAGCTTGACCTCTTCTTTTTTATTTTTATGGATCTTAACCGAAGCCACATCTACCCTGGAATCATCCAGGTATTTCCGCATATTCTTGACTGCATCCGCCTCCTGGACAAGGGTCATGCGGATCATTCCCGCAGAAGCCACCTTGGCCAGATAAGAAATCCGGTGGGTGATGATCTGCATCACAACCAGCAGCAAGGTGGAGGCAATCCCGATCACATAAAGCCCGGATCCTACCGTCAGCCCGACGCTTGCCGTTGCCCACATCCCGGCCGCCGTTGTCAGCCCGTTGACCAGATTGTTCCTGACAAAAATAATCCCTGCACCCAGAAAGCCCACGCCGCTGACCACCTGCGCCGCCACTCGGGCCCCGTCGTGATCCGGCATATCCATAAAACCATACTTGGATACCACCATGGCCAGGGCTGAACCCAGTGCCACAATCGCGTGGGTGCGGGTACCTGCCGACTTATTGCGGTTCTTCCTTTCATTTCCGATCATCCAGCCCAAAATACAGGCTAATCCCACACGAAAAATCAATTCCGCCTCACTTAGCAGAAACATCGGATCCGTCAACCCACGGATTGCCATCCCAAGTGAATCAACTGTCATATGTATTACCTCCTGTTATTGATATTGCCCGCAACCGTTCAGGCTGCCAAACCGGCAGCGCCTACTCTTCCTCTGACCAGCAAAGCGCACACTTCACCGCACGCTTCCATCCCTTCACCAGCTTCTGCCGGCGTTCCTCCTCCATGGTGCTCACAAAAGAGCGGGAAACCTGCCAGTTTTTGCGGATCTCTTCCTTGCTCTTCCAGTAGCCCACAGCCAGCCCTGCCAGATAAGCCGCGCCCAAAGCTGTCGTCTCGATACACTCCGGGCGGACTATCTCCGCATTCAGGATATCCGACTGGAACTGCATCAGGAAGTTATTCGCACAGGCTCCCCCGTCCACCTTCAGCTTCTTTAGGGGGATCCCGGAATCCTGCTGCATTGCCTCAATCAGATCCGATACCTGGTAGGCCATGGACTCCACCGTTGCCCGGATAAAATGCTCCTTATTGGTGCCGCGGGTCACCCCTACAATCGTCCCCCGGGCATACTGATCCCAGTAAGGGGCTCCCAGCCCTGCAAAGGCCGGCACCACGTACACGCCCCCCGTGTCTTCAACCGAACCGCAGTACTCCTCCGTCTGCCCGGCTGTACGCACCATGCGCATCTCGTCCCGCAGCCACTGTACGGCAGCCCCCGCCACGAACACACTGCCCTCCAGGGCATACTGGCTCTCACCCTGGCTGCTGGCCGCAATCGTAGTCAGCAGTCCATGGTGGGATTTGACCGCCGCATTCCCGGTATTCATCAGCAAGAAACAGCCCGTGCCGTAAGTATTTTTCATTTCACCGGCATCAAAGCAGCACTGCCCGAACAACGCTGCCTGCTGGTCCCCGGCGGCCCCGGCAATCGGAATCTTCCCCCCCATCACGTCCGATGAGGTGTAGCCGTAGACACAGCTGGAAGGCTTCACATCCGGCAGCATGCATTTGGGAATCCTGAAATATTCCAGGATCTCCTCATCCCAGCATTTTTTGTGGATGTCAAAAAGCATGGTACGCGCCGCATTGGTATAATCCGTCACATGGATGCAGCCCTTCGTCAGGTTCCAGATCAGCCACGTATCCACCGTGCCGAACAGCAGATCCCCCCGTTCGGCCCGCTCCCTGGCCCCCTCCACATGGTCCAGGATCCACGCAATCTTGCTCCCCGAAAAGTAAGCGTCCGGAATCAGCCCGGTGCGGTCAATGACCATCTCCTCCAGCCCGTCCTCCTTCAGCTTCTCAATGCGGTCTGCCGTGCGGCGGCACTGCCAGACAATCGCATTGTACACCGGCTCCCCGGTATCCCGGTCCCAGACAACCGTGGTCTCCCTCTGGTTCGTGATGCCGATGGCGGCAATGTCACTGTAATGGGCGCCGATCTTCCCCATCGCCTCCATGGTCACCGAGAGCTGCGAAGACCAGATCTCCATCGGGTTGTGCTCCACCCAGCCCGGCTGAGGATAAATCTGTGTAAATTCCTTCTGCGCCACACTGCAGATGGTTCCCTGCTCATCGAACAGGATACACCGGGAACTGGTGGTTCCCTGGTCCAGTGCAATTACATACTTACCCATTTCCTTCTCCTCCTGTTCCGCCTTGCCAATGACCAACCCATTCCCGCATTCCGCCCACAGGCAAAGGATTGTTAAACTTTTGCCAAATGGTATAGAAAAAGCAGGGATGAACGGTCGCCCGCATTCATCTACCTGCTCTGTCATCTCTAAGGCGTTATTGTATTCTATATGTTTAATATTACCATGAATTCTTGAAGTATGTCAAGCACAAATGTGAATTTTTATCATAATAGGAACGCCTGCCTCTGCTTTGCCAAAAGCTAAAGCACCAATGAAGGAGCCGAATACACGCGGGCTGCCAACTCACTATCCAGCATATAAAGCGCCCTCGGGTCGGAACCAAACAATTCAAATTTTTTGATCAGGCCTTCGGCATTGGTTTCCTCTTCCCCCTGCTCCTTTACAAACCAGTCGAGGAACTGCATCGTGCGGAAGTCTTTCGCCTCGTTTGCCGCGCCGTAGATGGCATGGATCAGGCCGGTCACATACTGCTCATGTTCATAACCTGCCTTCAGCGGATCGGAAAAGGAAGCAAACTCCTTGCCTGGCTTTTCAATCGCCTCCAGCGTCACTTTACAGCCATTGTTCTGTAAGTACTGCATAAACAGCATGGCATGGTCCCTCTCCTCCTGTGCCTGGACCTTATACCAGTTGGCAAAGCCCTCCAGCCCCTGATCCGCATAGTAATTGGAAAAATCCAGGTACAGGTAGGCAGAATAAAATTCTTTGTTCACCTGCGTATTCAGCAGTTCCTTCACTTTTGTATCTAACATATTTTTATCCTCCTCAGTCATTTGTCATGTCGCCGTCTCCGCTGACAGGGATCACATCCCCCAAATAGGTTGGCTTTGGCTGCAATAAACAATAAAGGATGTCCTTGTTCCTGGCAAGGATCTCCCTCGCATCCCTTATCCGCTGCCCTCCGTAACGGATTTTTTTGGCCGGGACCCCCCACAGTTCCAGCCCCAGGCAAGTCCCGTCATATAAGGCCCGGTAAAGATGGTATTCCTGGGTTACCACAATGGCTTTCTCTACCTGGAATATATCCCTTGCCCGGTACATGCTCTCATAAGTAGAAAATCCGGCATGGTCCATAAAGATATCCCGGGACGGCACGCCCCTATCCATGGCATATTGTTTCATCTGGTTTACTTCGTCATACTGTACCCTTCCATGGTCCCCGCTCATCAAGATCTTCGGAGCCGCACCGGATAAATAGAGGTCTATCCCCATATCCAGGCGGTCCTTAAGCATCTGTGTCGGCTCCCCGTCCGGGCGCAGCCCGCATCCCAAAACCAGGATGCAGTCTGCCAAAGGCAGCGGCTTGTCCCCGCTGTCAATAATTCTTTTCACGCTGCTTTTCTTTACATAGTAATTGCCTGCAAGCAGGCACCCTGTCCCGGCCACTGCCAAGATCAGGCAGCACCTAAACAGGATACAAATCCCCCGCAACAGCCTCTTCTTTAAACCGTTATTCGCCATCCTCATCCTACGCTTCTTTTCTGTGGACAAATTTGTTCAGCAGCCGGGATACCTCCTGGACATCAATCGGCTTGGCCACGTGCGCGTTCATCCCACAATCCAGGCAGCGCTTGATATCCTCCGAAAATGCATCTGCGGTCATGGCAATGATCGGAATGTCTGCGTCTGCCCGGTCCATCTTCCGGATGCCCCATGCTGCCTCATATCCCGTCATCACCGGCATGCGCAGATCCATCAGTACTGCTTTATAGTAGCCTACCGGGGATGCCTGGAACATATCTATACAGATCTGCCCGTTCTCTGCCCGCTCAAGTTCCATGCCAAGTTCGGATAATAGTTCCTCCGCAATCTCCCAGTTCAGGTCATTATCCTCCGCCAGCAAAATTTTCATGCCTGCAAAGCCGTCTGCCGCCTCTAATTCTTCTTCCTCGCGTTCCATGTTCCCTGCATACGGTTTGAGCCCATAATACAGCGTGGATTTAAACAACGGCTTGGAGATGAAGCCGGTCACCCCGGCATCCTTCGCCCGTTCCTCAATCTCACTCCAGTCATAGGCAGAAATCAACAGGATCGGAACCTGGTCGCCCATGCACCTGCGGATCCTTTTCGCAGTCTCGATCCCGTCAATCCCCGGAAGTTTCCAATCCAGCAGGATCACTTGGTATTCCTGATGCTTCTCATGGCTTATTTTTACCATCTCGATGGCATTCTCCCCGTCCAGCGTCCATTCTGCATCAATGCCGATGGCTTTCAGCGATGTTACCGTGCTCTCGCATAGCTGCTGGTCATCGTCAACCACCAGCATCCTCCACCGCGGCAGAACCATATCTGCTTCCTGGATCTCCGCTTTCTCCATATCGAGCGTCACATGGAATTCACTTCCTTTGCCCAATTCGCTGTCCACCTGGATGATGCCTCCCATGGCATCGACGATATACTTGGTAATCGTCATCCCCAGCCCGGTTCCCTCTGTCTTGCGCACCCGTGCGCTGTCTTCCCTGGTAAATGAGTCAAAAATCTTCTCCCTGAATTCCGGCGTCATGCCGATCCCGCTGTCCTTCACCCTCAGATGGATCCGCACCATATCCTCCCCCTTAGGGGACTCCTCTTCATATAAAGCCACCCGGATGCTTCCCCCATCCGGCGTAAACTTAATCGCATTGGATAACAGGTTCAGGAGTATCTGGTTAAAACGCACGCTGTCGCAGCACACGTTCTCGGTCTGTATGTCATGGATAGAAACATCAAACTTCTGCTGTTTTGCCTTCACCTGGGGCTGTACAATACTTACGATGCTGTCCATGACCTCCCGTAAAGATACCTGGTCCACGTTGAGCGTCATCTTCCCGCTCTCGATCTTGGACATATCCAGCACATCATTAATCAGGCCAAGCAAATGCTTGCTGGACAAGGCAATCTTCCTTAAACAGTTCTGAACCTGCTTGGGGTTGTCCATATTAGCGGTAGCTATGGCTGTCATCCCGACAATCGCATTCATCGGCGTCCTGATATCATGGCTCATGTTGGACAGAAATTCACTTTTTGCCTTGTTGGCAAAAACCGCCTCCTTCCTCGCCTCCTCCAGCTGGCAGATCTGCTGCCTGGTAAAGTGATAATACTTGGCAAATACGGCCAGCAGGGCAATCAGGATCACGGCACATCCGGCCAGGCCCATCACCTCCCACTGGATCCCCAGGCGGTTCACTACCTGGTCCAGCTGCCCATACGGCATGACGGTCACCAAAAACCACTCGGAATACGGAAGCTTTGTGCAATACAGATGGCGCCGTTCCTGCAGTTGCTGAATCACGACAGAATAGTCCTCATTCATATCCATGGCAGCAACCAGTTCCTTTATAATCTTCTCTGCCACCCCCGGCTCCCCTTCAAAAAGTGCCCGGATACGGTCAAAGTAATTGTCCCTGAAAGCTTCCGAACTCCGGATGACAAAGGTGCCGTCGCGCCGGATGATATGGGAATACACCAATGACTCTTCCCCTTCCAGGGAAAGCAGATTACTGATGTAATCCACCGGGAGCCCGGCCACAATCGCCGTGCTGTTCTTGCCGTTCTCCATAGGGCAGGCAGTTGAAACCCCAAGCAGCACTACGTTTTCCCCATGGGCATCCAACCCTACTGCCACCTTTTTCCCATGGTTGTTCAATGAATTAAGGAACGGTTCCGGGTCTGCCACCTTCAGCAGGTCGCCGTACAGCATCTCAAATTCCCCGTCTTCCGAATAAAATGCCAGATACTCAAACCCTCTGGCCTGGGCACTGTAAACCAGTTCCTCCCGCAGTTCCCTGCCGTCCTTATGTTTCCCGGATGCGATCATCCTTTCCATGTCTTCCACATGGGACAGGCGCATTTCCATGGTAGTCGCGAAATGCAAAACAATCCTTTCGTTCATGCCGGACATATAGATATTCCCCACTTCGCTGATGGTTTCGGAACTTTTTCTATTCACATAGAATGCAAGGAACGAAAAAATAGCAACGCAAAGAACCGACACGAGAACCAGGCTGGTTTGCAAAAATCGTATGGTTTTATTTTTCATCAAAACCTCTCCTTGAAAACTCATCCGCAATTATGCCGGATTCCCCGCCTGCAATTCCTCAATCGCAGCAATCGTCTGCTTATAATCCTCCGACACCTGCCGGACCAGGCCGTCTGTCTCTGCCCCGTATCCGGAACGCAGGTTATCTGTCAGGCGGTGGCTGGACTCATAAAGCTTCGTAAAACTCAGGTTCTGGCAGACCCCCTTGATCGTATGGGCGGCGCGGAACGCCTCTTCATAATTTTTCTCTGCCATAGAAACCTCTAACAGTTCATAGCTTTTATCATTCAGGAATTTTAAGACAAACTTCTGCACCATCTTCTCACTGCGCAGGCGCCCGATCACGCCCTCATAATCCCCTTCCAAAGCTGCATAGCATTCTTTCAATGTCATATTCTTCCTCTTTCCCCCGTCAATCGACAGGTTTTTCTTCACTGCCGTCAATCGGCGAAATCACAGACAGCATTTCCTGCATTGTGTCATCATAAAAACGGTACTGCCCCCTCCCCGAACGTTTTGCCGCGTAAAGAGCCTGGTCTGCGGCATGGAACAGCGTATCATAGTCCGTGCCTACGGCATCCGTCCGGACTACCCCCATGCTGACAGAAATCCGGAAGTCTTCGTAGGTTCCTTCGAGGGAAGTGAAGATGCGCTGGACCACCGCCTCCGCATCCTCCTTATACTCCAAAAAGATAAGGAATTCGTCTCCGCCGACCCTCGCTGCAATGTCCCCGCCCCGGGTGCTCCGGCGCAGCTGTTCTGCCATATGGATCAGCACCTTATCCTCAAACATATGCCCATAGTTATCATTGGCCGACTTAAAATGATCCAGGTCAAAAATTGCCAGCGCAAACACACCTGCCTGACGGTCCTCCATCCTCTCCCGGATCCGCTCCCTGGCATAATTGTGGTTGAACAGGCCTGTCAAAGAGTCATGGGAAGCCATCTGCACAAGGGCATCAATCCGCGTGCGCTCGTCATGGATATCCGTGGTTTTCCCGATAGCCCCCATATAACGCGGCGGCTCGTCAGCCGACCACATGGCACGCCCGATCGTCCTCATCCAGCGCTTCTCCCCATGGATATAAATCTCATGGTCATATTTCACCTGCGGATGCTCCGGGGTCGTGCTCCGCAATTCGTTGGAAAGCGCCCGCAGCGTCCCGCTCCCCATCATCACCTGGATCTCAGGGTTATTGTGGGGATCCATCAGGATCTCATCCAGCCCCAGCTTCTTCGCCCCGAACGGGGACAATGTCACCATGGACGGCGCCACCGTATACTCAAACTGGATCTCCTCGGACATGTCGGCAAAAAAGCTATACTTCATCCGCTCATGCTCCAAAAGCTGCAAAGTGCGCTCAGAAGCAGACAGATCCTCATGGCGCAGAAGTTCCTCTGCCACATTCTGCATCTGCCTCCGGCTCGCCCTGGCATCGCTGTCACCCCGGAGTTCTTCCACCAGGATGCTCTCCACTTCTTTCAGGCATTCCATCAAGATCGGGTTAAACGTGCCGCACTGTCCGTCCAAAATCATCTTCACGGCCACCTCATGGGAAAATGCCTTTTTATATACCCGCTCGCTGGTCAGGGCATCATAAACATCGGCCAACGCCACTACCTGGGCAGAAATAGGGATCTCATTCCCCTTTAAGCCATCCGGGTAGCCACGCCCGTCATAACGTTCATGGTGCCAGCGGCATATCTCGTAAGCCTTCTTGATCAGCGGCTCCTGCTGGTGCATCGGCAATGCCTTCAGCATCTCCGCCCCGATCAAGGTATGCTTCTTCATCTCTGCAAACTCTTCGTCCGTCAGGCGCCCCGGTTTATTAAGGATCTCGCCCGGAATGGAAATCTTTCCGATATCATGCAGCGCCGAAGCGGTGCATATCAGGGATATCTCCGTTCTCGGAAGCTGATAAAGGCTGTTCCTATGCCCCAAATGCTTGAGCAGGATCTCCGTCAGGGTGCGGATATGTAACACATGCAGCCCGCTCTCCCCATTTCTGAATTCCACGATATGGCTCAGGATGTCTACCATCAGCCCGCTCTGCTGCTCCTTCTCATAGATCTGATCCGCAACCAGGTCAATAAGCCTCTTCTGCTTTGCGTAGAGCAGGATCGTATTCACCACACGGCGGTGGAGAATCAATGCGTCAAAAGGCCGGCTGATGAACTCCGTGACCCCTAATTCGTAAGCCCGCTCCACATGGACGGACGCATTCTCAGCCGAAATCACGATAACAGGGATATCCTCAATCCAGCGGTGCTTATTCATCACTGTCAGGACACCAAAACCGTCCATCTCCGGCATCACAATATCAAGCAGCAAAAGAGAGATTGAATTCCCATATTTCTGAAGTATGGAAACCGCCTCAACACCGTTCTCTGCCTCAATAATTTCATACTCGTCTCCCAGCATATCTGTCAGGATTGACCGGTTCATCTCGGAATCATCTGCAATCAGGATCGTCTGCCGGGGGCTATCCTTACCGTTAATATAACTCATCTCCATTCCCTTAAAACAAAAATATCGCCCCTTGTTACGTTTTTTAGTATAGCATATTTCATGCATTGGGGCAAGTCGTTTTCCCAGCCGGGAGGTAGGGGTGTGCCCGCCTGCGGGAAGCGGGAGGGCAGGCGTCCGGCGAGGGCATAAAAAGCGGGGAGGCCGCCTATTATGAGAGGCCGCCTCCCCGCCAGGGATTCGGGTTACAAGATCACTTTCGCCGGACACTTCGCCGCACACTTGCCGCAATTCGTACACTTGCTGTAATCAATCACCGCCACATTGTTATCCATATGGATCGCATCAAACTCACACTGCTTGGTACAAAGCGTACAAGCGATACAGCCGTTGTCGCACTTGGCCTTGACATCCTTGCCCTTGTCATGGGAAGAACACTGCACCAGGTGTTCGGCAGAGTAAGGCACCAGTTCGATCAGGCGGTTCGGGCAGGCCGCCACACATTTGCCGCAGGCCACACATTTCTCCTTGTCAACAACCGCAACCCCATCGACAACATGGATGGCACCAAAGGCACAGGCCTTCACGCACGAGCCATACCCCATACAGCCGTAGGTACAGGCCTTCTCCCCGCCTCCGGGGACGACCGCCACCTTGGCACAGTCATCGATCCCGAAATAATTGTACTGGACGCGGGCCTTGTCGCAGGTGCCTTTACACTTCACAAAAGCAACCTTCTTCTCCGAACCGCCGCTCTCCACTCCCATGATGGCAGCAATCTTGTCAGCCACATCCGGGCCGCCCACCGGGCAGGCATTCACCGCAGCCGTACCGGCGGCAATGGCAGCAGCAAGGCCGTCACACCCCGGGAAGCCGCAGCCTCCGCAGTTGTTGCCGGGAAGCTCCGCACGAACCAGGATCTCTTTCTCATCCACTTCTACTTTAAACTGCTCACTGGCAATCCCCAGCAGCACACCGATAACAATACCAATGGCGCCGATAATGACTGCCGCTAAAAGCAAACCTGTCATATTCATCTTCTAAGCCCCCCTATTTAATCAGGCCGGAAAAGCCCATGAATGCGATTGCCATCAGGCCGGAGGTGATCAGCACAATCGGAGACCCCTGGAAGTTGAAAGGGATATCGTTGTCTTCAATGCTTTCACGGATGCTTGCCAACAGTACAATCGCCACCGTAAAGCCCACTGCCGTACCAAAACCGTTCGCCACGCTGAAAATGAAGTTGTATTCCTTCTGTACATTTGTCAGCGCAGAACCCAGCACTGCACAGTTGGTTGTGATCAGCGGCAAAAACACGCCCAGCGCCTGATACAGGGAAGGCACGTTCTTCTTTAAGAACATCTCCACAAACTGCACTAACGCCGCAATCACAAGGATAAATGCGATCGTCTGCAGATAGGTGACGTCAAAAGGCACCAGCACGAACGTATAAATCAGGTTCGTCACAATCGATGCCAGCACAATAACGAAGATAACCGCACCGCCCATGCCAAGGGAAGTGTCAACCTTCTTGGATACGCCTAAGAACGGGCACAGGCCCTGGAACTGGCTCAGGATAATGTTATTCACCAGGGCAGCGCCTACAATTACTAAAATCAACTCTTTCATCTACCGCGCCCTCCTCATTCTTTGTCCGCTGCCTGGGCGTCCTGCCCGGCCGCGTTTTCTGCTGCTGCCTTCTTGGCCGCCGCCTTTTTGGCTGCCGCTGCCTTCTCGGCTGCTGCCTTCTTGGCCGCCGCTGCCTCTGCCTCCGCCTTCTCACGCACCGCCTCCAGCGCCGCATGGTTCGACATACAGGAAGCGCCGCTGCAGCTTGCACAGTTGCCGCCACAGGCCAGGCCGGAACGAGGTGCCGAACCGTTGGTTGCCGACGGCGCCTTGAACTTATTCTGCAAAGCGGTCAGGCCAGCCAGCACAAAAAATGCGCCTGGCGCCAGGCCAAAAATGGTGATCCGAAAATCCTCTGGTATAAACTCGAAGCCAAACACCGCACCTGCACCCAGAATCTCACGGACAATAGCGATACAAGTCAAACCCACCGTAAAGCCCAGCCCCATGCCGATTCCGTCAAAAGCAGACTCCAGCGGGCCGTTCTTTGCCGCATAAGCCTCGGCACGGCCCAGGATAATACAGTTCACCACGATCAGCGGGATAAAAATACCCAGGGAACTGTACAGGCTCGGGACAAATGCCTGCAAAAGCAATTGCACGATAGTAACCAACGATGCCACGATAACAATATATGCCGGGATTCTTACCCGATCCGGAATAATCTTCCGCAGCGCGGAAATGATAAGGTTGGAAAATACCAGAACCGCCGTGGTAGACAGCCCCATACCCACGCCGTTAGTAGCCGTGGTAGTAACGGCCAGGGTCGGACACATTCCCAGCATCAGCACGAAGGTCGGGTTTTCCTTGATAATGCCGTTATAAATACGTTCTATACATTTATTCATGATTTCCCACCTCCTACTGCGCCAGGCAGTTCTTTGCAAAATAAACTGCCGCGTTTACCGCGCCGGTCACCGCATTGGAGGTGATCGTCGCACCGCTGATGGCGTTGATTTCATTATCCGCGGATGCACCGTTTTTCGTCACTGCAAAAGCATCCACGTTCTTACCTGCGTATTGAGCCTTCCACTCAGGTTTCTGGGCATTCATTCCCAGTCCTGCAGTCTCCGCCAGGGTAAGAAATTCAATTCCATTGACTGTACCATCTGCCAGGATGCCCACAGATACCTTGATCGCTCCGCCATAGCCATCCTTGGATGTAGCGGTAACTACATAACCGATAGGAGAACCGGACGCATCCAGCGCAATCGCTGACTCATCCACAGTCACATTGCCAAACCCCATACCTGCAATATCCGCATTGGCCGAAGCCCGGATACCGCTCTCGTCATCCTCGTCAACCTCAAAAGATGCTGCATCTGGCAGCACGGTCCGGAAAGCCGCTTCTTTAGCCGCCTGCTCAGCAATGGCAATCGGTTCCTTTGTCACTTCATAGACTCCGCCCAGGCAGGCTCCTGCCACCAGGGTGATCACAAACAAGATCAGGGCGTCCTTCATAAATCCGCCTTTACTCATGATTTCTTGCCCTCCTTTCCGAATGCTGCCGGAAGGGTAAACCTTTCAATCAGCGGAACCAGCAGGTTGCTGATAATGATCGCATAGGAAACACCCTCTGCAGAGCCGCCGAAGATACGGAACAGCCCGGTCAGGATACCCAAAAGAACGCCAAACACGATCTGCCCCTTCGGGGTGATGGGGCTGGTCACATAATCCGTAGCCATAAAGAAAGCACCGAACACCAGGCCGCCGCCGCAGATATGGGCCAGCACATAGTTCATATCCTGTTTCCCGAAAATAAAGGCAAACACAGCCACAGTCAGGATATATGTAACCGGGATCCGCAGAGAAATGACCTTCTTGGCTGCCAGGTAAATGCCACCGACCAACAAGGCAACCACCGAAACCTCACCGATGGTTCCCGGAATCTTACCGATAAACATGCCCATCAAATCCGCAGCATCCATAGCCTCCCCGGCCTTCAGCTGTGCTAACGGAGTCGCCCCGCTCCAGCTATCCATGGCAAAATCCGACATTTTCCCGGCAAAAGAAATCAGCAGGAAACATCTGCCCGCCAGCGCCGGGTTCATAAAATTCTGCCCGATGCCGCCATAAAGCTGCTTTACCACGATTATGGCAAACACACCGCCAAGAGCCGGAATCCACAGCGGGATATTCGCCGGCATGTTCAGCGCCAGGATCATGCCCGTCACAACTGCACTCATGTCAGATACCGTGAGCGGCAGCTTCATTATCTTCTGAAATACATATTCACTCAGCACGCAGGCAGCCACCGTAACGATCAGAACCAGAAGCGCATGGAATCCAAAATGGAATACACCAAACGCAGTTGCCGGCAGCATGGCGATACATACATCTGCCATAATGCTCTGAGTGGTCTCTTTGCTCCGAACGTGCGGGGATGCCGATACGTTTAACAATTTGCTCATACTTCTCCCCTCCTACGCTTTCTTTCTCCGGTTGGCTGCAACCGTTTTTCTCATCTCCTTGAAGGCCTGGGTCAGAGGGCGCTTTGCCGGGCAGATAAACGCACAGCTTCCGCACTCCACGCACTCCATGCCGTTCAGCTTCTCAAATTTCTCACAGTCACCCTTTAAGGCCGCCTTCATCATCATCACCGGGACAATGTGGCTGGGGCATACGCTGACACACTTGCCGCAGCGGATACAAGGGGTCGGTTCATTGGCCGCCACCTCGTCCTTTGTCATGCACAAAAGCGCCGAGTTCGTCTTCGTCACCGGGATATCCAGGCCGAACAATGCCATGCCCATCATGGGGCCGCCGGCAATCAGCTTCTTTGGCTCACTCTTAAAGCCGCCCGCTGCCTCTATCAGTTCCTGGAAATTCGTGCCGATCTTTACATTATAGTTCTGCGGATTGGCAATGGCATCGCCGGTCACCGTGACAATCCGGCGCATCAGCGGCGTCGTCTTGCACACAGCCATGTAAATGGCAATCACCGTATCCACGTTATCCACAATACAGCCCGCATCCGCAGGAAGCATGGAAGAATTCACCTTCCGCCCCGTGATCGCATTGATCAGGGAACGCTCACCGCCCTGGGGATACTTGGTCATCAGTTCGCACACCTCAATGCGCGGCTCATCCTTCACCATCTCCTGGATCTTCTTGATCGCCTCCGGTTTGTTGTTCTCAATGCCGATCACGCCCTTGGCCTTCTCAAACAGCTGCAGCATTACTTTCAAACCGCCGATCAGCTTCTCCGGCTCCTCCAGCATCATCCGGTAATCGCTGGTCAGGTACGGCTCACACTCCGCAGCATTGACCAGTACATACTCAATCGCGTTCTCATCCTTGGGAGTCAGTTTCACATGAGTCGGGAACCCTGCCCCGCCCAGTCCCACAATACCGGCTTCCTTCACAATGTCACGGATCTCCTGCTTGGAAAGCTTTGACGGATCCCTGTCCGTCCCCATTCCCTCCACACTCTGATACTCGCCGTCATTCTCCACGACAACCGAGTTGACCATCGCGCCGCTCGCCACGCGTCTCGGCTCCACCGCCTTGACGGTGCCGGATACGGAGCAGATGACATTCGCAGAAATGAATCCGCTTGCTTCACCGATCTTCTGGCCTGCCAGCACCCTGTCACCCTTCTTCACCAGCGGAGCCGCCGGGGCACCGATGTGCTGGGACATTGGATACACCATATCCCCCTTCGGCATCAGGATCTGTGTGGGCTTGTTCTCGGACAGTTCTTTTCCCTCATAAGGATGAACGCCGCCTTTAAATGTAGCCAATCCCATCTACTTTTACCCTCTTTCTATACATTTTCTTTCTGTTGTTCGACAAAAAATATCACTTGTCATCTTGTACAGTATAACATAATTGAGAACGGGTTACAATTGGAAATTTTTCTTTGTATACAGTATTATGTTCGGAAATATCCACAAAAAAACCAGATAACCCCATGGTATCGGCAGGAATTCTTGTCTATTATTTAACAAAAGCCTCCCTCCGGAAAAGCACCATGTTTTTCCAGAAAAACAATCATCAGGGAATCGATTGCAAAGAAGTATGAACCACCGGAAATTTTATAGGTTTCAACTATTATATGCGAAAGAAAGAGAAATTTAGATTGTGAATTTTTTAGCTGATTTTGCCGCAGTTGACGGCAAATAGCATACTTATTCTTTTTACTTATTATTATTTATAAGTATTTCTTCAATGCCGCATTCATGCCTTCCTTACCTTCCTAAAAAACGGGCTCTCCCTGCCAGTGTCCTGCAATACAGATCTGCCAGAAAAAATACCCGTAAAAAAATTTTTATTTTTTTTGCAATAAAATTTCCGCTATCTGCATTAACCTATTGAACGGATGATGAAAAGAGTCGATTTCCGCAGGAAGACAAGGCAAAAATAAAAAACAAATCAAGTAAACGAAATTCCTTGATGCATTACATTCCATCACACACCGCCAAGTTTTCCCGCCGGGAGGAGGCCATTTTCAAAAAAACCTTAAAAATTAGGGTTGCAACCAAAAGAGCCGCCACGTGCCAGACACGAGACGGCTCTTTTCCCTTTTGTTTCCCGTCATTCCATTACTGCCTCATCCTTCGGGATCCCACGCCGGATCCTGGCAAATTCGTTGAGGTCACTCTGCATGAGCGCCAATGCCAGCACATCGCTGGCCAGAAGCAGGATCACTAAGTAGATGCCCTGCCGCCGGGGAAGGGCAATCCCGTATTTTTCTGCCCCGTCTGCCAGCCTTTTCCCTCTTGTATAAAACCAATAGTACCCATAAAACGGCACAAACAGATAGCAAAGCATCTCCGCGCCGCAGGAAGCGTTCTCCTCTGCCAGGTAGCGCACCCGTTTCATGACCGAATACATCCAGAACCAACGGTAAATCCCCAACGTGGCCACCGACAGCAACGTGTTTATTGTGATGCTTTTTGGCTTTAGCAGTTCGGATATGGTATACCAGCGCCTTGGGGCTTTTTGGCAAGGGATCCTCTCCCCCACCCACACATAGGGGCGCCCCGGGTCATCACTCAATGCCAGCCCCATGATCCCATATGCAAGGTACAAGGCCGCCACACCGGCCACCGTACTCAGGGAAAACGGCACACGCGTCCCCAAAGCAGCCACCGACAGAAATTTAAAAAGCCGATGCCCGGCAAACAGTGCCGGATACCCAAAGGCCACCAGCAGCAGCCAGGCCTTTTGCTTTAGCCTCCCCGAAAGGGTCATGGTAAAAACCAACAGCAGCAGCGCAATCGATGCCAGCCTCAGAAGGTTCCCGGACACCCATCCCGGCACATACAGCAGATTTTCCAGCAGCCCTACAAATATCCATATCAGGCGGCTGACCATGGCAAACACCAGGGGCATAGCCAGAAGTTCTGGAGCCTTCTTCCCAAATGCAATCCCCAAAATCGCCAGCAGGACCGGAAGGGCCAGGTCATTGAACTCCGCTTGCAGAAGCACTATATTCCCATAAAAATGAAGCGGGAACCTCCAATAAAAATTCCATTCCGGGCTGCCGTCTCCCATTATAACCTGCAGGCCAAAAAACTGGGTCAGAAACAGCACTGCCGCACAGGCCAGAACGCCTTTTATGCAGCCCGAATCCTCCGGAATCCGAAAACAGTCTTTCTCCACCACCTGTCACTCACCCCTATTTCCCAAAAAGCTTGCTTTTCTTATGTTTCTCCCCGCCCTCCGGCTTCTCCCCCCTCATCACGGCGTCAAAATTCCGCAATGCTTCCTTCTGGGCTTCATTCAGGCGCTCCGGCACCTGTACCACCAGGGTCACATAATGGTCACCCCGGATCCCCCGTGCCCGCAGGGACGGTACGCCCTTGCCCTTTAAGCGTACACGGGTATCCGTCTGGGTTCCGGCCTTCACCTCATACTCCACTTCGCCGTCTACCGTCTTGATGCGGATCGGCCCCCCTAAGGCCGCCGTGGCAAAGGAAATCGGAACCGTCGAATAAATGCTGGTATCCTGGCGCTTAAATACCGGATGCTGGGACACCACGGCCTCCACTAAGAGGTCTCCCCTCTCGCCGCCGTTCACTCCCGGCTCGCCGCCCCCGGCACAGCGCACGCTCTGCCCATTGTCAATGCCGCCGGGGATTGTCACCTTGAATTTCTTCTTCCGGGTCACATAGCCGGTCCCATAGCAATCCGGGCACTTCTCCCGGATCACCTTCCCCTTGCCGCCGCACTCCGGGCAGGTCTGGACGTTCTGCACCTGGCCGAAGAAAGACTGCTGGGTATACATGATCTTGCCCTTGCCGTTACACTTCGGGCAGGTCTCCGGGGAAGTGCCGGGTTTCGCCCCGGTGCCGCGGCACTTGGCGCACTCCTCCTTAAAATTAATCTCGATCTCCTTCTCGCAGCCAAAAACCGCCTCCTCAAAAGTAATGCGGATGGCCGTCCTCACATTGGCTCCCCGCATGGGGCCGTTATACTGGCTGCTGCGGCTCCTGCCGCCCCCGAAAATGTCCCCGAATATATCTCCGAATATGTCTCCCATATCCCCGGTAAAGTCAAAGCCGCCAAATCCGCCGCCCCCGGCTGCCCCGTCAAAGGCCGCATGGCCAAACTGGTCATACTGGCGGCGCTTGTCAGGGTCGCTCAGCACACTGTAAGCCTCTGACGCCTCCTTAAACTTCCTTTCCGCCTCTGCATCCCCCGGATTGCTGTCCGGGTGATATTTCTTGGCAAGGGCGCGGTATGCCTTTTTCAGAGCCGCCTCGTCCGCGTTCTTGGGAACGCCCAAGACCTCATAATAATCTCTCTTGCTGTCTGCCATGGTCTCCTCCATCTGGTGCACACTCTGCACATTTATACACCGAAACGGCTGTCGCAATTTTGGAAAGCCCTCCTACCGGAACCCTCCTCGACTGCGCCAGCCCTTTCTCATTATCCTTTTTGCCATTGCCTGCGGCCTCTGCACTGCCCCTATCCTGCCCAATTCCAGAAAAGGGCTTTAAAGGCAGGCGCCGCGGACCGGCAGGCACCTCATTCTTTATACCTCTTTAAAATCTCCGTCAATTACATCATCGCCTGCGGAGCCGGAATCACTTCCTGCACCACCCATGTCCGGGCCTGCCCCCTGGGCACCGGCAGCCTGGGCTGACTCATACATCTTGGCAAACAATGCCTGTGCACTGTTCATCAGCTTCTCCTTGCCTGCCTTGATGTCTTCTACCTGGGCATCTGTCATCTGGTCGGCCGGAGCACGGTTGATTGCCTCCTTCAGCGCATTCAGTTCTGCCTCCACGGCTGCCTTATCATTGGCATCTAACTTGTCGCCCACCTCTTCTAAGGCCTTCTCGGTCTGGAATACCATGGCGTCGGCATCGTTCCTGGCATCAATGCCCTCTTTCTTCTTCTTATCCTGAGCCTCAAACTCGGCAGCCTCCCTCACGGCCTTCTCAATATCGGAATCCGACATGTTGGACCCGGAAGTAATGGTGATATGCTGTTCCCTGCCGGTACCGATATCCTTGGCCGACACGTTCACGATACCGTTGGCATCGATATCAAAGGTAACCTCGATCTGCGGAACCCCTCTTCTTGCCGGCGGGATCCCGTCCAGGCGGAATTGCCCGAGTGTCTTGTTGTCACGGGCGAACTCACGTTCTCCCTGCACCACATGGATATCCACGGCAGTCTGGTTGTCTGCTGCGGTAGAGAAAATCTGGCTCTTCTTCGCCGGGATGGTAGTATTCCTCTCAATCAGCCTGGTGGCAATCCCTCCCTGTGTCTCGATGGACAAAGACAGAGGAGTCACATCCAGCAGCAGGATATCCCCTGCACCGGCATCTCCTGCCAGCTTACCGCCCTGAATCGCCGCGCCGATAGCCACGCACTCATCCGGGTTCAAGGATTTGCTCGGCTCCTTGCCGGTCATCTGCTTCACTTTATCCTGGGAAGCAATCATACGGGTGGAACCGCCCACCAACAGCACCTTGCCCAGTTCCGAGGTGGTCACGCCGCCGTCCCTCAGCGCATTCTGTACCGGAACCCCGGTGCGTTCAATCAGGTCATGGGTCAGTTCGTCAAACTTCGCCCGGCTGAGGTTCATATCCAGATGCTTAGGCCCCTCTGCATTGGCAGTGATGAAAGGCAGGTTAATATTGGTGGTAGTGGCAGTAGACAGTTCCTTTTTCGCCTTCTCCGCCGCCTCCTTCAGTCTCTGCATAGCCATCTTGTCGCCGGACAGATCCACGCCTTCTGCCTTCTTAAATTCTTCTACCAGCCACTGGCTGATACGGTTATCAAAATCATCGCCGCCCAAACGGGTATCGCCGTTCGTGGAAAGAACCTCAATCACGCCGTCACCGATCTCGATCAGGGACACGTCAAAGGTACCGCCGCCCAGGTCGTATACCATGATCTTCTGCTCTTTCTCGTTGTCCAGGCCGTAAGCCAGCGCTGCCGCCGTCGGCTCATTGATGATACGCTTCACCTCAAGGCCTGCAATCTTGCCTGCATCCTTGGTTGCCTGGCGCTGGGCGTCATTGAAATATGCCGGTACGGTAATCACCGCCTCGCTGACCTTCTCGCCCAAGTAGGCCTCGGCATCTGCTTTCAGCTTCTGCAGGATCATCGCAGAAATCTCCTGGGGAGTATAACTCTTGCCGTCGATGCTTACCTTGTAGTCGCTGCCCATATGGCGCTTGATGGATGCGATCGTGCGGTCGGCGTTGGTCACTGCCTGGCGCTTGGCCGGTTCCCCTACCAGGCGCTCTCCTGTCTTGGTAAATGCCACTACCGACGGGGTCGTCCGGGAACCCTCCTGGTTCGGGATAACCACCGGCTTACCGCCTTCCATAACAGCCACACAGCTGTTGGTGGTGCCTAAATCAATACCAATAATCTTGCTCATAGCTTTTTCCTCCTGAAATATTACAAATTTAGTTGTGAATCCTTTGTCTGTTGACGCCCCCTGCACTGCGGTATCAGTTCGCTACCTGCACCATGCTGTACCTTACCACGGTGCCGCGGTATTTATACCCCTTCTGAAGTTCCTGGGAAATCTCATTCTCCCCGTACGCCTCATCGTCAATATGCATCACTGCGTTGTGCACATCCGGGTCAAACTGCCGGCCCACTGCCTCAATCGCCTCAACCCCGGCATCTTCCAATGCCTTGATGAACTGTTTGTAAATCATCTCCACGCCTTCGGCGAAGGATCCGCCCTTCTCCCCCTCCGGCACGGCGGCCAGGGCGCGCTCGAAATTATCCAGCACCGGCAGGATTTTCTCAACCATCTCCCGTGCCCCTACTTCATACATAGCAGACTTTTCTTTTTCTGTCCGCTTGCGGAAATTGTCGAACTCTGCCATCTGGCGCATCAGGCGGTCCTGCATCTCCTCAAGCCGGATGTCCCTGGGATCTTTTTTCTCTGCCTTCGTGTTTTGCCCGGCATCGCCGTCCCCCTCAGGCTTTTTGGGGGCTTCGTTATCCGGCGACTTTTCGCTCCCCTCTTCCTGTGGTTTGGGATCTTCCCCTGCCGGTTTGGCTGCTGCGTTTTCCTTCCCGGCATCCGCAGCCATCTCCTGGCCGCCCGGAGCCTCTCTTTTTTCTGTATCCTTATCTTTACCCATGTCCGTCATCCTTCCTCAGTGTTTGCATCCTGTTTAAACGTGGCATCCAGCTGCCTCATCAAATGCCTTAAGGTACCAAGTACCTTTTCATAATCCATCCTTTTCGGGCCGATAATCCCGATTGTCCCGCGTATCCCCTCTCCCAATTCGTAATTTGCCGTCACGACACTGCAGTCCTTCATGGCCTGGAGCGGGGTCTCCTCGCCGATATATACCTGGATGCCGTTATCCTCCTCCGTGCGGTTCACATCGGTAATCAGTTCCTGCAGCATCTCCTTCTGCTCTAAAGTACTGATCAGCTGGCTGGCTTTTTTCCCATCGCTCAGTTCCGGGTATTTGAATATATTCGTCGCGCCGCTGGTATAAATCTGCAGGTCTTCCTCGTCTGCCTGGATCACGGCCGCTACCTCGCCAAGTACCAGGTCCACTACCTGGCTGTGGACACCGGCCTGTTCCTTTAAACGGCTGATGACCCCGAGGTTGATCTCCTCGATCGTGAGGCCGTTTAAGCTGCTGTTCAGCATAATGTTCAGGTTCAGAAGCTCATCCTGGCTGATCTCCTCCTGCACATAGACAACCTTATTGCGGATGAGGTTCCCTTCCACCACGGTAACCACCAGAAGCTTATGCGGATCCATCTGGGAAAGCTGGATGAATTTGAGTTTATTGTGGTGGTACTGGGGGCCGCTGATCATGGCGGCATAGTTCGTATTATTCGCCAGAAGCTGAGCCAGTTTTTTCAAAATCAGTTCCACCCGGTCAACACGCTTGATCATCAGCGCCTTGACCTCTGTCACCTCCTGCTCCTTCTCCTGCATGATCTGGTCTACATAAAAACGGTATCCCTTATCTGAGGGGATCCGCCCTGCCGAGGTATGGGGCTGGATAATATAACCCATCTCCTCTAAGTCTGACATCTCATTGCGGATAGTCGCGGAACTCAGCTGCAAATCCGTATACTTGGAAATCGTGCGGGACCCTACCGGCTCCCCGGTCTCCAGATATGTCTTGATTATGGCTTTTAAAATCGTGACCTTCCGATCATCCAATTCCATGGCGGCCTCCGTTTCTCTGCTTGTTAGCACTCGTCACCAAAGAGTGCTAACACTCTGTGAATAATATACTTTACTGTATTGGTTTTGTCAAGAGGTTTTCTTGAAAAACTTGCGAAAATAGCCAGGGAAGTTTAGGCGCAAAACAGGAAAACACCCCCATGCGCGCCAAGACCGGGTCCGGCCTGCTGATTCAGGCCGGACCCGGTCTTGGCGCATACAGAATATAATTATAGCAGTTATAGGATCCCTTGTAAAAACAGCGCAAGGATCATCAGCGGCAGGATGTACTTTAAGTAGCCGCAGATCCATGCAGGCACCAAGAGCCCATGGCCCTCGTTGGCCTCCCGGCGGTAGTTTTCCATCCCCCAGCCAAATTCCCAGGTGCTAAACAGCAGATAGACTAAGGAGCCCAGCGGGAGAAGGAGGTTGCTGACGATGAAATCTTCCAGGTCAAGCACCGACGACCCTGCCCCCATCGGCTCAAAGGCACTAAACACGTTGTAACCTAAAGCACAGGGCAGCGACAGGAGGATAAGAGCCGCTAAATTAATCATAGCAGCACGTTTCCGTTCTATATGGAACAGTTCCATGCCGCAGGCTATGATATTCTCAAATACGGCGATAACCGTGGAAAATGCCGCAAAGGACATAAACAGGAAAAACAGGCTCCCCCATACCCGACCTCCGGGCATAGACACAAATACGTTCGGCAGGGTGATAAAGATCAGGCTAGGGCCGCTGTCCGGGTTCACGCCAAAGGCAAAACAGGCCGGGAAAATGATCAGCCCCGCTGTGATCGCCACAAAGGTATCCAATACGGCCACATTGACGGCCTCCCCCAAAAGCGTATTTTCCTTCTCCAGATAGCTGCCAAAGATTGCCATCGCCCCGATCCCCAAGCTCAGTGTGAAAAAGGACTGGTTCATGGCCGCCACGATCACATTGCCGACCCCAACCTCTGCCATCTTCCCAAAGTCCGGCTTAAGGTAAAAGGCCAGTCCCTCCATACCGCCGTCTAAGGTCAATCCGCGGACTGCCATCACAATCATCAGGGAAAGCAGGCCGATCATCATCACTTTGGTGATCCGCTCCACCCCTTTTTGCAGCCCCATAGAGCAGATAAGGATCCCTATCACCACCACAGCCACCATCCAAAACACATTGATGGCAGGTGAAGCCAGCATCTCCCCGAAGACACCGGCCACCTCCTCCGATGGCATTTTAGAAAACCTTCCGATTAAGAAACTGTAAAAATAGTAGACCATCCATCCGGCCACCGTTGTATAGAACATCATCAGCATATAGTTGCCGGCCATGGCCGCATAGCCGTGCAGATGCCATTTGCTCCCGGGCTTCTCCAATGCCTGGTAGGCCTTGACCGGGCTTTTCCTGCTTGCACGCCCGACGGCAAACTCCATGGAAAGCACCGGCACCCCCATAATTGCCAGGAACAAAAGGTAAAACAGCACGAATACCCCGCCGCCGTTCTGCCCCACTACATAGGGGAACCTCCACACATTGCCAATCCCGATCGCACATCCGGCAGACAGCAGCAGAAATCCCATCCGGGAACGAAATGTCTCTCTCTGGTTCATTGGTTTCTTCCTCTCTTTTCCTTCTTACGCCATCCGGACAATCGCTTCCGTGATCAGCTTTTTAAACCTGGGCGCCACCTGGTCTGCCGTTTCCTTTACCTCGGAATGGCTCAGCGGCTGCTCCGTCATCCCACACCCCAGATTGGAGATGCAGGAAATGCCGCAGATCCTCATTTTCATATGGTTTGCGGCCACGGCCTCACACGCCGTGCTCATCCCTACCGCATCGGCACCCAATATGCGGCACATGCGCACCTCGTGGGGCGATTCAAAATTCGGCCCCGTCAATTGCAGATAGGTTCCCTCCTGGAGGGCAATCCCTAAGTCATGGGAAACCTCCCGCAGCATCTGGCTAAGATCCGGGTCATAGATATGGCTCATGTCCGGGAAGCGCTCCCCCAGTTCCTCAATGTTCGGCCCGATCAGCGGCGACGGCACAAAATCTGAAATCTGATCCGTGATCATCATAAAATCCCCTGCATGGAAGTTGTAGTTCACCCCGCCCGCCGCATTGGTCAGAAACAGGATCTCTGCCCCCATCAGCTTCATCAGCCGGATAGGCAGCACCACATCCTCCATGGAATAGCCTTCATAATAATGGACGCGCCCCTGCATAATCACCACCGGCACATCCTGCACATACCCGAACACAAACCTCCCTTTGTGCCCACTGACGGTCGAGACCGGGAAACCCTTTATCTCATGATAGTCCAGTGTGGATACGATCCGGATCCCGTCCGCATAATCCCCCAGCCCGGAACCCAGCACCAATGCCACCTTCGGCCGGACGCTGACTTTATCCTGGATACTGTTATAGCAATTTTTCAGACGCTCATAGGCTGCCGTCATCTCTTTTCCTCCTTCTTGTCTAAGTCTTTAAGACATAATAGTATCCCCATTATAGCTGATGTTGTCCATATTTTCCATAAAAATCTTTCCTCCGTCTGCCCTTGCCCTCACTGGCGCCCACGGATCGTCTCTTCCAAAACCGCAAACAGCTTATCTAATTCCAGCGGTTTTGCCAAATGCCCGTTCATGCCGCTTTCCAGTGCCGCCTTCCGGTCCTCCTCAAAAGCATTGGCTGTCATGGCAATGATCGGGACTGCTGCCAGTTTGGGGTCAGCCAGGGAACGGATCGCACGCGTGGCTTCATATCCGTCCATTATCGGCATCTGGATATCCATCAGCACCACGTCATAATATCCTGGCTGTGAACTGCTGAGTTTTTCGACGGCTATGGAACCGTCGCCGGCCTCCTCCACCTCAAATCCAGCCTCTTCCAGCACTTCAAAGGCAATTTCCCGGTTCAGTTCATTATCCTCTGCCAGCAAGATCCTCCTGCCGGTAAAATCAAAGCCATCCTCCGAATGTTCCTCTTCCGGAACCAAACGGGCAGGCCCGGTTTGCTTTTCCTGCAGCCGGAAACGGATCCTGATGACAAATTCCGACCCCTGCCCCGGCGCCGTCAGCACCTCTATGGTACCGCCCATCTTATCTATAATGCTTTTGGTGATGGACATCCCCAGCCCGGTCCCCTGGATGCCGCTGACCGTAGATGTCCTCTCCCGCTCAAACGGCATGAATACCTTGGCAGCAAATTCCGGCGCCATGCCAATGCCGTTGTCCTTCACCCGTATGACATAGGAGCCATAGCCTGCAGGTGCTGCCCCTGCCTGTTCGGCCAGCACGGATATCTCCCCGCCCTCCGGGGTGAATTTGACGGCATTCCCCAAAAGGTTGAGCATTACCTGGTTCATCCGCAGCTTATCACAATACACATTCTGATCCGCTATAGCCGTGGCATCCATGGAAAGCTTCTGGTGCTTTGCCTGAGCCTGGCCAAGGATGATGCTGTTCAAATCACAAAGCATCTCAGAAAGGTTGCACTCTGTTTCTTCCAGATGGATCTTCCCGCTTTCAATCCGGCTCATCTCCAGCACATCGTTAATCAATGCCAGCAGATGGTTTCCGGAAGCCAGGATCTTTGCCAGGTAATCCCTGGTTTTATCCGTATCCTCCACATTCTTGATTGCCAAATTGGAAAATCCGATAATGGCATTCATCGGCGTGCGGATATCATGCGACATATTCGACAAAAATACGCTCTTTGCCTTGCTGCTCTCCTCCGCCTTCATTTTCTCAAACCACAGGCTGTCGTTCCTCTTATGCATAAAAACAAAGACAAGAAACAGCGCCAGCAGAACCAGAAGGACCAAGAAGAGCTGGATCACGCTATTCCTGGCCAAGGTAGAGCGGATTACATCCACATTTCCGCTGATCAGGTCATAATGGAGGGTCGTCGTGATCAGCCAGTCCGTCCCCTCAACAGGCATATAATATGTATAATGGACCAGTTCTTGCAGTTCATAGACTGCCATGCCGGCTTTCCTGGCATTCACATCCTCCTGCCACTGGTTGAGGGATGTCCCTTTTTGAAAATGTGCATCCTGTTTCAAAGCAGTAAAAAGATTGGTGTTTTCCCTCAAATGCATGTGCGGGGTACGGACGACATATCCGCCGTCCGGTGTGATAATATTGCAGAAGGAATGGTTTTCTTTGCTTCTTAAGGACAGGTTCTTGGCAATATTTTCTGTATCTATCCCGATTGTCGCCGCAACCAGGCTGCAGCCTTTAAGCGGCCAGTTTTCTACCGGAACCGTAACCAGCACCAGGCTATTGCCGCTTTCATCCTGGCCAAAGGATATATACGGCTTTGTAAAATCCCGGCTCAAAAAGGCAAACGCAGAACCGCCGGGGAAAGAAGAATCCTTTGTATATACAACCCCTTTTTCATCGACCATGGCAAAAAAATCAAAACCATTGCTCAGCTGCATCTGCCCGACGGCATTTTGCAGCGTCTCTGTATCGTCTAAGCCGGACTTCCTGAGTGCTTGCGTTGTCACAAAAAGTTGTTGGATCTGGCTCTCCAAGGTACTGGTAAACTGGTTGACTTTATGCGTAGTCAATTCCTCCAAATACAATTTACTGACATTATAAACCGCGCTCTCCGTCGTCTTCTGTGAACTTTTTAACAACCACCAGGTGGAAAAAAACACCACCATGAACAGCACTGCAATCGCAATACAAACCCCTATGCTTTCTTTTACATATACAGCTCTTTTATTTTTTCCGGTTTCCCTCTTCATCCCTTACTGCTGCCTCCTGCACGATGTTTCCATCCCCGTTCATGCTTGTGCGGATTCTGCCCTCTGCTTTTTTACCCGCCTGCTGCGGTAGCTGAAAATAAAATATCCCGACTTGGTATTGAACAGCAGGCTGCATGGATATCCTTTCATGAAATTTGTCCGGAAGCCTTCCCGGGCCAGCAAGTTCTCCTTTCCAAACTCATGTTCTGTCTCGACGCGGAACAGCTTACTGACATTTTGGAGAAGCTGTTCAAAAATCTGCAGCACGAGTTCCTCGGTTATATCCTCCTTCCTGGCCGTCTGCATCCCCTTTAACAGGCTGACCCCCCGCAGCAGCAGCGGCTCCTCCACCCCCAAAAGGAATTGTACCCGAAGCCCGCTCTCGGTATCATAGTAGCGGTGGCAGTAGTAGCCCTCCCCGATATTCTGCCCTTTATAATTCGCACTGGCCAGATTTGCCTCCACCTGGAACACCTCCAGCATAGTCCGGTTTACAATCTTGGATATGAGCGGTATCTGCGCAGAAATATCATAATTCCTCCGGTTTCCGGCCTTCCCCACGATTGCCTGGTCTTCCCTCATAATGTGTTCGGCTACCCAGTTGCTCACGATCCCAACAAAACGCTGGACAGCTGTTTCCGAATAATTGGACAGTTCCAGATCCCTTTTAAGGGAAACCAGCGTCTTATCCCGGAAATTGTCATGGAGCCGTTTGTGCTGCGCATATCCATTATATCGGATAGAACGCATATACGCTTCCTCCTCCGAAAAATGGGACATGGCATAAGTCTCTAAGTACTTAATCCCCTCCTTGTATGTATGCCGGCCATTCTTTTCTTCCGGGGAACCCTCCATCAACTTCTTGAAGATTCTGAAAAGCTTTTCATGAGCTTTGTCTACCACTTCCACTCCAATATTAAACTTTTCGTCCCACACTATGGTTTCCATAAAAATCCATGCCTCCTGATAACTATTATTATTCTTACTATATTATAAGGTTCATTTTCCCTTTTGTCTACCATGCAATATTTTTTCATTCCTTTGCCTTTTCTGGTTGTCTTGCCTTATTTATTTTGATAAAATAAGGGTAATCCAATATCCCAAAGGAGAACCTCCGAAAATGCCTCGTAATCCAGCCGTAGTATCCAAAAACATGAGCAAAATCCGCAGCAAAGATACTTCCATAGAATTGCTGCTGCGCAGGGCATTATGGCAAAAAGGCTACCGCTACCGGAAAAATTTCAAGGCACTCCCCGGCTCCCCGGATATCGTCCTGACCAAATATAAAATTGCCATCTTTTGCGACAGTGAATTTTTCCACGGGAAAAATTGGGAAATCTTAAAATTGCGGTTAGAAAAGGGGAACAATCCCGGCTACTGGATCAAAAAAATCGAACGAAACCGCGCGCGTGACTGGGAAAATGATAAAAAACTCCTCTTCCTCGGATATACGGTTATCCATTTCTGGGGCGAAGATATCGCAAAACACACGGAAGAATGCATACAGGCAATAGAAGAAACCATATGGGAATCACAGCTGGCTTCCTTTCTCAGCGATGATGGCATTTAGCCGATGATTTGCCAGAGAAAGCGCAAGAAGCGAGGCTATAACGGGGCGCCCAAAGCCGCTTACGGCTTTGGGCGCCCCCAGACTGTCAAAGAACCCCTGTTATGCAGCAGCACAGCAGAGGTTCTTTTTTAAAGCAGCAATACTCATCGCGA